>NZ_JAGL01000023.1 GCF_000526635.1 Aminobacter sp. J41
GGATGTCCGCTTGCAAGCCCGACGAGACAGCCTGCCGGACGCTCGGAGATGCTCCACCGATCAAGAAGCGGGGATGGTCCTCCCACAAGTTCTTCGACAGGCGTGCCCTGGCTGATCCGTTCCATCTCGGCTGCAAGCGCACGAATGCGGCGAGTGTTGTCTCAAAGGCGGCCCCTTGATCAGGAGAACGAGGGTCGAACTTCAGCATTCGAAAAAGTTCCTTCTGTTAGCGTGTGAAAGCTCCGCCGAGCTCTGATCGGCACCGAAGCCAAGGGCTCGTCGTGTCCATTGCCGATTGCTATGCCGTCGGCTGTTGCCCTTGGTCGTTGACGCCTGACGCGCGACCGCAAGAACAAGCGTCACGCGTCTGCGCATCGTTGGGAAGCGGAGAGCCGTCGCAGAGAATTCCAAGTCGGAGCTATTCGATGGATCCAAAAAGGAAGAGGCAGGGCTTCTTCCATTCTGACGTCACGACGGCGCACAGGCGATGCGCAGTCGCGGACGCGCTGGGCAGCTTTCAGGAATTTGCCCGCGCTGTACCAACCACCTCCACACCAGGACGGCGGCAGCATTGCCCGCATCAACCTGCTCGACCAGCCCGGTAATGACACCAGGGGGAATCGGCAACTGGCGGGTCGCCGAGATGCGGGCAAATCTGATCGCCAGTCCGACTGTCTTTGCTGCGACGTCAGAAGGCTCCGGGGTGGTTTCGCAGGAGCATGAGATGCTGAGACCCGAACGGATGCGGGTGACGCAGGCCCTGCTGTGCCCAGCTGCTTCAAGCACAGCCGCGACCGGGCTGTCGACGAAAAAGCCAGGGGCGTTATCCTCTGCATGGTTCATCCCTGCAGCTGGACGAATATCGGACACATCCTGGGCAGCTCTGCGACCAGCAACGGGGAAAGCCTTCCGAGGTGGCTGCTGCGCTGACTGAGGCGTCTGCGGGAATGGGATGATCATATTGTTCATGGCAAAAAGCTCCTGTGGCGCGGCGAGCACGCATGGTGTGATGGTCGAGATTTCAGGTTGAGGCTGGTTGCTCAGACGGTGTTAAGGGACTTCGCCGCGCGCAAATCCAACGAGGATCGGCGGCTGCTCCGACCGAGGCACATCTGTCCCGCGGCCTCTGACGGTACGAGCTCCGCGACGGTTCGCGGTCAACACAGTCTCAACCTCGTCTGCCAGGCGGCCCCGCGCTCCTTCGTGGTCAAGACCAGCGAGCGCATGTTCAGACCCCTCCCCTGACGTGATCACCTCGTCGAGAGCGACATCGTCGGTGCCGTCTACGTCCTCAGCCCCAAAGCTGCCCGGAAGATCGATGTCGCCGATCGCACGAAGGCAGGCCGCCCGGATCTCCTCCTGAACGCGGCAGGCAAACTTTGCCCGAAGCTCGAGCAACGCCGCCCCTGCATCGGGCACGCCGATCAGTTCACCGATCTCATCAAGCGCAAAGATGCCACTCCGGCGATCGCGGCGTTCGCTGGAGCCATCGATGATGGCGATTTCAACGGACGTCACCCCAGCAACCCGGCCTTCAATATGAAGCCAGTCTGCAGCGATCAGCGCTGCAGCCATCATGCGCTCGCGCAAGGCGACAAGCCTGCGCTCCTGATAGGTGGCAAGCGAGCGTTTGACGTCGAGGATCAGAGCCGAATGCTTGGCGTGATCGACGATGAATAGATCCGGCGTGTAGGTGGTCCTGTAGTGCACCTCAGAGCGCAACCGGATACCTTTGAGGGCATCCCAGCCATTACGCTTCAGCATCTCGGCCGCGGCAGGCACGATCGGCAGCGCGGTCTCGCCAGGCATGAGTGTCAGAGCCGGATTCTCCGAGGCAAGGCGAGCAACGCCAAGCTCGAGGAGCTTACCCTCGTGATAGGTGACCGCACGGACCAGCGAGTTGAGTTCGGCAAAGGAACCAAAAACCTGATCTGCCCGATCACCCGCAACAAGGATCGCGCCGATGGCATCCTCGATCAGGAGATCGAAGTCGGCATTCCGGCTACCCTCGGCATCGCCACCACCTCCATTTCCGAGGCCTCCCAGAGCTGCGACGTCCCTGCCCGCGTCCTTTCGGTGAGCACTTGCTCTTGGACGGGTGGCGGTACGCCCCTCGCCTGCTCCAGTATTTCGGTCCGTCGCACTGCGGTCGAGACGGGGCTCCTCCCTGGCGGATACCACCGAAGTACGGCAACGGCTGCGCGATGCCTGAACGTCGGCGACCTCCCCTCCTCTGGCGGCGCGAGGAAGGGCCGTCGCACGCATGTGACGGATCGGCCGCCCGTTGATGGCTTGGATAACTGACATGGATCTCTCCTGAAGGATCTATGGGCGCTTCACGTTTTAGGTGTGCGTCAGGCTGCAACCTTCAGCAGATCGAGATCGCCGCTATCGTCTTCGAAAGAGGATGCATCGCCCAGCAATTCGGATGCGGCGCTAATGAAGGTACCGCCGCTGCCGCCGTGGAGCAGATTGGCCAGCGCTCGTTCTGCCGCAAGCGCACGTGCATTCGCTTCTTCCAGGGCAAGCAACAGAGCTGCGACAGCAGAGAGCTGTCCGAGGGTCAGGTCCGCGAGCTCAAGTGTGACGTCGCCAACATGCGTAGCGAAAGCATCGGCTGCTGCAAGCTGGGGGCTCGCACTGCGTGCGGCTTCTTTCGGGAGAGAGTTCAGAGTACCAGTAGACATAGCCCAAGACCTCCTTACCAGGTTGCGGGTCAGGCCTTCGTTGATGCGCCAACATCGACGGAGGCCGCCTGAGACGGCAGGACCGCCCCGCCGCCAAGATCACCCTGGCAGGATCCGCCGGAGATCTGAGCCCCTAATTTTCGGGATCTCGAATTTTTTCGCGATCGCATGGTTAACAGGCCGCGTCGGCAGCATGATCAACCACCCACTGGCGATCAGCGGGAGACCACGCTAATATACGATCGTATATTGATCCGTTTTATATACGAACGCATATCATCCGAGGTCTTTTAGCGGCTAGCATGAAGATCAAGACCACCCGAGATATCGGCCTCCTGATGAAGGAAGCTCGCGCGCGCAAGGGCCTCTCGCAAGCTGCGCTGGCGAGGATGATCAATTCGACGCAGACGTGGATATCGTGGGTCGAGAACGGCAAGCCAACGGCTGAGATCGGCAGTGTGCTGCTGGCACTGACCACGCTTGGCGTGGAGATGGATTTCAGGCTTCCTCCCGCGCCAACGTCTACCGCTGATGATGGTGTTGATCTGCCTGACGATGACGACGTCCCATACAAGCTTTAGCCGACAGTGACCCCATGAGCCGCCCGGCCGACATCCTCGACGTCCATATTGCTGGCAAACCCGCGGGCGAGCTTCGCCAACTTCCTGGCGGCAGGCTTTCGTTCTCCTATCACGAACAATGGATCAACGGCCGGGCGGAAATCCCGCTCTCGCTCTCCATGCCAACGATCAGGAGGACCTACGAGGGCAAGGTCGTAGAGGCATTCTTGTGGGGGCTGCTGCCGGACAATGAGGAGATCCTCGCTGGATGGGTGCGGCGGTTCCAGGTCTCGGCCCGAAACCCGCTTGCCTTGCTCAAGCACGTCGGCCGCGACTGCGCGGGCGCTGTCGAGTTTCTCCCGCATGGAGAACCAGCATCGAGCGACGATGACGTCTTGTTCCTAACCGAGGAAGAGGTTGGCGAGCGGCTGCGCGAACTGCGAAAAGATGCTGCAGCGACCCGGCGCATTGGCGATCCCGGGCAGTTCACCCTTGCCGGAGCTCAGCCGAAGACGGCGCTCTATTTTGACAGTGACAGCGGCCGCTGGGGGATACCTGTTGGCAATGTACCCACGACCCACATCATCAAGCCGCCGATGCCGCACCTCAACGGCTATGCGGAGAACGAACACTTCTGTCTGCGCCTTGCGCGCAAGCTTGGCCTGGACGTCGCACAAAGCCAAGTCCTGGAATTCGCAGGCGAGAAGGCGCTCGTCGTCGAGCGCTACGACCGTCGCAGGGTCAACGGCCGGATCATCCGTATCCATCAGGAAGACATGTGCCAGGCGCTGTCGGTGATGCCGACGGGCAAGTACGAGAACCAGGGCGGCCCCGGCATCGCCGCGATTTCCACGAGAGTGCTGCCAGCCTCACAAGATCCGGTCCGCGAACGCCAAACTTTCCTCGCCGCGGTGATCTTCAACTGGATCATTGGCGGCACCGACGCGCACGCAAAGAACTACTCGATGCTGCTTGGGCCTAAAGCTGACGCGCGCCTCGCCCCACTCTACGACGTCTCCTCCATCCTGCCCCACCTCGGCGAGGCCGGGATCGAGGCTCAGTTAAACGACCTCAAGCTCTCAATGAGGGTCGACAAGGTCTACTCGATCGAGGAAATCATGCCGCGCGACTGGGAGCGCTGCGCTACGTCGGCAAAGGTTGGCCGAGAATTCACGCTGGGGACCATCCGTCACCAGCTGGCGGTGATCCCGGACGTGGCAGCAGACTGTGACCGCGACCTGAGGATGGACGGGATCACCCACGAGATCGTCGTCCGTCTCGTCGATGCAATATCAAGGCGCGTCAATTGCCTGGCCAGCTTCTATGGGGCGGAAATAGCGGCAGATTAGGCTGAGGTCGCGATTAAGAAGTCCGCCAGCAGCCTTACTTCGGCCGACGTTCAAATCGGATGCCAGGAGGAGGTTCGCTTCGCGTGCCGGGCCGAGGTACTTCTCGCATAGCTCTGTCGCCTAGTCTCGAAATGACGGCGAACACGTTACGAACAGGGTCCAAGCAGTTCGCCTAGGACGTGTTGCAGCCCGCGCCAGAGGTCACTTGGTGACTGTGCCTCGCGTCGCTCTCACTCCTAACTTGGCCAAGACTTTTCGGGAAGACTAAGGATGCCACAAGGAAGTCTGTTCAGTCTATGTTTCGAAATAGGGCACGATACCTTGAATTGAGAGTGGCGGGGTGACGTCCCGGGACGTGGTGTAGGTGGGTAGCGCGGTGGTCATCGGCGTTTTCCGGTAGGGTCTGGTTGTCGAAGCCAACCTTTCTGGGGAGACCACCGATGACCGACGAGATGATGAACCTGCGTGCGCTAGTCGAGAAGAGCGCGGATGCCGATCTCCTGCGCGAGATGATCGGTTTCGCCGCCGAGCGGCTGATGGAGATGGAGGTGGGTGCTGCAACCGGCGCCGCCTATGGCGAGAAGTCTTCGCTTCGGACGGCCCAGCGCAACGGCTATCGCGACAGGGACTGGGAGACGCGCGCGGGCACCGTCGAGCTGCGCATTCCCAAGCTCCGGAAAGGTTCTTACTTCCCTGGCTTTCTGGAACCGCGCCGCATGGCCGAGAAGGCGCTGACGGCGGTGATCCAGGAAGCCTACGTCCACGGCATCTCGACGCGCTCGGTCGACGAGCTCGTCAAGGCGATGTGCGCGGCGACAATCAAGGTGAGATTCAGCGTCAATCAGGATGAGACTCGGCGGGGGGGGGTGTGGCGAAGGGAGGGCGTAGCCCGATCGGAGTTACATCCCCGCCGCGGCGCATTTTTCGGCGTCTCATGATCGCGGTCGGCCCGGTAGCGTGGGTGGTTTTCTGGAATGGAGAATCACCTTTGTGCCGGGTCGCCATGTAACCGATCATCAGACGAGGCTTTTTATGAAGTACCGACAAACGCATTCTGTTGAGGTCGCTGCCGCAAAGGCGTCGGTCAGCCGGGCGACGGCTTATCGCATCGAGAAGGAAGCCAGCCTTCCATCGCAAAACAGGCCGCCGCGCGGTCGGCGTCGCCCCGATCCGCTTGAGCACATCTTCGACGCGGAGGTCGTTCCGCTTCTGAAGGCCGCTCCCGGCATCCGTGCCGTCGCCGTTTACGACGAGATGCTGCGGCGCCATCCGGAATTGTCCGAAGGCATTCGCCGTACGCTTGAGCGACGGATCCGGTCATGGCGGGCTGTTCACGGTGAGGCACAGGAGGTGATCTTCCGCCAGACGCACGAGCCCGGCCGACTGGGGCTGTCAGACTTTACCGACATGAGCAGCCTCGGCGTAACGATCGCCGGTCAGCCGCTCGACCACCTCCTTTACCACTTTCGGCTCGCCTGGTCGGGCTTTGAGCACGCCCATGTCATCCTCGGCGGCGAAAGCTTCGTCGCCCTGGCCGAGGGGTTGCAGAACGCGTTGTGGTCTGTTGGCGGCACGCCGCTCTATCACCGCAGCGACAGCTTGTCGGCCGCCTTCCGCAACCTCGATGCCGACGCAAAGGCCGATCTCACGCGCCGCTATGAGGAACTGTGCGCCCACTACCGCATGACGCCAACCCGCAACAACAAAGGCATCGCTCACGAGAACGGCTCGATCGAAAGCTCCCACGGCCATCTCAAGAACGCCGTTCGTGACGCCCTGCTGATGCGCGGAACAAGGGACTTCGACGATCTCGGCTCCTACCGCATCTTCATCGATGAGATTGCCAGCCGCCGCAATGCGGCACACGGCAAGCGCATCGACGCCGAGCGTTCGCATTTGCAGGGGCTTCCCGATCGTCGCACCACCGACTTCGACGAGATAGTCGTCACGGTATCGCGCACCGGCGGCTTCACCTTGCGCAAGGTCTTCTACACCGTGCCCTCCCGCCTGATCTGGCATCGGCTTCGTGTACGCCTCTTCGACGATCGCCTCGAGGTCTTCATCGGCGGCACGCATCTGATGACCTTGCCCCGCGGGCGTGGCCATGCCGATGGCCGGCATGACCAGGTCGTCAATTACCACCATGTGATCCATTCCCTGCGCAAGAAGCCGATGGCGCTTCGCGGGCTCGTCTATCGCGACAAGCTGTTCCCGCGTCAGGAATACCGCAGGGCTTTTGAGGTTCTCATAGAGCATCTTCCCGACAAGCAGGCCTGCAAGATCACCGTCGAACTGCTGGCCTTGGCCCATGATCGCGGCTGCGAACGTGAACTGGCCGAGGAGCTTGCCAGAACGCTCGACGCTGGCGACTTGCCTGACCTTGCCGCCCTGCTAATGCTCTTCGCGCCGGACCCGGCCCGATTGCCCACCGTTCATGTGCAACTGGCGTCGCTCAACGGCTATGAAGCCCTGATCGGCACGGCGTATGCGGGAGACGTCGCATGAAGGGCGCCCATACCATCGACGAAGCCCGGCTCGGCATCATGCTCAACGAACTGAGGCTGCCGACGATCAAGACACTCTGGCCGCAATTTGCCGAACAGGCGGATCGGGAGGGATGGCCGGCCGCACGCTTTCTCTCGGCCATCGCCGAACACGAGTTGGCTGAGCGCGCCCACCGCAGGATCGAGCGGCATCTGGCCGAGGCGCACCTGCCGTCCGGAAAGACGCTCGACAGCTTCGCCTTCGACGCCGTGCCCATGGTCTCCAAGGCCCAGGTCATGGCGATCACCGCCGGCGACAGTTGGCTCGCCAAGGGCGCCAACGTCCTCATGTTCGGGCCGCCCGGCGGCGGCAAGAGCCATCTCGCCGCAGCCATCGGCCTTGCGCTGATCGAGAACGGCTGGCGCGTGATGTTCACCCGCACCACCGATCTCGTCCAGAAGCTTCAGGTTGCGCGGCGTGAGCTGCAGCTCGAATCCGCCGTCGCAAAACTCGACAAGTTCGATCTGCTCATCCTCGACGATCTGGCCTACGTTACCAAGGACCAGGCTGAGACGAGCGTGCTCTTCGAACTCATCTCTGCCCGTTACGAGCGGCGCTCCATCATGATCACCGCCAATCAGCCCTTCGGAGAATGGAACAGGGTCTTCCCGGACCCCGCCATGACCCTCGCCGCGTCGACCGCCTCGTCCACCACGCAACGATCTTCGAGATGAATGTCGAAAGCTATCGGCGCAGATCCGCGATGGAAGCCAAACGCCAGCGCGGCAGACCCGCCTCCTACGCGACAATCAAAAACGCGCACGAACCTGTCGCGGAGCGGCAATCAGAAACCGACGAAGCACTTGCCAGCGACAATCAGCCTGATAACTTCCAATCCACCGCGACATAAGAGTCTCATCTAGATTGTCGCCGCCGTCTCATCCTGATCGCCGCGCCATAGGCGATGGGCATGTCGGGCATCTCGAAGAGCCAGGTGTCGCGGCTCTGCGAGGAGATCGACGGCAAGGTGAAGGCCTTCCTCGAACGGCCGATCGAAGGCGACTGGCCATACCTGTGGATCGGCGCGACCTACCTCAAGGTCCGTCGAGGCGGCCGCATCGTCTCCGTCGCCGTCATCATCGCGGTCGGCGTCAACACGGACGGCCGGCGCGAGGTTCTGGGCATGGAGATTGGCACCTCGGAGGCCGAGCCGATCTGGACCGAGTTCCTGCGCAAGCTGACCCGCCGAGGCCTGCGCGGAGTCAAGCTCGTGGTCTCCGACGCCCATGAAGGCCTCAAGGCTGCCGTCACCAAGGTTCTCTCGGCCACTTGGCAGCGCTGCCGCGTCCACTTCATGCGCAACGTTCTGGCCCATGCCGGCAAGAGCAGTCGCCGCGTCGTCTCTGCCTTCATCGCCACTGCCTTCGCCCAGGAGACACCGGAAGCCGCCAGCACCCAGTGGCGGGCCGTCGCCGACCAGATCCGGCCGAAGGTGCCCAAGCTCGCCGCCATCCTCGACGACGCCGAGCCAGACGTGCTCGCCTACATGACCTTCCCGAAGGAGCACCGCGCCAAGCTCCATTCGACCAACCCCATCGAGCGGCTCAATGGCGAGATCAAGCGGCGCACCGACGTCGTCGGCATCTTCCCGAATGACGACGCCATCGTGAGGCTCGTCGGAGCCTTGCTGCTTGAACAGAACGACGAGTGGGCCGTCCAGCGCGCCCGCTACATGACGCTGGAAAGCGTCGGCCAGTTGAGCGATGATCCCCTCATCAGCCTGCCGGCAGTGGCGCGCTGATCAACCCGGCAATGGCGGAGAGCACGGCGAACAACGCCGCCAGCTACACCACGCCGTGGGACACCATCAGTGGCGGCATGAACGTTATGGCTGCCGGCTGCCGGCGGTTGCACCGACTGTTCTCACGATGCGCAAGAGGAAGATATGTCGTCGCATGTTACGGGCATACTCAAGTCTCCACTCATGCGTGACGGAAGACCCGATAACGCGATAATTCAGGACAGTTTTGATGGTTGCCTTCGGTGGAAGCGG
This sequence comes from Aminobacter sp. J41, assembly GCF_000526635.1. Lineage (GTDB taxonomy): Bacteria > Pseudomonadota > Alphaproteobacteria > Rhizobiales > Rhizobiaceae > Aerobium. The sequence continues at coordinate 9,134 of NZ_JAGL01000023.1, forward strand.
CTCAGGCTATGGAACCTTTATTCGAAGGAGCCTCGCCTGCTATCTTGGATAGTGCTTAATCCAGCGGGTACACCAGGAAACGACGTTCCCACACCGTTGCCGCGCAAGGGGGCAGGCTGGTGCATGGCAATGCTTAGTTGGCGGTGGGGGTTCGACGGCTTCATTACCTACAACGTCTTCCCGTTCGCTGATCCCAAGCCTGCGACGCTTGCCAGGTTCCTGCGGGAGCATGGCAAGGAACCGATCGAGCGCACCCACGCTCTGATCGCCCGCGATATAGCCCCCAACGATGCGGCTATGGCTGCATGGGGAAGCGCTGGTCCTCCCTCCACCGCTGATTTTGTTGCCAATCTTCTTCAACGCATTGACGACGAGAAGGGTTGGCCTTTGAACCTCTGGTGTCTGAAGACGAACCGCGACGGCAACCCTCGGCATGCGAGCCGCATCTCACACGGGACACGCCCAGAGCCGTTCCGCTTGAGCATGCCCAACCGTTGAAGAAGCGTCATCACGACCTTCGCTATGGAGCAGTAGGCGAAGACGTCGCCTTCGGGCTGACCTGCTCCCCGTTTTGTCCGCGCCTATAAGTTAGCCCTGTTCACGTTGTGGCACGATGTGGACGGGGTTCCAAATTCGTTGCGTGTGTGCCCGTCGCTGCTGGTGTGGGGGCGGTTCAGATTGTAGTAGATCCCCCATTCTTCGATGCTGTCTCGGGCGGCCGATCACTGGTGAAGAGCCGCTCACCAAGACAATCGTCGCGCAGCCGACCGTTCAAGCTCTCCACGAAGCGATTCTGCCTCGGTTTGCCCGGCACGATGTAGTGCCACTCGATACGCCGATCTTCCTGCCATGCCAGGATGGCATTCGAGGTCAGCTCGGTGCCGTTGTTTGACACGATCATGCAGGGGTAGCCGCGATGCTCGGCGATGATGTCGAGTTCGCGGGCGACGCGTTCGCCCGAGATCGAGTTGTCGACGACGCACACCAGGCACTCCCGGCTGAGGTCGTCGATGACGCACAGGATCCGGAGGCGGCAACTGTCGGAATTGCCCTACATAAACCGATGGATCTTCGGGCTCGGGGTTGCAGGGGGCGAAGAACGTCGTTCGCCCTGCTCCACTGCAACCCCGGCTTCCCGCCTCGGGGCCTTTGCCTCCGCCGCACCTAGCCCACTGCAATGCCTGCCGAAAGTTCGAGCCCGTTGCGGCAACGTGATGGCGACGCTCGCCCACCGCAGTAGCACGTGCAAATTGGCCCTGCCGATCGGAAGGCAAAGTTTGCCTGAAGGGGCTCTCAGGGCTGCAGTATCGTGCTATGTACCGTGGAAAGTATCGCTGAAGTGTTCCCGCCCAGAAAGACAGGCGAGAAAGCAGCTTTTTGCGCTTAATTGGCGAAGAGTCCCATCCTCCCCGCCGACGTCGACACGCTGCTGATTGCCGGTGCCGAGCGGGAACCGCTGCTCGAAGCCGTCAGGGACGAGGCGCTGAGGCGCGCGCTGCCCCGGCTCGTTCCGCAGACGAAGCGCTATGGCTCGGTCTGCACCGGGGGCTTTGTCCTTGCTGCGCTTGGCTTCCTCGACGGCAAACGGGTTGCCACTCACTGGGACTCCAGCGAGCCGCTGACGGCAGCCTTTCCCAACGTCAGCGTCGACTCCGACGCGCTCTATGTCGTCGACGGCGAGGTATGGACCTCGGCAGGTGTCACCACCGGCATCGACATGGCGCTGGCAATGGTGGCACAGGACATCGACTCCACGATTGCCAGCGAGGTGGCGAAACGGCTGGTGCTCTATGCGCGGCGGCCGGGCTACCAGTCGCAGTTCAGCCCGGTCCTGCAGGCTCAGGTGAAGGGCGATAGCCCCTTCGCCGAGCTGATCGAGTGGATCCAGGAAAACCTCGGCGCGCAACTCGATGTCCCGATCCTCGCTGAACGCGCGGGCATGACGGAGCGCACCTTTCACCGCAAATTCGTCGCCTCGACCGGCGAGACCCCTGCCCGCTTCGTCGAGATCGCCCGGCTGGATGCCGCGCGCATGCTCTTGTCACGCGGCCTGTCGCTCAAGTCGGTCGCGGCGCAGGTCGGGCTCTACCCGCCGGCGCGACTCACCGAGGCGTTCGAGCGGCGCTTCGGCATCGCCCCGCGCCTGTTCCGCGACATGCATGCCGAGCTCTAGGCGCTGTATTGCGGCTCGTAGAACAGGATGACGGCACCCGTCTTCAGCGGCCGCGTTTCCTTGAGCCGCATGCGCAGTTGCCCCTCGAACGGCTTGAAAAGGGGATTCCCCTTGCCAAGGACAACCGGCGCGAGGCAGAGCCGGTATTCGTCAACCAGCTTGTGCCGCAGAAGCTGCGCCACCAGATCGGCACTGCCGAACGCGTAAATGTTCTTGCCGGGCTCGGCCTTCAGCTTCCTGATCGCTTCTGGCATGTCTGCGTCGAGGACGCGGCTGTTGTTCCAGTCCGCGTCCTTGAGGGTTCGCGAGACGACGATCTTCTCGATGGAATTCATGAAGTCGGCTATGGCGCCCGTGGCCTTCGTCCAGTGCGCCGCCATCCCTTCATAGGTGACACGCCCGAACAGCAGCACGCCGGCGTCGTTCAGCTGTTCGAGGCTGAATGCTTCGAGTTCTTCACCCCATGCCGTCTCGTGCATGGAGAGGTCCCACTTGTCGAAGCCTTCGAAGGAACCGTCGAGGGACATCAGGTTCCAGACAATGAGTCTGCGCATGCACGTTCCTCCCGCGCTGGGCCTGGTTCAGGGGATGATCCTATGGAGCGCGGGCGTGCGATGCAAACCGACATGCGCGGGGAGCCCACCGGTTGGCAGGCTCCCGGGCAAGATTGTCGCCTATTCCGCCGGCTGGGCGATTGCCGAGGCAGCCGGTTCCTTTTGTGCCAGCTCTTCGGCCTTCGGGACCGACAGCCACACGGCGAGCAGGAACCCGGACGCGCCGCCCAGCAGCTTGCCGAGCATCAGCGGCAGGATGATCGTCGGCTGGAAGTTGGCCGAGAAGGCAAGATGGTCGCCGAAGGTGAAGGCGGCGCAGACGGCAAAGGCGATTGCCAGCACCTTGTCCTTCGGGCGCATGCGGCCGACGAGACGGTACATGGCAAGGATGTTGGCGCTCGCCGCGAGCAGGCCCGCCGCACCTTCCGGCTCGACGCCGATGCGTGAGCCCAGGGCCTTCATCGGGCCATCGAGATACTTCGTCAGCAGGTAGACCATCGGGAACGCGCCCGCGAGCATGATACCGATGTAGCCGGCGATCTCCAGCGCGCGGAACTGGTCCGCCTCGTCCGCAATGATGGGATCGAAGCCCCACGAGCCGAAGACCGCCGAGAAGAAGCCGGTGAAGTACTCGACGATGGAAGCGACCAGCACCAGGGTGATGCCCGCATACATGATGCGGCCGAACCACAGGAAGCCCTTGATCATCGCGTCCGGCACGAAGCGAAGGCCAAGAGCGATGGCAACGCAGAAGACGATCAGCGGGAAGAGATTGCGCAGGATCTCGCCGATGCCCATCGTCACTGCATGGGTGGCTGCCGCCGTCGTTGACACTTCCGGACGGATCTCGAGGCCGGACAGCGAAATCAGGGCCGATGCGATGAAGACGCCGATCGGCACACTGAGAATGCCGGACATGATGCCGAGCGCCATGTACTTGTGGTCCGCCTTGTCGAGCATGGCGAGACCGACCGGGATAGAAAAGATGATGGTCGCGCCCGACATGAACGACACGATCGCCGCGACGAGCCACGCGTCACGCGATCCGGCCAGCGCATCGGCGAGCTGGTAGCCGCCCATGTCGCCCGCAATCAGCGTCGTTGCGGCAATGGCGGGATCAGCACCCACCATTCCGAACAGGGGACCCACCGCGATGCGGATGAATTCGGACAGATACGGGATTGAGGCCATGATGCCTGCGACGGGGATGAAGATCGGACCGATCGAATGCAGGCCCTCGATGAATTCCTTACCGAGCCCCTTTTCGGGGTCACGGATCGACGCGATTGCGCCTGCGACGGCGCATATCATGATGATGTAGATGATGTAGGTACCGATAGACGCCATTTTCCGGCCTCCCATTGGCGCGCTTCATGCGCGCGGCTTCCCCTCTCCGCCGCCCGGCAGGTTCCCCTCTGCCGTCAGCGGCACTTCATGCCGCCCCATCGATTGCCGTCAGGCTTTGACGCGTTCTCCCTTCGGATCATAGAGCGGCTCCAGATGGATCGTTGCGTCGACGACCTCGTTGGCGACGACCAGCTGGTATTTCCCGGCCTTCAGGAAGGCCTCATCGACACCTTCGGCGTTGCGCACGTAACCAAGCCCGATCGGCTTGCCGACCGTGTAGCCAAAGCCGCCGCTGGTGAGGTAGCCGACCGGCTCGCCATTGCGCAGGATCGTCTCGCGACCGAGCAGAACCACGTCCGGATCGATCGTCGTGAAGGTGGCGAGCTGCTTCGGCAACGGCTGTACCGATGCTGCCTCGACCGCCTCGCGGCCGACAAAGGGCATGTTGCGCTTGAGCTTGACGGCCCAGCCAAGGCCTGCCTCGAACGGATTGTCGTTCGGCGTGATGTCCGAGCCCCACGCGCGGTAGCCCTTCTCGAGGCGCAGCGACTCGATCGCGCGGTAACCGACCGGGCAGATGCCGTGCGGCTGGCCGGCCTGCATCAGCGCGTCGAAGACGTCGCCGGTGCCCGCGAGCGGTACGTGCAGCTCCCAGCCGAGTTCGCCGACGTAAGTCACGCGCAGCGCCCGCACCTTGTGCCCCGCGACTTCGATCTCGCGCACATGGCCGAAGGGGAACGCCTCGTTCGATACATCCGCATCCGTCACGGCCGCGAGCACATCGCGCGACCTCGGCCCCATCAGCGACAGAGTGCCGAACTCTTCGGTGACGTCTTTGATCGTCGCATTCGCACCCTGCGGCAGATGATCCCTGATCCAGGCAAAGTCATGCGTGCGCGAACCGGTGCCGGTGACGATGTAGAACCTGTCCTCGGCCAGGCGTGCGACGGTCAAATCGCATTCGATTCCACCGCGGCTGTTGAGGATCTGCGTGTAGGTGAGCCGTCCAACCGGCTTGGCGACGTAGTTGGAGCAGACATATTCCAGCGCGCTGGCCGCGTCCGAGCCACTCACTTCATACTTCGCGAACGACGACTGGTCGAAGACGCCAACCTTTTCGCGGACGTGAACGTGCTCGTTGCCGACGTGCTCGAACCAGTTCTGCCGGCCCATCGAATAGATGTCGCGGGGCTCCATTCCTTCAGGCGCAAACCAGTTGGGCCGTTCCCAGCCCAGTTTGGAACCGAACACGGCGCGATACCCCTTGAGGCGCTCATAGAGCGGCGAGACGATGCGCGGGCGCCCGCTCTCGTACTCCTCGTGCGGGAAGGCGACGGTGTAGTGCTTGCCGTAGGCCTCAAGGGTACGCTCCTCGACCCATTTGCGGTCGCGGTGAAGGCCTGAGAAGCGGCGGATGTCGACGACCCAGAGGTCGAGCGGAGCCTCACCGCGCACCACCCACTCGGCCAGCACCCAGCCGGCGCCTCCGCCTGAGGCGATGCCGAAGGCGTTGAAGCCGGCACCAACGAACATGTTGGCGCATTCGGGCGCGAGGCCGAGGATGAAATTGCCGTCCGGCGTGAAGCTTTCGGGGCCGTTGATCATCTGCTTGACGCCAACGGTTTCGAGAGCCGGCACACGGGCGATCGCCTGCGTCAGATGCTGCTCGAAATGATCGTAGTCGTCATCGAACAGTTGGAACTCCCACTCGTCGGGCACGTCGCCATTTGGCAGACCCGTCGCCCAGGACTGAGGGTTCGGCTCGTAGCCGCCCATGACGAGGCCACCGACTTCTTCCTTGAAGTAGGTCCGCCGGTCGGGGTCGCGAATGGTCGGGGCGTCCGACGAGAGGCCCTCGATCTTCTCGGTGACGATGTACTGGTGCTTCACAGGGTGCAGCGGCACGCTGACACCGGCCATCGCGCCGATCTGCCGCGCCCACTGGCCGCCGCAGTTGACCACCTTCTCGCAGTTGATGCGCCCCTGATTGGTCTCGACGGCGGTGATGCGGTTGCCGTCCATGACGAAGCCGGTGACGCGCACCTTCTCGAACAGCTTCGCGCCGTGCATCCGCGCCCCCTTGGCGAGCGACTGAGTGATGTCGGAGGGGCTCGCCTGACCGTCAGTGGGCAGCCACGATGCGCCGATCAGGTCGGACGTCTCCATCAGCGGCCACATGCGCTTCACCTCCTCAGGACTGATGAGGTGCATCTCCATGCCGAAGGAGCGCGCGGTGGTGGCAAGGCGGCGAAACTCGGTCCAGCGGTCGGGTGTGGTCGCCAGCCGCAGGCAGCCGGTCATCTTCCAGCCGGTCTCGAGGCCGGTTTCCTCATGCAGGCGCTTGTAGAGGTCGACCGAATATTTCAGGACGCGGGTGATCGACGCCGACGAGCGCAGCTGGCCGACGAGACCCGCAGCATGCCAGGTCGAACCTGAGGTGATCTGTCCCTGCTCAAGCAGGACGACATCAGCCTTGTGGTCGCGTGCCAGATGGTAGGCGGTCGAGCAGCCACTGATGCCGCCGCCGATGACGACGATCTCTGCGTGGGAAGGAAGGGTCTGACTCATCGACGGGCACATCCATGTCTCGTGCGGTATTCATCCAGCGCCGCCTCAAGACGGTGCAGGTTCATCTCGGTGTAGGCGACGTAGTCGGTGCCGGGCGCGTTGAGGTAAAGCTCCGATACCATACTCCACATCGCCTCGCGCAGCAGCGACGCGCACTGCATTGCTGCCAGCGAGCGCCGCAGGCCCTCATCCGGCGGGCGGCCGAAATAGACTTCCAGCAGCTCCTCCGACTCCTCGGCGGAGAACCCGGCATTGGAAGACAGCCCGGCAAGATCGAACATCGCCGTCGAGAAGCCGGCATATTCGAAGTCGATCAGCCAGAGCCGGTCGCCGTCATCCAGAAAATTGGCAGGCAGAAGGTCGTTGTGACCGAAGACGATCGGCAGCGGCACCTGCGCGGCCTCGAGATCGTCGGCGAGTTCGAGATAGTCCGGCAGCTTCTCGATCATGCGGCTGCCGCCTTCGCGCAGCGTTCGCGCATAATCGCGGATCACATGGAACGGCCAGAACATGAAGCCGGGGCCGGAAACGTGATGCGGCATTTCATGATGGAACGCCCGCACCGTCTCGGCAATGCGGCTGATATTGGCGCGCACGTCAGTATCCCTATAGGTGCGCGCGTCGAGGTAACGGGAGACCATGATCCCGGGCTCGGCGTATTCGACCGGCGGCGCAAATGACGCCCGTTCGGCGGCGCGCGCCGTCATCAGCTCGCGATCGCGCAGCACATGGTGGAACGGATAATCCTCGCCGAGACGGACAACATGGCCGCCGTTGCGGTCCTGCACCAGCCAGCTCTCGTTGCTGATGCCGCCCAGCAGCGGACTTATCTCGATCGGACCGTTCCAGATCGGCAATGCCTTGATCTGGGCCTCACGTTCCGTCCCGATTTCGCGGAGCTGATGCGCCATCCAACCTCCCGCAGTCTGACACTTCATCCACAAACAGGATTGATCCGGCTTTACGTAGAGTCAACTGGAATTGTGGATTTTTGACCGTTCTTGCGTGTAGACTCTTCCGAAACAGGCACAAACAGTCATTCTGCAGGCGCACCGAATGAGCTTCACCGACTACTCCCCCCGCCACGGCCGCATCCTCACTGTCCTGCGTGAGCAGGGCACGATCGCCGTCAACGATCTGGCTCAGATGCTGGACGTGTCGGCCGAGACGGTGCGGCGTGACATCAAGACGCTCGCCTCGCGCGGCGATATCGTGCGCATGCACGGCGCAATCGGCTTGCCGTCGGTGGTGAGCGAGGCGCCCTTCGAGCGCCGCATGCGCGAGAACCGTGAGGCGAAGGAAGCAATCGCAAGAGTCGCGGCCTCGACCATTAGAGACGGCGAGTCGATCATGCTCGACACTGGCACGACGACGAGCCTGCTGGCGCGTGCCCTGCTTGACCATCGTCGCCTCACCGTGGTGACGAACTCGTCGGACATCGCCCGCACGCTCGCCACGGTCAACGGAAACAAGGTCTACATGGCGGGCGGCGAGTTGCGCAGCGACAGCGGCGCGGCCCTTGGCTATTCGGCCATTGAGTTCATCAGCCGCTTTAGCGTCGACCACGCGATCATCTCCGCAGGTGCCGTCAATGCCGCGAACGGCGTGGCAGACTACGACCTTGAGGAGGCCCAGTTCGGACAGGCGGTGCTCACCCGCGGCCGACGGCGGCTGGTGGTGACCGACGCTTCGAAGTTCGGACAGAAGGGCCTGGTGCGCGTATGCGGCTTTGCTGATTTCGACGAGCTGATCTCGAACCGGATGCCGCCACAGGAGCTTGCGGATGCGCTGGCCGCGGCCGAAGTGCGCATTTCGATCAGCCAATGAGACCCGCGGATTGGAGTGAGCTGCTCAGGCAACCTTGCTCGCTTGACGAAACCATTCGATCGTTTGCGGCAAACCTTCTTCCAGCGGCACGCGCGGTTTCCAGCCGAGCAGGGTCCTCGCCTGGCTGATGTCCGGCCTGCGCATGCGCGGATCGTCCTGCGGCAGCGGCTTGTGTAAGACCGGGACGGAGCGGCCGGTGAGTTGTGTCACCAGTTCGGCAAGCTGATTGATGGTGAACTCGCCGGGATTGCCGAGATTGACGGGCGCGCGCGGGTTGGGCTCGACCCTGAGCAGCCGGATCATGCCGTCGATCAGGTCGGAAACGAAGCAGAACGAGCGGGTCTGCTCACCATCGCCATAAATCGTCAGCGGCTCCCCGTTCAGCGCCTGGTTGACGAGGTTCGAGACGATGCGTCCGTCGTCTGGCTGCATGCGCGGCCCGTAGGTGTTGAAGATGCGCACGACACGCACATCGGCGCGGCGAAGCCGGAGAAAGTCAAAGCACAGGGCCTCAGCAGCGCGCTTGCCCTCGTCATAGCAGGCGCGCGGGCCGGTGCAGTTGACGTTGCCGAGATAGTCTTCTGTCTGCGGATGAACGGCCGGATCACCATAGATCTCGCTGGTCGATGCCTGCAGGAAACGGGCCCGGTGTTTCTCAGCGAGTTTCAGCAGATTGTGCGTTCCGACAACGCTTGTCATCAGCGTGTGCACAGGATCGGCCTGATACCGGGGTGGTGAGGCGGCGCAGGCGAGATTGACCACCTCGTCGAGCGGCTCGTCGACCTCGAGTTCGTTACAGATATCGTGCCGGATCAGCCGGAAGCGAGGGTGGTTGGCGAAGCTGATTATGTTGTTGCGCGAGCCGGTGAGAAAACTGTCGACGCAGATGATGCGGTCTCCCTGCGCGAGCAGCGTCTCACAGAAATGCGAGCCCAGAAATCCGGCGCCGCCGGCAAGAAGCACCGTTCGTGGGCGCTGATCTGCAAAAGTCATGGATTTTCCCGGAGCTGGCGTTCGACATGATGTTCCTGCCGCCCAATCATGTCCTGCCCGGATTGTTCCCTTTCAACGCCGGGCGCTTTGATCTGCGGCTTCTCATGCTGCGTTCCGCCGGGTTCGGGATAGATCATCCGCGCGCCACGATCGTAGGTCAGGTACCGCCACAGCCAGCTCATCGAGACGGACAGGCGGTGCTGGAAGCCGACCAGCAGGTATACGTGGACGATAGCCCATAGCAGCCACGCGAACCAGCCGCGCAACTTGAGCTTGCCACGCTCGAAGACGGCGGCGTGACGACCGATGATCGCGGTGTTGCCGCGGCTGTTATAGCGGAATGGCGGAATCTGCTCGCCATCTGCAAGATACCCCGGCAGGTGCTTTCCCAGATGCGCGCCCTGCTGCTTGGCGACCTGCGCGAGTCCTGGAAGTGGCTGGCCGTTCTCGTCCTCGAGATGAGCGAGATCGCCCAGGACAAAGATCTCCGGATGCCCATCGATGGTGAGGTCCGGCCGCACGATGACGCGCCCGCCCCGGTCGAGCGGGACGTCGAGCAGCTTGCCTAGCGGTGAGGAGCCAACCCCCGCCGCCCACAGCGCGAGGCCGCAGGGCAGCACCTCGTCGCCCAGCACCACGTGATCGGCCGCGATATGCTGGACGCGCGTGTTGGTGCGCACATTGACTCCGAGCCGCAGCAGCCGCTCCAGCGCGTATTCCGACAGCGACGGATCGAAAGCAGCGAGCAGCCTCGGCCCGCCTTCCGCTAGCACAATCCGGGCCTCCTTCGGAGAGATCTTTCGGAAATCGTCGGCCAGCGTATAGCGCGACAGCTCCGCAATTGATCCCGCCATCTCCACGCCGGTCGGCCCGCCGCCAATGACGACGAAGGTCATCAGCCGGCGCCGTTCGTCTGGATCCGCCGTCTGCTCGGCGCGCTCAAACGACAAGAGCAGCCGGGAGCGGATCAGCCGGGCGTCCTCGATCGTCTTGAGGCCCGGCGCATGCTCAGCCCAGGCGTCATTGCCGAAGTAGAAGGGAATGCTGCCGCTCGCCAGGATAAGATGCGAATAGGAGACAGAGCGCCCGTCTGCGAGATGAACCCGGCGAGCGTCCTTGTCGATGCCCGTGACTTCGGCATAGACCACCTGGACTGAGGGGTAGTTGCGCAGGATCTTGCGCACCGGTTCAGCAACATCCGGCGCCGACAGCGCCGCGGTTGCGACCTGATAAAGCAGCGGCTGGAACAGGTGGTGGTTGTTGCGGTCTATCAGCACCACGCGCACGCCGGCGCGTCCCAGATGCTTCGCCGCCTCCAGCCCGCCAAAGCCCGCGCCCACGATAACGACGCAGGTCAGGTCGTTCGAAAGAATGCTGACTTTGCCTTCGTTCATCGCCCCTACCGCTTTCGTGGGAATACGATCCAGCCGCGCTTGCGCGTCGCCAGGCTACGCCTTGTGATGACGGAAGCGCCGAGGCCGCAGATGGTTCCCCGCGACGGACGTTGCGCCAGCTGAAGCGCGTTCGCAGGGGCCTCACACTGTCAAGACGACGTTTGACAGTGGCATAAATATCCTGCAGCATTTCCGTACGCTTATAAAAGAAGCGGCAGACGTGGAGGCGTCTGACACCGGAGGAGAACGCTCATGACTCGAGTCAAAGTCGTCGCGGCTTGCCTTGCCGCAGGCGCATCAATTTTCTCGTTCAGCGCCAGGGCTGAAGGCGACCTCAACCTGATCTGCTCTGCCGACGTGGTAATCTGCGAATTGCTGCAGGAAACCTTCCAGAAGGAGACCGGCATCTCGGTCAACATGGTGCGCCTGTCGTCGGGCGAAACCTATGCGAAGGTGCGCGCCGAGGCGCGCAACCCGAAGACCGACATCTGGTGGGGCGGCACCGGCGATCCACACCTGCAGGCGGCGTCCGAGGACCTGACCGTCGAGTACAAGTCGCCCATGCTCTCCGAGCTGCATGACTGGGCGGTGAAGCAGGCCGAGAGCGCTGGCTACAAGACCATCGGCGTCTATGCCGGTGCCCTTGGTTGGGGCTACAACACCGAGATCCTCGGCAAGAAGAACATCAAGGAACCGGCCTGCTGGGCCGATCTGCTCGCGCCCGAACTTAAGGGCGAGATCCAGATGGCGAACCCGAACTCGTCGGGCACCGCCTACACGGCGCTCGCCTCGCTCGTTCAGATCATGGGCGAGGACCCGGCCTTCGACTATCTGAAGAAGCTGAACGAGAACATCTCGCAGTACACCAAGTCGGGCTCGGCGCCCGTGAAGGCAGCCGGGCGCGGCGAGACCGCGCTCGGCATCGTCTTCCTGCATGACGCGGTTGCGCAGACGGTGGAAGGCTTCCCGGTCAAGTCAGTCGCGCCTTGTGAAGGCACCGGCTACGAGATCGGCTCGATGTCGATCATCAAGGGCGCGCGCAACATGGACAACGCCAAGAAGTGGTACGACTGGGCGTTGAAGCCGGAAACGCAGTCGCTGATGAGGGAGGCAAAGTCCTTCCAGCTGCCGTCCAACAAGAACGCCGAGGTTCCGAAGGAGGCCCCGCGCTTCGAGGACATCAAGCTGATCGACTACGACTTCGTCACCTACGGCGATCCGGAAAAGCGCAAGTCATTGCTCGAGCGCTGGGACCGTGAAATCGGCGCAAGCGCGAACTGACCGAACGGTCAGGGCAGAGGCAGCCGGAGCCTCCGGCTCCTTTCTCCCCCATGACTTGAACCGTGCGGCAGGGATCTGATGGGAAAGAGCAATCGCCGATTGGACTGGTGTTTTGCGGCCGGCATTATCGCGCTGCTGCTCCTGCCCTGGTACAGGATCGAGCGAGGCGGCTTCTTCGGCTTTTCGTGGCTCGGCAACTTCCCCCGCGGCTCGAACGAGGCGCCGGGCCTGCTGCAGGCCACCATGCACGGCCGCTGGTGGCTTTGGGTCGCGATTGCCCTGTTTGCCGTCGCCATCCTCATCCGCGTTGCGTCTCCTCAGTCAGAACGGCGCGGCTCCTGGCTTGCGCTGATCGGCGGGCTTGGACTAGGCTTCCTCGCGCTGCAGGGACTTGCCATTGGCTTTGCCGGCTGGACCTGGATGATCTCTGAAAACACCCTGGGCCCGCTTTCAACGGGCCAGCCCGCGATGGGCGCCGGCGCCATCACCCTGTCCATCATCTTCACGCTGATCTTCTCGTTCGGCATGGCCGAGCGCGGTGCGCTCAAGGGCGACACCTTCGTCGTCGGCGCCATCAGCCTGCTGGTGCTGCTGGTCTCGGTTTTCGTATTCTACCCGCTGATCAGCATGTTCATCGGCGCGTTCCAGGACTTCGACGGCTCGTTCAAGCCGGACGGCTTCCTGCGCAACATTGTCGACCCGTCGATCTGGAGCCTCAACTGCGTCATCGACGCCGGGCGTTGCGGCATTGCCTGGCGCACCTTCTTCCTCGCGATCATCACCGCGTTGGGCTCGACCATCCTCGGCCTCGCTTTTGCGCTGGTCGCGACCCGAACCGGCTTCCGCTTCAAGAAGGGGCTGCGGCTTCTCACGATCCTTCCGATCATCACCCCGCCTTTCGTCATAGGCCTTGCGCTGATCCTGCTGTTCGGCCGCGCCGGCGTCGTTACGCTCACCCTGTCGAACCTCTTCGGCATCGAGCCGGGCCGCTGGCTCTACGGGCTGACCGGCATCTGGATCGCGCAGGTGCTGTCCTTCACGCCCATTTCGTTCCTCGTGCTGATCGGCGTCGTCGAGGGCGTCAGCCCATCGATGGAAGAAGCCTCGCAGACGTTGCGCGCCAACCGCTGGCGTACCTTCTGGCACGTCTCACTCCCGCTGATGAAGCCCGGCCTCGCTAACGCCTTCCTGATCGGCTTCATCGAAAGCATGGCTGATTTCGGCAACCCGCTGGTGCTGGGCGGCAGCCACGGCGTGCTTTCGACCGAAATCTTCTTCGCCGTCGTCGGTTCGCAAAACGACCCTTCGCGCGCCGCGGTGCTGGCGATTGTGCTGCTCTGCTTCACGCTCTCGGCCTTTCTTGCCCAGCGCCTCTGGCTCGGGCGCAAGAACTTCGCCACCGTCACCAGCAAGGGCGACAGCGGCAACCATGCCGCCCTCCCCCGCTCGATCAACATCGGCGTGCATGCGCTGGTGATTCCCTGGGCGATCTTCACCCTCGTCGTCTACGGTATGATCGTCGCCGGCGGCTTCATGAAGACCTGGGGCCTCGACAACAGCTTTACCCTTGAGCACTACATCCGCGCCTTTTCCATCGCCTTCACCGACAACGGCATCGTCTGGACTGGCGTCGCCTGGAACTCGTTCTGGACGACGATGAAGATCGCGCTCGCCTCGGCACCGCTTACTGCCGCCGTCGGCCTGCTCACCGCCTATCTGATCGTGCGCCAGCGCTTTGCAGGGCGCGAACTGTTCGAGTTCGCACTGATGATGAGCTTCGCCATTCCCGGCACCGTCATCGGCATCAGCTACATCATGGCCTTCAACCTGCCGCCGCTGGAGATGACCGGCACGGCGGCGATCCTGATCGCCTGCTTCGTCTTCCGCAACATGCCGGTCGGCGTGCGCGGCGGCGTGGCGGCCATGAAGCAGCTCGACCAGAGCCTCGACGAGGCCTCGCTGACGCTGCGCGCCAACAGCTTCCGCACCATCCGCAAGGTGATCCTGCCGCTCCTGCGCCCAGCCATCACTGCCGCGCTGGTCTATTCCTTCGTCCGCGCCATTACCTCGATCAGCGCGGTGATCTTCCTCGTCAGCGCCGAATACAACATGGCGACCTCCTATATCGTCGGCCTCGTCGAGAACGGCGAATACGGTGTGGCCATCGCCTATTCCTCTGCGTTAATCGTGGTGATGATCCTCATCATCGCGTGCTTCCAGCTGCTGGTCGGCGAGCGACGCCTGCGCCGCCGTCCCGAACAGGCAGGCGCCGTGCTGCCCGTACCCGTTCCCGAGGAGAAAGCCGCATGAGTTCGACAGGATCGGTCGTCTTCCAGAATGTCCGCAAGGTCTTTGGCTCGTTCACGGCCATCCACGACCTGTCGCTGACGATTGAGCCGGGCACACTGGTTACGCTGCTAGGCCCCTCCGGATGCGGCAAGACGACGACGCTGCGCATGCTCGCGGGCCTCGAGCACCCAACCTCCGGCCGCATCCTGATCGGCGGCAAGGACGTTACGAAACTGCCCGCTAACGAGCGCGACGTGTCTATGGTGTTCCAGTCCTATGCGCTGTTTCCGCATATGACTGCGGCGCAGAACGTTGCCTACGGCCTCGCTTCATCTGGGCTCAAGCCGAAGGAAGCGGTCGAAAAGGCCGAGGAAGGGCTGCGGCTCGTGGGCCTCGCCGGCCTTGGCGATCGCCTGCCATCCGAACTCTCGGGCGGCCAGCAGCAGCGCGTCGCGGTCGCCCGCGCGCTCGTGCTCGAGCCGCAGGTGCTGCTCCTCGACGAGCCGCTCTCCAATCTCGACGCGCGCCTCCGCCGGCGGGTGCGCACCGAGATCCGCGACCTGCAACAGCGGCTCGGCTTCACCGCCGTCTACGTCACCCATGACCAGGACGAGGCGCTCGCCGTCTCCGACCGCATCATCGTCATGAAGGACGGGCGCATTGCGCAAGAGGGTGCGCCGCGCGAGCTCTATGAAGCGCCAGCATCCTCCTTCATCGCCGACTTCATGGGCGAGGCGAACGTCATGCCCTGCGATGTCGTCGGCTTCGAGGACGACCAGGCGATGATCCGGCTGGGCGCGCTCACCCATCGCGTGCCGCGCCGCAACGTCTCGCAGCCGGGAGCGGCCAAGCTCGCCGTGCGGCCTAATGCGATCGTACTCGAGCCTGCCGACAAAGCGCCGTTCGGCGGCGTCGTCACCCACTCCGCCTATCTCGGCGACCATGTCGAATACGAGGTCGAAACCGACGCCGGCCGGCTGTTCGTCATCGATCCTGCCGTCGAGCGCATGCTGCCCGCGACGACTCCGGTAGCAATCGCCTTTCGCAATCGCGGAATTGCGATCATAACAAGCTGAGAATTCTTGCCCCCAACGAAGACCCGCCAGACCCGAGGATTTGCATGAGCACCGAAGACCTCGCCTCCTATGAGGACAGGCAGAGATTTGCCGAAGCCGTAGCGCGCGAAGCCGGACGGCTGGCCTTCGACTATTTCAACCGCCGCAGCACCCTCGTCATCGAGATGAAGCGCGACCCGCAGGACGTCGTCTCGATTGCCGACCGCAATGTCGAGACGCTGATCCGCGAGAAGATCGGCGAGCGCTTTCCGGGCGACGGCATCCTTGGCGAGGAATATGGCCTCGCCGATGCGACTTCCGGCTTTACCTGGGTGATCGACCCGATCGACGGCACCAGCCCGTTCGTCAACGGCATGCCGACCTGGTGCGTCTCGATCGCGCTTCTCCATCGCGGCGAGCCGGTGGTCGGCGTCATCTATGCGCCATGCCAGGACGAGCTCTTTTCGGCAGCGCTTGGCCGCGGCGCGTCGATGAACGGCACGCCGCTCTCGCTCGACGCCACCCGGACGATCCGCAACGCGGTCACGGGCATCGGCGCCAACCACTATGTTGCGCCGCAGGTCGTAGCAAAGGTAGTCGAGGACCTGCTTGGCGCGGGCGGCACCTTCATCCGCAACGGCTCCGGCGCGCTGATGCTCGCCTATGTCGCCGCAGGCCGTCTCGTCGGCTACTACGAGCCCTACATGCATGCCTGGGACTGCCTTGCCGGCTATTGCCTCGTGCGCGAAGCGGGCGGCTGGTTCCTCCCCTTCCCGGTCGAAGGCGAATCCTTCACCAAGGGTGCCCCGGTGCTGGCGGCAGCTCCCGGTGCGATCGATGACCTCCGGGCAATAGCCGGGCACTAGTTACCCCGGAAGATATGTCAGCCGGATCACCCCCTCGCCGATCTGCACGAAATCGGCGAGCCGCAGGCGGGGGCGTGCGCGCAAAAACCGGGACGGAGCGGCCCCTCAGCCTTGAGATTGATCGCTACTTGTCCTCAAAGCCGGTCAGCACGCCGACGGCGTTGATGCCGATCTCCTCGACCGCATAACCGCCTTCCATGACGAACAGCGTCGGCAGGCCAAGCTTTGCAATGCGGCGGCCGATCAGCGGATAGTCGCTGCTCTTCAGCTTGAACTGGCTGATCGGGTCCTTCTCGAAGGTGTCGACGCCCAGCGAGACAACCACGACGTCGGGCGCGAAGTCGGCAAGCTTGCGGCAGGCATTGTCGAGTGCGTCGCTCCAGACCTCGAAACTGGTACCAGCCGGCATCGGGTAGTTGAGGTTGAAGCCTTCGCCCTCACCCTCGCCCTTCTCGTCGGCATGGCCGAGGAAGAACGGATACTCGTTCATCGGGTCGCCATGCAGGTTGAGCACCTGGACGTCGCCGCGGCTGTAGAACATCTGCTGGGTGCCGTTGCCGTGGTGGTAGTCGACGTCGAGGATCGAGACACGCGCCGCTCCCTGGTCGCGGAACCACTGCGCCACGACGGCGGCGTTATTGATGTAGCAGTAGCCACCCATGAAGGCGTCGCCCGCATGGTGCCCGGGCGGACGGCAAAGAGCGAATGCGGCCGGCTCGCCGTCCTTGACGAGGCGCGCGGCCGTCATCGCCACCTCATGGGAGGACTTGATCGCCTCCCACGTTCCCTTCACGAATGGCGCGCCGGCATCGAACGAATAATAGCCGAGCTTTGCCTCGATGGTTTCCGGCACCACGTCTCCGCGCAGGCCGCGGGTCGGCCAGGTGAAGGGCAGCGCAGATCCCGAGCGGCCGGACGCTTCCCAAGCCGGATAAACCGTCGGGAGGAAATCGATGTAGTCGGCGCGATGGATGCGCTTTGCAGCCGCAAGGTCATGCGCCTCGGGTCCGAGGATCGGGCCGAGCTTCACGTCCTCGACCCGCTGACGGATGTATTCCGCGCGGGACGGCTTCTCAAAGCCCGGCACCAGCGCGCCGGCCACCAGCTCCATCGTTCCGCCATGACCGGCGTGCAGCGGCGAATAGATTGTCTTCATGCAATTCCTCTCCCCAAGAGTCAGGCGAAGCTAAGCGCGCCTGCAGGCGTCTGGCAAGCGCTGTGCCAACCGGCCGACACCGTCTGGTCCGGCCAGTTGCGGGAGACCTGGCGAGGCAAGATTGCCCGCCAGATGTGCAGTGCAAAAAAATCCGCCTTTGTTTGCGTACATACGGTTGCCAAGCACTCTCGCCTGTGATGACATTCCGGTGGGGAACAAAACCCGTCACAAGAACGGGCTCCTGAAAATAATGGGGTAACGCGTGCCGGATCAGCCGGGGAGCAATGCCATCGACGTCCGCAGTGTGCGGAAGGTTTTCGGTGCTGGAGAATACGCCGTCACGGCGCTGGACACGGTTTCGGTGTCCATTAGAGAAAATGAATTCTTCACGTTGCTGGGGCCGTCCGGCTGCGGCAAGACCACACTACTTCGCCTGATTGCCGGGTTCGAATACCCGTCCGAAGGCGAGATCCTGCTGTACGGCAAGGACATTGCTGGCCTCCCGCCACACAAGCGGCCGGTCAACACGGTTTTCCAGTCCTACGCGCTGTTCCCGCACATGACGGTGGCGGAAAACATCGCCTTCGGCCTCGAAATGCTGGGCAGGCCAAAGGACGAGATCAAGGCGCGCGTCGCCGAAATGCTGGCGTTGGTGCGCATGGAGAACCTGGCCAACCGCCGCACCAGTCAGATCTCGGGCGGCCAGCAGCAGCGCGTGGCGCTGGCGCGCGCCCTTGCCCCGCAGCCGAAGGTGCTGCTGCTTGACGAGCCGCTCTCGGCGCTCGACTACAAGCTGCGCAAGGGCATGCAGATCGAGCTGAAACGCCTGCAGCACGAGACCGGCATCACCTTCATCTTCGTCACGCACGACCAGGAGGAAGCGCTGACGATGTCCGATCGCATCGCGGTCATGACGGCGGGCAAGATCCTGCAGGTTGGCTCGCCGCGTGACATCTATGACCGCCCGGCCGAGCGCTTCGTCGCCGACTTCATCGGCGAGAGCAATTTCCTCGAGGCAGAAGTGGTAAGCGTCGAAAATTGCCGCGCAACGGTGCGCCTGTCCTCTGGCGCCGAGATTTCCGCTGCGGTGCCAGAGGGCCATTCGCCGTCAGGGCGCGCGACCATCGTTGTCCGCCCCGAGCATGCGCGCATCGTGCCGGAAGGCGACGGGGCCTCGCTCCATGGCACAGTCGAGAACGTCGTCTATCTCGGCACCGACACGCATTTCCACCTGCGGATCGACGACGGGACGCTGTTCGTCGTGCGGAGGCAGAACAGCCCCGACGCGGCGCAGGGGCTTGCGGCTGGCCAGCGCGCGGGCGTTGCGATCAGCGCGGATGCCGCGCAGCTTCTCAGGAGATGACCGATGGCCACCGCAGCCGAGACCGCCCGCGCCGCCGAAGCCAGGGACCGGCGCGACCGCTGGCTGCTGTCAGCGCCAGGGCTCATCATCATCTTCGTCGCGGCGATCGGACCGTTGTTCGTCATGCTCGCCTACTCCTTCATGGAGAAGGCGGACTATGGCGACGTGAAGTTCGGCGTCTTTTCGCTGGAGGGCTGGGTCTCGGTCCTGTTCCAGCGCGACATCTTCGACGATACGCTGGGCCTTGCCGACGCGCACCTGTCCATCCTGTGGCGCTCGATCAGCCTGTCGCTCTACACGACGGTGCTCACGCTGCTGTTTGGCTTTCCCACCGCCTACTTCATCGCCACGCGCCCGGCGACAACCCGCGAGGTCTGGGTCTTCCTCGTCACCATTCCCTTCTGGACCAACCTTCTCATCCGCACCTTCGCGATGCAGCAGGTGATCCGCAACGAGGGTCTCATCAACACGGCGCTGATCTCGCTCGGCATCATCGAGCGGCCGTGGCAGATCATGAACACCGACCTCGCCATCCTGCTCGGCATGACCTACGTCTACCTGCCGCTGATGGTGCTGCCGCTCTATGCCAGTATCGAGAAACTCGACTTCCGGCTGATCGAGGCGGGCTACGACCTCTACGCCTCTCGCTGGCAGGTGCTGCGCCGGATCGTCATTCCGCTGGTCAAACCCGGCATCGTTGCCGGCTCAATTCTCGTCTTCATCCCTTCGCTCGGCGCCTACGTCATTCCGCGAGTGCTGGGCGGAGGCAAGAGCATGATGCTCGGCAACCTGATCGAGCTGCAGTTTGGTGCCGGTCGCAACTGGCCGCTGGGGGCGGCGATCTCGATCACACTGATGGCGCTGGTGATGGTCGCGCTCCTGTTCTACGTCCGAAACGTCTCGCGTTCGGGGGCAAGCCATGGCTAGACGTCAGCGCGCCTATGACATCCGCCGGCAGCCAGGCTTTGGCCTGATCGCGCTGTTTACCTTCTTTGCGCTCTACCTGCCGATCGCAGCCCTCGTTGCCTATTCCTTCAACGCGGCCGACTCGCTGTCGCGCTGGGACGGGCTGTCGCTGCGCTGGTTCATCTCGGCCTGGAACAACCAGGCAGTGCAGGATGCTTCGATCCGCTCGCTGCTCCTCGCAACCTGGGCAGCGACGCTGGCAACGATCGCCGCCACGATGGCGGCACTAGCGACGACGCGCACGCCGAACTATCCAGGGCTTACCTTCAAATACGCCTTCATCAACCAGCCGCTGATGGTGCCGGAGATCGTCACCGGCGTCGCGCTGCTGATCGTCTTCTCGCGCATCAAGGTTTGGACCGGCTACACCGGCATGGGCTACCTGATCCTTGCCCACACCGCCTTCTGCATCCCGTTTGCGTATCTGCCGATCCGCGCGCGCCTTGAGAGCATGGACCTCACTCTGGAACGCGCTGCGGCCGATCTTTACGCGACGCCCTGGCGCGCCTTCTGGCGCGTGACGCTGCCACTGCTGCGGCCCGCGATCATCGCCGGCTTCATGCTCGCCTTCGTCATCTCGCTCGACGACGTCGTCATCACCGAGTTCGTCAAGTCCGGCGGCCAGGACACGCTGCCGACCTACATGCTCGGCCAGCTGCGGCGCGAGACGAGCCCCGAAATCAATGCCATCGCCACGGTGTTCCTCGCGCTGTCTGTCGTGCTCGTCACCGTGTTCTATTTCGTCAATCGGCGGAGGCCATGACCAGCCTTGCCAACAATGGGAGAACGGCAATGAAGTGGAAGACAACGACCGCCGCTGCGGCGGTTACGGTGTTTGCCCTTGCGGGCACCGCATCGGCGGAAGGCGAGCTCAACATCTACAACTGGGGCGACTACACCAGCCCCGAACTGATCAAGAAGTTCGAGGAAACCTACAAGGTCAAGGTTACCATCACCGACTACGACTCGAACGACACCGCGCTCGCCAAGGTGCGCGCCGGCGGCCATGGCTTCGACATCGTCGTCCCGTCGGCCAACTACGTCCCGATCTTCGTTGCGGAAGGCCTGCTGCTTGAAGCGCGGCCCGACCAGATGGAAAACTTCAAGAACGTCGACGAACGCTGGGTCAACGTGCCGTGGGATGAGGGCCGCCATTACACGGTGCCGTGGCAGTGGGGCCTGTCTGGCACCGGCGTGAACACCAAGGTCTATGGCGGTGACATCAACACGTCGGCGATCTTCCTCGACCCGCCCGCGGAACTGGTCGGCAAGATCAACGTCGCGCCGGAAATGAACGACGTGCTGTTCTCGGCAATCAAGTACTTCGGCGGCGACTGGTGCACGGACGACAAGGAACTGCTGAAGAAGGTGCGCGACAAGCTCGTCGAGGCAAAGCCCAAGTGGCTGGCTATGGACTACAGCGTCACTGAGAAGCTGCCGGCCGGCGACTATGCCGCGGTGTTCTACTGGAACGGCGCCATCATGCGCTCGCGCATCAAGAACCCGGACATCAAGTTCGGCTACCCGAAGGAAGGCTTCCCCTACTTCATGGACAGCGTCGCGATCCTGAAGGACGCGAAGAACGTCGACAATGCCAAGCTGTTCATGAACTTCATCATGGAGCCGGAAAATGCGGCGATGATCTCGGCCTTTGCGAAGTACGCGAACGGCATCAAGGGATCGGAACAGTTCATGCCGGATGACATGAAGGACGCACCTGAGCTCGTCGTTCCGGCCGAATTTGAAGCTGCTGGCGAGTTCCTCCTCTCTTGCTCGCCAGAGGTACAGCAGCTCTACACCCGCATCTGGACGGACGTTCAGAAGTAAGCGTTTTTTGCCAGCGTTGGGAGCTGGCCGACCGCCCGTTACCGCATCCTATCCGGAGGCCGCCCCAAGCGGCCTCTTTCTTAATGAAGAGATACAGCGTTTTGCTGCAATGCCCCTGCGGCGCGCCAAATCCGGAGGCCTGAGGCGGCCACCATAGCCCACCAGTGTATTTCACCCGCAAGCGTGGTAGACTTGCCTCTCCGTTCAGAGGGAGTTCGCCATGACGAACCTTTCCGTAGGATCATCCAGCGCGAGGCTGGCTGGTCAGGGCCTGAGCGCGGGGTGGCTTATGGCCCTCGCAATTTTCTTCATCATTCTCGGCTGCATCGGCCTCATCGCCAGCTACTGGATGACGGCGGTTGCGGTGTTCTGGTTCGGCGTGCTGGCCGCTGCCGGCGGCATCGCCGAGATCATCGACGCCTTCCGCCAGCGTGAATGGAAGGGCGTTTTCTGGCACGCCCTGATGGGCATCATCTACCTCGGAACCGGCATCCTGCTCGTCACCATGCCGCTTGCGGCGGCCTTCTGGCTGACGCTGTTCCTCGCCATCTCGCTGGTGGCGACAGGAGTGCTGCGCATCATCCTCGCCTTCCAGCTACGCGGTGAAAGCGGTGTCTGGCTCGCAGTGCTCCTCTCCGGCATTATTTCGATCCTGCTCGGCGTCCTCGTCTACCGCGCGGTCATTCCGCCTGACCAAGCGGTGCTGGCGACACCCGAAGGCATGACGCAGTGGCTGCAGTCGTGGGGCTGGGTGATCGGCACCTTCGTCTCGATCGAGCTCCTGATGGAAGGCTTTTCCCTCTGGACGATCGCGCGGCTGGCGCGAAAGGCTGCCTGACGCTGCGGCGCCCGGCCCAACCGCAGAGCGCCAGGAATAGAACGGCCGCGCCGACCGCGCTGTCGCGCAGCCTTGCGCTCGTGCTGATTGCGGTGATCCTTACTGTCGCGGCGCTATGGTTCGCCGCCACCGTCTTTGCGCCGCTTGCCTGCGCGCTGCTGATCATCGCCCTTGTCTGGCCGCTGCAGGCGCGGCTCGAGCGGTCGATCCCGCGGGCAGTCGCCCTCATCATCTGCATCCTGTTGATCCTCGCCGTGTTCGGCGCCTTCGGCACGATCGTCGTCTGGGCGTTCGGCCGCGTGATCCGCTGGCTGATCGCAGAGGCCCCTCGCTTCCAGATGCTCTACACGGAAGCGATGGCGTGGCTGGAGGCACGCGGCATCACGCTTGCTGGCATCTGGTCCGACTATTTCAGCGTCAGCCAGGTTCTGCGCACGCTTCAGAATGTTTCCGGCCGCCTCAACTCGATGGCGACCTTCTGGTTGATTGTCTTCGTTTACGTGATCCTCGGGCTGATGGAGGTTGATGAGTTCACGCGCCGTGCCCGCGCGCTCGACAACCAGCGCCTCGGCACAATCCTCGTTGGTGGCAGCCGGGAGACCGCCTTCAAGCTGCGCCGCTACATGCTGGTGCGCACCCTGATGAGCGTGATCACCGGGTTAATTGTCTTCGGCTTCGTCCGCTTCATGGGGCTCGGCTTTGCGGTCGAGTGGGGGGTCATCGCTTTCGCGCTCAACTACATCCCCTTCCTCGGTCCCTTTCTCGCCACCCTGTTCCCAACCGTCTTCGCCATGGTGCAGCTGGAGACCTGGCAGTCTGTGATCTGGTTGTTCGTAGGCCTCAACCTCGTCCAGTCGGTGATCGGCAGCTATTTCGAGCCGCGCGTCTCTGGTAACGCACTCGCGCTCTCGCCGGTCGTAGTCCTGTTCTCGGTTTTCCTCTGGGCGTTCCTGTGGGGCATCTTCGGCGCCTTCATCGGCGTGCCGATCACCATCGCAGTCGTCGCCTTTTGCGCGCAGGACCCGTCGTCACGCTGGCTGGCGGAGCTTCTTGGAGCGCCGCCGCGCAGGGAATGGACCTGATAGGTACCAGAAAATATCCATGCTATGATGACCCGTCACCGCGGGGCAGCACCGGTGGCAGGCGGGGGGAGGAGGGGTCAATGCATCTCCCCGACGACTTTCTCGATCCGTCGCAGTCCTACATTTCGACAGGAACGCTACCGCCGGAAAGTCAGGTCGCACAGCTGGTCAGAGAGGCGCACGAACGCTTCGGGGCGCTGGACCAGGGGCATGTGTCACAGGTCTATCCGGCACTTGCCCACGTCAATCCGAGACTCTTCGGCATATGCGTTGCCGGCACTGACGGGCGCCTCTATTCCGTTGGCGACGCCGAATACCTCTTCACGATCATGAGCGTGTCGAAGCCGTTCGTCTTCGCGCTGGTCTGCGATCTCATCGGCCCGACCGGCGTGCGGGAACGCATCGGCACGAACGCCACCGGCTATGCGTTCAATTCTGTCACCGGCGTCGAACGCATGGCCGACGGGCGCACGAACCCGATGGTCAATGCCGGCGCCATCGCAGCGACGAGCTGCGTGCCGGGAGCCAATGTCGAGGAGAAGTGGCGCTTCCTCATCGAGGGGCTGTCGCGCTTTGCCGGCAGGCGGCTCACCCTCAACGACGATGTCTATGTCTCGGCCTCGGCTACCAACTTCCGCAACCGCAGCCTGGCCTGGATGCTGGAAAGCGTCGGCCGCATCTATTGCGAGCCGATGGAAGCGGTCGAGCTCTACACCCGCCAGTGCTCGCTCAATGTCAGCGCGCGCGACCTTGCTGTGATGGGCGCGACACTGGCGCATGGCGGCTTCAACCCCTTAACACGCGAGCAGGTGGTGAAGCCCCAGACCTGCCACTACGCGCTCGCGATAATGCTCACCTCCGGCCTCTACGAGACCTCCGGCGACTGGCTCTACGAGGTTGGATTGCCGGGCAAGAGCGGTATCGGCGGCGGCATCGTCACCATTTCGCCTGGCAAGGGAGGCCTTGCGACCTTCTCCCCGCCGCTCGACGAGGCTGGCAACAGTGTCAGGGGCCAGCTGGCAACGCAGTTCCTGTCCCAAAGGCTCGGCCTCGACCTCCTGTTGTCGCCAGCAGACTGACGGGCACGCGCCGCGCAACCGGGCGGGTTGCCTGCGCACCTCACGCGGAGACAGACCATGGCAGCCGCGTCCGTATCGGCATCACATGCCGAAGTGCAGGACTCCTGGGTTCCGATGATCGCCATTGCCTTCGGCCAGGCGATCATGTCCTTCAACGTCGCCTCGCTGCCCGTTGCGCTCGGCGGCATGGTTGAGAGCTTTGGCGTTCCGCCCACGACGATCGCCACAGGCATCGTCGCCTATTCCATGATCGTCGCGGGCTTTGTCATGCTCGGCGCCAAGCTGGTGCAGCGCTTTGGCGCGCTACGGGTGTTCCGCATCGCCGTCATCGTCTTTGGGCTGTCGCAAGTGTTGATGACGCTGAGCCCGAACGCCGCCTCGATGATCACCGCGCAGGCGCTGTGCGGCGCGGCCGCGGCCGTTATCGTCCCGGCGCTGGTGGCGCTGATCGCCGAAAACTACCGTGGCCAGCAACAGGCAACCGCGCTCGGCACACTTGGCTCCGCACGTGCCGGCGCCGGCGTACTGGCCTTCCTGATCGGCGGCATCCTTGGCACTTATATCGGCTGGCGGCCGGTGTTTGGCATCCTCGTCGCGGTTTCGGCGCTGGTGCTGTTCCTGAGCTTCCGCCTCAAGCCAGATGCAGGGCGGCCCGACGTGAAGATCGATTTCGTTGGCGTCATTCTTGCCGCCTGCGCCATCATCCTGATCTCGTTCGGCTTCAACAATCTGAACGGCTGGGGCCTCCTGCTGGCCGGTCCGAATGCGCCCTTCTCGCTGCTTGGCCTGTCGCCCGCCCCAGTGATGATCGTCGTCGGCATCGTCGTAGGCCAGGCCTTCTTCCTCTGGTCGCGACGGCGAGAGAGGGCGGGCCTGACGCCGCTTCTGCCGCTCGCCGTGCTGGATTCGCCACAGGAGCGCGCGGCGGTCTACGCCATGTTCACCGTGGTAGCGCTTGAAGCTGCACTCAACTTCTCCGTCCCGCTCTACATCCAGATCGTGCAGGGCCGGTCGCCGCTCGCAACGGCGGTGGCGATGTTGCCCTTCAACCTGACGGTCTTCTTCGCCGCGATGCTGATCGTGCGCTTCTACACGCTGCTTACGCCGCGGCAGATCGGCCGCATTGGCTTCATCCTCTGCGCGGTGGCGCTGCTGTGGCTCGCCTTCGTCGTGCGCAACGACTGGAGCGAGGTGCCGGTCCTCCTCGGACTGATCGTCTTCGGCATCGGCCAGGGTTCCCTGGTGACACTGGTCTTCAACGTGCTGGTGACGGCATCGCCGAAAGAACTTGCAGGCGATGTCGGCTCTCTGCGCGGCACGACCAACAATCTCGCCGCCGCAGTCGGCACGGCGGTCGCCGGCGCGCTGCTGGTTGGCCTGTTGAGCTCGGCGGTGATGCGCCAGCTTGCGCAGAACCCGACGCTACCGATCGAGATCACGTCCCAGGTCAACCTCGACAGCATCACCTTCGTCAGCAACGACCAGCTGGCGGCGGCGATAGAGGCGACGGATGCGACGCCCGAGCAGAAGGCCGAGGCGCTCCGGATCAATACGGAATCGCGGCTTCTCGCGCTCAAGATCGGCTTGTTGATCATGGCGGGCCTTGCCTTCGTCGCGATCCTCCCCGCCGGCCGCCTGCCTGCCTACCGACCCGGAGAGATTCCGGAGCCGTAAGGAACGCATGATACTCCGGCAGCGGGTTCATCGCCCACGGTCCACGCATCGCAGCCGCTGAGCAGCAACGATGCGTCACCCTGCATGCAGTCGAACTCGGGGCCGCCCACCATCAGGATGTACACGATCCCGGCACTTCTACGCGGCCTGCTTGAGCCATGTAGCGAGATGCTCGAAAAGGCGAGCGACGGCTTCGGCGCCAGGGTCCGGATGTCCGATGAGCTGACGGGCGCTGAGATAGGCCGCGCGACCGGCGTTCGCCTTGCTCATGCTCGCGGTGCGGTCGGCCCCTTCGCGCGCAGCCTTCGCGGCAGCGGCG
Source organism: Aminobacter sp. J41 (assembly GCF_000526635.1). Lineage (GTDB taxonomy): Bacteria > Pseudomonadota > Alphaproteobacteria > Rhizobiales > Rhizobiaceae > Aerobium. Next base: position 35,785 of record NZ_JAGL01000023.1, read on the forward strand.
AGGCCTTGTGGCAAGGCCTCAAGGGCGGGAGCTAGCGCATCGACCATCGTCCGGTCACCCGGCTGCGCGCCGCCGATTTCCTGCATGCGCCGGAGGCCCGCATTCAAGGCTTCTCGCATCGGCAGGCCGCTGGAGGCCGCGTCCCCGGTGGCTGCAAAGAAGATCGCAAGCAGCACGCCCGACGATCCGCCCATCGTCTGGCTGAGCTCCAGCCCGATCGCGCGGTAGAGCTGCGTGTGGTCGGCAAGCGGCAGTCGGTGCATTGCGCCGATCAGCGAGCGCGCTGCGCCCGCGAGTGTGCTGCCCGTATCCCCGTCTCCTGTCTTAGCGTCGAGCGCGTTGAGGTCGGCCTCGGCGGCAATGAGCACCTCGCAGCAGGTGGTCAGAAACTCCTGTGTCGGCCCATGGTTCGACGGGATCGGCACCACAGGGGTAAGCCCGTCCGGCAGCGCCTGTACCGCCACGGAACCAAGCCGCGAAACCCGCGGCCAGGCGACGAGCGGCGTGTGCTGCTTGAGGAGCGCAATCTCGCCATCGTCAGCCGGGTAGATCGAGATCGAAAAGCCGTGCATGTCGAGGGAAGTCATCATCGCCGCGGGCCCGATCACGTGGTGGATGCGCGGCCCAATCGCCGAATTGCGGATCTCGTTGAGGATGATCGACATCTCGAGCACCGAGGTACCGCCGAGATTGTTGATGAGGACGACATGCGGCCTGTCCTCCATCTTCGCGGAGAGGCGCTCGACCATAGCCGCAACTGCCCCACGCGCATCGGCGAAGGCAACTTGCTCGGTGCCCGCTTCGCCATGGATGCCGAGACCGAGCTCGGCCATGCCGGCGGGGATGCGGTCCTCCTTAGGCGAGCCCGGGATGGTGCAGGTGCTGAGCGAGAGGCCGATCGTTTTGGCGCGGGAGGCTGCCTGCCGCGCCGCGGCCGCGACCGTCTGCAGGTCAGCGCCATTCTCGGCCAAGGCGCCTGCGATCTTGTGCACGAACAGGGTGCCGGCAATGCCGCGCGCCTGCGGCAGGTCGGGAAGCGCCACGTCGTCGTCAACGATCACCATATCGACATTGAGGCCGAACTGGCGTGCGCGCTCAGCGGCAAGGCCGAAGTTCAGCCGGTCTCCGGTGTAATTCTTGACGATGACGAGGCATCCGGCCGGACCAGTGACGGCAAGGATGCCTGCAAGAACGGCATCAACCGTTGGCGAAGCAAAGACATCCCCGCACACCGCCGCCGTCAGCATCCCCTCCCCGACGAAGCCGGCATGGGCCGGTTCGTGGCCCGAGCCGCCACCGGAAATGAGCGCCACCTTCGATTTGTCCCAGTCGTTGCGCACGACCACGCGGATGTGAGGAAACCCGTCGAGTCGTGCCAGCTTGCCGCCCGAAGCCGCGACCAGGCCTTCGACGGCCTCGGTGACAATGCTCTCCCTTGCGTTGATGAACTGGGCCATGCGTCTCTCCTAGCGGATCCTCTGGCCGTCGGCGTCGAAGAAGAACGGGTTGTGCGGTTCAATCCTGACGGTGCTGCCGGCGCTGAGCTCGGTGTGCGTGTTGGTCACGGTGATGATGGTGTGGTTCCTGAAGGCAAGGTGCAGACGCGTCTGGTCGCCGAGATGCTCGACGCGGATCACGGTGCTCTCCTCGCCGCTCCCCTGCGTGATCTGCTCCGGCCTCAGACCCATGGACCTGGCATTCGGGGGTGCCGAGCCAAAGATGTCGGCGGGCAGGATGTTGATGCGCGGCTGGCCGAGGCGGCTGGCGGCGTAGATGCTGACCGGATCCTCGTAGATCTCGCGCGGCGAGCTGAACTGCACCAGCCGGCCATGATCGAGGACGCCGACATGGGTCGCCATGGTCATCGCCTCGATCTGGTCGTGGGTGACGTAGAGCAGGGTCGCGCCGAAATCCGCCTGAATGCTCTTGAGTTCCACGCGCAGGTCGGCGCGCAGTTTCGCATCGAGCGAGCTGAGCGGCTCGTCCATCAGATAGATGGCGGGGCTGCGCACCAGCGCCCGACCGATCGAGACGCGCTGCATCTCGCCGCCGGAAAGCGCGGTCGCCTTGTTGTCGAGCTTGTGCGAGATCTGCAGCACCTTCGCCACCGCCTCGACCTTGCGGTCGATTTCCTCGCGCGGCGTGCGCAACAGCGGCGACTTCAGCGGGAATTCGAGGTTTTGCCGAACGGTGAGATGCGGGTAGAGCGAATATTGCTGGAACACCATCGCTACATTGCGCTCGGCTGGCGTCAGCTCGTTCATCAGCCGGCCGCCGATATAAACGTCGCCGGCGTCGGCCCTTTCGAGGCCAGAGATGACCCGCAGCGTCGTTGTCTTGCCAGCGCCTGTAGGACCGAGCAGCACGACGAACGAACCGTCGGGAATGGTCATCGACACGTCGTCCAGCGCGACGGTGGAACCAAATGTTTTCCTGATCCGGTCGAGCACCACTTCAGCCATGGCCGAGCACTCCCGCGTTTGCCTCCGACAAAAGCGCGCGACCGCTGGCATCATCAAAGACGGTCAGCGTGCGCGGATCGAACTCGAGCCCGACGATGTCGCCGGAGTTCACCTTGTTTGCGGAGGAGGTTCGCGCCTTTACCTCGCCGTTCAGTGTCGCGATGGTGACGATCTGGGTGGTGCCGAGATATTCAACCGCCCGCACCTCCCCGCGATACGGGGAGGCATCGGCAAGGCGGATATGTTCGGGCCGGACGCCGAGGGTCAGCCGGCCGCGGCGGCCTTCGCGTGAGGCGGGCACGGCTATCCTGTAGCCATCAAGCTCGACCATATTGCTTCCGGGCCCGATCACGCCTTCGAAGCCGAGGAAGTTCATCGGCGGTGAGCCGATGAAGTTGGCGACGAATTTGGTGGCCGGCCAGTCGTAGATGTCCTGCGGCACCCCGAACTGCTCGACGACGCCGTGGTTCATCACCACGATCTTGTCGCCCATCTGCATGGCTTCCAGCTGGTCATGGGTAACATAGACTGTGGTTGCACCCATGCGGTCGTGCAGCGCGCGCAGCTCCTCTGCCATTCGCTCGCGGAACTCGGCGTCGAGCGCGCCAAGCGGCTCGTCCATCAGGAACGCTTTGGGGCTGCGCACGATTGCACGGCCGAGGGCGACGCGCTGGCGGTCGCCCGAGGACAAGCCGCCCACATGCTTGTCGAGGATGTGCTCGATGCCGAGGATGCGCGCGACCTCATCGACGCGCCGGCGCACTTCGGAGCGCGGCATTCCCTGGCTGATGAGCGGGTAGGAAATGTTCCGCCGCACATTCATGTGTGGGTAGAGCGCGAACATCTGGAAGACGAAGGCAATGTCGCGGCCGGAAGCTGGCACCTGCGCGACATCCTTGCCATCGAGCAGGATCTGCCCGGAGCTTGGCAGCTCAAGCCCCGCGATCATCCGCAGCGTCGTGGTCTTGCCGCAGCCGGAGGGGCCGAGCAGCATGAAGAACTCGCCGTCCTCGACGGTGAAGGTTGAGTCTTCCACGGCAACGAACTCACCGAAGGACTTACGCAGGTTTCTGATGACGATCGAAGCCATGCGCTACTCCGGGAAGTGGCTGACGATGATGAACATCACCGTGCCCGCCAGCGTGACGAGGAACGACCAGGTGAACGCCCACATGAAGAAGGGCTGCATCATCATCACCACGCCGAGGCCGATGATGATCGACGCCGCCATCTCCCACGGACCGCGCCGGAAGATGCGGCGGCGGCCGCTCGACGCGACGGTGCTGCGAGCGGGCGAACTATGTGCGGAACTGCTCATTTGCGGACCGCTCCGAAGGTGATGCCGCGCAGGAGGTGCTTCCTGAGCAGGACGGTGAACAAGAGAACCGGGATGAGGAACAACGTCGCCCCGGCAGCGACGGCCGGCCAGTCCTGCCCGCCGACGCCGATGATGGTGGGGATGAAGGGCGGAGCGGTCTGCGCAGTGCCGGAGGTGAGCAGCACCGCAAAAGCATATTCGTTCCACGCGAAGATCAGGCAGAAGATCGCGGTCGAGGCGATGCCGGTCGCGGCCTGTGGCAGCACCACCTTGTAGAACGCCTGGAAGCGCGTGTAGCCATCGATGAGCGCCGCTTCCTCGTATTCGCGCGGTATCTCGTCGATGAAGCCCTTAAGCAGCCAGACGGCGAGCGAGATGTTCACCGCCGTGTAGAGCAGGATCATGCCGAGATGGGTGTCAGAAAGCCCAAGCTCGCGGAACATCAGGAAGATCGGGATGGCCACTGCAATCGGCGGCATCATGCGGGTCGACAGGATGAAGAACATCAGGTCGTCCTTCAGTGGCACCCGGAAGCGCGAGAAGGCATATGCCGCAAGCGTGCCGAGGAATACCGACAGAAAGGTCGAGCCGAAGCCGATGATGATGGAGTTCAAAAACCGCGCGCCGTAGCGCGAGGGACCGGTGATCATCATGCCCTGGTCGCGCACGATTTGCTCCGCGAAATTGGCCGGCGGCGGCAGGTTGCCGACCTGGTCGATCGGGATGCGCGTGCGGGTGGTGAACAGGTTGACGTAGCCCTCGACCGTCGGGTCGAAGATCACCTTGGGCGGATAGGCAATCGCATCGTACGGCGTCTTGAAGCTGGTCGCGAAGATCCAGATGAGCGGCAGGAGCGTGATCAGCGCATAGGTCGCAACCAGCGCGCCTGCTACCCACTTCTGCCCCGCGGACGGCTCGGTGACGGAATAGCTGCTCATCGATCCTTCACCCTGTTGAGCGCCTTCACGTAGATGGAGGCGAGACCAAAGACGGTGACGAAGAGGATGATGGCGTAGGCGGACGAATAGCCAGTGCGCCACTTCTCGAACGCCTCGCGCTTGAGGTCGATCGAGGCGAGCAGCGTCTCGTCGCCCGGCCCGCCGCCCGTCAGCAGCACGACGAGGTCGAACATGCGGAAGTTCTCGATGCCGCGGAACAGCACCGCCAGCATCAGGAACGGCAAAACCATCGGAATGGTGATCGTCCAGAACTGCCGCCACTTGGAGGCGCGGTCGATCTCGGCCGCCTCGTAGATGTAGTCGGGGATGGAACGCAGCCCCGCGAGGCAGATCAGCATCACGAACGGCGTCCACATCCAGGTGTCGACGATGACGATCGCCCACCGCGCCCAGCCACCGGGACCCAACATCGAAAAGGACGAGGCCGGGATGCCTGTGACGAACTCGACCGCGTAGTTCACGAGGCCGATCTGCGGCTGGTAGAGAAACGTCCAGAAATTGCCGACCACGGCCGGCGACAGCATCATCGGCATCACAATCAGCGTCGTGACGAGGTCGTTGCCGCGGAATTTCCGGTTGATCAGCCAAGCGAGCGTGAAACCGATCAGGACCTGGAAGAAGATCGTCCAGAACAGGAAATGGGCCGTGGTCTGCATGTTCGACCAGGTGTCGGCGTCGGTCAGGATCCGCTCATAGTTGCGCAGGCCCACCCACTCGACCTCGCGGTTGGGGCGGTTTGCGGCGTAGTTCGTGAAGGAAAGCCGGATCGTCCAGATCAGCGGGAAGATGTTGACCGCAAGCAGCAGGAAGATCGCAGGCGCGACGAAAATCCAGGCGATCGCCCGGTCGCTCAGCCCGCGAAATTTGCGGGCAATGCCTGGCGGCGTTGCAGCGGCAGCGCGATCGATCACCGATATCGACATCAGTCCAGCCTCCCTCGGACAAGCCTCGGACGCGGCCGGCAATTGCGATGCCGGCCGGTCACGTCTGGATATCAGGGACGTCAGAGCTTGCCGTCGTCCTCGAAGGTTTCGGTCCAGTCGGCGATCAGGCCGTCCAGAGCCTCCTTGGCGGTACCGTTGCCCGCGACGACGTAGTCATGGAACCGCTTCTGCGAGGCCTGCAGCAGCGTGGCGTAGCTGGGCTCAGCCCAGAAGTCCCGCACGATCGCCATCGAGTCGAGGAAGGTCTGCGCATAGGGCTGGCTGGTGGCGAAGGACGGGTCCTCGACCACGGCCCGCAGGCACGAGAAGCCGCCGGCTGCCCACCACTTCTTTTGGACCTCTGGCTGGGCGAACCACTTGATGTATTCGAGCGCCGCGTCCTGCTTCTCCGAGTAGGAGACAACCGAGATGCCCTGACCACCAAGCTGCGCATAGCGGGTGCCGTCCGGGCCAGCCGGATTGACAAGGTAACCGGTCTTGCCGCCGCCGACATTGGGGTCGGCCTCGAAGCCCGGCCAGGTGAAGGCAAAGTTCATCTGCAGCGCCACCTGTCCCGACTTATAAGCGTCGATGCCCTCGCCCATGTAGGTGTTGGACGTGCCGGGAGCCACGCAGCAGTCATAGAGCGACTTGTAGAATTCGAGGCCCGCCACCGCGCCTTCCGAATTGACGAAGCCCTCCATGTCGTAAGGCTGGTCCGGGTTCTCGTAGAGGAAGCCGAAGCTGTAGAGCACATCCATCACGCCCATGGTGATGCCTTCCGAGCCGCGCTCGGTGTAGATCGAGGCACCGTAGACGGTCTTGCCGTCGATCTCGCGACCCTGAAAGAACTCAGCGATCTCCTTGAGCTCCGCAAAAGTCTCCGGCGGCGTCAGGTCGCGGCCGTGCTTTTCCTTGAACTCCGCCTGGATTTCCGGCCGTTCGAACCAGTCCTTGCGATAGGTCCAGCCGACGACGTCGCCGAATGCCGGCAACGCCCAGTAGTTTGGCGTGTTCTTCGGCCACTCCGAATAGCCAGTCACTGTAGCCGGGACAAAGTCCTCCATCTTGATGCCGTTGGCGTCGAAGAACTCATTCAGCTTGACGTAGTGGCCGTTCTCCGCCGAGCCGCCAATCCATTGGCTGTCTCCGATCATCAGGTCGCAGAGCTTGCCGCCCGAGTTGAGCTCGTTGAGCATGCGATCGGCGAAATTTGGCCAGGGGACGAACTCGAAGCTCATCTTGTGCCCCGATTGCTTCTCGAACTCCTTGGAGAGCTCGACAAGCGCATTGGCCGGATCCCAGGCGGCCCAGCAAAGCGTCAGATCCTCGGCGGCAGCCGAGGTGACGCCTGCGGCGCCGATCACGGTCGTCAGGCTGAACATTGCAACGGAACTTGCGAGAAATGACTTCACGGTGACCTCCCAAATCGAACCAGCAGAAACGATTGTTTCGCATGCAATTCGGAAGGATCGCGGGCCCTAAGCCCACGCCGCATCAGTGGCTGGTCTGCGCCACACTCCTCCCGCAGGATCCTCCGCAACCAGCCCTCCTCGACTGGCCGCCATCCTCGCAGCCAAGCTATCTGAGGTACGCACGTCATGGCAAGAAAAAATTGAGGTACGTACCTCATTAGCAGTTGCGTGACCCCTTCTGCGGTCTTACACGTCGGAATGGAGGATCATTTCGCTAGCATGAGGCCTACGACCCGAGACCTTGCAAGAGCCGCAGGCGTCAGCCTTGCCACGGTCGACCGCGTCCTAAACGGACGTCCAAATGTTAGCGAAAAGGCGATGCGGCAGGTTTCCGAGGCGATCGAGCGCATCGGCTTCGTGCGTAACCTTGCAGCCGCCAATCTTGCCCGCAGCACCACCTACCGGCTTCGCTTCATCCTGCCACAGGCAGGGGACCAGTATCTTGCGGAAATCATGGAGGAGATCCGCGTCGTGAACGACGCGCTCAAGTCGGAGATGGTGAGCGCCGAGATCGTGCAGATGGCGATCGAAGATCCCTATCTGGTGGCGAGCTACCTCGCCGCGATCGATCCTCGCAGGGTAGAGGGTGTCGCCATCATGGCGCCGGAATCGCCGCAGGTCCGCGATGCATTGAAGCGTCTCGTCGAGCGCGGCGTCCATGTCGTCAACTTCCTGTCGGGCAGCCAGCAGGCACCCGGCATCGAATTCGTCGGCATCGACAACTACGCGGCCGGTGCCACCGCCGCGCGCCTCGTCGGCCGCTTCTGCCGCAAGGAACGCGGCTCAATCATGGTAATCGCCGAGACGATGCGGGCACAGGACAGCAGCCAGCGCCGCCTCGGCTTCGACGACGTCATCAACCGCGACTTTCCGCACCTGTCGGTGCTGCCCTCGCTGGAAACCCATTCCGACATGGAGCGCACGCGCCGCATCATCGCCCGCACGCTCGAATACAACCGTGACGTCGTTGGCCTCTATGTCCTGAGCTCCGAGGCCCGTGCACCGATCTCCTGCGCGGCCGAATTCATCAGCCTCAACGACATCATCGTCATCGCTCACGAGCGCACGCCCTTCAGCGTCGAAGGGCTGAAATCCGGCGCCATCGACGCCGTTATCGCGCAAAACCCGGGCCACGCTGTGCGCAGCGCCGTCCGCCTCCTCCGCGCCCGCATCGACGGCCGCTCGGTGCTGAAGTCTCAGGATCAACTGAGGATCGAGATCCTGCTGAAGGATAATCTGTAGGAACACCATTTTCGTCCGGGCTCATCTTAGATGACCCCGACAGGTCATTTTTTCTACGACTTCAAGTTTCCGTGAGGGCGATACCGGATCCCCCCTTAGTACACCTGCCTTCATCCTTTAGTATGAATTGCAACCGTACATGGCGCGTAGAAATATTACGTTACCATAAGTCTGGAGGGGGCTTGGTTATGCGTCGAATCTCCATAGCATTTGTAGATGATCATCCGGTCCTTCTTGGTGGGCTTGCGCATATATTTTCGGAGATTCCGCGATTTTCGGTGGTCGGGACGGGGCGGTGCGCGGCGGATATTGATCTGCTTTCGGAAAAGCATCCCGACATCATCCTCGTCGACCTCAACATGCCCGGCGACGCCTTTTCTGCGATCCGCCGCAGCCAGGAGATCTCCCCGCCCACACACATCCTGGTGTTCACCGCCTCCGCCGGTATCGATCATGCCGTCAAGGCGCTGGAAGCGGGTGCGACCGGCTATGTGCTGAAGGGCAGCACCGACGACGAGCTCATCCAGGCAATCGATACGGTGCTGGCCGGCGAGACGTTCATTACGCCAAGCTTTGCCAGCAAGGTGATCTCAGCACTGCGGAATTCCTCGGTGAGGACGCCGTCCGATCCGTCCATCAAGCTCAGCGTCCGCGAGGACCAGATCGTGCGCCTGCTGCTGGTGGGGCGTACCAACAAAGAGATCGCCGAACGCCTGAAGATCAGTGAAAAGACCGTCAAGCACTACATGACGCTGCTCATGCAGAAGCTGCATGCCCGCAACCGCGTGGAGGTGGTGCTCGCGGCCCAGGAACTCGGCACCTTCGCGACGGCACGCGGCGACGTGCAGCAGACCCCGCTGCTCAACTGACGAGCGAAATCCGCCTCACGCGGTGGCGGGCAATGCGCTGCCCGCCGCCGGCTGCGCGGCTATCGGCAATTCGGCCGAGACTGTCGTGCCGTTGCGGTCAGAGTGGATGTTCAGTTCGCCGCCGAAGGTCGCGACACGATTGCGGATGCTGTGCATGCCAAGCTTTGCTCCCACCGCACTCTGCCGGACCTGCTCGACCGGTCCCTCGCCGCTGTCGGAGATAGTGAGCAGTATGCGCCCCTCTTCCTCCCGGGCGCTGACACGCTGCCCCTTTCCGCCCGCATGCTTGAAGGAATTGTTCAGCGATTCCTGGATGATCCGGTAGATGCAGATTTTCAGTGCATCCGACAGATCGGCGGGCAAAGGACCGAGTTCCACAGCAACCGTGGTGCCGGTCAGGTTCTCGTGCCGCTCCGCGGCGTGGCGGATCGCTTCCTCCAGACCGATCTCGCGAATTTCCGGCAGCACGAGCCCGGCGGACAGTTCGCGCAGTTCCTGAATCACAGATGACGTCAGTTCCTGGATCGCAGCCGCATTGGCTTTTTCTTCCGGGCTCATGCTGCTCTGGCGCAAGCGCCCCAGCCTCAGCATCAGCAGGCTCAGCAACTGAATCGGCCCGTCGTGCAGGTCGAGGCCGATGCGGCCGATCAGTTCCTCATTGGCCGCGTTCGCATCGAGGCGTGCCCTGTCGGCCTCGACGCGGAGGTCCTGGTTGATCTTCGCAAGCGCCACCGACTCGCGGTACCGCGCCTGTAGTTCCGAGCTCTGCAGTTCGATAAGGCCGTTGCCGCGCCGGACAATGAGGTAGAGAAATCCGAGCATGACGACGGTGGTGAAGCAGACGAAGATCCAGGTACGGAACTCGCTGACCTTCAGCTGCACGCCGAGTTCGCTGGCGTTTTCATAGATTTCGCCGACGGCGATCACCTTGCCTGATGGGTCGCGAAGCGGCGCATAGACTTCGATAAGAGGCAGACCGAGCGTTTGCTCATAAGCGCTCTCCTCGCTCGTCATGTCTTCGAATTCGGCGACGACCTCGCCGGATGCGGCCCTCGCCATGTCGGTCGACACGAAGCTCTGGCCGATGAGGGACTTCGGCTTGTTGACGTAGAGCACCTTCCCGTCCGGCCGCCAGATCTTGACGGTGACGATGCTCGACAGGATCGGCTCGCCCTCGGCAAGAAGCCCATCCAGCGCGCGATGAACATGCGGAGGCAGCTCGTCGTAGGTATCGAGATCGTGAAGCAGCGGTTCGATGAACGCGCGCATGAAGCCGACGGCGCCGGCACCGGAGGTAGCCAGCACGCTGCGGGTGATCTGGTTGTTTACCCACGAACCGAGGACGGCCATCGACACGCACAGCACCACGGCCGCAGCCGCCATGAACTGCATGGACAGGCTGAGGCCCAATAGCGTGCCCCGATCTCTTCCCGTATGCGGCATGAACTTTGCCAGCCCCAAGCAACGGGAAGAGACTACACCAGATCGATCTGACTGATAAATCGCTCAATCAGAATATGATGAAGTTCTTCATCGTTCTCTCAACGCCTTGCTGAGCTGGTCTGTTATCGGCTTGACGAAATAGGACAGTGCCGTACGCTCGCTGGTGGTCACGAATGCCTCCACCGGCATGCCGGGAATCAGCTTGCTGTCGCCCAGCTTTGCTAGTTCGCCCTCGTTCAGCAGAATGTCGCCCTTGTAGAAATGCTGGCCGCTGACGGGATCACGCGTCGTTGCGGGCGAAACGTGCGAGACGAGCCCGAACAGCTCCGGCGTCGTGCGCTGATTGAGTGCCGGCAGACGGACGCGCGCGGTGCTGCCGATCGCGACCTGATCGATCGAAGTCGGCTGCAGCATGACCTCGACCTTGAGGCTCGCATCGACCGGCACAATCGTCGCCAGCACTTCGGCAGGCGTGATGACACCACCAATGGTGTGGACGTTGAGCTCGTGGATGGTGCCCGCGATAGGCGAGCGGATATCGGTGCGCAGCAGACGGTCGGAAATGGCCATGTGACGGTCGCGCAGTTCCGAAAGCTTGGTATCGACGGTGGTCAGCTCCCGCTGTGCCTCAGTTCGGGCCGTCTCATCGATGGCGAGGATCTGCAGCCGGATCTCGTTCATCTTTGTGCGAGCGCGGGCGATCGAAGCATCGATCTCACCCTTTTCGCCCCGCAGGCGGGCAACATCGCGCTGTGCCGCATAGAGCGGAGAATGCTCCATGAGCTGGCGGGAGACGAGATGCTCGAGCTTCTCCCGCTGCTGGTCGACGAGCGCGATTTCGTCCTGCTTGGAGATGAGCTGCGCCTCAAGCCCCTTAATCTCCTCGGCGACCTGCGCGAGCACCAGCTCTAGCTGCTGCTTGCGGCTTTCGCGATTGGCGAGGTTGCCTTCGAAAACCCGCTTCTCGCCATTGACGAGAAACTCGACGTCAGGACGCGAAAGATCAAGCGATACCGGGAACTCGATGTGATTTAGAAGGTCGCGCTCTGCCAGAAGACGGGCGCGCCGGACTGTCAGTTCCAGCATCTGCGCCTCGACGATCGAGCGTTCGGCCTTGGTTTGGGTGACGTCCAGGCGAATCAGCACCTGGCCTTCCTCTACCACGTCACCCTCACGTATCAGGATGGCGCTGACGATGCCGCCGTCGTGGTGCTGGATCGCCTTGATCTGCTGATCAACCGCAACCTGCCCCTGCGCGATCACCGCGCCGGCCAGTTGTGCGGAAGCCGCCCAGCCGCCGGCACCGCCGACCAGAAGGATACCCAGCATCGTCCCCGCGAATACGCGGGAGCCGATCCGGAACGTGTCTTTTCCCTTTTTCCTCACGGTAACCTCCCCTACGCATGTCCGATGATGACGAGCGCACGCGTGCCATCGATCATCACGGCTGTTTCCCAAACTCCGTCATTGTTGAAATCCGCCTCGATGACGGTGCGGCTGATGTCGTCGACGCGGTCATGGCGATAGCGGATCGCCATGTCATCATCGTCGAAGTCGTCACCGTAGATTTCCTCGAACCTTTCCTCGATTTCGTCGAGCACCTTCTCGAAGATGTCGTATTTCGACATCCGAACGCGGTCGCCGACATTGAAGTCGAGGATCATGTGCTTTCCGGTCGGCGTCGGCTCAGGGATCGAGGTGCCCTGAACAGGCGCGGGCTCGGGCGGCAGGAACTCAAAGACGTCATCTCCGCCGCCGCCGGCCAGAACGGTTTCGCCGCCAGCCGCGATGAAATGATCATCGCCGCTGCCGCCTGCTATGGCCTCGAAGTCTTCGAAGGTGTCGGTGCCAATCTCCTTGCCAGATGCCACGCCCCCCATCACGTCGATGACGATCCCCTCGCTCGTAGCCGAGTAGTCCAGCGTATCGAAACCCTGGCCGCCATCGAAATGATCGTCATCACCGTCAGCAGCGGCAATGAAGTGGTCATCACCCGTACCGCCAACGACGGCCTCGAAATTGACGAACGTATCGGTACCGATCTCTTCGCCGGAGGCAACGGCCTCGGTCATGTTGATGACAATGCCCTCGCCTGCCGCGGAATATTCGAGTGTGTCGAAGCCTGCTCCGCCATCGAAATGGTCGTCGGCGCCATCGGCAGCCGCGATGACGAGGTCATCCCCCTCGCCTCCTGCGACGCGATCACTTCCTTTGCCGTCGAGCAGAACGTCGTTGCCCGCTCCACCCTCGATGATGTCATCGCCGTCGCCACCATCGAGAATGTCGTCACCGGCGCCACCGTAGAGACGGTCATCGCCATCGCCGCCGAACACGATGTCGTCGCCTTCGTCGCCCGAGAGATAGTCATTTCCGGCCTCGCCGAAGATGTAGTCGTCGCCTGAGCCGCCCAGGATGATGTCATGACCGTTGCCGCCGAAGACGATGTCGTTGCCCTCGCCGGCAACGATGTGATCGTCACCCTCGCCGCCGCTGATGATGTCATCACCCCCGCGTGCGTAGATGTTGTCGTCCCCAGCGCGGCCGTCGATGTTCTCGCCACAGTCGGTACCGACGATCTGGTCGTCGCCGTCGGTGCCCTCGATCGTGTTGCGCTGGACGTTGATATAGGCGACCTGCTCGATGACGAATTCGCCGTCGGTGATTTCGTATGTCATCGTCACCACGCCCTCGTAGCCGAGCGCGGCCTGGAATTCCCAATGGCCGTTCGTCCAGGTGATCGTGCCGTGCGAGGCGGTCACGTTCTGGACTGTAAGTGGGTCTCCATCAGGGTCCGATGCCGCGCTGAGCAGATCGGAAATCGCGATCAGAAAGGGCCCGCAGCCGCTGAGGTCCCACAGCGTGACTGGCCCGCTGCTGCGCGGCGCGCGATTGACCCGCCCTTCCTCGTCCTCTCCGTCGAGGTCCGGGGTGTCGCCTTGATCGCGCGTGTCCGTTTCGCCCGGATCTTCGACGTCCGTCTGATCTGTTCCATCAGTCGGATCCTGCGTCGCCGCCTCCTGTGGAGAGGCTGGTGCTTCCGCCGACGTTTCCTGATCCGGGCCAGCTACCGGGTCGAAGCCCGTTTGGTCCGAACTGTCGGCCGAAGAGGTTTGTGCCGGGTCGCCGATTGCCAAATTGTTGTCGTTTGCGGCAAGGACAGCAACGACCATCGGCTTGGTGACCGAAAGGACGCCGAGGTCCATCTCGAATTCGAATGGCTCCGGTGAGATGCCGTAAAAGGCGGCCGCGGAAAAGTCGTCCAGCACCGTCGAGCTGGTATCCAGCTCGAAGGGTTCTTCTGGTTCCGGCTTGCGTTCGACAGGCAGCGGAATGATTTCGGCCGTCACTTCCGGCTCGGAGGGAGGAAGCTCCTCCGGGTAAGGCTCCGCACCCTCCTCGGCTGGCTGAGCCGATCCCGGGCTCGACAGGAACGACTTGAAGTAGAGCACGAGGCTCGCCAGCAGCATCCCGAGCGCAAACGGCGTTTTCGACTGCCGATCCATGCTTTTCAGCACGAACTTTTGTGCCAAGTCCGGATCGGCCTGCGTCTGTTTTGTGCCTTTAACGTTGACGATCATGGCCGTACGCGCCTTCAGACAGCGGCGCGCTCCTTAACCTTGGTTGCTGCGGCGGGTACGGCTACCGGAGCAGACGGGTGGAGGATCGCGGCAAGGACCTCTTCCTTCGGTCCGAAGGCCGTCATCCTGCCATTCTGCACCACGGCGACCGTATCGACGGCCGCGAGCGCGCTCGGACGATGCGCGATGACGACAACGATGCCGCCACGGCGCTTCACGTTTTCGATCGCCGCAGTCAGAGCCGCCTCGCCTTCCGCGTCGAGATTGGAGTTGGGCTCATCAAGCACGACCAGGAACGGATCGCCGTAGAGCGCCCGGGCGAGCCCGATGCGCTGGCGCTGGCCGCCGGAAAGCGATGCGCCCTGCGGGCCGAGCTCGGTCTTGTAGCCATCAGGCATGCGCACGATCATCGGGTGGACCCCGGCCGCCATGGCAGCACTGACAACCGCGCGCGGATCCGGCGCTTCCTCGAGCCGTGCGATGTTGTCCTCGATGGTACCGTCGAGCAGCGCGACTTCCTGCGGCAGGAAGCCAATATAGGAGCCGAGCTTTGCATCAGCATACTGGCTGAGCTCCGCGTCATCGAGGCGGACGCTACCGCGCAGGGTCGGCCAGATGCCGCTGAGCGCGCGGGCGAGCGTCGTCTTGCCGCCGCCGCTGGAACCGATGACGCCAAGAGCCTCGCCCGCCTTCAGCTCGAAGGTCACGTCGCTCAGGAGCACACGGCCGGAACCGGGGGCAGCGACGGTGATACCCTCGACCTTCAGCGAACGCTGCGGCGCGGGCAATTCAAGCGGCTCGGTGATCGAGGCAAGCGCCCCGACGGTTTCCTTGAGCCGCCCATAGGCAGCGCGGGCTGCAACAACACCCTTCCAGTTGCCGATCGCCAGATCGATCGGCGCGAGTGCGCGTGCAGAGGCGACCGAGGCGGCGATGATGGCACCGGGCGACATTTCGCCCTGGATGGTCAGATACGCGCCAAGCCCCAGCACCGCCGACTGCAGGATCATGCGCAGCACGCGGGAGATGGCGCCGAACGTGCCGGTAACATCGTTGGCCCGCGTCTGCAGCATGAGATGTTCCTCATTGGCACGGTTGAAGCGGGCCACGGCACGTGCGGCAAAGCCCATTGCTTTGATGACCTCGGCGTTGCGGGCATTGGAGTCGGCGATCGCGTTGCGCGTCACCACCGCATGATGCGTTGCGCTGGTGAGGTTGCGCGTCATCAGCTCGGTGATGATGGTGAGCAGCGTCAGCACCACCGCCCCGCCAACCGCCAGTGCGCCCAGCAGCGGATGCAGGATGTAGACGAAGGCAATGAACAGCGGCATCCACGGCAGGTCGAACAGGGCAACAGGCCCCTGCCCGCCAAGGAACCCACGGACGGTATCGACATCGCGGCCGCGCTCGAGCGCCTCGGCGGTCGAGAAGCCGAAGCGGGGCATGTCGACAGCGACCTGATGCGCCAGCGGCGCCACCTTGCGGTCGAGGCGAGCGCCGACGCGCACCAGGATCTGCGAGCGCAGGATGTCAAACAGGCCTTGGAAGAAATAGAGCCCCACCGCAAGCAGCGAGATCGCCAGCAGCGTGGGGATGCTCGCGCTGGTAAGAGCGCGATCGTAGATCTGGAGCATGTAGAAGGCGCCGGTCAGCGCCAGGATGTTGATGATCCCCGACATGAGGAACAGAAAGACGGCGACGGAGCGGAAGCCTTTCGTCAGCTTTTCCGCGCTTCTGTTGGTCGAAGACTTCTTGTCTCGTTGACGCATGACACCCCTCCCAGGGCAACAGTGGGAATGCCGGGAGCGCAGGTGCGCCCCCGGCATTCAGCTCGTCAAAGATTGAAATCGCTCGCCGTGAGGTCGTGCGAACCCTTGATCGAGAACTTGAAGTCGGCCTGGTTGCCGCCGGAGGTGTTACCCTGCACGACGGTGTAGTCGACGCCGTCCCGGTTCTCATGGGTGATGAGCAGCTCCCCGGCCGCGCCGGTGAAGGCCCCCGAAACCAGAGTGAAGGACTGGTTACCGCTCAGGCCCTGGTTGGCGTCAATGCCGCTGAGGTCGATCCTGTCGCCCGGCTGGAAGCCCATGATCGTATCCCCGTTGGCAGCAGCAGCCGACACGAAGCGGAAGGTGTCGTTGCCGAGCCCACCATCCATTACGTTGATCGCCTCACTCGCGACGATGGTGTCATTGCCGGAGCCGGTGGTGATGTTCTCGATGCGCCAGAGAAGGTCGGTGCCGGTCTCAGCACTGCTGACCACGCCCATGGAGCCCGAACTGCCGAGATCAGCGGTAACGTTCGACTGAACCGAAGCCATGTTCAGCGTATCGCTGCCCTCGTCGCCGAAGTAGAGATCATCACCATCGCCGGCGCTGGCGACAAAGGTGTCGTTTCCTGCTCCGCCGACGACGGTGTCGCGTCCTGCTCCGCCGTCGAGAATGTCGTCACCGCCTTCGCCGAGAATGGTGTCGTCACCGGCACCGCCGAACACCATATCTGCACCGCCACCAGCAACGAGCACGTCATTGCCGTCGAAACCAGAGATGATGTCCCGGCCACTTGTGCCTGTAAGCGTGTCTTCTCCGGCACCACCGATTTTGACGCTCTCTGTTTCGTCGCCAGCCGGTGCTTCTTCAGCCGGAGGCGTCTCCTCGGCCGGAGCATTGCCGGTGTCGGTCGGAGTCTCCTCCTGAACCGGCGGCTGTTGGGTCTGGCCCGTGTCACCGTCTTGGGTCTCGCCGCTCTGCTCTCCACCGCCGGGCGTTTCATCCTGCGGAGCTCCAGTCTGCTCACCCGGCTCTTCCGTCTCCTCGCCGATGACTTCTTCCCCATCGACAGCGTTCGGGGCGAGGCCTGGCTGCGGGACGGCGTAGCTGCCCTCGCCATCGTCCAGGAGGATCTGCGGCGAGGCGGTCAGGCTGGTGAACGTGACCGAGAAGTTCTCGCCGATCAGGGTCACCGTGCCATCGAGATTTCGCACGAGGTCGAAGTCATCGAGCGTCGTGCCTGCAGGCAGCACGATCGCGTCCTGCGGCCGCAAGGCACCTATGATAGTGTCGACGCCGCCGCCGGGCCGGAAGAGGATGCGGTGCGCCGATGCCAGGCCCGAAATGTCGACCACGTCGTTGCCGGTCGAGCCGTTGACCGTGATCGTGTTGAACCGCAGGTTGGTTTCCTCGCCCTGCTCGTTGAAATCGCCGACGAATTCGAATCGGTCGCCCGCAGAGGTGCCCGACCCGGAGGCCGGAGCGCCGTTGATGACGATCTCCTCGATCTCCGACAGCTCGGCGATCACTTGCGGCGCACTCTCGACGCCGTTGGTCACGAGGAAGCGCAGCACCACGATTTCCGTGGCCGCACCCCGCAGGACAATATCCGGGAAGTCGGTCGTGGCATCTTCGGTCGGATAGAAGCGGAAGATCTCGTAGGAGTCGTCACCGGTAATGACGAACGTGTCACCTGCAATGCCTTCCGAACCGCCGTCGACCACATCCCAGCCACCATTTGGCGCCTGCCAGTGGATGACGTCGTCGCCGGACCCACCGAAGATCTCGTCGTCGCCAGCGCCGCCGTCGATGATGTCATTCCCTGCGAGGCCATTGATCGTGTCGTTGCCGGCACCACCGAGGATCGTGTCGCTCGCCGAGGTTCCGTTGAGCGTATCGTCGCCCGGAGTGCCGCTGATCGGGCCATTGATGGGGTCCGCATCCTGGCCCTCAAGAATGAAGTCAGCCCAAGTGATCGCGTTGTTGCCGACGCCGGTAACGCCGTTGAGCGTGATCGTGCCGCCACCCGCGATCGTAACGGTAGTGTTGGTACCGTCAGCCGTGATCGTGACCATTTCCTCGAAGTTGGCATCGGTGATGCCGAGACCGCGCAGGTCGATCTTGTCCTGACCGCCGCCGGTCGGATTGGCGTCGAAGCTGGCCACGGTGTCATTGCCGAAGTCCAGAGTGTCGTAAACGATCGTATTGAAGCCATTGCCGACATTGATGGTGTCGTTGCCGGCACCACCGCGGATGATGTCGTCTCCATCCTGACCGTTCAGCGTATCGTCGCCGTCGCCGCCGTCGAGATAGTCGTTGCCATTGCCGGCGGTCAGCGTGTCGTTGCCGGCACCACCAACGAGGTAATCGTCGCCCTCGCCGCCGAGGAGGGTGTCGTTGCCCTCACCGCCGTCGAGATAGTCGTCGCCCTCGAGGCCTTCGAGGCGGTCATTGCCGGCCTCGCCGTAAAGGCTGTCGCCGTTAACCCCGCCAATGATGATGTTGTCGAGCTCGTTGCCAGCGCCGGTAAAGTCACCGCTTCCGGTATAGGTCAGGCGTTCGACATTGGCGTCGAGGGTGTAGCTGTCGATACTGGCCTCAATTGTATCGGTGCCACCGCCTCCGAATTCAACAACGGTGTCGCCGTAGCCGTCGACGATGTAGGTGTCGTTGCCTGATCCGCCGACCAAGAGGTCCGCACCGGCGCCGCCATTCAGCTTGTCCGCGCCGTTGTTGCCGAACAGCATGTCATCGCCCGTGTCGCCCAGCAGCGTCGTTGCACCGGCTCCCTGAGCGTCGGCAAGGATGGTACTGACTCCCGCTTCGGCGCGAAGGGTCAATACACCTGCTTCGTCGGCTGAAATGGCGGTGCTGAGGGCAAAGTCGCCGCGGAACACCTCGTCGCCTTCGTCATCGGCCAGGCGCAGCTGATAGCCCATGAAGTCGCCGCCATCGAAGCTGATCGTCTCGACGGAAGTGCCATTGAAGTGACCGACCACGCGGATTTCGTTGCCGTTGACGCTGATGACGAGATCACCGTTATTGGCGCGAGCGAAGTTGAGGGCCGCCAAGCTCTGACCATCGGTGGAAACGGCGATCCTGTCATTCCCGCTCGAGTCCTCGATGCGGTCGTTGCCGTCGGTGAGACCGAAGACATAGATGTCGTCGCCGGCGCCACCGCGGAGGGTGTCGTTATCGGCGCCACCGATGAGAACGTCGTTACCCGTACCGCCGTTGAGGATGTCAATCCCCTCGAAGCCCATGAGGACGTCGTGGATCATGGGGTTGCCGTGCTGGTCAACCAACCCGGCCTGGTCGCCGTTCAGTGTCTCATTGGCCGAGCTGCCGTTGATGACGTTCATCGTCATGTCGGTGAACTCCAGCCGTTCGATGTTGCGAACCGTGTCGCGGCCATCAAGCACCGGACGCTCGGTGACACCTTCAATGTTGTCAGTCAGCGGATCGGTCTCGTCGCTGGCAGGCGGCGCGTGCTCGACATAGAGGCTGCCGTCCTTGTTCACGCCGAACGCATAATTGACGCGGACGTCGGTGTAGACGGAAGTATCGATGTCGCCCGTCTGGTTGCCGTCGACAATCTCGCGGACGATGGTCAGCTGAGCCGGATTGAAGACGCCGTCCAGCATGAGCATGTGAAGCGCCTTCCCCTCGAACTGGGCGACCGCACTCTCGACCAGCACGCCATTGACCATATCTTCCTCGCGGAAGATCTGCTTGGTCATGCCATCGGCGGTGTAGATGCCGTCGTCCGTCGTGATGCGGATGCGGACGTTCAGCCACTTGTCGCCATCGATGATGTCATTGCCGGCGAGACCCTTGATGCGATCGCTGCCGCCACCACCAAGGATCATGTCCGACGCGTCGGCGGTTTCGAACAGCACCATTTCGGCGACGCCGTCGCGTCCGACCTCTTCATAGGCCGTCAGGTGACCGACCAGCTTGTCAAGACCGTCGATGAGTTCGACGTTCCGCTCGAGCAGCGCGTTTGAGTAGGCATAGAGAGGCTGACCCGGCGCCGGGATCGCAGCGGTACCGGTTGCCTCGACGCGGGTGTTCACCGGCACCACGCGGCCAGTAAGCGTGTCGTCATGCTTCCAGCCTGACAGGCCCTCCACCAGGTCGAAGCGGTCGCGCAGGATGAAGGCTTCCTGATTTGCGAAGATCGGAATGCCGAGATCCGAATTCGCCGGGTTCGGGTCGTCCTTGTGGATGCCCCAGTCGAAGCCGGCCATGCCGTTGCTGCGCTGAATGCCGGTGCCCTGGAACATGATGTCGTCGCCAGCCTCGGCGTCGTAGTCGGTGTCGCCACTCTGGCCGTTGAGGACGTCATTGCCCTTGATGGACGAGTTGAAGAAGAGTTCCGAGTTCTCGCCCGCGAGAGTATCGAAGCGGTCGCCGCCCTCGATCCAGTCATCGCCGGCCTCCCCCAGCAGGAAGTCCATGCCGTCCCCGCCCATGATGAAGTCGTCGTCGATGCCGCCCCAGACCTGCTTGCCGTCGGGACCAGCGATCAGGAAGTCCTTGCCCTGGTTGCCAAACAGGAGAGCAAGGCCGCTGCCACCGTGGATGACATCGTTGCCTTCCTCGCCATGGAGGAAGTCGGTCATGCCGATGTCCGTACCGGCATTGGTGATGATGTCGTCACCCTCGCCGCCATGCACGTGATCGACACCGTAGCCCGCCCCGAGACGGTCGTTGCCCTTGCCGCCCCAGATGGTATCGTCGCCTTCGCCGGCGATGATATGGTCGTCGCCGTCGGTGCCCTGGATGACGACATGCTCCTCGCCGTTGTAGCGGAGGTAATTGCGGCCCTGCTCGTCCGTGCCACGCTCTACCATCGGCACGAGCGCCTGCCAGAAGATGTTCTCGTGCTCGGGATCTTCCAGTCCTGTCATCGCCAGCTGGCGGGCGTGATCGACGTAGAGCACGCGATCCGGCGTCGCGAAGATGTCACCCGGAATGGCCGTGCCGTCCTCACCAAGATCAGTGTTCCGGAGGATCATCTTGGCGAGCGAGTTGCCTTCGAGCTCGGAGATGAGGTTGAGGCCCTGGACGCGCGACAGGTAGTAGAACCGGTCGGCATCCTGCAGCCGCTCAAGCTGCATCTCGAAGATGAAGGAGAAGGTGGAGCCCAGCATGCCGCCGAAATCCATCTTCTTTTCGGCTAGGCCGCCGACCCAGAGATCGACCTTGTTGAGGCCGCCGAGGTTTTCGGCGTATTCACCGGTACCGTTGAGGAAGGCGTTCCGGTCGTCTGCAGAAGGCGGCGCGATAGTGCGGAACGAGACGCTCGAGCTGTCCCACACCTGCTCTGACGTACCGAACACGATCGCCATCGCCGCCGCACGCTTGCCCTCGACAGTCGTCTCGGCCTGGATCAGTTCGTGCGTGCCGTAGGCAGCGATGAAGTTGACGATCGATGCCGGGTTCTTGAGATTGAGCGCGAAATCGATCCAGTTCTTGTACGGCTCTAGCTGGCTGTCGCCGAAGGCCATCTCCTGGAACTTCGCACGCGCCTCGTTCAGCGTCGGCATGCCGGTGTCACGGCCGCGGGCGATATTGATAGCCGCCAGATCGAGCGGAATGCCCAGCAGCTGGTTGCGTAGCGTGTTGGTGACGAACTCGTCGATCTCGTTGCCGAGCTGACCGCTCATGCCGCGGACGATGGCTCCGGCGGCCTCGTCGTGGGAGAGAGTCCCGTTGTTGTCGTAGGCGATCGGGTTGAGGAACGCCTCGAACAGGGTCATGTCGTCCCGCGCACCGTCGCTATAGACCCGCTCGATGTTCTCGTTCAGCATCGAGTGACCGAAGCGGTACACGACGTTGGCGAACTCGGCGAATATCGCTGGATCGAGGTCCGGATCCGGCTCGAACAGGAACGCGTCGACGTCCGGCTGCATCTTGCGCGCGAATTCCTCGAAGACGAGGTGCTGATACTCCATCTCCGTGACGAAGCGCGCTGCCTGGAACAGGCGCGAGCCGTCCCAGACGAGGCCGCTGGTGTCGGACGGGATTTCGGTGACCTTCACAAGTAGCCACTCGTTGAGGAAGTCGACGTCGCCCGATTCGAGTGCCACTCGCTTGGTCTCGTCCACCATGCGATTGTGCTCGCTGTGGAACACATGGTGGATCATCGTCAGGCCGATATTCTCGTTGCCGCGGCCGTCACCGGTCACGAAGTGGGCATCAAGAAGCTCGTCGTCATAGGCGGTCTTGTTGCCACGATTGTCGGTACCGATGAGGCTACCCGCCTCGTCGTCATCGTCAGCCTGGACGACGACCGGCTGGCCGTTGACGTAGTAGACCGTCCCCGGCACAGCATTGTGCGCGATGTCATCGATGAAGGCGTGGCCGGTGCGGAATGCGCCGACCGCGGTGGGGCTGACCGGATTGTCCGGATTGCCTTCGACAAGTTCATCGTCAGCCGTTCCGAAGATGCCGTCCTCGCCGAATCCGACCACGAGCTGCGGATAGCCGCTCGGGCCGGGGATGAAGTTGCCATATTCGTCGGCGGCGATCAGCGGAACGTTGTGCACGTCTTCATCCGACAGCTCAATGCCCAGGAGCGTTCTTGCCTGCTCCTTCACATCCGCCCAGGTCGCCATTCCCTTGTGCTCGTGACCCAGCAGGTAACCGGTGTTGGCCGGCTTTCCATCCGGTCCTCCCACATACTCGCGCATGAAGACCTGCTTCGATGCGTGCGAACTGTAGGTCTGGTTCTGGTCGACCCAGGGCGTCGTGGTGTTGCGCGCATCTTCGCCCGTGCTGGCGCGCGTCATCACCATGAAGTTCGTCTGCGGACTGTTCGGGTTGTAGAGCGGGTCATCCGGCGAGAGCGGGATGTAGACCGTGCCATTGCCACCCTTGGCGACCAGGTCGAGGCCGTGGTCGAAGAACTGGCCGAACAGCGTAAACATCGAGTTGTAGGATGCCGAATCGCCGATATCCGGCGCAACGTTCGGCAACAGGATGGTAGGGCCATCCATCTCGATGCCGTACTTTTCCAACGCAGCATCAAGGAGCGCCTTCTGGCTGGCGTAGCTCTGCGAGTTCTCGTCGAGGTCCTTGATAACCTGCCAGAGCTGGCAGATCTCCTGCACTGCGGCCGTCTGTGCCGCGCCAGTTACACCCGCATGCTCCAGCGCCGCGATGAGGGCGGCCGGATTGTTGAGTGTCTGGTCAACGATCAGATTCGAGATCAGGCGCGGCTCTGCGTCAGCGACATCTCCCGAGACGCCGTAGTCGTTGTTCGAGGTATAGGTGAAGCTGCCTGAGCCCTGCCTGAACGACTGATCCGTCAGATACTTGAACTCGTAGTCGGCTGCGCCCCACTCGGTGCGTCCGGGCAGCAGGTTGTTGTAGCTGCCGTCGACCGTACGCAGACCGTAAGGCTGCAGGTGCGCCTGCGGAGACGCTGGCGAATTCGGGTCAGTGCCTCCAGCTTCCGCGACCAGCTTGTTCAGGTCCTCGCCCGCAGCATGCCGTTCTGCAATCTTGATTTGCTTCAGAATGAATTCGAGATCGTGCTTTACGATATTAACCATGACTGCCTCCCGTCTTTTCCAGACAAATGACGCAACCGGCGGCCGCCTTCTGCGATAAGCACGCAATTGCGCATCGGAGACATGATGATCGCGTTATATTGGGTCGGACTACTTCAGTTGGTCCGACGATTTACTTCCCCGGAAGGGCAACAGGCCCAGATCTGAAGCCCTGGCCGGACCCCGGACTTTAGTCTAGTCACATCATTGGACCATCGGACGTACCGCCACTTGCCCGGATCGATAGAGTTGGCTTGGGCAACAATGCGTTCGGGGCAATCATGGGCGTACTGGCATTCTCACAGCCGCGCAGGCGATGGGCAGACAGCTTCAGCCGGATGAGCCAACCCTCGCAGTTCGCACTTGCCGGAGGCATCGTGCTCCTCGCGGCAATGACCTTCGGCGGCTTCATCATTTCGGGCATCATCTCACGCGCGACTGTCGACAGCACCGCGGCCAGTTCCGCACTGTTCCTCGACAGCCTGATCTCACCCGCTGTCCAGGAGCTTGTCCGCTCGGACAGCCTCAGCCCCGGCAGCATCGAGCGACTCGATACCATGCTGAAGGACGGCCCCATCTATGGCCGCTTCGTCCACGTCGACCTGTGGCTGCCCGACGGATCACTGGCCTATTCCACCAGCAGCGAACTGATCGGCGGCAAGTTCGCAACGCCCGAGGGTGCTGCCCGCGCCTTCGAAGGCTATGTCGAGGCGCGGTACACCGACCTGCAGGCCGCCGAGCATACGGCCCGAGGCTGGAACACGCGGTTCCTAGAAATCTACGTGCCGCTGCGCGAACACCTTTCAGGCCTCATCATCGCCGTCGTCGAGGTGCATGAGCTGACCGCTCCGCTCGAGGAAAAGCTCTTGTGGCTGCGCACGCAGACCTGGCTGGTGCTGATCGCCGCAACGCTGCTGATCGCGGCTGCACTGGTGGTCATAGTCTGGAAGAGCGGCCGTCTACTCGCCGAGCACCAGTCGGCGTTGCGCAACCGGCTGAAGCAGATCGAGCGAGTGTCGGAGCAGAACCGCAAGCTGCGCCAAAAGGTGCAGTGCGCCTCGGCACGCCTGGCCGAGATGAATGAGGCGCACCTGCGCAATGTCGGCGCCGAACTCCATGACGGGCCGGCGCAGCTGGTTGGCCTTGCAGCGCTGAAGCTCGAACAGATCCGGCGTGCCGCCGACCGGCGCATGCGCGAGAATGTGCTCCAGTCGATCGAAGGCGTGCTGACCGAGGCGCTGCAGAACATGCGCATCATCGCCCGTGGTCTGATGCTGCCGGAGATCGAAGGCATGACGCTCGGCGAAACGGTCCGTGCTGCCGCCGATGCGCATGAGCGACGCACGGGCACTAAAGTTTCGGTTGCCCTGGACGACTATCATGGCGACCTGCCGCCGGCGTTGCGAATCTGCGCCTACCGTTTTGTGCAGGAGGGCCTGAACAACGCCTTCCGTCATGCCGGCGGCAAGGGCCAGACGGTGGAGTGCCGAGTCGAAGGCCGCCTGCTTACGGTGCGCGTCAGCGATGCGGGCCATGGCCCGCACACCGAAACACGCGGCTGCGGCCTTGGGCTCATGGGCCTGCGCGAACGCGTGGAAAGCCTCGGCGGCATCTTCACCATGAACCAGACCGCAAACGGAACCACCATCGAGATGACAGTTAACCTCGGACAAGGGGACGAAACATGAGTGAGCGGATCAGAGTCGTTGCCGTGGATGACCATCCGCTGTTCAGAGCGGGCGTCGTCCAGGCGATCCAGCTGGACGACGCAATCAACGTTGTTGCCGAAGGAAGTTCGGGAAGCGAGGCTGTCGAACTCGTCAAGAAGCACAGGCCGGACCTCGTCCTCCTCGACATTTCGCTGCCCGGGGGCGACGGCATCGAGGCGGCCGCGGCGATCTCGGATTGCGCTCCTTCGACCCGGATCCTGATGCTGACGGTGTCAGGCGACTGCAGCGACGTTATGCGGGCGGTAGAAGCAGGCGCAGCCGGCTACGTGCTGAAGGGCGTGAACGCGACCGACCTGATTATGGCGGTGAAGAACGTTGCCTCGGGCGAAACCTTCATGTCGCCGAACCTCAGCTTCGGCCTGCTAACAGCGCTCGGCAAGGCCGCGAAGCCTGACCCCCTCGCCGCCCTCACTCCGCAGGAGCTTCGCATCCTGCAGATGGTCTCGACGGGCCTTGGCAACCGCGAGATTGGCGAGCGGCTCGGCGTCTGTGAGAAGACGGTGAAGTACCACGTCACGAACCTGTTCCGGAAACTCAACGTCCGCAACCGCGTCGAGGCAGCGCTCTTACTGAAGGAACGGGGACAGGAGAAGATATTCGGCTCGCTGGCAAGTCCCCGCGGCGCGCCAAGCCTCAGCGCTGCCTGAACCGCGTTCCCTGGTGTCCGGTCAGGGCTCCCCGAAACGCTGCGAGGGGCGGCTGCCGAAGGCAGCGCACCCCTCGCCGATCAGGAAAGGCCTGCCGGGGCCATTTCCGGCAGGCCCACAGTAGCAGGCGGGAGAAGGCTCCCGCCCTGATATCTCTTAGCGGTACGGGTAGCCGGCCTTTTCCTGGTCGGCAGCGTACTTCTTGAAGATCTTTACGACCTTGCGCGCGCGCTCGGATTCGCCCGCGATCTCGTCCCAGAAGCTCTCGGCATCCTTGACGATCTGTGCCCACTCTTCCTTCGGAAGCTCGGTCTGCTCCAGCTTCTCGCCGTGGACGCGCAGCTGTGCCTCGCCGCCCCAGTACCAGACGTTGCGGTAGTAGTGCGACTGGTCAATCGTCGTGCGATAGAGCTGCTGCAGGTGCGGCGGCACCTTGTTCCAGCTCTCGGTGTTGACGAAGTAGGAGCCAAACCAGGCGCCGGTGACCGAGTTCGACAGCGCGTACTTGCACACGTCCGCCCAACCCACTTCATAGGTCTCGGTGAAGCCGCACCAGGCAACGCCGTCGAGGTCGCCCGTGCGCAGCGCGACTTCCACGTCGTCCCA
>NZ_JAGL01000024.1 GCF_000526635.1 Aminobacter sp. J41
CTATCCCTTCCATGACCGCGACGCCATCGTCACCCATTGCGGCCGGCTTTGCCTTCACCGCAAGAAGATCAACATCTCCACCGTGCTGGCTGGACAGAAGCTGGGAATTAAGGAAGTCGATGACGGCATTTGGCTCGTCAGCTTCCTGCGCTATGATCTTGGATATATCGACCTGGAACAGAGGACACTGCAAACAATCGACAACCCGTTTGGCACGAGGTTGTCACCNATGTCTTAGGGACAAACTGTTACCTATGTCTCCGGGTCGGACAGAAGTATCGCTGGAGCGGGTGAAGGGAATCGAACCCTCGTCGTAAGCTTGGGAAGCTTCTGCTCTACCATTGAGCTACACCCGCGCGAGCCGCATTTCTGGTTCATCGGCCCCCTGCTTGTCAAGCTGATTGCGACGCGGCGGTCAACGCCCGCATTAAGCTTCATGTTACCCTGATCGCGATAAACCTCGCCGGGCTTTCCGGCTCGGGGAATCATCGTGAAGGCACTTGAATCGCTGATTCAGTCGCGCCGTTTCGAATACGCGATAACGGCGCTCATCATCATCAATGCAATTACGCTGGGGCTCGAAACCTCGGCGGCGGTCATGGCGAGCTACGGTCACCTGCTCAAGGTGATCGACCATGCGGTCCTGACCGTGTTCGTCTTCGAGCTGTTGCTGCGGTTCATGGTCTACCGCACCAGCTTCTTCCGCGACCCGTGGCGCGTGTTCGATTTCTTCGTCGTCGCGGTGGCGCTGCTGCCGGCGACCGGCAACCTCTCGGTATTACGGGCGCTGCGCATCCTGCGCGTGTTGCGCCTGGTCAGCATCATCCCGTCGCTGCGCCGCGTCGTCAGCGGGCTCGTCTCGGCGCTGCCGGGCATGGGCTCGATCGTGCTCTTGCTGGGCCTTGTCTTCTATGTGTTCTCGGTGATGGCGACGCAGATGTACGGCCATACCGATCCGGAAAAGTTCGGCACGCTGGCGGCGTCGGCCTACACGCTGTTCGAGGTGATGACGATGGATTCGTGGTCGACCGGCACCGTGCGGCCGATAATGGAAGCGCATCCGTGGGCGTGGACGTTCTTCCTGCCCTTCATCGTCGCGACGAGTTTTGCCGTCCTCAACCTGTTCATCGGTATCATCGTCAACGCGATGCAGGTCGAAGCCGAGGCGATGATGCAGCAGGAGAGGTCGGACGACCAGGCAGAGCTGCTGAAGGAGATCAGGGCCCTGCGCGCAGAGGTCAGGGCGCTGCGCCGCGAAGACGCCGGCGCCTGAGCGTCAGGCGCGGAAATGCTTTGACAGCTTCAGGCCCTGCGCCTGGTAGTTGGACTTGAGATCAGCGCCATAGAGCTTGGCTGGCCGCGACAGCATGTGCTCGTAGACAAGGCGGCCGACGATCTGGCCGTGTTCGAGGATGAACGGGACTTCGTGGCTGCGCACTTCGAGCACCGCGCGGCTACCGGTGCCCCCTGCCGCCGAGTGGCCGAAGCCGGGATCGAAGAAGCCGGCATAGTGGACACGAAACTCGCCGACGAGCGGATCGTACGGCGTCATCTCGGCCGCATAGTCCGGCGGGACGTGCACCGCCTCGCGGGAGACGAGGATGTAGAACTCGTCCGGATCGAGGATCAGTTCGTGGCGGCCGCGCACGTAGAGCGGCTCCCAGAAATCATGCACGTCCTGGGCCGCGCGCTTGTCGACGTCGATGACGGCGGTGTGGTGCTTGCCGCGATAGCCGATCAGGCCGTCGCGGTCGCCCGAAAGGTCGATCGAGAGCGCGATGCCGCCATAGGTGATGCTCGGCGCCTCGGCGGCAACCAGCGTCTCGCGCTCGTGCAGCTCCTGCAGCTCGCTTTCGTTCAGCGTCGAATGCCCCTTGCGGAAGCGGATCTGCGACAGGCGCGAGCCGGGGCGCACGATGATCGGGAAGGTGCGCGGGCTGACTTCCAGGAACAGCTGGCCGCGGTAGCCTGCCGGGATCTTGTCGAACTCCTGCGCATGGTCCGCCATGACGCGGGTGAAGATGTCGAGGCGGCCGGTCGAGCTCTTCGGGTTGGCGGAGGCCGAAATGTCGTCGGGTAGCGCCAGCGTCTCGGCAAGCGGCACGATGTAGACGCAGCCCGTTTCCAGCACCGTGCCGGCTTCGGTCAGATCGATCTCGTGCAGCTTCAGCCGGTCGAGTTTTTCGATGACGCTGCTGTTGGGGCCGGGCAGGAAGGAGGCGCGTACGCGGTAGGCCTTGGTGCCGAGCCTGAGGTCGAGGCTCGCGGGCTGGATCTGGTCAGGATCGAGCGCGCGCGACGAAGACAACGCACCTGCGTCAAAGAGTGCAGCAATGTCGCGATCCGGCAGGATTCCCGTAATACGCACGGCGGTACCTCATGTTTGACCGGCGAGGTTTAACGACCTCGGCAATTGACGCAAGCTCTGTCGAGGGATAAAGGACCCTTTATCCCGTGGTGATTTGCCGGTCGGCTTGCAGCCACGTTAAATAAGTCGCTAAAGGGACCGCTATGGAGGAACCGGCATGCGACTTCGCGGCCGGTTTTTTTGTATTCAGGTGTAAGATGACCAACGAAGCGAAGCGCAACTGGAAGCCGGCAACCACACTCGTGCATGGCGGCACCGTCCGCACGCCGTATGGCGAGACGTCGGAAGCGCTGTTCCTCACCCAGGGTTTCGTCTACGAGACCGCCGGCGCCGCGGAGCGACGCTTCAAGGACGAAGAGCCTGGCTTCATCTACTCGCGCTACGCGAACCCGACCGTCGACATGTTCGAAAAGCGCATGTGCGCGCTTGAGGGCGCAGAGGATGCGCGCGCAATGGCGTCGGGCATGGCCGCGGTTGCCGCCGCGCTGCTTTGCAGCGTCAAGGCTGGCGACCACGTCGTTGCCGCCCGCGCACTGTTCGGCTCCTGCCGCTGGATCGTCGAGAAGCTGATGCCGAAGTACGGCATCGAAACGACTTTGGTCGACGGCACGAAGATCGACGAGTGGGAGCAGGCGGTTCGCCCGAACACCAAGCTGTTCTTCTTCGAGAGCCCGACTAACCCGACGCTCGAGGTCATCGACATCGCTGCCGTGGCGAAGATCGCCAACAGCATCGGCGCGCGCGTCGTCGTCGACAACGTCTTCGCCACCCCGCTGCATCAGAAGCCGCTCGAACTCGGCGCGCATGTCGTCGTCTACTCGGCCACCAAGCACATTGACGGCCAGGGCCGCTGCCTCGGCGGCGTCGTGCTCTCCGACAAGCAGTGGATCGACGAGAACCTTCACGACTATTTCCGCCACACCGGCCCGTCGCTGTCGCCGTTCAACGCCTGGACGCTGCTGAAGGGCCTGGAGACCCTGCCGCTGCGCGTGCGTCAGCAGTCGGAAAGCGCCCTGAAGATCGCTGACTTCCTCGCCAGCCATCCGAAGATCGAGCGCGTCATCTATCCGGGCCGCAAGGATCACCCGCAGGCCGATCTCATTGCCCGCCAGATGAAGGGCGGCTCGACGCTGATCTGCTTCGACGTCAAGGGTGGCAAGGACGGCGCGTTCAAGTTTGCCGACGCGCTGGAGATCATCAAGATCTCCAACAATCTCGGCGACGCCAAGAGCCTGATCACCCACCCGTCGACCACGACGCACAAGAACCTCGGCGAGGAGGCCCGCGTTGCAATCGGCATCTACGGTGGCACAATGCGGCTGTCCGTGGGTCTCGAGGATACCGACGACCTGATCGCGGATATCGACCGCGCGCTGGGCTGACCCAGATAACGTCATGCGCCAGCAGCGTTAGGGACAGGCAGCAGATGTACCGGTGCACGACGCGCGACATCGAGGTTGAGGTCGAGCCGTTCTTCCTGCCCGACCGTTCGGACCCGGACGAAAGCCATTTCGTCTGGGGCTATCGGGTGACGATCGTCAACAACTCGCCGATGCGCGTTCAGCTGCTCGAACGCTATTGGCGCATCACCGACGGCCTCGGCCGCGTCGAGGAAGTGCGCGGGGAGGGCGTCGTGGGCGAACAGCCGGAACTCAATCCCGGCGACAGCTATCAGTACACTTCCGGCTGCCCTCTGCGCACGCCCTCCGGCATCATGCTCGGCACCTACACGATGGAGACCGAGAGCGGCGAACGCTTTGAGGTCGACATCCCGGCCTTTTCGCTCGACCTGCCGGATGCGGCGCGGTCGCTGAACTGAGGGGCGTGCTGGGGCGCGCCGCAGGAACCGGGGCTGTCTTTACGGCCTCGCACTCGTGCCTGATTTTGCTGGTTCCGCTCGCGAATGCGCGTCACCGCCGGCTCTCCACGACGCCCCCTCCGGCGCTTCGCGCCACCTCCCCCATAAATGGGGGAGGATCCTCGCGCAGAGCCCGTGGGTACGCCGTGTGCGCCCTTTAGCGTTCAGGCATGGATCGTCGGGTCAAGCCCGACGATGACGAAGGTGAGACGTGGGTGCCGGCGCTATCCACGTCCCGTCGGCAAAAGCGGTGATGGATGCGCGGCCGGTGGAGGTTTTTCCGTCCCGCCTTTCCTATCGTCATCGTCGGGCTTGACCCGACGATCCATGCCGGAACGTTTGCGCTCGCGGGGCGCTGGCGATGATGCGCTGCCGAGCGGGTCTACGCTTCTTCCTGCAGGTCGTCCGGTTCCGGCTCGGGGAACAGCTTGCGGTCCATGAGCGAGCGGCCGAAGCGGTAGAGGATGTCGGCGGCCAGTTCGCGGCGTTCGCCGATCAGCCGGTTGTAGGCCTTGCCCGCTTCGAAGTTCATCTGGCGGTGCGCCTGCGGGTCCAGACGGTGGATCGACTGCGCGAGGCAGATCGCGATCTCGCAGACCGCCTCGGCGATTTCTTCGCGCATCTCGGCGCGGGTTGGGAAATTCTCGGCCATCCGTAAATCGCCTGCTAGCCCTTGCTCGGAGCAGGACTCTGCACGGCAGCAGTTAACTATTCAATACACGCGGGGATTTGCGGGGGCTTCTGCGGGATCGGACACCCGGCAAGGTGCCGGGCGGAGCAGGGGAGCGCTGCTGAACCCTGACGGTACGGCCTGGCGGATCTGGCGCGCGGGACGGCGATGTGCGTCCTCGGGAAGATTCGGAGAGAAGGTAATGGACGCGGGAGGTTCAGTCCTCACGACCCTGACGCCGAAGACAAAAAAGCCCGGCATCAACTGCCGGGCTCTTCTTTCTCTGCCGACGCTTGCTAGCGCTGGAAGGTGCGCTCGCAGGAGCCTCCCATCCAGTCCTGGCACGCCAGGCTTGCGCGCTGCGCGTCGCGTATTCCCATTTGATCGGAATGTTCGACCAGCTCCGAGAAGCCCCAGCCGAAGGCTGCGGCACCAAGAACTATGAGGAGTATCTTCAGCGTCATCGTCTGTCCGGTTTCGTGCTGGCCCGCACCGCCCGGTTGCCCATGCCAAACATGGCCCCATCCGGTTCACGAAGGCTTACTCGAATATTAACCATCCGGTTGGGACGATGACCAGACCGAATGATCTGCCGCATACGTAAATTGTATGCGGCAGGAGTAATTTTTATTGATCCGCCGGAGCAAACTCGGACGGGTCGAAGTCGTAGCTCACCGAGCAGAACTCGCAGGTGACCTTGATCTTCCCGTCTTCGGTGCTCTCCTTGATCTCCTCGGCGGTAAAGCCGGAGAGGATGCCCTGGATGCGATCGCGCGAGCAGGAGCACTGGTCGCGAACGGTCGTGCCCTCGAACACGCGCACGCCGTGCTCGTGGAAAAGACGGAAGAGCAGGCGCTCGGCGCCGACGGTCGGATCGATCAGCTCGTCGGCCTCGATGGTCGACATCAGCATCCGCGTCTCGTTCCACGCGTCATCGGCGGTCTGGCCGTTGTCGCCATTGTCGCCATCGCCGCCGTGCAGGTCGGGCAGGCGGGCGCGCTCCGGGGCTGCCGGCAGGAACTGCGTCAGCAGGCCGCCTGCGCGCCAGCGGGTGCCGCCGCCTTCGCCGCGGACCATCTGCCGCGCGACCGCAAGGCGCACGTCGGTCGGGATCTGCTCCGACTGGCGGAAGTATATGCGCGCGGCTTCCTCGAGCGAGGTCTGATCGAGGGGGACGATGCCCTGGTAGCGCTGCATGTGCGCGCCCTGGTCGACGGTCAGCGCAAGCACGCCCTTGCCAAGGAGGTCCTCGGTCGAGGTCTTGCCGGCGGCAATGGCTTCGGCAACCTGCGCCTCGTCGTAGCTCGCATAGGCGCGCAGCGCATGCGGCGTCGTGAAGTCGGCGACCAGCATGCTGACCGGGCCGTCGGACCGGGTCTGCACGATGAACTTGCCCTGGAATTTCAGCGACGTGCCGAGCAGCACGGTGAGCGCCATCGCCTCGGCGAGGAGGCGGGCGACCGGCTCGGGATAGTCATGGCGCGACAGGATCGAGTCCAGCAACGGGCCGAGCTGAACCGCGCGCCCGCGTATGTCGAGCGCTTCCACCGCGAACGGAACAACATGATCGTCGCCGGCGAATCCGAATTCGCCGAGATGTCTTTGGGTCTCAGCCACTGGAGTATCCTGTCAGTTATGCCTGCGTCGCTGGTTGGCGCGGGGTCGTTTGTCGGGTTTTGCGTTGAGATGCGGCCCTTTGCAAGAGGGCCGGCACGCATTGACCTTGCGCATCGGGGTGATGTCGCACACCGATCAGGCGCTCAAGATCCTGGTGAGCCCCTCAGATAGGAAGGCTCACCTTCCGGATCAAGCGCGGAAGCACCAGGCGATGACCGCCTTCTGGGCGTGCAGCCGGTTCTCGGCTTCGTCGAACACGACCGAGTGCGGGCCGTCGATCACCTCGTCGGTGACCTCCTCACCGCGATGGGCAGGCAGGCAGTGCATGAACAGCGCGTCTGGCTTGGCGCGCTCCATCAGCTTGGCGTTCACCTGATAAGGCATGAAGACGTTGTTGCCGCGGGCGCGGTGCTCCTGGCCCATCGACACCCAGGTGTCGGTGACGACGCAATCAGCGCCTTCGACGGCCTCTTCGGCCGAGCGGGTCAACTGGATGCGGCCGCCATTGGCGAGCGCCCAGTCGAGATATTTCTGCGACGGCTCGCTGCCTTCCGGAACGGCGATGTTCAGGCGGAAGCCGAAGCGGGCCGACGCCTCCATCAGCGAGTGCAGCACGTTGTTGCCGTCGCCGGTCCAGGCGAAAAGCTTGTCGCGGACGGGGCCGCGATGCTCTTCGAAGGTCATGATGTCAGCCATGATCTGGCACGGATGCGTGTCGTCGGTCAGCGCGTTGATGACCGGCACGGTCGCATGCTCGGCGAGCTCCAGCAGGCGCGAGTGCTCCGTCGTGCGGATCATGATCGCATCGACGTAGCGGGAAAGAACGCGGGCGGTATCGGCAATCGTCTCCGAGCGGCCGAGCTGCATCTCGGTGCCCGTCAGCATGATCGTTTCGCCGCCGAGCTGGCGCATGCCGACGTCGAACGAGACGCGCGTGCGGGTCGACGGCTTTTCGAAGATCATCGCCAGCACCTTGCCGGCGAGCGGCTTCGAGACTTCGCCAGCCTTCAGGCGGTGCTTGCGTGCTGCGGCGTCATCGAGGATCTGGCGCAGGTCTTCGGCCGAGACGGCCGACAGGTCGGTGAAATGCCGGTAGTCCCTGTTCATTACTTGGCTCCCTCGGAGGCGGCGAGCTTGGCGGCCGCCTTGCGAATTCTTTCAACTGCCTGACGGATGTCATCTTCGGTGACGGTGAGCGGCGGCAGCAGGCGCACGACGTCGTCGCCAGCCGGAACCGACAGCAGATGCTCGTCGCGCATTGCCCCGGCGACGGCGCCGTTGTTCATCTTGCACTTAAGGCCGAGCATCAGGCCTGTGCCGCGCACTTCCTCGAACACGGTTGGGAACTCGTCGACGACCGAGGCGAGCGCCTGGCGCGCCGCGTTGCCCTTCTGCTGCACAGCGTCCAGGAAGCCGTCCTCAAGGACGACGTCGAGCACGGCGTTGCCAACGGCCATGGCGAGCGGGTTGCCGCCGAAGGTCGTGCCGTGCACGCCAGCCGTCATGCCCATCGCGGCCTTATTGGTGGCAAGGCAGGCGCCGACGGGGAAGCCGCCGCCGATGCCCTTGGCGATCGCCATGATGTCCGGCTCGATGGACGACCACTGGTAGGCGAACAGCTTGCCGGTGCGGCCGACGCCTGACTGCACCTCGTCGAGGATGAGCAGCAGGCCGTGCTTGTCGCACAGCGCGCGCAGCTTCTCGAGGAACTGCGGCGGCATCGGGCGGATGCCGCCTTCGCCCTGGACCGGCTCGATCAGGATCGCGGCGGTCTCATCGGTGATGGCCTTCTCGGCAGCCTCAAGGTCGCCGAACGGTACCTGGTCGAAGCCCTCGACCTTGGGGCCGAAGCCCTCGAGGTACTTCTTCTGGCCGCCGGCGGCGATGGTCGCCAGGGTGCGGCCGTGGAACGCGCCTTCGAAGGTGATGATGCGGAAGCGCTCAGGAGCGCCATTCACGTACTGGTAGCGGCGCGCGGTCTTGATCGCGCACTCGAGCGCCTCGGCGCCGGAATTGGTGAAGAACACCTTGTCGGCGAAGGTCGCAGCGGCAAGGCGCTCGCCGAGGCGGGCCTGGCCGGGAATTTCGTAGAGGTTGGAGACGTGCCAGACCTTGCTGGCCTGCTCGGTCAGCGCCTTGACGAGATGCGGGTGCGAGTGGCCCAGCGAATTGACCGCGATGCCGCCCGCGAAGTCGAGGTATCGCTCGCCGCTCTCGGCTATCAGCCAGCTGCCTTCACCTCGTTCGAATGCCAGTGGGGCACGTGCGAAGGTTTCGAAAAGCGCTGCTGATCCGCTCATTGCTAGCTACTCCGGTCGTTCCGGTCACCGACATTAAAAAAAAGCCGCCCAAGGGCGGCAAAGGGCAGCTTATATCGACCTTTGAGCCAGGTGTGTCAAATAAAACGTCGCACCATCTTTCCGCTGCGTTAGCGCCTTTGCTCTTGATGGCGCCAAGTTGGGGAAAACCCGAAAAACTGATTCGGGTGCCGACG
Source organism: Aminobacter sp. J41 (assembly GCF_000526635.1). GTDB lineage: Bacteria > Pseudomonadota > Alphaproteobacteria > Rhizobiales > Rhizobiaceae > Aerobium. The sequence continues at coordinate 9,008 of NZ_JAGL01000024.1, forward strand.
GGGACTCTTGTCACGGAGTCAGCCCATAAGGTAGCTTGAGAGCCACAAGAACTAGATTTCGTGCGGCGGATCTAACTACCCCGATACATTTGGTGTCGCGCCGGCTCTGGCCGGACGGGAGTGGATTCCGATTCCGTCCGCAAAATGGAAGCAGGAGCCTCTCCTCATGAACTGGACCGACGAACGCGTTGAACTGCTGAGGAAACTCTGGTCGGAAGGTCTGAGCGCCAGCCAGATCGCTACGCAGCTGGGGGGCGTCAGCCGGAATGCAGTCATCGGCAAGGTACACCGCCTGAAGCTGTCGGGCAGGGGGCGCACGACGCCGGCCCAGCCGCGCGCCAAGAAGGTGGCCCCTGCCGCGGCTCCCGTGAAGGTTCAGACGCGTCCGGCACGCACCATCACCGCAACCGTCGGTGCAACCGCGCTTGCCGCCCAGTTCGACGCCGAGCCGGTGGCGCGCCAGGTGCTGCGCCCGGTCGAAGACGTCGTCGTGCCGATCTCCCGCAACCTGAAGCTGATCGAACTCACGGAGCGGACCTGCAAGTGGCCGAATGGCGACCCGCTGTCGGAAGACTTCAGCTTCTGCGGCAACCAGTCCGGCGAGAGCAGCCCGTACTGCGGCTACCACGCCAAGGTGGCGTACCAGCCGGCTTCGGATCGTCGCCGCGTGCGCTGATCGAAAAGTTTGAAGTCCAGAAAGACTGGGGAGCCGCAAGGCTCCCTTATTTTGTTTGGCAAGCAAAAAGGATGACTTTGCGTCAGCCGTTTAGTCGGACGTGCGGGCGCGAACGACTATCTGGTGGCTCTTGTCTACTTTGACGCGATCGAGCGGCAGCTGCTCGCCCGTAACGACGTGATAGACGGTCTCGGCGATGTTGGTGGCGTGGTCGCCGATGCGCTCGATGTTTTTGGCGCAGAACAGCAGGTGCGTGCACGGCGAGATGTTGCGCGGGTCTTCCATCATGTAGGTCAGAAGCTCGCGGAACAGCGACGTGTACATCGCGTCGATCTCCTCGTCGCGGTTGCGCACGAAGCCGATCGTGCTGACCTCGCGCGAGGCATAGACGTCGAGCACTTCCTTGAGCTGGGTCAGCGCGAGCGTCGTCAGGGCCTCCAGCCCGCGGAAGAGCTGCACCGGCTGGCGCATCTCCGCTACCGCCACGACGCGCTTGGCGATGTTCTTGCCGAGATCGCCGACACGCTCAAGGTCGGCGGCAATCTTGATGGTGCCGAGGATTTCGCGGAGGTCATCCGCCACCGGCTGGCGCCGGGCGATGATCTGGACCGCCTGCTCGTCAATCCAGCGCTGACCTTCGTCGAGCGCCGCGTCGTCGGCGATCACCTTTCGCGCAAGGTCGCCGTCGGCATTAACCAAGGCTGACATCGCCTCGTCGACCATGCGCTCGGCAAGGCCTCCCATCGCGGCGATGCGGTTGCCGAGTTCGGCGAGTTCCTGGTCATAGGCGCGGACGATGTGAGATGACTGCATGGTCAAGCCAGACTGCTTCAGGCGGTTTGCATCAGGCTAGAGCAGCCGGATGACAGGAAAAAGAACGGGGCTAGCCGCGCGGCAGGTGGACGCAGAAGGTCGAGCCTTCGCCCACCGTTGAATGGATGGTCAGCCGCCCCTCGTGGCGGGTGAGTATATGCTTGACGATCGCAAGGCCAAGCCCGGTGCCGTTGCGCACGCGGCTTTTCTCGACGTCGACGCGGTAGAACCGCTCGGTGAGACGCGGGATGTGCTCCTCGGCGATGCCCGGCCCATAGTCGCGGAAGCAGACTATGGCTTCCGGGCCGCTGCCGTACCCTTCGCTAATCGAGATCTCGACGCGCTTGCCTTCCTGTCCGTACTTGCAGGCGTTTTCGAGGAGGTTGGAGAAGACCTGGATCAGCTCGTCACGGTCGCCGGGAACGGAAAGGGGCTCGGCGGGCGGCGTAAAGGAGACCTCGACATCGTAGTCCCTCATCAGATGCGACATGGTCTCCAGCACGCCCGAGATCAGCGGGCCAAGCTCCACCTTCTGCTGCGGTCGCATGTGCGGCTTCATCTCGATGCGCGAGAGCGAGAGAAGATCGTCGATCAGCCGCGCCATGCGCGAGGTCTGCGCCTGCATGATTTGCAGGAAGTTTTCGCGCGCCCTGGCGTCTTCCCTGGCGGGACCGCGCAGCGTTTCGATGAAGCCGGCGATCGAGGCGAGCGGCGTGCGCAGCTCGTGGCTGGCGTTGGCGATGAAGTCGGCGCGCATGCGGTCGATGCGGCGGGTCTCGCTCTGGTCCTTGAAGTGGACGAGGAACAGTCCCGCTGCCGTGCCGAGCGGCTTGATCGAGATGAGGAAGGCGCGCTCGACCGGTACGCGCTCGGCATATTCGATCTGCCCCTCGGAGCCGTCGCTCAGCGCCCTCATCAGCAGCTTCTGCACCTCTGGCGAACGGAAGCGGTGCTGCAGCAGCGTGCCGGTGCGCAGCGCTCCGAACGAGGCGATGGCGGCCGGATTGGCGTAGCGCGTCGCACCGTGCGCGTCGATCAGGACAACAGGATCGGGCAGCACATCCGCAAGTTCGCGCGCCGGCAGGAGGTCCACCTCGTCTGGCCGCTCGCCAGGTTGCACCTTCATGTCCCGCATTCCCTGCATGCCTGTTGCCGGCTCCCCATCAGGAACGGCTCATCGCACAGCAGTATCACAGTTGTGCGACAATCGCAGGACGCTGGCTCATTCGGCCGGCAGGGCAGCGACACGGGGCGGCGGGATGATGGCGGCAGCACGGGAAGCACGCCTCTCCGGTGCTTGCGTGGCGGGGTAGCTGACTGAGCGCCGGTGCGGTGTCTTGTGCCAGTGGTGCGGGCGCCACCAGAGCTCCCAGATCGCGACCCAACCCGCGACCGACAGCAGCACCCAGTGCACCGGCGTCAGGCAGATCGTCTTCCAGAGCGGCGGCCGTTCGCTCGCTGCGAGGCTGCGCCAGCCGAGCATGATGAAGGCGCCATAGCCGCACACCAGCGCCGCGAGCGCCAGCAGCACGATCTGTGCCTCGAACGTGTCGATCGAGCCGGAAGCAATGACCGACGCGCTGACGTAGAGTACAGAGGCGAGGAAGACCGGGTGTACAAGCGCCGACAGGATCATGCCGAAGACAACGATCTGCACGGCGAGAAAACCGGCGAAGCCAAGCTCGCGCCAGAGCAAGACCGGATGGCGCATGTGGACGAGCCAGGTCTGCATCCACCCTTTGAACCAGCGGATGCGCTGCGGCAGCCATTCGCGGAGCTGCTCCGGCGCATCCTCGAGCGTCGGGTTGCGGATGATGCCGATCTCATAGCCGTAGCGGGCAAGGCGCAGGCCGAGGTCCGCATCTTCGGTGACGTTGAACGCGTCCCAGCCGCCGACTTCGATGAGCACCGAACGGCGGAAATGGTTGGACGTGCCGCCGAGCGGCAGCGGCAGCCCGCTTCGAGCCAGGAATGGCAGCAGTCCCCGGAACAGCCCCGCATATTCGAACGCGAACATGGTTGCGAGGATGCTCGCCTTCGTGTTGCCGATGACGAGCGGCGCCTGCAGGCAGGCAAGCCTTTGCCCGTCGCGACGGAAACGCGCATAGGCGGCGGCCAACTGGTAGGGGTCGGGCCGATCCTCGGCGTCATAGAGCGTGACGAACTCGCCGCTGCAGAGCGGCAGCGCATAGGCAAGCGCCTTCGGCTTGGTGCGCGGCAGGCCCGGCGGGACCTCGATGATCTCGATGCACGGATGCAGGCGGTGCGCGCGCAGCGCGGCAAGTGTCTCACCGTCGTCCGCCTCGCAGACGATTTTGATCTCGAGCTTGCTGCGCGGCCACTGCAGCTTGCCGAGTGCGACCAGCAGCTGCGGCACGATCTCCCGCTCGCGGTAGAGCGCGACGATGACGGAATAGACAGGCAGCTCATCCGGTTCGCCCGGCTGCATGTGCCGGCGCTGGATCGGCCGCGCATCGCGCAGCGCCAGCAGCCGCAGCATGATGCAGCTGAAGAAGGTGAGCGCGGCGAGTACGTGGATTGCCAGGATCGTGACGGCGGGAGCGAGCGCAAGGCAGGTTCCGAGAAGTGCCAGCAGTACGCCGATGACGAGGCCTTGCCTGCCGGTAATGACGGTGCGGGCAGTCAGATGCGGCGAGTGCAGCGCATGCGCGTTCTCCGCGTCGAACAGCAACCGCCGGCTGGTCCGCTCGACCAGCGCCTTACGGACGACGGAAGGCGGCGCAAGGCGCAGGCGGTTGGAAAGGTCCGGATGCTCGTTCACCCATTTGCGCAGCGTGCCGAGTTCGATATCGGTCCGCGCCATAACGTGAATGATATTGCCCGACGCATCGCTCACCATCATCACGCGGGCACCAAAGCTGCGCCGTAGCGCATCGAGCCGCGCGTCGGCGTCCATGACGATCTGTTTGGGCGAGATCCTTGCGATGAAGCCGAGGCCGACTTCCACGGCAATGGCGCGGAAGAAGCGATCCTCCACCACCTTGCCGGAGGCGAGCAGCTCGCGGGCAAAGCCGGTGTCGTTGGCAACCGCACGCCGGGCGATGGCGCGGGCATCCTCGGCGCCGAGCCCGATCCGTGCCAGTACCGGTCGCCATTCGCGCAGCTTGGCGTCCACGCGCATTTCACGGATCTGCCGGACCGACGGCAGCAGGATCTCGAACCGGTCTTCCGCTGGGTGAAACGTGCGCCGGAGCGGACGCGGGGCAGGAGGCTTGAGAAGGGTGTGTGGTGTCGTGGCCGGGGAGGTGGCGAGGCGTGTCATGAGGCCACCTCCTGCCAGCAGGACGCACTTCTCGCGCGCGTCGCCATCGCGGCGACCGGATGCGGCTTCACATGACCTGTGAGTTGGCAGATTGATGTTCTGCTCATGTACGCCCCCGTTGTTGGGGATCGTGGCACGGTATTTTAGAATTTTCAAATATTTTTGGTATTGGTGCAGCAACGTCTCTGAAATGCGGTAGCGTTGCTTGGTTTGTGCGTGCCGAGGCGCCGGTTGACACTGCTTCAAGGGGAGGCGCAGATATAGGCCCGTTTCGAGAACCGTTGCCCATGTTCCGTCAGTCCTTCCGGTCCGTCCTGCGCATCCTGCTCGCCTGCCTGCTGGCGGTCGCAGCCGGTGTGCCGGCGGGGGCGGTGGGGCCGACAATCCCGAACTATTGGGACGAGAAGGAGCGGCTGCCGCGCCCTGACCTCAGCAGCGTCGCGCGAGTTCGCTTTCTCATGACGTTGGACTTTCCGCCCTTCAGCTATCTCGATGGCCAGAACCGTCTGACCGGCTTCCATGTCGAGCTCGCCCGCGCCATCTGCCGCGAACTCGACATCTTGCCGCGCTGCCAGATCCAGGCATTGCCGTGGGAAGAGCTGGACACGGCGCTCGAGAAGGGCGAGGGCGAGGCGCTGATTGCGGGTACGCCGATCAATGCTGAAACGCGCCAGCGCTACATCTTCACCCGCCCGCACCTGCGTTTTCCCGCGCGCTTCGTGGTGCCGGAAGGCAAGCCGCTTGCCGAGCCGCTTTATCGAGGCGTCGCCAACAAGCGCATCGGCGTGCTGGCTTCGTCTGCGCATGAGGCGATGCTGCGCAGCTATTTTCCTGCCGCACGGCCGGTGACCTTTGCCCGCCCGGAATGGATGATGGAAGCTCTGCGCAAGGGAACGATCGACGGCGTCTTCGGAGATGGCATGCGCCTGTCGTTCTGGCTTGCGGGATCCGGTGCCGGCGGCTGCTGCCGCTTCGCCGGCGGGCCCTATCTCGCGCCGGAGTTCCTGGGGGCAGGGCTCGCGATTGCCGTCCGGCCGGAGAACGAACTGCTGGTGCAGGCGTTCGATCACGCCCTGCGCGAGATCGCCGCGAAGGGCACCTTCGCCGAGCTCTATCTCAAATATTTCCCGGTCAGCTTCTACTGAGCGAAGGTGCGGTGGCGGATGCTCGCCGCCTTGTCGATCGCCTCGACCGCCGCATGATCGACCTCAAGATGCTGACGCAGGATGTCGAGGATGCGGACCTCCTCCAGCTCGAAGGCATGGTCGGCTGCGGCGACATCGACCGCCAGCGCATAGGCGGTCTCACGCATCTCCGGCGACAGGACGTCCTTGACCATTGCTAGCACGCTCTCGAAGCCCGACGGTTTGCTCAGCAGCTTCTGGCAGTCCTGCGCCACCTCGAGCGTCTTCGCCTGCGGGAAGCCCGCGAAGGCCGGCAGCGTGCGAATGATCGCGCCGATACGCGAAAGCTCCTCGTCGCGCATTACTCGGTCGGATGCCGACACGATGACCATGATGTAGACCAGCGCTTCCTGCGGGGTCGGCTTAGCCATGAACTGCTCCTGTCCTGAAGGGTAGGCGTGACGCACCGCAAGGTAGGAAGCCGGCCCGTTCGCCGCAACGAAAAAGCGGCGCAAAGATTGACGCACCGCACCTGCAGCCTTAGAGGTTCACGCGCGTGCAGAGTGCCGCCAAACCCTCATGGAAAGCCAGAAATGAGTTCTTCGCGATCGAATTCGATTCATGTGACGCCGGAAATCCTTGCCGCGGCACGCGAAAGCAAAGCGTGGCCGTTCGAGGAGGCTCGCAAGATCGTCAAACGCTATGAGGGTCGCGACTGGCCGGAAGCTGTGCTGTTCGAGAGCGGATATGGCCCGTCTGGCCTGCCGCACATTGGCACCTTCGGCGAGGTGGCACGCACGACCATGGTGCGCCATGCCTTCCGCGTTCTGACCGAAGACAAGGTGCCGACGCGCCTCCTGTCGTTCTCGGACGACATGGACGGCATGCGCAAGATCCCGGACAACGTGCCGGACCGCTCGTTCCTCGAGCCGCACCTGCACAAGCCACTGACCTCGGTGCCGAACCCGTTCGGTGGCGACTACGAGAGCTTCGGGCATCACAACAATGCGATGCTGCGCCGCTTCCTCGACACGTTCGGCTTCGACTATGAGTTTGCGAGCGCGACCGACTACTACAAGTCCGGCCGCTTCGATGACATCCTGCGCCGCGTCGCTGAGCGCTATGACGACATCATGGCGATCATGCTGCCGACGCTCGGCGAAGAGCGCCGCGCGACCTATTCGCCGTTCCTGCCGATCTCGCCGAAGACCGGCCAGGTGCTCTACGTGCCGATCAAGAAGGTCGATCCGGTCAACGCGACTATCACCTATGACGATCCGGACGGCGAGGAAGTCACGCAGTCGATCCTCGGCGGCAGTGTCAAGCTGCAATGGAAGCCGGACTTCGGCGCTCGCTGGGCAGCGCTCAGCGTTGACTTCGAGATGTTCGGCAAGGACCACGGCCCGAACATGGGCGTGTACGACGCCATCTGCAAGGCGCTGGGCGGGCAGCCGCCGGAGCACTTCGTCTACGAGCTGTTCCTCGACGAGAATGGCGAGAAGATCTCCAAGTCGAAGGGCAATGGCCTGACCATCGACGAGTGGCTGACCTACGCGCCGACCGAGAGCCTTGCTCTCTACATGTTCCAGAAGCCGCGCACGGCGAAGAAGCTCTACTTCGACGTCATCCCGCGCGCCGTCGATGAGTACTATACCTTCCTGTCGGCCTATCACCGCCAGGACTGGAAGGAGCGCCTCGGCAACCCGGTCTACCACATCCACAGCGGCAACGTGCCGGTGGTCGACATGCCGGTCTCCTTCGCGCTGCTGCTCAACCTCGTCAGCGCGTCGAACGCGCACGAGCCGTCGGTGCTGTGGGGCTTCATCTCGCGTCATGCGCCGGGTGTCACGCCGGAAACCCATCCGGAGCTCGACCGCCTCGTCGGCTATGCGATCCGCTACTTCAATGACTTCGTGCAGCCGACCAAGGTGTTCCGTGCGGCGGACGAGGTCGAGGCGGACGCACTCAAGGCGCTGTCGGAGAAGCTCGGCTCGCTTGCAGCCGACGCGGACGGCGAGACGATCCAGAACGCGGCCCTCGACGTTGCTCGCGCAATTGAGCGCTACCAGGACCACAACAAGAAGGGTCCGGACGGCGGCCCGGGCGTGTCGGTGGCGTTCTTCCAGATGATCTACCAGGTGCTGATCGGCCAGGAACGCGGCCCGCGCTTCGGCTCGTTCGCCGCGCTCTACGGAATCGACAACACCCGGGCTCTGATCGGTAAGGCGCTGGCTGGCGAGCTAGTCGCCTGACGGCTGGGAAACTTCCGGCAGCGAGGTCGCTGCCGGCACAGCAGGAACGAAGGGAGCGGGGCCGAAGATGCCCCGCTTCTGCTTTTTGGCTTCCTCTTCGAGTTCGGCATATGGGCCGCCTGCTTCCGCGTGTGCCCAGCCCTGCGCGACCAGCCATTCGGCCGGGTTCTGCTTTCCGAGCTGGCATCCGGCAACGACCGTGCCGGAGCTTTCAGCCGGCAGCACGCAGCTCAGCGCACGCCCGCGCAGCCAGTTGCGGAAGGCGGTGCGGGCATGGATGCCGCACGGCCACTTCCTGCCGTCGGCCTCACATTCCTCGTCCGGTCCGACCGGAACGATGCCGGCGAGCCGCACCGTGATGTCCTTCGAAGTGAACTCACCCGAGCTCGTCGCCACCGGGCGGTGCAGCAGCGTTGGCTTCTGCTCCGACGGCCCGGCCTGCGCCACCTGGACTTCCTTCGGCGGCTCGATCCGCTCGAGCTCCTGCGGCGACAGGACGGGGATGGTGATGAGGTCCGGGCTCGCCGGCCGCACCTGAATGTTCGGCTGCGCCTTCGGCGCCTGAGCTGTTGCGCTGGCGGCTGGTTCCGCCGGCGCTTCCGGCGCGGCCGTGACGGTCTCATTAGCGGAAGCGCCCGGTGTTGGCACGGTGGGATGCGCGAGGAAGATTGCGGTTGCGCCGACCAGTCCGGCCAGACCTACTCCGATGGCGAGCGGGCGCATGACGTCACCTGTTACTGACTTGCCCAGATGATCCGGGCGATCCACTCGACCTCCCGCATTGGGATGGTGCGGTTGGGATGCTCGGGATTGAGGGAGACGAGCTCAACCGCCTCGCTGGTGCGTGCTGCGAGCAGCTTTGCGGTGACTTCCCCGCCGCGTGTGCGCACCACCACCCGGTCGCCCTTGCGCACACTGGCCGACGGATCGACGATCAGGATGTCGCCGTCGCGATAGAGCGGCAGCATCGAGTCGCCCTGCACCTGCAGCGCATAGGAGCCTTCGGGCGTTCCCGGCGGCACCGCGATTTCTTCCCAGCCTTCGCCCTGCGGGAAGCCGGCATCGTCGAAATAGCCGCCAGCACCGGCCTTGGCGAAGCCGATCAGAGGCACGGTCTGCCCCTTGCTGGCGCTGCCGCTGATGAGCGAGACCATTTCGTCCAGGGTAACACCAGTCGCGCTCAGGATCTTTGCAAGAGATTCAGTCGACGGCCAGCGCGGGCGGCCGTCCGGCGAGGTTCGCTTCGACTTGTTGAATGAGGTGGCATCCAGCCCCGCCCGCCGCGCCAGACCCGAGGGAGTCAGCGAATGCATTTCTGCAAGGGCGTCAATCGCTGCCCATAACTGGTGATGCGAAAGCATGGCTCATCCGTCGGAGCAGGAAAATTGCCTTTTCAAGAGGTTACAACCTTGATCGGGCGGGGTCCAGAAGAGGGGGAACGAAAACTTCGGCGGGGGATTTCTTAACCCTCAGGAGGAAGCCCCGCATGAGAAAGATCCATGGCTCGGCCTTGCCGAGACTGTTGCTTCTGCCGCTTGAAAGCCAGCTCGATCGCGTCGGACGGCGCCTGATGCAGCCCGACGGCGCGCCGCGCTTCGACTTCCGCCAGCCGCTCGGCGAGGAGGCGCTGCTGCCGCCGGACTCGGTGTCGTGGCGTATCTTCAAGAACCCGATCTCCTTGTTCATCGGCGGCGTTGCTGCAGTGATCCTCGAACTTGCCGAACCTGCCGTGCGCACGGGCGTGTGGGAGCACTCGTCCTTTCGCAAGGACACCGTCGGACGTCTGCAGCGCACCGGCCTTGCGGCGATGATCACCGTCTATGGCGCCAGGAGCCGCGCCGAAAAGATGATCGCCGGCGTCGTGCGCCAGCACGACCGCGTCGGTGGCACCACGCCCGATGGCCGAAGCTATAAGGCGAACGATCCCGATCTGCTCGACTGGGTGCAGGCGACCGCCACCTTCGGCTTCACCATGGCCTACAGCCGCTATGTCTCGCAGCTGAGCGCGGAGGAAATCTCGCAGGCTTTCGCCGAGGCGCAGGTGCCGGGCCGTCTTTATGGCGCGCGGAACACGCCTACCTCGCTTTCCGGCTGGGAGAAGATGCTCGCCGAGATGAAGCCGCGGCTCGAGCCGTCGGCGATCATCGACGAGTTCCTGTGGCTGGTATCCGAAGCGGAGGCGTTTCCGGCCGTGCTGCGCCCGCTGCAGCGCTCGATGGTGCGGGCAGCCGTCGCGCTGGTGCCGCAGGACGTGCAGCACATGCTCGGCCTGCCGCACCGCTACCGCATGCGGCTTGGGGAGGAGAACCTGCTGCGGCAGGCGGGCTCGATGGCCGATCGACTGGTACTTCCCTCGCTGCCGCCGGCGCAATCGTGCCTGCGCCTCGGCCTGCCGGCCGACTATCTCTACCACTGGATCCCGGACGCGCTGCCCGACTTTACCCCGCCCCCGGCGCTGAGGGCGACGTCGGGGTCGGGGAGGGGGTGAGGTGTTTAATGAGCGCGCCCTGCAAGGGGCAAACCCTCTTGGCTTAGGCTGGTAAGCGCAAACCACCCACCGCTGGTGGAGAGGAAATGTTCAGGCATGGATCGTCGGGTCAGGCCCGACGATGACGATGGGAAAGACGGGGAGGGATGGTCGGCGGCGGCAGAGCTTGCCATTGCTGCTTCAGTTGGCGGGACGCGGATAGCAGAAGCGCACACGTCCCAGCTTCGTCATCGTCGGGTTTGATCCGACGATGACGATGGGATGGGGGAAGGGATAGTCGTTGACGCCCGTGAGCCATTGCAGCTTCAGTTGGCGGGACGCGGATAGCAGAAGCGTACACCTCCCAGCTCGTCATCGTCGGGCTTGACCCGACGATCCATGCCTGAACGCCGATGAGTGGACGAGGCGTAGCAGCAGGCACGGCCTCCGGATCCTCCCCCATTTATGGGGGAGGTGGTGCGGAGCGCCGGAGGGGGGTCGTAGAGCGCGGGCAGTAGTATTTCCCCTGGGCGCTTCATTCGGGGGCGGGGCTGAGGGGGCACGAAAAAAAAGCCGGGACCGGCAGGTCGGTGGCCCGCCTCCGCCGCCGCGCTCCGTCACGCCCCCTCCACCATGCTTCGCATGGTCCCCCTCCCCCATAAATGGGGGAGGATCCTCAGGCCGAGTGCTTCAGCAGCGCTGTGGGTTTTCCTGACCTGATGCATTGGTGATCGGCCAAGCTTGCAGTTAAGGGGCCGTAATTTCCACCTGCACGACCCGGATCCTCTCCCATTTATGGGGGAGGTGGCGCGAAGCGCCGGAGGGGGCTCGTAGAGCGCGGGCCAGTAATGTTTCCCCTGGGCGCTTCATTCGGCGGCGGCACTGAGGGGTTTCCACGAAAAAGGCCGATGAGGCGGTCGCGATTCTCGCAGCGACCCCGCACTCACCAACCCTTGCAGCTGAGCCACCTTATCCGGATGCTGCCGCTTCTTAGGTCCTCTGCGGTGGCCGTCAGAGATGGTGCCCAGCAGCCGAAGGCCTGCCCCTTGCGCTGCTAAGCCCCTACACCCCTACACCCCTAAGCCCCTGCTTCCCTACACCGCCCCCTTCGCCAGCTGCCTGAGCCCAGCGTGCGAGGCCATGAAGATGCGCTCTTCCTCGCTTGGCGGGCGAGGGCGGGCGGTTTCGCCGAGCGCGTTAAAAAGGTCGTCGATCTTCAAAAACTGCCGGTTGCGGAAGTCGTAGACGCCGGCGGTCGTCATGACGAGGGCGGCGGTTCGTCCGTCCTCCAGCACGAAGCGGTGGCGGCCGATGACCTGCGTATCCTCCCAGGTCTCGACGGTCGAGACCACCTCGAACTTCGTCCAGAGCCGGATTTCCCGCACGTAAACGGCCTGCAGGCCGCCCATCATCGGCGCCCACTTGTTCTGGCGCGCGAGCTTCAGCAGGCCAGCCCGCGCAAAGATGTCGATGCGGCCAACGTCCGCCAGCATCATGTAGCGGGCGTTGTTGAGGTGCATGTTGGAGTCGATGTCGGTCGGCAGGCAGCGGAACGCAAGCCGGCTCTCGCCGCCGATCCGGTAGGTGCCGCGCGACCTGGCCGTCGCCATCATCCGTGCAAGGCGGAGCCAGACATACATTCTCGTCAACCTTTCGGAAGGGGCGGGCAGGGCCGCCCTGGCCGGCGGATCTTCCCCTGCAGGGGAAAGCTCTCGCTGGTCCTTTGGTCAGGAACGCCGGTCCCGTCAACCGGCGTGACCCGCCCCCGGGAGGGGGACGGGCAAAGCGGAGATGAGGTAAGCCGCGCCTTACGCGGCCTTGTCGGCCTTCGGATACGGGTTGAACCGTTCGTAGAAGGTCTCGCCCTTCGCCGCCATGTCGTGGAGCAGCTGCGGCGCCTTGAACTGCGCGCCGTACTTGCCCTCAAGGCGCGCGGCGAGCTCGACGAACTTCTTCACGCCCATACCGTCGATGTAGCTCAGCGTGCCGCCGGTGTACGGCGCGAAACCAAAGGCCAGGATCGAGCCGACATCGGCCTCGCGCGGGTCGGTGACGATGCCTTCCTCCATCACGCGCGCTGCTTCGAGCGCGATGGTGACGAGGAAGCGCTGCTTGAGCTCCTCGACGTCGATCTTGTCGGCGTCCTGCTGCGGGTAGAGCGTCTTGAGATCCGGCCACAGATACTTCTTCGCCGGCTTTTCCGGATATTCATAGAACCCCTTGCCGTTCTTGCGGCCGAGGCGGCCGTGAGTGTCGACCATGGTGTTGATGAGCTTGAACTGCTCGGGGTCGACCGCGCCTTCGCCGAGGTCGCGGATCGTCTGCTTCATGATCTTCTGGGCAAGGTCGATCGCGGTCTCGTCGGTCAGCGCCAACGGGCCGACGGGCATGCCGGCCATGCGCGCGGCGTTCTCGATCATCGCCGGCGGGACGCCTTCAATGACCATCTGGAACGCTTCAGCCATGTAACGCAGGACGCAGCGATTGACGTAGAAGCCGCGGGTATCGTTGACGACGATCGGCGTCTTCTTGATCGCGCGGACATAGTCGATCGCGGTGGCAATCGCCTTCTCGCCCGTCTTCTCGCCAAGGATGATCTCGACCAGCATCATCTTGTCGACCGGCGAGAAGAAGTGGATGCCGATGAAATTGGCCGGACGCGACGAGTTCTTTGCGAGCGAAGTGATCGGGATCGTCGAGGTGTTGGAGGCGAAGATCGCGCTCTCGGCAATGACCGCCTCGGTCTGCTCGGTCGCACCCTTCTTGACTTCGGAATCCTCGAACACGGCCTCGATGACGAGGTCGCAGCCTTCGAGATCCTTGTAGTCGACGATGGGCGTGATGAGAGAGAGAAGCTGTTCCTTCTCTTCCGCCGTTGCGCGGCCCTTCTTGATGGCAGCGTCCATCAGGCCGGCCGAATGCGCCTTGCCCTTCTCGGCAAAGGCGATCTCGCGGTCGAGCAGGACGACCGGGATGCCGGCCTTGGCGGTGACGAAGGCGATGCCCGCGCCCATGAAGCCGGCGCCGAGGACGCCGATCTTGGTGAACTTCGTTTCGGGGATCCCCTGCGGACGGCGCGCGCCCTTGTTGAGCTCCTGCAGCGAGACGAACAGCGAGCGGATCATCATCCGCGCTTCGGTCGAGCGCAGGATCTGCGTGAAGTAGCGCTGCTCGATGCGAAGGCCGGTATCGAACGGCACCAGCAGGCCCTCATAGGCGGCCTTGAGGATCGCGGCCGCGCCTGGATAGTTGCCGTAGGTCTCGCGACGCAGGATGGCAATTGCCGGCGGCCAGAGGTTTGCGCCAGCGGCCGAATAGACCGGGCCGCCCGGCAGCTTGAAGCCCTTCTCGTCCCACGGCTGGACCGGCTTGAGGCCATTCCTGATCATCGCCTTGGCGGCCTCGATCAGCTGGTCGGGCGCGGCGATCTCGTGGATCAGCCCCATGCTCTTCGCCTTCTTGGGCGTCAGGTTCTGGCCGGAGGTGAGCATCTGCAGGCCCGACTGCGGGTCGGTGAGGCGCATCACGCGCTGGGTGCCGCCGGCGCCGGGGAAGATGCCGACCTTCACTTCAGGCAGCGCCATCTTCACCTTGTCGCTGTCGGCGGCGACGCGGCCGTGGCAGGCGAGCGAGAGTTCGAACGCGCCGCCCATGCAGGTGCCGTTGATCGCCGATACCCACGGCTTGCCGGAGGTCTCGATCTTGCGGAACAGCCAGGTCATGCGACCGGCATTGTCGAACAGGAACTGGATCGCTTCCTGCTCGTTCGTGGCCTTCTTCTGCTCGTACAGGGCGAGCATCTTCTGCAGCATGGTCAGGTCCGCTCCGCCGGAGAAGGTCTCCTTGCCGGAGGTGAAGACGACGCCCTTGACGGCCTCGTCGGCGGTGACTTGGTCGACGATCTGCTCGAGTTCGTCCATCACCTCTTCGGTGAAGACGTTCATCGACTTGTCGGGCATGTCCCAGGTGACGAGCGCGATGCCGTCGCTGTCGGTCTCGACGGTGAAGTTGGTGTAGTTGGCCATGGAGAGTTCCTCCTCGAAATCGGTTGCGGCCGGGCCGCGGTTTCCCTCCCCTCAAGGGGGAGGGTAACCGCGCTAGACGCGCTCGATGATGGTCGCGGTGCCCATGCCCGCGCCGATGCAGAGCGTGACGAGCGCGGTGTTGAGGTCGCGGCGCTCCAGCTCGTCCAGGACGGTGCCGAGGATCATCGCACCCGTCGCGCCGAGCGGATGGCCCATGGCGATCGCGCCGCCGTTGACGTTGATCTTGTCGTGCGGGATCTCGAATGCCTGCATGTAGCGCAGCACGACCGAGGCGAAGGCTTCGTTGAGCTCGAACAGGTCGATGTCCGAGAGCGTCATGCCCGCCTTGTCGAGCAGCTTGTGGGTGACATCCACCGGGCCGGTCAGCATGATCGCCGGCTCCGAACCGATATTGGTGAAGGCGCGGATGCGCGCCCGTGGCTTCAGGCCAAGCGTCTTGCCGGCGGTCTCGGAGCCGAGCAGCACGGCGGCCGCGCCGTCGACGATGCCCGACGAGTTGCCGGCGTGATGGACGTGGTTGATCGCCTCGACTTCCGGGTGGCGCTGGATGGCGACCGCGTTGAAGCCGCCCATCTCGCCCGGCATCACGAAGGACGGGTTGAGCGAGGCGAGCGACTGCATGTCGGTGCCGGGGCGCATGTGCTCGTCGCGGTCGAGGATGGTGAGGCCGTTCTGGTCCTTCACCGGGATCACCGACTTGCTGAAGTAGCCGTTCTCCCAGGCGTGCGCGGCGCGGCGCTGGCTCTCAACAGCATAGGCGTCGACGTCGTCGCGCGAGAAACCGTATTTGGTGGCGATGAGGTCGGCCGAGACGCCCTGCGGCACGAAGTAGCCCGGCAGGCCGACCGACGGGTCCATGAACCAGGCGCCGCCCGACATGCCCATGCCGACGCGGCTCATGCTTTCGACGCCGCCGGCGATGACGATCTCGTCGAGGCCGCCGGCGATCTTGGCGGCACCGAGGTTGATGGCATCGAGGCCGGAGGCGCAGAAGCGGGAGATCTGCATGCCCGGCGCCTTGTTGTCGTAGCCGGCCTCGAAGGCGGCCGAGCGCGGGATCACGGAGCCGGCCTCGCCGACGGGATCGACGCAGCCGAAGATGATGTCGTCGACGGTCGAGGTGTCGAGGCCGTTGCGGTCGCGGATCGCCTCCAGCGTCTTCGCCGCGAGGCGGACGGCCGGCACCTCGTGGAGTGCCCCGTCCTTCTTTCCGCGTCCGCGCGGTGTGCGCACCGCGTCATAGACAAATGCGTCTGCCATCAGTCTCTCCCTTGGTTTGCCGGCCGCACCGCTCAGAGCGTGCGGGCGATCAGCAATTTCATGATCTCGTTGGTGCCGCCGTAGATCCGCTGGACGCGCGCGTCGCGGAACATGCGGGCGATCGGGTATTCGTTCATGTAGCCATAGCCGCCGAACAGCTGCAGGCACTGGTCGACGACCTTGCCCTGCAAGTCGGACAGCCAGTACTTCGCCATCGAGGCGGTGGCGGTGTCGAGCTCGCCGCGAACGTGGCGCGCGACACAGTCATTGTAGAAGACGCGGCCAACGGTGATCTCGGTCTTGAGCTCGGCCAGCTTGAACTGGGTGTTCTGGAAGTCGATGATCTGCTTGCCGAACGCCTTGCGCTGCTTGACGTAGTCGATGGTCAGCGCCAGCGCCCGCTCGCACATGGCGATTGCGGTCGCGCCGATCTGCAGGCGCTCCTGCGGTAGTTGCTGCATCAGCTGGACGAAGCCTTGGCCTTCCTCGGTGCCGATGAGGTTCGACGCCGGCACGCGCACGTCATTGAAGAAGAGTTCCGACGTGTCGTTCGACTTGAGGCCAATCTTGTCGAGGTTTCGGCCGCGCTCGAAGCCCTCGACCTCATCGGTCTCTACGACGATCAGCGAGGTGCCCTTGGCGCCCTTCTCGGGGTCGGTCTTGGCGACGACGACGATGAGGTTGGCGAGCTGGCCGTTGGTGATGAATGTTTTTGAGCCGTTGATGCGGTAGAAGTCGCCTTCGCGGACCGCGCGCGTCTTGACGCCCTGCAGGTCGGAGCCCGCGCCCGGCTCGGTCATGGCGATGGCGCCGATCAGCTCGCCGCTCGCCATCTTCGGCAGCCACTTCTTCTTCTGCTCTTCGGTGCCGTAGTGGAGGATGTACGGCGCGACGATCGCGCTGTGCAGGCCGATGCCGAAGCCGTCGACGCCGACATGGCTGATCGCCTCGAGGATCGCGCTCTCATGCGCGAAGGTGCCGCCCGCGCCGCCATACTCTTCCGGCATTGAGGCACACAGGAGGCCGTTCGCGCCCGCCTTCAGCCAGCTCTCGCGATCGAAGATCTCGTTCTTCTCGAACTCTTCGTAATGCGGCACGATCTCCGCCTCGAAGAAGCGGGTGGCCATGTCGTAGAGCATCCCAACTTCCTCGTCCGCCCATGCGGGCTTGGGAAGATTGAGAACGGTCGCGGGATTTGTATTCATATGCCTTCTTCCTTTCCCTCCCCCTTGAGGGGAGGGTGGCCGCGAAGCGGCCGCGCCTTCTGGCGCATTTCGAAACTGACACGCGTGCGTGGCATCGTCCCAATCCTCCCCGAGCGGGATTTGCATAGAAGCGTTGACGCGCTTCCGAGGCAACCCCACCCGTCCAGCCGCCTGCGGCGGCTGTCCACCCTCTCCTCAAGGGGGAGGGAGAGGGTGGCGGAACCGATCAAAACGCATCCTCCGGCAGAGCCATCATCGAATCGCAGCCTGAGGAGAGGCCCGCGAGGTGGGCGGCCGTCTCCGGCATGATGCGGTCCATGAAGTACTTGCCGGTGACCAGCTTGTGCTCGTGGATCGCGCTGCCGGCGCCTTCGGCAATCTTGTCCTGCGCGGCCTTGACCATGCGAGCCCACATGTAGCCGAGGGCGACGAGGCCGAAGAGGTGCAGGTAGTCGGTGGCGGCGGCGCCCGCATTGTCCGGCTTCTGCATCGCGTTCTGCATCAGCCACATGGTGGCCGCCTGCAGGTCGTTGAGCCCCTTCTTGAGGCCCTTGGTGTAGGGCGACATCTTCTCGTCGCTGCGGTACTGCTCGCAGAACTCGCCGACTTCCTTGAAGAAGGACTGGACGGCGCGGCCGCCGTTCATGGCGAGCTTGCGGCCGACGAGGTCGAGCGCCTGGATGCCGTTGGCACCCTCATAGATCATGGCGATGCGGGCATCGCGCACGAACTGGCTCATGCCGTGCTCTTCGATGTAGCCATGGCCGCCGAAGACCTGCTGCGCCATGACGGCGTGCTCGAAGCCCTTGTCGGTCAGCACGCCCTTGATGATCGGCGTCATCAGGCCCAGGTGGTCTTCAGCCGCCTGCCGGTCGGCCTCGTCGCCGGAGCGGTGAGCCACATCCGACTTCAGCGCGGTCCAGAGGATGAGCGCTCGGCCGGCCTCGTTGAAGGCGCGCATGTTCATGAGGTTGCGGCGGATGTCTGGGTGGACGATGATCGGGTCGGCCTTCTGCTCCGGCGCCTTGACGCCCGAGATCGAGCGGCCCTGCAGGCGCTCCTTCGCGTAGGCGACGGCGTTCTGGTAGGCGATCTCGCCGATCGACAGGCCCTGCAGACCGACGCCGAGGCGCGCCTCATTCATCATCACGAACATCGCCTTGAGGCCGCCGTTCTCGGCGCCAAGCAGGTAACCCTCCGCCTCGTCATAGTTCATGACGCAGGTGGCGTTGCCGTGGATGCCCATCTTCTCCTCGATCGAGCCACAGGAGACGGAGTTGCGCTCGCCGGGGTTGCCGTTCGCATCCAGCTTGAACTTCGGCACGATGAAGAGGGAGATGCCCTTGGTGCCTTCCGGCGCGCCTTCGATGCGTGCGAGAACGAGATGGATGATGTTCTCGCTCATGTCGTGCTCGCCGGCCGAGATGAAGATCTTCTGGCCGGAAATCTTGTAGGAGCCGTCGCCGTTGGGCACGGCCTTGGTGCGCAGCAGGCCGAGGTCGGTGCCGCAGTGCGGTTCGGTCAGGTTCATCGTGCCGGTCCACACACCCTCGGCCATCTTCGGAACGTAGGTCTGCTTCTGCTCGTCCGAGCCGTGCTCGATGATCGCGGCGATCGCGCCTTGTGTGAGGCCCGGATACATCATCAGCGCCATGTTGGCCGAGGACATGTACTCGGCGACGGCGGTGTGGACGGTATAGGGCAGGCCCTGGCCGCCGAACTCGGCCGGGATTGCGAGCGACATCCAGCCGCCCTCGCGATACTGGTCGTAGGCTTCCTTGAAGCCCTTCGGCGTCGTGACCGAGCCATCCTCATGGCGAATGCAGCCCTCGCGGTCGCCGACCTGGTTCAGCGGATGGATGACGTTTTCCGCAAGCTTCGCGGCCTCGCCGAGAATGGCGTCGAGAAGGTCGGCCGAGGCGTCGGAGAACCCGGGAAGATTTGAATAGCGCTCGTAGCCAAGCACGTCGTTGAGAACGAAAAGGGTGTCTGCAACTGGCGCCTTGTAGATCGTCATCAAATCCTCCTGATCCCATTGGTGCGCGCCGCAACGTGGCGGCACTACGCGTCGGGCGGGAACTTAGCGGATTTTGACGTTTGCGTAAACGTCACTTTGGAGTTGTGCGCTGGCTCATTGGGAGATCTGTTCGACCAGGCAGGAAAATTGGGTGAGCGGGGAAGAATCCCGGCAAGAAAAAAGGGCCCGCGCGGCGGCGGGCCCTTCAAGAACTGTCTGATCGGGTGGGGGATCAAACTTATGCAGCTTGCGCCTGCATGCGCGATGCGAGAACCGAACGCCAGTCGTCCAGGGCGTTCTGGAGGTCGCTCATGGCTTCCTCGATCGCTTCGCGCTGCTTCTCGAGCTTGACCATCTGGCGCTCGGACTTGTCGATCAGCGTACGCAGCTGCTTGATGTTGCGGCCCTCGGGGTCGTAGAGGTCCATGATCTGCTTGACCTCGCGGAGCGAGAAACCAACCTTGCGGCCCAGCATGATCAACTTGAGACGCGAAACGTCACGACGCGAGTAAAGACGAGTATTGCCTTCACGCTTCGGCGAGATCAGGCCCTTGTCTTCGTAGAAACGAAGAGTGCGCAACGTCACGCCGAACAGGTTAGCCATGTCACCGATACGGATATAGGTTTCGGCAACATCAGCCGTATTGGCCACGCTTTCGCTGGCCGGCATCATGTTCATCATTTCACAATTCCCCGTACTCGCGCCCGCATGGCTGCGGAACGCAAACTTGGATGTCCTCGGGGCGAAAGGCATCCGGCTCACTGCCCGACCGGCGTTAACCGCATCGATTGCGCGGGCATATATTCCCACGGAAATTATGCTGCAAGTGCGAAATGAAGTCGCACGGTCACAAAATTTTTAACACGTAAAAAATTGCGGATGCAAGAATATCACGTAGCGGCTTAGCAACCTTGGTTAACGGCTTGTTTACCATGTGCAGTGGATTGTGCGGGCATCGGTGATCCGTGTGATTTTGTCTGTTGTTGATCACGGATTTGTCATCGGGGGATTCGTCGGGGGATGACGCCTGGCCAAGCACGGCTTGCGCAAGTTCCGGCGTCTCCAGGGCTTAGGTTTGGGAACGCGCCGGATATCCGGTCAGCAAGGCGGCAGCGGACGTGTCGATGAACAACAGGCGCTCTTATCTGGATTCGATAAATGCAGGCCGGCGTCGTCGCCCGAGCACCTCGCTCGAGCAGCTGAATGAGACCCTGAACGAGCTGGAGAGCCGGATCAGGCGTCCGTCCGAATTCCGTGAAAGCGGCAGGAGTTCCGACCGTGATCGCCCTTTCCGTGATGCGCCGCATGATGAAGCCATTGAACGCCGCTGGGATGAACTCTCCCGTCGCGCGGCGCCGCGCACTGATGAGCGCATGGTCGACGAGTTGCGTTCGCTGCGCGAGGAAGTGCGCACGCAAATGACCACGGGCCTGCGCCGCGAGTTCGCCGCACTGCGCGACGAGATCGAACATGCGCTGCGCGGCAGCGGCAACTCTCAGCACGCCGCGGAGCTCCGCGCCGAGTTCGAGCGCCTTTCCGGCATGATCCACCATCTCGCCGAGCAGAGCGACGACCGCCACATCAACCTGCTTCGGCAGGAGATGGAGGAGGTGAAGGGCGCCCTCGGCAAGCTTGCGCGCGAAGAGACGATCCAGTCCTTCGATCGCCGCTGGGACGAGTTCGACCGTCGCTGGAACGACATTGCCCAGAAGTTCACCGCGCCGCAGCGCAATCCGGCCGATGACGCGGCCCTGCAGGCCCTGAGCATGCGTGTGGATGAGATCGCCGGCCTGATCGAGCGGCTGCCGAGTTCGGTTACGCTGCGCTCGCTCGAAGAGAAGATGAAGATCCTCTCCTCGGCAGTCGACCAGTTCACCCACCAGCAGGACCGGATCAGTTCCGAAGCGCTGGAGGCAATCGAGGAACGCCTCAACGAGATTTCGCGCGCGGTCGCCGCGACCGCCGTCACCGCCAATTCGGTATCGTTCGATCCGGAGCCCTTCGAGCGCATCGAGGCCCGCATCTCGTCGCTCGCGCGCCAGCTGGGCTCGGTGGTCGAGGACAATCCGGCCAATGCGCTTGCAAGCCAGCTCGCCGACCTCGGCCATCGCGTCGAGGAGATCGCCCGCCGCGTCGACATGCCGGACGAAATCGTCAACCGGCTCGCCGGCCAGATCGACATCATCTCGCGCAAGCTCGATGAGACGCCGGCTGGCCCGGACCTTGATGCCGTGTTCGAGGGCATCGACCGCCGCTTCGCGACGCTTGCCGCGATGCTGGAGCAGCGCCACGAGGATGCGCAGGAGCAGGGGCAGGCCTTGTTCCGCGATCTCGAACGCCGTCTGGGGGATGTCACTTCGCGCCTCAGCGAACGCGAGACCAACGCAAATTTCGTCCAGAGCGAGCATCTGCTCCAGGCAATGGACGACCGCTTCGCGGAACTTGCGAGCCGGCTGGAGCGCCAGCAGGTCGCCGCACAGCCGGCGCCGGGTGTTGATCCCGAACTGATCCGCAGCCTCGAGGCGCAGATCGCCGGCCTCGCTTCCCAGATCTCGAGCCCCGATCTCTCGCAGATAAATCCGCGCCTCGACCGCATCGAGGATACGATCGAGGAGAACCGTCGTCTCGTCGTCGAGGCCGCGCGTCTGGCGGCCGAGGAGGCGGTGCGCAACATCGCGCCGACGAGCGCGGCCAACGACGCCGTCATCGCCTCGCTGACCGACGACCTGAAGACGCTGGAAGCGCTTGCGCGACGCTCCGAGGATCGCAACACGAAGACCTTCGAGGCGATCCACGACACGCTTCTGAAGATCGTCGACCGCCTCAGCATGCTTGAAGCCGCACATGAGGGCGGCAACGGCGAGCAGCGCGAGCGCGTGCGCGCCGCGATTGCCGAGACCCCCGCTTTTGCGCCCGTCGAGGAAGAACTGGCGCTTGAGCCTGCTGTGGCGGTTGCGGCTGCTGCCAAGGCATCCGCTGCGATCCAGGCCGCGCGCGAGGAGGCTGTCGCCAAGGATACCGGCAAGAAGTCGGTGCTGTCGGGCCTGACGAAGGCGCTGGGCCGCAAGGGCGGCAAGGACGAGGCCGACATCGCTGAGCCCTCGCCGACGGCTGTCATGGAGCAGCAGTTCGCCGCGCCGACGGTTGAAATCGATGCCGCGATCGATCCGAGGATCGTCAACGAGCCGCTGGCGCCGGGTTCGGGCGCGCCTGACCTCAACGCGATCATGAAGCGCGTTCGCGGCAACAAGGGCGGTACGGGATCTGCAGCCGACAACGAGATTGCCAAGGCGGACTTCATCGCCGCCGCGCGCCGTGCCGCACAGGCTGCCGCCGCCGAGGCGGGCAACACAGCGAAGGCCGCCGCTGCCGAGAAGCCTGCGAAGGAAGGCTCTGCCGTGAGCCGCATCCTTGGCCGCAGCCGCAAGCCGCTGCTGATGGGCGTCGCGCTGCTCGCGATCACGGTGCTCGCGCTGCAGATCGGCAAGAATTTCATGGGCGGTGGCGAGGTCGTCGACCAGGCCGCCTACGAGAGCGAGGACGCCTTCCAGGCGAACGTCCCGGCTGAAGGCACCGACAACGCGGAAGCCGCCGGCACGCCGACGATCAACCGGGAACTTCCGGTCGAAGGTTCGGTCGCCGCCATCCCAGAGCGGGCCGAAACGACGGTTGAGCCGGTTGCGGAGGCGCCGAAGCAGGACGAGATGGCCTGGCTTGATCCGAACGCATCGCAGCCGATGCCGGGGCCGGTTGCCGTTGCTGCCCAGCCGGTGGAAGAGATCGATATTCCAGCCGAGCCGACCGAAGAGCAGCTTGCCGCGATCCCGGATGCCATCGGCCCGGTCGCACTGCGCGAGGCCGCAGCTTCCGGCGACCCGAAGGCTCTGTTCGAGATCGGCAGCCGCTATGCCGAGGGCAGGGGCGTTCCCGCTGACATGGCCGAGGCGGCAAAGTGGTATGAGCAGGCGGCTGACGCTGGCCTTGCACCGGCTCAGTACCGGATCGGCAATCTTTATGAGAAGGGTATTGGCGTCGAGCGCGACGTCGCGAGGGCAAAGACCTGGTACCAGCTCGCCGCAGCGCAGGGCAATGCCAGCGCCATGCACAACCTCGCCGTCCTGTTCGCGATGGGCGCCGATGGCGTCAGCGACCATGAGTCGGCCGCGCGCTGGTTCCTCGAAGCAGCCGAGCTCGGAGTGCGCGACAGCCAGTTCAACCTTGGCATTCTCGCCGCCAAGGGCGTCGGGATGAAGCAGAACCTCGAGGATGCCTACAAGTGGTTCGACATCGTTGCCCGCCAGGGCGACAAGGACGCTGCCGAAAAGCGCGACGAGGTCGCCAAGGTGATGAAGCCTGAGGCGCTGGAGCGCGCACGCAATTCGGCCGAACTCTGGCAACAGCGCCAGATCGACCCCGAGGCGAACACGGTTGAAATTCCCGAAAGCTGGACCACCGGCCACGAGACGACCGCCAGCATCGACATGAAGCAGGCGGTGCGCAACATCCAGCGCATCCTGAATTTGCAGGGCTTTGATGCCGGCGTCGAGGATGGCGTCATGGGCCAGCGCACCAAGGATGCCATCAAGGCCTTCCAGAAGGCGAACGGCATACAGCCGACCGGCGAGGTCGACGAGCCGCTGGTGCGCGCCCTTCTGGCAAAGCGCGACGCCAAGGGTGCCTGACGCGCGCCATATGGTAAGCGAGACGCCAACTTTGCTATCTTAACGACCGTCGGTTGCCCCCGCTGCCGATGATTCGCAAACACTCATTCTCCAGGAGGGAGATGATGCTCAAGGAATTTCAGGAATTTATCGCCAAGGGCAACGTCATGGACCTTGCCGTCGGCGTGATTATCGGCGGTGCGTTCGGCCTGATCGTCTCATCGCTGGTCGATGACATCATCATGCCGATCGTCGGCGCGATCTTTGGCGGCTTCGATTTCTCGAACTACTTCCTGCCGCTGTCTTCCAACGTTACCGCCACCTCGCTTGCTGCTGCGCGCGAGCAGGGCGCGGTGTTCGCTTATGGCAACTTCATCACCGTCGTCATTAACTTCCTGATCCTGGCATGGATCATCTTCCTGATGGTCAAGGGCGTGAACACGATGCGCCGCCGCCTCGAGCGCCAGAAGGCCGAGGAGCCGGCAGCTCCGCCGCCCGCCGACGTCCAGCTGCTCACGGAAATTCGCGACCTGCTGGCCCGCAAGTAAGCTCCGGCTAACAGACAAAGAAGAAGCCCCGGCGCGATGCACCGGGGCTTTTTGCTTGGGAGGCAAACATGAAGGGTCGGATCAGCCGCCGGCTTTGGAGACGACCAGCGGAACGACCCGATCCGAACGGGCAGGCTCGCTCGGAGCCGATGCGTCGCGGAAGGGAATGCCGAGCGCGGTCCAGGTCTCGACCAGCGCGTCGCGAAGTACTTCGATCAGCTTGTCGTCGTGGCACGGCGTCGGCGTGATGCGCAGGCGCTCGGTGCCGCGCGGGACGGTCGGGTAGTTGATCGGCTGGATGTAGATGTTGTGCTTGGCGAGCAGACGGTCGCTCGCCATCTTGCAGAGCTCCGGATCCCCGACCAGCACCGGCACGATGTGCGTCTGCGACGGCATGACCGGCAGGCCGGCAGCCGACAGAACGTCCTTGGTCCGCTGCGCCTGGCGCTGCTGCGCGTCGCGCTCGACCTGCGACGTCTTGAGGTGACGGATCGAGGCGGTCGCCGCTGCGGCGATTGAAGGGGGCAGGGCGGTCGTGAAGATGAAGCCCGGCGCGTAGGAGCGCACGGCGTCGATGACTTCGCGGGTGCCGGTGATGTAGCCGCCGAGCGCGCCGAAGGCCTTGGCCAGCGTGCCCTCGATGACGTCGATGCGGTGGGCGAGGCCCTCACGCTCGGTGATGCCGCCGCCGCGCGCGCCGTACATGCCGACCGCGTGCACTTCGTCGATATAGGTCATCGCGTTGTACTTGTCGGCGAGGTCCGCGATCTCCTTGATCGGGGCGACGTCGCCGTCCATCGAGTACACGCTCTCGAACACGATCAGCTTGGCGCGTTCGTTGCCAGCCTGCTGCAGCAGGCTTTCCAGATGCGCAACGTCGTTGTGGCGGAAGATCTTCTTCTCCGCGCCCGAGCGACGCACGCCCTCGATCATCGAGGCATGATTGAGCTCGTCGGAGAGGATCAGGCAGTTCGGCAGCAGGCGGCCGATCGTCGAGATCGCAGCTTCGTTGGAGACGAAGCCCGAGGTGAAGACGAGGCCGGCTTCCTTGCCATGCAGGTCGGCGAGCTCAAGCTCAAGCTCGACCAGCGGGTGGTTGGTGCCGGAGATGTTGCGCGTGCCGCCCGCGCCGGAACCCATGTTCCCGGTCGCGTTCTGCGACGCTGCAATGACGTCCGGATGCTGGCCCATGCCGAGATAATCGTTGGAACACCAGACCGTGATCTCGCGCGCCTCGCCTTCGGAGCGCCAGATCGCCTGCGGGAAGCGGCCCACAATCCGTTCCAGATCGGCAAACACGCGATAGCGCCGCTCCTCGTGGAGTTGACGGATCGCTTCCTCGAAAAATCGCTGGTAATTCATTTCGCTTTCCTAAGAAATGCGGCCGGAAAATAGTACCACCGGCTCGCCGCGTCCACGCACAGCGTGTGGTCAAATTGCCACGGCAGATTTTGCGCGTTTCTAGGCCCTTAAGCCTGACATCCATTTGATCTGACGCAAATGGATCCCGAAAATTTCGGAACCATCCCCCACTACCCACGTTCGCAAGACGGGTCCGCCTGACGACGGGCCTTTCGAGTCGTGCCCCCCGGCACGTTGATGTTTTGCAACAGGAGATTTCCCGGAACCGTGTGTGGGATTTGTGGTGAAGTACGTTTCGATGGCGCGCAGCCTTCTGCGATAGCCCAGACGAGGATGATGGACGCGCTTGCGCCGCGCGGACCCGATGGATCAGGACTAGCGATTCACGGCAATGTCGCGCTGGGGCACCGGCGGCTCAGGATCATCGACTTGTCGGAAAAGGCGCGCCAGCCAATGGTCGACGCAGAACTCGGCCTCGCCATCGCCTTCAACGGCTGCATCTACAACTATCCCGAACTGCGGGCAGAGCTCGAGGACAAGGGCTACCGCTTCTTCTCGACCGGCGACACCGAGGTGATCCTCAAGGCGTGGCATGCCTGGGGGAAGGAGTGTGTGAAGCGCTTCCACGGCATGTTCGCCTTCGTGATCCATGAGCGCGACTCGGGGCGCGTCGTGATGGCGCGCGACCGGTTCGGCATTAAGCCGCTCTACATCGCCGAAACGCCGCATTCGCTGCGCTTTGCCTCGTCGCTGCCGGCACTGCTGCAGGCGGGCGAGGTTGATACCTCGATCGACCGCCATGCGCTGCACCACTACATGACCTTTCACGCGGTCGTCCCGCCGCCGCGCACGATCATCAAGGGCGTGCGCAAGCTGCCGCCAGCGACGATCCGCGTCATCGAACCGGACGGCACCAGGGAAGACAGCGTCTACTGGGCGCCACCCTACCAGCGCGATCCGCAATATGCGGGGCTCTCGTCGACCGACTGGCGCGACATGGTGCTGGATGCGCTGCGCACTTCCGTGAGGCGCCGCATGGTCGCGGATGTGCCCGTTGGCGTGCTGCTGTCGGGCGGCGTCGATTCCAGCCTGATCGTCGGCCTCTTGGCCGAGGAAGGCCAGCACGGCCTCGCCACCTTCTCCGTCGGCTTCGAGGAAGCCAACGGCGAGAAGGGCGATGAATTCCAGTACTCCGACCTGATCGCGCAGCGCTACGACACGCGCCACCACAAGATCTTCGTCGGTTCCGACCGGCTCATCGAGGCGCTGCCCGGCGTAATCGGAGCGATGTCCGAGCCGATGGTCTCCTACGACAATGCCGGTTTCTACCTGCTGTCGCAGGAAGTTTCGAAGCATGTGAAGGTGGTGCAGTCGGGGCAGGGCGCGGACGAGGTCTTCGGCGGCTACCACTGGTACCCGCCGCTCGCGAACTCGAATGACGTGGTTGAGGACTACGCCCGCGTCTTCTTCGACCGTTCGCACGCGACGCTGCAGCGGCAGGTGAATGCCGACTGGCTGCCGGACGCGGATGTGAGCCGTGAGCTTGTCGCCGAACATCTCAACATGCCGGGTGCAGATACGCCGGTCGACGCGGCGCTCAGGCTCGACAGCCAGGTGATGCTGGTCGACGACCCGGTCAAGCGAGTCGACAACATGACGATGGCGTGGGGCTTGGAAGCGCGCGTGCCCTTCCTCGACCACGAGCTGGTCGAGCTCGCTGCAAAAATCCCACCCGAGGAAAAGCTGCACAGCGGCGGCAAGGGCGTCCTGAAGGAAGCCGCGCGGCTCGTCGTGCCGCATGAGGTCATCGACCGGCCGAAGGGATACTTCCCCGTACCGCAGCTCAAATATGTCGACGGCCCGTACCTCGAGATGGTGCGCGATGCGCTGGGCTCCCGCGTGGCACGCGAGCGAGGGCTCTTCCGCGACGACTATCTCGACGAACTTTTCACCAACCCTTCCGACCACATCACGCCGCTGCGCGGCTCGGAGCTTTGGCAGGTCGGACTTCTCGAAATGTGGATGCAGAGCCATGGGATCTAGTCGAATGGCGCGTAGCGAACGGCCGCAGGCGCACCGGCTTCAGCGCTTTCACGCACAGTCGCGCGGTCCCGCCGGACTGGAGCCGCCGCAGTCAGCGGCTTGTGTCGATTGCGGCTGGGGCCGGCTGATCTTCTCGCACACCTTCGACAACCCGCAGGACGTGGTTGCCGCACTGCGCGAGGAGGGACCGGAGCGAAGGGACATCGCCTTCTATGTCCGCGACCCGCATGTGCTTCTGGCGGCAGCACCGCAGGAGATTTTCCTCGACCCGTCGCACACCTACCGGCTGGATCTCGCGACCTATCGCGCCAGCCGCCGCCAGACGCGCGGCTTCTTCATCCGCCGGTTGTCGACCGAAGCCGATGCACGCGCGGTGAACCGCATCTATGGCTCGCGCGGCATGGTGCAGGTGCGGCCCGACTTCTTCTGGAGCAACCGTGACAGTCGCGCGCTCACCTATCTCGTCGCGGAGGATGAAAACACCGGCGAAATCATCGGTACCGTAACCGGTGTCGATCATCCGCGTGCCTTTTCCGATCCCGAGCAGGGCTCGTCGCTCTGGTGCCTAGCGGTCGACCCGCAAGCAAAACATCCCGGTATTGGCGAGATGCTGGTGCGGCGTCTGGCAGAGCATTTTTCGGCTCGCGGGCGAGCGTACATGGACCTTTCGGTCCTGCACGACAACGAGAACGCGATCCGGCTCTACGAAAAGCTCGGCTTTCGCCGGGTTCCGGTGTTCGCGGTCAAGCGCAAGAACCCCATCAATGAAAAGCTTTTCTCGCGGCCGCTCGAAAACTACGACCAGCTCAATCCCTACGCGAAGCTGATCGTTGATGAGGCGCACCGCAGGGGCGTGCATGTCGAGATCACGGATGCAGAGGGCGGCTTCTTCCGCCTGTCGCATGGCGGGCGCTCGGTCCACTGCCGCGAGAGCTTGTCGGAACTGACTTCGGCGGTGGCGATGTCGATCTGCGACGACAAGGCGGTGACGCGCCGGGTGGTCGAGTCGGCAGGCCTGTCGGTGCCCGAGCAGATGGTCGCGAGCGACGATGACGAGGCGCTGCAGGCGTTCATCGACAAGCATGGGCGCGTCGTCGTGAAGCCCGCGCGGGGTGAGCAGGGACGCGGCATTGCCGTGGGACTCGAGACGCTGAAAGAGACCA
Organism: Aminobacter sp. J41; assembly: GCF_000526635.1. Lineage (GTDB taxonomy): Bacteria > Pseudomonadota > Alphaproteobacteria > Rhizobiales > Rhizobiaceae > Aerobium. The sequence continues at coordinate 37,929 of NZ_JAGL01000024.1, forward strand.
AGGCGGCAATAGCGGCGGCCAAGGAAGTCTGCGACCGCGTCCTGATTGAGGCCTGCTTCGCAGGAGAGGACCTTCGTCTCGTGGTGATCGACTTCAAGCTGGTTGCCGCCGCCGTACGCCGGCCGCCGCATATCGTCGGCGATGGCCGCAAGAAGATCCGCACCCTGATCGAGGCGCAGTCACGCCGCCGCGAAGCTGCGACCGGGGGCGAGAGCAAGATCCCGATCGATGGCGAGACGGAGCGCTGCCTGGCGCTTTCGGGCTACACGCTCGACAGCGTCCCGGAGAGCGGGAAGGAGATCATGGTGCGCAAGACCGCCAACCTTCACACCGGCGGGTCGATCCATGACGTCACCGACATCGTCCATCCGCGGCTGGTGGAGGCGGCGATTGCAGCGGCGCGGGCCATCGACATCCCGGTCGTCGGCATCGACTTCATGGTGAAAAGTCCTGACCAGCCCGAGTACGTCTTCATCGAGGCGAACGAGCGGCCAGGCCTTGCCAACCATGAACCGCAGCCGACAGCCGAGCGCTTCCTCGACCTCTTGTTCCCGCTTTCGGGTGCACGGGCAGCGGCGATGGCTTTGGGCCGGGCATAATGCCGATCGACCAAGCATATCTGGTGGCGCAGCTGAAGGCGCTGCTCGCGATCGACAGCCCGACTGGCTATACGGATCAGGTCGTCCGCTACTGTTATCGCGAGATCGAGCGGCTGGGGCTGACACCGGAACTGACGCGGCGCGGCGCGATCCGCGCCGTGCGCCAGGGCAGCCGCCGCAAGGGTGCGCGGGCGATCATCGCCCACCTTGACACGCTCGGCGCACAGGTAAAGCTCGTCAAGGACAATGGCCGGCTGGAACTCGTGCCGATCGGTCACTGGTCAGCGCGGTTTGCCGAAGGCGCGCGTGTGACGCTTTACAGCGAGCGCGGCAGCTTTCGCGGCTCGGTCCTGCCGCTGAAGGCATCGGGCCACACCTACAACGAGGAAGTCGATACCGCGCCGGTCGGCTGGCAGCACGTCGAATTGCGCATCGATGCGGTGACGCGCTCGAAGGAGGAGACGCTGGAACTTGGCATCGACGTCGGCGACTTCGTTGCCTTCGACACCAATGCCGAGTTCCTCGACAACGGCTTCATCTCTTCGCGTCACCTTGACGACAAGGCGGGAGTGGCGATCGCGCTTGCTTGTCTTGAGGCGCTGGAGCGGGAAGGCGCGAAGACGCCGGTCGACGTCCATTTCCTGTTCACGATCGCGGAGGAAGTCGGCGTCGGTGCCGCGGCCATCGTCACCGAAGACATCGCGGCTATGGTGACCATCGACAATGGCACGACCGCGCCGGGCCAGAACTCGTCCGAATTCGGCGCGACGATCGCGATGGCGGATCAGTCGGGCCCGTTCGACTATCACCTGACGAAGAAGCTGGTCGACCTTTGCCGCGAGAACGATATCCCGTTCCAGAAGGACGTCTTCCGCTACTACCGCTCGGATTCTGCCTCGGCGATCGAGGCGGGGCACGATATCCGCACCGCGCTGGTCGCCTTCGGCATCGACGCTTCGCACGGTTACGAGCGCATCCATACCCATGCGCTTGTGTCGGTCGCGCGCCTTGTCACCGCCTACGCCAGAAGCCCTCTGGAGATCGCGCGCGACGTGAAGGATGTGTCGACCATCGCCGGCTTCCCGCGCCAGCCGCTTGCTGAGGCCGAGCAGCCGCCGATCGATCTCGACGGCGGCGCGAACTCAAGCCCTAGCGATGGACGATGATCTGCGTGTTCTTCAGCCCCTCGCGCTGGGCGAGCTCGTAGAGGATCTTCGCATGGGCCGGGTTGAGGCGGACGCAGCCGGCCGAGGCTGGACGGCCGAGCCTGCTGATCTGGTTCGTCCCGTGGACGGCGTAGTTGCCGTTGTAGAAGATCGAATAGGGCATCGGCGCGTTGTTGTAGCGGCTCGAGCGGTGGTTGCGTGACAGCCACTTCGCGGTCCAGCTGCCGGTCGGCGTCACCTTGCCGGCGCGCGCGGTCGAGACCTTCCAGCGGTACTTGACCTTGCCGTTGTGGGTGACGGTCATCGTCTGGGTGCTGATGTCGACCTTCGCGACAACCGTCGCGGCTTCCGCTTCATGCAAGCCGATCCCCGCCGACAACAGAAGCATCGAAACAAGAGCAAAAAAGCGCATCCGCATTTCTGTGACCTGCCTCGCTCAAATGCGTTTGGGCCGGAAGTGTCCCCGAAAAATATTGAGATCTTACAAATACAGGCGCATTTCATGCGGGTTTTTTCATTGGAATACGCATGATCTTCTGTTTGAGCCCGGCGTATTGTCGCCTACAGGTTGTGGTGGTTAATCGTGGTTTAAGAATCGCTGAATAACCGTGGCTAAAACGGCAGAGATGCGAGGAGACTTTCGGCCGATGACTATGCCGCTAGTGCGATCCACCAAGGGCAACAAGCTCCTGGCCTCTGTTCAGCCGCACGCGAGGGAATTTTTCGAGCAATGTGCCGAGGTGCGCGAGTTGAAGGCGGGCGAAGTCCTCTACGAGGAAGGCGCTCCGGTTACTCATGCCATTTTTCCGCATGAGGGCGTCATTTCGCTGATCTCGCAGATGGAAAGCGGCCACAGTGTCGAAAAATCGTCAATCGGCCCCGAAGGCTTCGTTGGCTTTTCGCTGATCATGGGCGGTGGCGAGACGCTTGGGCGCTCGGTGGTGCAGATCGGCGGCACCGCAGCCTGGGTCTCGATGCAGGACCTCGACGTCGCTCTGGAGCGGTTCGTCTGCGTGCGTCAGTTCATGCTTCGCTACGCCAAGGCGCACATCGTCCAGCTGATGGAGACGGTTGCCTGCAACAGCCTGCATTCGGCCGAGCAGCGCGTGGTCCGCTGGCTCCTTCATGCGCACGACCGGGTTGCGAGCGATCATTTCCACATCACGCAGGAGGCGATCGCCTCGCTGCTGGCATTGAGGCGCGCGACGGTGAATGCGATCTGCATCGACCTGATGGAAGCAGGCGCGATCTCCTACCATCGCGGCGAGATGAACGTCGTCCGCCGCGACATTCTCGAACAGCGCTCCTGCGAATGCTACCGCCGCATCCGGATCGCGTCCGAGCGCCCGCTCGGTGGAACGGCGACGACATTCGAGGCGACGGAGGTCGGTTCCTTCTAGGCCGACTGCGCGAGTTCTTCTGACCAACCGGCGGGGCGGGGAGCATAGTTGCCCCCCCGGCTTACACCCCCCGCCTCACCGCCGGTGGCTCGGAACCTGGCGACGATGTCGGCCAGGGTCTCCGATTCAAGCGCCAGCGAGCGGCTCGCGGCGCTATTTTCTTCAATCATCGCGGCGTTCTGCTGCGTCGCGCGGTCGATCTGGTCGATCGTCGCGGACAGTTCGCCGATGCTCGCCGCCTGGGCACTGGCGAGCTTTGCTATGTTGGAAACAAGTTCTTCGGTCCTGCGCAGTTCGTCGGCAATCCCCGACAGCGCGGTTTCGGTTTCGCCGACAAGACCTACACCTTCGGACACCTGTTCGTTGCTCGAACGGATCAGCTTGGCGATCTCCTTCGCCGCCTCGGCCGAGCGCTGGGCGAGCGCCCGCACCTCGGAGGCGACGACGGCAAAGCCGCGGCCGGATTCACCAGCGCGCGCCGCCTCGATCCCGGCATTGAGCGCGAGCAGGTTGGTCTGGAAGGCGATGTCGTCGATGACGTCGATGATCTGTGAAACGCGGCTCGACGAGGCGCTGATCTCGCCCATCGCCGCGACGGTTTTGGCTGCGAGCGACGCACCGGCATCCGCCTTCTTCATGATACCGGAAACGGTGGCCGCAGCATCGGTGGCGCCCGACGCGGTTTCGCGGATGGCAGAGGCAAGTTCCGAAATGGCCGCGACCGATTCTTCCAGCGCTGCCGCCTGCCGCTCGCAACGCCGTCCGGCTTCCGAGGAGGCATTGGCAATTTCGGCGGCGCCGCTGCGCACATTGCTGGCGGCAGTGTTGACCGCTGAAATCACGCTGCGCAGGCTAGCCACTGCTGCGTTGAAGCTGGACGCGAGGTGTCCGGATTTCTCCGAGATCGACGCGTTGACCGAAACCGAGAGGTCGCCCTGCGCGAGCTGGTCGAGTGCAGCGGCAACGCCGTCCAGCGCAAAGGCAAGTTGCGACTCAGCCTCCTGCCGTTTGGCCTCGAGGTTGTCGAGGTAGACGGAGGTGGCGATTTCCATGTCGAGGAGTGCGGCCTTCACCAGCGCGCTGACGCGTGCGGGCAGGCTCTCGTCGACTTCTGCATGTGAACGCCGCAGGAACGAAGGTTGCTGCTTCTGCGAGTTGCTGTCGCTCAGCAGGCCCATCAGCAGTTCTTCAAGGACGATCGCGTAGCCGGCAATGTACCAGCGCGGCTCGAGCCCAATCTGCGCGTGAATCGCGCCGATCCTGCGCACGGCGTCGTGATAGTCTTTGGTGAATTCGCCCTTGAGGATCAGTGCCCAATGTCGTGCCTGGTGATCGGCCGCGACGTTCATGTGCGCTTCGTCGGCGAAGTAGCTCCGGAGTTTCTCGCTGCCCCGAACCTTGCGGTAGAAGCTCTCGAGTGCTGGCCTGATCAGCTTGTTGACGAGAGGCGCAGTGTCCTGCAGCGCCTGTTTGCCCTGCGCATCAAGGCCGATGAAGTCGAGGCGTTCCTCGAGCTCCCTCACTCGCTCCTGTCCGATCATGCTCCAGCCCCCGCTCGGAGTAATGCACGCTACCGTTTGTACGATACCGTGCATTCGTATAGTTAACGTTACGGAAGCTGCCGTCAAGACGCCACAAATAATTTCCGAAATCTGTCAATGAAATTTACAGAACCCGAAAATCCAAATGACTTCTTGTTACTCGAAGATCGCATCCCAACTAAAGCGACATTTTCTTCTGTTGTGTGTCGAATTACTCGGCCTCGGTGTAATAAGTGATTGTGGTAATTCGCTAACTGCACTGCGCTTGTCCCAAGCATCCATTTTTGCATAAGTCAGGAAAGTGCCCATTTGACGCGCGGATGCCGCATTAGTTCGCAGAAATATAATAAAAAATCTTAGTTTGGCGAAACTTCTTCTTCGAAGTTCCTCGCCAAGGCTGCGGCAGTTGCGCAGAGGAGCGCCGCGCCTGGCCATTGCCAGCATGGACGCAGGGACACGAATCAGGGATGGGGCACTGGCGAGGAAGTGCCAGCGTCGCCATCTGCCGCCGGCGCCGAAACTGGCCCTCACCTGCCTGCCGGCATCCTCTCCCCGTGAACGGGGAGAGGAGCGAAGCGGAGATGCCGCAGTTCCCAAGTACCGAGGCCCGAAGATGGTTTTCGGCCGTCCGTGTTGAAGATGGGGAAGAAGGCGCCAGCTGCGCCGGCGCCATGCCGGTTCAGTCTTCCGTTTCCGGGTGGCTCAGGCCGTCCTGTGCGCTCCGGATCCAGCCGCACAATGTCTGCGCCATGGCCTTCTGCGATGCCTCGTCGGCAATCAGGTCGTTGCGGACTTCGATCATGACGTTCGGCAGGCCGCGCGTCAGGGCGTGCTCGCGCAGGGTATGGGTAACGCCATCAGCCGGGCCATAGGGCTCGTTGAGCTGGACATTGTAAGAAGTCGCTTCACCGCGCGCGGCCTTCATCATGCCCTGTGCGATCCGGTCGTCCGTGTCGTGCAGGATGCCGATTTCAACCGCACGCTGTTTGCCATGGTAGATCGGCGTGAACGAGTGGACTGTCACGATTGTCGGCGTGTCCTTGCGCGCGTCGAGATGGGCGGCAAGGGCGCCCCGGAATGGGAAGTAGAATTCCTCGGCGCGGCGGTCGCGGTCTTCCTGCGTCAGGTTGGCGTTGCCCGGAACCTGGTAGACCTCGCTGACGGCGGGCATGGCCGACGGCTCGTGCGGCGGCCGGTTGCAGTCGTAGATGAGGCGCGAAGCGTTCTGGAAGATCAGCGGTGCGTCGAGCAGCCGCGACAGTTCGAGCGCAACGGCCAATGCGCCCGGGTCCCAGGCGATGTGGCTGGTCAGCGCTTCCTTTGGCAGGCCAAGGTCCGCGAATTCAGGCGGGATATGCTTGGACGCGTGTTCGCAGACGAGCAGGTAAGGCCCGGAACCGGAGGGATTTCTGGTTTCGACATATTGTCCGGCAGCACGCTTGTCGCTCATTCCAACGCCTCGTAGCTGAACCGCGCAACCGGTTCATGCGGTTGAACTAAAAGCATCATTTCAGACGCTAGGTGATAGTCAAGACGGAACTGAAACTTTCTCTTCCAAAAGCAGTGCGGTGATGCATTCTATTCAGACGCGGAAGGCGGGTGTCGGACGCAACCTGGGGAGCGTGAATGAAGAAGACGCAGGACCTCACTGTTGCCGAGCGGATGCGGGCGAGTTTCGACCGTCTGACACGCGCCGAGCGGCAGCTCGCAAACGCGATGCTGGCAAACTACCCGGTGCTGGGGCTCGACTCGATCACGGCGGTGGCGCAGGGCTCGGGCGTGTCGACGCCGACCGTCGTGCGGATGGCAAAGAAGCTCGGCTTTGCCGGTTTCCCGGAAATGCAGGCGGCGCTGCGCAGCGAGCTCGAGGCGACGATCTCTAACCCGATTGCGCGCCGTGACCGCTGGGCGCCGGCGCCGGACACGCACATCCTCAATCGTTTTGCCGAACAGGTGATGGAAAACCTCGGGCAGACGTTGCGCCAGCTGTCGCCCGAGACGTTCAACGAGGTTGTTGCCCTGCTCGGCGACCGTGAACGCTCTGTCTATATCGTCGGCGGCAGGATCACCCGCTCACTTGCCGATTACCTGTTCACGCACATGCAGGTCATTCGCAGTGGGGTGACACTGATCGCGCCCAACGCCAACACCTGGCCGCACTATGTGCTCGACATGAAGCCGGGCGACGTGCTCGTTGCCTTCGACGTGCGCCGCTACGAGCAGGAGCTGATGCGGCTGGCTGAAATGGCGCGGGCGAAGGGTGCGCAGATCGTACTGTTTACCGACCAGTGGGGCTCGCCGCTGGCGAAACAGGCGGCCCATGCGTTCCACGCGCGCATCGAGGCGCCGTCGGCGTGGGACTCGTCGGTCGTGACGCTGTTTATCGTCGAGGCGGTGATCGCCGCGGTGCAGGACGCGGGCTGGGAGGAAACGAGCGCCCGCGTCAAGACGCTCGAAGAGCTGTTCGATCAGACGAAGATGTTCCGCAAGTTCGTCTGATCGAAGAAGTCAGGCGGCGGCAATCGCCGGCAGCTGCCTGTTTTCCGATCCCTCGGTTTTGGCGGGGATGATGGTCTCCTCGTCGGAAACAGCTTCCTCGGTCTCAACGTCCTCAGAAGCCACGACCTCGGCTGCGAACTCTTCGTTCTCGGCGAAGATGACTTCTTCCTCGATGACGACTTCTTCCTCGCCCTCGGAAACGTCGCTCATCTCCGGCTTGATCTCTTCCTCGACAATCGCGCGCAGCTGTCCCGCCTGTTCGGCGACAAGACGGCCCATCTCGGCAAGCTGGGTTGCTGCCTCGATGTTGCGGTTGGTGGCGATCTTCACGCCGCCCATCGTGTACTGGGCGAGCTTCAGGGCTTCGGCCGTGTGCTTCTCGGCGCCCTTCTCGATGGCCTCTAGGTCCGTGACGACCCGCTCGGCGAGCTTTTCGGCGCGGCGCTTCAGCGTGTCCGCAGCCTCGATGATTTCGTGCGCCTTGGCATCGATCATCTCGGAAACGTGGATGCTTTCCTCGCGTCGGTTGGTCATGCCCTCGAGACGGGACGCAACCGTGTTGAAGTAGCTTGGGAAGGAGCGGTACGGCTGCGGCAGCTCGACCGTGATGCGCGAGGAGTAGGTGCCGTCGGCGAGGTGGCGCACGCCAGCTTCCATCAGGCGCGCGATGGCCGCATGCGCGCGCGCGGCGCGCTGGCGCTCCTCAAGCTCGGCCTCATAGCAGCGCAGGTTGGTTTCAAGCCGCTCGATTTCGAGGCCGCGCGGCTCAAGTTCTTTGAAGGCAAGATAGCCGGCAAGGGTGCCGACAGCGCTGAGGGACGCGAGGAAGACCGGCCCCAGGAGCAGCGCCGACAACAGCGTGCTGAGGCCAGACAGGCCCCACCATAACAAGAGATTGATCGTCAGCACGCAGCACGTCGCCGCGGTGATGATGATCGCGAACCGCACCGCCGGCGAAAGCTGGCGGGTAAGTAGAATCATGATACGCCTGACCATGTTGGGCTAACGCCTTCCTGCTCCTGTTTCCTTTCGGAGCCTAGCAGTGCAAGCTTGCACGAACCGTGCGGAAGGTGCCGGGCGGCCTGGCGAGAGTTGACAATCGCCAGCGCTCGTCTATCTCGCCGGGTCTAGTTCTCGTTCCTGCCAAAGACTGGATGCCGCATGACCAATGTCGCCCTGACGGGGCTTGCCCGTGATCTGGCGCAACGGGCCGCTGAGGGCCGCCCTGTGCGTATCGGTGTAGTCGGCTGCGGCGAGATGGGAACGGATATCGTCACCCAGGTCGCGCTGATGCCCGGCCTTGAGGTTGCCGCGATCGTCGACCGCCGCGGCGGCCGCGCCCAGGAGGCAATCGCCATTGCCGGCCGTGAGGCAGACAGCGCCGGCGAGGCGCAGAATTCCTCGCGCATGGCCGAGCTGATCGAGCAGGGCAAGACCGCGATCATCCCTGACGCCGACCTCTTGATGAACAGCCCCCACATCGACGTCGTCGTCGATGCGACCGGCAAGCCGGTTGCGGGCGCCGAGATCGGCTTGAAAACCATCGAGCACGGCAAGCACCTCGTCATGATGAATGTCGAGGCGGACGTGACCGTCGGCGCCTACCTGAAGCAGGCCGCCGACAGGGCCGGCGTCGTCTACACCGTAGGTGCCGGTGACGAGCCGTCGTCCTGCATGGAGCTGATCGAGTTCGTCACCGCGATGGGCCACACGGTCGTCGCCGCCGGCAAGGGCAAGAACAACCCGCTCAACCACGACGCGACGCCCGACCAGTACCGCGAGGAAGCCGAGCGCCGGAACATGAACCCGCGCATGCTGGTCGAGTTTGTCGACGGCTCCAAGACCATGGTCGAGATGACGGCGATCGCAAACGCGACTGGCCTCGTGCCGGATCTTCCCGGCATGCACGGACCGGCAGCTTCGCTGGAAGACCTGCCGCGGGTTCTTTGCCCGGTCGAGGATGGTGGCATCCTCTCGCGCAAGGGCGTCGTTGATTATTCGATCGGCAAGGGCGTGGCGCCCGGCGTGTTCGTGATCGCGGAAATGGCGCATCCGCGCCTGCGGGAGCGCATGAACGACCTGAAGCTTGGCGAAGGGCCGTATTTCACCTTCTACCGTCCGTATCACCTTACCAGCCTGGAAGTGCCGCTGTCCTGCGCCCGCGCCGTGCTCTATGGCAAGGCCGACATGGTGCCGCTGATCAAGCCGGTGGCCGAAGTCTGCGCGGTCGCCAAGCGCGACCTGAAGCCTGGCGAACATCTCGATGCGATTGGCGAGTACACCTATCGCTCGTGGGCGATGTCGGTCGAGGATGCGCGCGCGGCGAACGCCGTTCCGTGCGGCCTGCTTGAGGGCGGCACCGTAACTGCGCCGATCGCGAAGGGCGAGCTCATCACCTACGCCAATGCCGCTCCGCGGCCGGATTCCCCGCTGGTTGCCCTGCGCCGCAAGCAGGATGAGATGGTCGCGGCGCTGGGCTGATCGATCGTTTTACTTGCCAAGTTCGATGGAGCGCAGCCGGGCTGCCTCCACGGCCTCGGTCACCAGCTTCTTCAGCCGGTCCTCGCCCATCAGCACGTCGAGCGCAGCGGCGGTCGTGCCGTTCGGGCTGGTCACCTGGCGCCGCAGCTCGCCCGGCTCCGTGCGGCTTTCGGCAGCAAGCGAGGCTGCGCCGAACACGGTCTGCATCGCCAGCAGCTTCGCGGTTTCAAGCGGAAGCCCGGCGTTTTCCGCCGCAGCCGTCAGGCACTCGATGAAGTGGAAGATATAGGCCGGGCCCGAGCCCGAGACGGCTGTCACCGCATCCATCAGTGACTCGTCGTCCACGGAAGCCACCTCGCCGTTTGTCGCCAGCAGATCACGGACGAATTTTTCGGCTTCCGCCGATACCTTGCCGTTGGTGACGGTGACCATCATGCCCTTGCCGATGGCGGCGGGGGTGTTCGGCATGCAACGGACGATCGGCGTGTCGCTGCCGAGGATTTTTTCATAGGCGGCGATCGGCGTGCCTGCTGCGACGGAGAGGTACGTCGCGTTTGCGTTGTACTTCGCGTAGGCTGGGATAACGTTGAGGATCACCTGCGGTTTGACCGCGAAGACGACGAGCTTCGGCGCCGCGTCGGCGGGAGTTTCATCTGCCGAGGCAAGCGCCGTGACGCCAAGCTTTGCGGCGCGTTCGCGCAGGGCATCGGCGGGTTCGACGACGACGGTCTCGGCCGCCTTGATAAGACCGGACTTCAGCCAGCCTTCCAGCATGGCGTAGCCCATGTTGCCGCATCCGACGAGCACCAGTTTCGCTGACATTGTTCTTCTCCGTGAGTCGCGTGGCGTGAGAACAGCACTCCGGCCAGCCCGCGTCTAGTGCCTGCCACTTCTGGTTGTACTGCGGATTAACCTTTTGTTACCCATCGTTGTTTAGCTTGGCTTAACGATTGCGGGCAGCCGCCCGCGTTCCGCGAATTTGCAGGCTCCAATGGCGGGTTCCGAAAGACATCTCAAGCAGGGTCGGGCGCCGTCGCTTCTGACGATGGCTTCGCTTTATGCCGATCAGCGCGCGAGTGCGCGGGAAGACGTTAAGGAATCGATTGCTGCTGTTAACGCTGGCGAGGCGCGCGACGCGCGGCCGACCGTTGCGCCTCAACCGGTGATGGAAGCGCCGCAGCAGCAGTATCAGCCCGAGCCTCAGCCGCAGTTCTACGCGCAGCCCGAACCCGCGCTGGACCAGTCCGTAAGCGAAATCCGTACCTCGATTGCCGACGAACTGCTGGCAAAGCCGGTCATCGCTCCCGAGACGCCGACGGTGCGCAGCAGGCTCGCAAGCCCACTGGCGCTGGCGCTCGCCGGCGCGCTGGCTGGCGCCGCGATCGCGCTTGCCTGGCCGCAGTCTTATGTCGCGACCTCCGAACTGCTAATCGAGCAGGGCGGCGTCGACAACCAGCTGCGCATGCTGCGCTCCGGCTCGACGCTGTCGGCGGTGGCCGACAAGCTCAACCTCGCCGCTGACCCCGAGTTCAACGGCGCGCCGAACGGCATCCTGGCGCTTTTCACCGGCGATGATGCCGCTGACCAGCGCCGACGCCGCGCCATCACCTCGCTTGGTCGCTCGCTTTCCGTCGAACAGAGCGGCAATTCTTCCGTCATCACGGTTTCGGCCAAGACCGCCGATCCGCAGAAGTCGGCGCTGATCGCCAACACCGTCGCAGCGATCTTCGTCGAGAAGAGCGGCGGCCAGGTGGCCGACGAGGCCCGCCTTACCGAGCTGCGCGATGCGGTTGCGCAGGCCGAACGCGCGGTCGAAGCCTTCAAGGCCCGCCATGAACTCATCGACGCGCAGGGCACTCTGATTACCGACGAGGAGATCCAGCGCCTCGGCGAGCAGCTTTCAGCCGCCCGCGCCCGCACCGTCGAGCTTAACGCCCGCGCCGCCTCGACGCGCGATGCCAATGTCGACTCGATCGTCACCGGTTCGCTGCCGGAGCAGGTTGCCTCGCCGACGCTGACCGAGCTGCGCGCCCGCTATGCCGCCGCCCGCCAGCAGCTCGACCGGCTGCGGGTCAAGCTCGGGCCGCGCCATCCGGAACGCCTTGCCGCCGAAGCCGAGGTCGAGGCAGCCCGCCAGGAGATTTCTGCGGAGCTGCGCCGCGTTGCCTCTTCGCTGCAGACTGAACTCAAGCGCGCCGTCGAGCAGGAACAGCAGCTTGCCGCCAAGCTCGCGCAGATGAAGGTGCGCCAGGGCAATATCGGCGACGAACTGGTCGAGCTTCGCGAACTCGAGCGCCAGGCCGCGGTCAAGCGTTCCGCCTATGAGCAGGCGCTGCAGGCAACGCAGCCGGGCACGCCGCCCGATGGTGCGCCGAGCATCATCTCGCAGGCTGAGCCGCCTCTCAATTCCAGCAGCCCCTCGGTTCCGCATCTTGCGGGGGCTGGCGGTCTCGCAGGTCTCCTGTTCGGCTTCGGTTTTTCGTCCCTGCGTCGTCGCAGGCGCGAGGAAGTGGCAGCAGGCAGCGACGCTTCGGCGACGGAGCATCAGGAAATCCCCGAATATTCCGACCTTTACGCGCAGGACACAGGCAAGGACCCCGCCACCATGTATGCCTATCCGCACCACCAGCATCCCGCCGCCCCGCAGCAACAGCCGGCGCAGACCGCACATGGCGTAGCGCCCGCCGCGCAGCAGCATTATCCGGCAGCGCCCGGCTATCCGCAGATGCACGCGGCACCGCTGTATCCGGCGCCGATGCCGCCCATGCAGCCGCAGATGATGCCGCAGCCGATGCATCCGCAGCCGGTGCCCGCATGGCCTTATCCGCAACCGGCGCAGCATCCCTATGCGGCAATGCCGATGCCGCAAATGCCCATGCCCTACGATCCGTGGGCGGCGATGCGCGGCTGGGCACAGATGGTGCCGCCACCGCAGCCCCAGCCGATGCCGCAGGTGATCGTCGTCCAGGTTCCGCAGCCGGTGCAGCCGCAGGCGGCCGCGCTGCCCGCACCGCAAGTGATCCACGCCGTGCCCCAGCACGTCTCGACCCATACGCCGCAGCATCCGCAGGCGGCCAACGAGTCGCGGTGGACCGACCAGGACGCCTATGTCGACGAGCGCACCGACGCGGCGATCAACGAGATCCGCCGCAGCCTGCGCGAGTTCCGCGAAGCCATCGAGGACTTCGCGGACGAGAGATCTGTATACAATCCGAAGCATCGCCGCTTCGGCTCTTGAGATTTCTTCCTGTCGCAGCGTAAAGAACCCGCGACGCAATAGAGCGCGTTGTTCGCGGCGCAAGGTGCTATACCCTGCGCCGTCTTCGCCTCTCGGGGGGAGGCGCCATCCGCAGCGATCGGGAAGAGAAATGGCCGAAATTATCGACGGTAAGAAAGTCGCCGAAGACGTCGTGGCGACGGTGAAGAAAGCCTCTGAGGAGCTGACGGCAAAGGGTGTAACGCCCGGTCTGGCCGTCATCATCGTTGGCGAGGATCCGGCAAGCCAGGTCTACGTCGCCTCGAAGTCCAAGAAGGCGAAGGAGTGCGGCTTCAAGTCCGTCCAGCACACGCTGCCGGCCGAGACATCGCAGGCCGAGCTGGTCAAGCTGATCGACGAGCTCAACGCCGACAGCTCGATCCACGGCATTCTCGTCCAGTTGCCCCTGCCGGGCCACATCGACTCCGGCGCCATCATCCAGGCGATCGCTCCGGAAAAGGACGTCGACGGCTTCACCTTCGCCAATGTCGGCAAGCTTGGCACCGGCGAGGTCGAGACCGCCTTCGTACCCTGCACCCCGGCCGGCTCGATGCTGCTGATCGAGCGCGTGCGCGGCGCTGACCTGTCAGGTCTCAACGCCGTCGTCGTCGGCCGCTCGAACATCGTCGGCAAGCCGATGGCGAACCTGCTGCTCGCCGCCAACTGCACCGTCACTGTCGCGCACTCGCGCACCAAGGACCTGCCGGCGCTCTGCCGCACCGCAGACATCCTCGTCGCTGCCGTCGGCCGTCCGGAGATGATCAAGGGCGACTGGGTCAAGGAAGGCGCGACCGTCATCGACGTCGGCATCAACCGCATCCCGGCGCCCGAGAAGGGCGAGGGCAAGTCGCGCCTCGTCGGCGACGTCGAGTTCGAGGGAGCCTCGAAGGTCGCTGGCGCGATCACCCCGGTTCCGGGCGGCGTCGGCCCGATGACAATCGCCATGCTGATGGCAAATACGCTCGTGTCCGCCTGCCGCGTTGCCGGCGTCCAGCCGCCGAAGTTCTGAGACTTCTTTTAAGCAGATACAGCAAAGGCCGGGTCACTCCCGGCCTTTTTGCTTCTTCATCTTCTTCTTCCCGATTGCGACGCGAATTTTCCTCGACTAGCCTCGGTTGCGAAGGGCGGGTTCTGCAATCTCAGGGAGGCAACACTTTATGAGAGGACTACTCAGAAGCATCCTGCTCGGCGGGATGCTTGCAGTCTCGGGCACTGCGGCCACTGCTGCTGACCGCGCCATCATCGTACTCGACGGTTCCGGCTCCATGTGGGGCCAGATCGGCGGTAAGCCGAAGCTGGAGATCGCGCGTGAAACGCTGCGCAACGTGCTCTCCACCCTGCCGGACGATCTCGAACTTGGCCTGATGGCTTACGGCCACCGCCAGAAGGGCGTCTGCTCCGACATCGAGCTGATCGTCGAGCCGGCCGCCGGCATGGGATCGAAAATCGCCGACGCTGCCGACAGGATGCGCTTCATTGGCATGACCCCGCTGTCGGATGCCGTGAAGCAGGCTGCCGAGTCGCTGCGCTACACCGAGGAGAAGGCGACTGTCATCCTCATCACCGACGGCATCGAGACCTGCAATGCGGACCCCTGCGCGCTCGCCAGCGAGCTTGAGCAGTCGGGCGTAGACTTCACCGCGCATGTCGTCGGCTTCGGCCTGTCCGAGGCAGAAGGCCGCAAGGTCGCATGCCTTGCCGAAAACACCGGCGGCAAATTCATCCAGGCGAAGGATGCGGGGTCGCTGAAAGATGCGCTGACGCAGACCGTGGCGGCGGCTCCGGAGCCGGAACCTGAACCCGAGCCAGAACCGACGCAGGCCGTGCTCGAGTACAACTTCGTGCCGACCGTTGCCCTGTCAGAAGACACGGATGATCTCAAGGACGGCCCGACCTGGGAACTCTACAAGGCGCAGCCGGATGGTTCGGCAGGTGAGCGCATCACAACCCAATTCAACGACTGGAAGACCAACCTCGAGCCGGGCAATTATGTCCTCAGAGTCCGGTACGGGCACGCCGAGAGCACGCAGCTTGTCACGGTCGAGGAGAACCAGCTCAACGCTCCGCATTTCATCCTGAATGCCGGCAGGGTCATCATCCGCCCGCGCGAGCATGAGGGCGGCGAGGTCAGTTCAGGTGCGACAATCCGCTTCGAATATGACGGCAAGTCCGAGAACGAATACGGCGAGACCGACGTCATCCTGCCCGCCGGCGAGATCAAGGCGACGGTGACGATCGGCGAAGGTTCGACTACCGAGACCTTCCGGCTGGAGGCGGGCCGCACCGTCGAGAAGGACATTGTCGTGGGTCTCGGCCGTGCGGCGATCACCGTCTCCTATGTCCCGGGCATGGTGCTTGAAAGCGGCGCAACCATCCACATCCAGAAGGCGGCAAAGCGCATCGACGGAACCCGCGAGACCGTCCGCACCGATTACAACTCTGCCGACGTCGCGCTTCCGGCTGGCGACTACTATGCCGAGGTCAGCTACCAGGCTGCGGCCGGCGGTGCGCCGTTCAGCGTGAAGGTCGGCGAGCGGACCGAGATCGAGATCCCCCTCAACGCCGGTGTTCTCGCCGTCACGGCGCCCGAAGCGGCGATCACCCGGGTCTACAAGGCGCAGAAGGACCTTCAGGGCAACCGCAAGCAGGTCGACTACAGCTACGACGCCGAATTCCAGACCACCCTGAACGGCGGCGACTATGTCGTCGAGGTCGAGTACAGCGGCGACAAGCCGAAGGTCGAGAAGGCCATTTCGGTCAGGGAAGGCGAACGGGTCGAGATTACCGTCCCCTGAGAACAGGCCGTGAGTGGGGGGCTTTTGCTCGCGAGGGGCGTACGCATCAGCCCCCTCCGCCGCCTGCGGCGGCACCTCCCCCGCTTCGGGGGGAGAATCTGGGGCGTGCCGGTGGAGGACAGCTCACTCAATTGGGAAGCGCTCCATGAGGAAGCCCTCAGGAAAGACGGCGGGGCATAACGTATTTAAGATCCTCGACGCCCGGGTCCTCCCCCACAAAGTGGGGGAGGGGGACCATGCGAAGCATGGTGGAGGGGGCTGCCAGAGCGCGACGTTTGTGTTGTCCGGATAGCGCGTTTCCTGCACCGATGGCGCGCTGCCTCCTGTAGCCTATCCCGCAACGCTGGCACGCTGCCGAAGCGTTCCGGCATGGCAACTGTGTTTGTCAGGCGAAGGCTTTGCCGTCCCGGAGCATGGCGTTGAGGACGGTGACGAGCTTTCGGGCGACGGCGATGATGGCGACCTTCTTCGAGCCNGAGCGCNGGGCAATGNCACTGTAGAAGTCCTTGAAGCGCTGGTTTGCCCGGATGGCTCCAAGCGCTGCCATGTAGAGTGCCTTGCGCACCCGCGGCCTTCCGCCAGCAATGGCGCGCCGGCCGCGCTTCTGACCGCTGTCGTCGTTGAACGGCGCAAGCCCGGCAAGTGCCGCCGCCGTCTTCGGCGACAGCCGTCCCAGTTCCGGCATGTGGGCAAGAAGCGT
>NZ_JAGL01000025.1 GCF_000526635.1 Aminobacter sp. J41
CTATCTGGGGCTGCCGGAAATCGACTATCCCTTCCATGACCGCGACGCCATCGTCACCCATTGCGGCCGGCTTTGCCTTCACCGCAAGAAGATCAACATCTCCACCGTGCTGGCTGGACAGAAGCTGGGAATTAAGGAAGTCGATGACGGCATTTGGCTCGTCAGCTTCCTGCGCTATGATCTTGGATATATCGACCTGGAACAGAGGACACTGCAAACAATCGACAACCCGTTTGGCACGAGGTTGTCACCTATGTCTTAGGGACAAACTGTTACCTATGTCTCCAGGTCGGACAGTTGATGAAGGGAACTCAGTCGCCGGAGTCGAACCCGGGCGCGGCCCTGTCAGGCGGCCGGCGCCTGCGTGTCCTGTTCCGGCCGATAGATCTCGACCCGGTTCCTTCCGCGCTGCTTGGCGAGGTAGAGCGCCTTGTCGGCCCGGGAGATCAGCGAGGTCAGATCGTCCTGGCCATTGGACTCCAGCGAAGCGATGCCGATGCTGGTGGTCGTGGAAGTGGAGCTGCCGTCCTCCGCCATGACAGTCACCCGCTCAACCGCGCGGCGCAGGCGCTCTGCAACAGCGAGCGCTGCGGATTCATCTGCGCCGACGAGGAGCGCGGCAAATTCCTCGCCACCAAGGCGGCCGAACAGCTTGTCGGAAGAGAGAGCCGTCTCCGCTGCCGCCGCAAAGGCCGACAGAACCTTGTCGCCCATCAGGTGGCCGTAGCGGTCATTGATGGCCTTGAAGTAGTCGATGTCCATCATCAGTAGCGCCACTCTTGCATTGGCGGGCTGGTTGCCAAGCTGTTGCTCGGCCTGCTCCAGGAAAGCGGCACGCGACAGCACGCCAGTCAGTGCGTCGTGGCTGGCGGTGTGGTTGAGACGCTGCAGCAGGTCCTCTCGAGCGGCGTTGACGCTGGCGACCGCGAGCGGCGCCAGCACGATCATGGCGATGGCGAGGCGGATCGAGATGGTCGCAGCGAGCGGATCGGCGATCGACGCGAACTCGTGGAAACCCAGGCTCGCGCCGGCGAGTTGGATGATGCTGGAGAGGAGCGTCAGCGTCGCGGTGGTGAAGAGGCTGTAGCTCAGCGCGCACCAGATCAGCGCCGGGATCGGGTAGGCGAAGGCGCCGGGGCCGCGGACCAGCCAGGAGGTCACCAGTAGTGCGATGAGCGCGATCGCGGGAAGCCAACGGTACGGATCGCGGGCGCGCCGCACGATAGCGCGCAACTCCGACTTACCGCTCCAGGTGAGCAGCGTCGGCAGGATCACGAGCAGGTTCACCAGCTCGGTGGTGAACCAGACGGTGAAGCCGCCGATGATGTCGCGTTGGAACATTAAATGCGACACGCCGGTGCCGATTACTGCTGAGAATGCCGAGGTGAGGACCGCGATGGCGAGCAGGCAGACAATCGCAATTGGCCGGTTGAGAAAGCGGTCCTCCGGCTTCAGCCGCATATAGAGGTGGAAGCCGAGCAGGACCTCGGCGATGTTCGCAACCGTCAGCCACACGGTGATGCCTAGCGAGTTGCCGGTGAGGAGGTCCGCCGCGACGTAGGCGACGAACGCGGCGATCCAGTTGGCTGGCGTGGCGAGTTCCCGGTTGCGCACCATCAGCCCGAGAAGGATCGCGTTGGCCGGCCAGATCGCAGCAAGGAACCCAACCGGCCGCGTCAGTATGCCGAAAAGCGATGCAGCCAGAACGATCGAACCCACTAGCAACACGTCGGCCAGTGAATTCGGCAGGACCCGCGCCGAGTACGTCTTATGCGATGTCCTCATACGCCTCACCCCATAGAAGAGACCGGGTTGACCAATCTCTCCTACAAGTTCACGAAGCGTTAAATCGACGATATGTGTTGTGAATACTTATCGTCGCAGGCCTGCGCTTAACGTCGCAGAACCGCGCCCAGCACATCGCGCACGCCGATCGCGCCGAGGAAGCGCGAGGACTCGTCGAACACGGCGACCGGCGCCGTCTGCGACTGCTGCATTGCCTGCATCACCGCGCGCAGCGACGTCCCCGGATTTGCCCAGTAGACCTCGTGCGCGTCCGGCGGCAGCTGCTCGAACGGGTCACAGGCTGCCCAGACGGCCGCCTGGTCGTTGCGCTCGGCGGCAATGACGAGGTTGTTCTGGTCCAGCCGGAAGCGAGTCGTCTTGCGGCGGTCGAGCCAGACCCAGCCGTCGGCGTCCTTTTCGAGATCGCGCATGTCGCGCATCACGTTCCACGCGGTCAGGACCGACATCGGGTTCACGTTGGCGATGAACTCGCGGACATAGTCGTTGGCCGGGTTCAGCACGATCTCTTCAGGCGCGCCCGTCTGGACGATGCGGCCGCCTTCCATGATGGTGATGCGGTTGCCGATCTTGAGGGCCTCCTCGAGATCGTGGCTGACGAAGATGATCGTCTTCTTCAGCCGCTTCTGCAGTTCGATCAGCTCGTCCTGCAGCTTGGTGCGGATCAGCGGGTCAAGCGCCGAGAAGGGCTCGTCCATCAGCAGGATTGGCGCCTCGGTGGCGAAGGCGCGGGCAAGACCGACGCGCTGCTGCATGCCACCGGACAGCTCATGGGCGTATTTCTTCCCCCACTGCGTCAACCCGACCAGATCAAGCTGCTTCTTCACGCGTTCCTGGCGCTCGGCGAGCGGCACGCCGGCCAGCTCGAGGCCAAAGCCGACATTTTCTTCCACCGTGCGCCACGGCAGCAGCGCGAACTGCTGGAACACCATCGCCACCGACTCGCGGCGGATGCGGCGCAGGTCCTCTTCGCTGCACGACGCGACGTCGGTCACCTTGCCACCGCCGTGGACCAGCACCTGGCCGCGGGTGACCTTGTTGAGGCCGTTGACGGCGCGCAAAAGCGTCGACTTGCCGGAGCCCGACAGGCCCATCAGCACGGAAATCTCGCCTTCGTTGACGGTGAGGCTGGCGCCGGCGCAGCCGAGCACCGCGCCCGTCTTGTCGAGGATGTCGGCGCGGCTTGCGCCCTGGTCGATCATCTTGATGGCCGCAGCCTGGCTGTCGCCGAAAACGATGTCGACGTTCTTGAATTCAACCGCTGCCGTCATTTGGAACCTGCCTGCCCGATGCGGGCGATGCGGTCGAGGATGATCGCGAGGACGACGATGGCAAGGCCCGCTTCAAGTCCAAGTGGAATATTCACCGAGTTCAGTGCCCGCACGACCGGACGGCCAAGGCCGTTGGCGCCGATCAGCGCGGCGATCACAACCATCGACAGCGACAGCATGATGCACTGGGTGAGGCCCGCCATGATGGTCGGGAGCGCCGATGGCAGCTCCACCTTCCAAAGAAGTTGCCGCTTGGTCGCGCCGAAGGATTGCCCGGCCTCCAGCATCGGCTTCGGCACCGAGGTGATGCCGAGATAGGTGAGGCGGATCGGGGCAGGGGCGGCGAAGATGATGGTCACGATCAGGCCCGGCGCGATACCGAGGCCGAACAGGATCAGGACCGGGATCAGGTAGACGAAGGTCGGCAGCGTCTGCATCAGGTCGAGGATCGGCTGCAGGATGCGGTAGACGCGTTCGTTGTGGGCGGCCCATATGCCGACCGGCACGCCGATGGCCATGGAGCAGGCCGCCGCGGCAACGACCAGCACGAGTGTCTCGACCGTCTCCTTCCAGAGGCCCTGGTTGATGATGAAGAGCAGCCCGAGGATGACGCCGATGACGAGCCCCCACGAGCGGCGCAGCGCCCAGGCCAGCGCCGCAATCAAAACCACCACCACGATCGGCGGCATCCAGAGGAGGAGGTTGACGAGTCCGTTGAGGACGGTGGACAGGATGTTGGCCAGATTGTCGAAGAACCACGCAAAATTGGTGGTCAGGAAGTCGAAGAATTCACGACCCCAGCGCCCGACCGGGATCTTCCAACTGGCAACGAGTTGCGAAATCGGGTCCACAATCCTCTCCGCACTTGTGTACTGATGCGACGGCCGTTACCGGCCGCCGCCTTACTAAAGACTTACAATTACAGACCGAGACCCGCCTTCACGGCTGCAAGGCCGTCGGAGCCGTCGAAGGTGGTGACGCCAGCCAGCCACGGTTCGACCACGGACGGATTGGCCTTCAGCCACTCGGTGGCCGCATCGTTGGGCTCCTTGCCGTCGTCAAGAATCGCGCCCATGATCTCGTTCTCCATCTGCAGCGAGAAGACAAGCTGGGTCAGAAACTTGCCGAGGTTTGGACACTCGGTGGCGAGACCCTTGCGGGTGTTGGTGAGGACGGTTGCGCCGCCGTAGTTCGGACCGAACACGTCATCGCCGCCGGCGAGGTATTCCATCTCGACGTTGGCGTTCATGGGATGCGGCTCCCAGCCGAGGAACACGACGTCCTGCTTGGAGCGCGCAGCGCGCATGACGGCCGAGAGCATGCCCGCTTCTGAGCTCTCGACGAGCTCGAAGCCGCCAAGTCCGAACTGGTTCGCCTCGATCATGTCGAGGATCAGTCGGTTGCCGTCATTGCCCGGCTCGATGCCGTAGATCTTGTTCTCGAGCTTGTCGGCGAACTTGGCGATGTCGTCGAAGGTCTTGAGGCCAGCCTCGAAGGTGTATTTCGGCACGGCCAGCGTGTACTTCGCGCCCTCGAGGTTGGTGACGAGCGTCTCGACCGAACCCTCATCGCGGTAGGGGGCGATGTCGGCTTCCATCGTCGGCATCCAGTTGCCGAGGAAGACGTCGACGTCCCCGTTCTTCAGCGATGCGTAGGTAACCGGAACCGAAAGGATCTGCACCTCCGGCTCGTAGCCGAGAGCGGTCAAGATCACCGATGCGGTGGCCGTGGTGGCGGTGATGTCGGTCCAGCCGACATCGGAGAAGGTGATTTGCTTGCAACTGTCAGGTTCAGCCGCCATGGCGGTGGTGCTGAGCGCGCCCGTCAGGGCAAGGCTGAGCAACAGGGATTTGCAACGCGACATGTATGAACTCTCCCATTCGTAGGCCCCGCGGCATGTGCGCCGCATGACGTATTTTTTTCACAATGAGCCAAACACCATTTTTCTTAGGTTGCAAGCCGAGTGACGTTACGGAGGGCGTCGTTGCCTTGACTGGCCGCGACACATCACAGCTTTGTCACGCCACATCCTCCCCTTCGGAGGCGCATTGCGTTTAATAGATCGATGGCAAAACTCTATTTCCACTACTCGGCAATGAACGCCGGAAAGTCGACGCTGCTGCTGCAGGCGTCGTACAACTACCGCGAGCGCGGCATGGAGACGATCCTGTTTACCGCTGCGCTCGATGACCGGGCAGGGAAGGGAATTATCGCCTCGCGGCTTGGCGTAACGGCCGAGGCAAACACCTTTTCCGCTGCTGATGACCTGTTCGCGCAGGTGCGCGATCATCTGAGGACCAGTCCGCTCCACTGCGTGCTGATCGACGAGGCCCAGTTCCTCACCGAGGATCAGGTGTGGCAGCTTGCGCGGGTGGCTGACCGGCTCGGCGTGCCGGTGATGTGCTATGGTCTGCGCACCGATTTCCAGGGGAAGCTCTTTCCGGGCTCAAAGGCGCTGCTGGCGCTGGCTGATGAGCTGCGTGAGATCCGCACGCTCTGCCGCTGCGGCCGCAAGGCGACGATGGTGGTGCGGCTTGGTCCCAACGGGAAGATCCAGCGCCAGGGCGCGCAGGTCGAAATCGGCGGCGAGGACAAGTATGTCTCGCTCTGCCGGCGCCACTGGGAAGAGGAAATGGGCCGCGTTCCGCCCGAAGACCTCGTCGGCTTTGCTTCCACATAAGGCGGAATTTCTCGGTCTTTTGGCGGCTAAAAACCGGGGCAACCTGTGCGTTTATGCGATGTGCATTTCTTTCAATCGCTGGCTGTGCCACATATATTCCGCGACGGAAGAACAGGAACGCCAGAGGGTTGGAGTGTAGCGCATGGCGACGTTGCAGAAGTTTGATGCAGAGATTTCCCGCACCAAGAGCGTCGTTGACGAAATGCGCTCCAAGATCGAGCAGTCCGGTCAGGTGCTCGACAAGCTCGCCCAGGCGGACGCCTCCACCATCGGCGCGACCGACTTCGACATCGAGAATGCGCGCATCCAGGACGTGCTCGCACAGCAGAAGGTGATGGAAGGCAACATCGCCGACCTCATCATCGGCCTTGAGGACGCGACCAACGTGTTCGGCTCGGAATTCGAGAGCATGAAGAGCTACACGGCGTGGGAAAACTTCGTCGGCATCTTCTCCCAGCAGAAGAAGCAGCGCATGCGAACCGAGCGCGTCCGCAACATGTCGCTCGCCGGCAACCTGCAGGAACTTTTGGCCAAGTCCGACACCATCGTCGGCATCCTCAAGGAACAGAAGAACATCCTCGACCAGCGCTACAAGACCTCGGAGGCCAGCCTTTCGCAGGTGATTGAGCGCCGCAAGCGCACCATCGAAACCCTGACGGCGACACAGCGCCGGATCGAAGAACTCAATCCGCTGCTGCTCGATATCGAGAACAAGATCGCAGCTTCCACCGATCAGAACCAGCGCACCGAACTTGAGGGCGAGCGCTCGAAGCTCGCGACCGAGTACAACCAGATGCAGGCGAAGGAACAGGAACTGCTGGCCGAGAGCCAGACGCTCGAGCGTTATACCTCGATGTTCCAGACCTTCGTCGACTCGCTCAACAACCAGATCGCGGCGCAGAACACGCTGATCAACAAGCTGACCATCGATACCGAGCAGCGCATCGTTCTCTATAAAGCGCTGGAGGACTCGCTGAAGACGGCGGCGCAGCAAGACGTCGCGCACAAGATCAACACGCTCGGCAGCCGGGTCGACAACACCGCCGAGGAGACGATGGCGGGCATCGGCGCTGCGGCGCAGAAACACATCGGCGACCTGCTCGAACTGCACGAGAAGAATATGGTGGCGACGGCCGACATCCAGCGGCGCAAGAAGCTCGCCGACGAGGCGTTCGCCCGCCGCTTCGAGGAAGTGATGCGCAAGCACAATGCGGCGGACTACGTGCGGCAGTAACGTCTGCGCCTTCCTGCGTGAGTTTCTCCGTAATGCTCCATGGTCTCACCCCCACCCCTTACCCCTCCCCACAAGGGGGAGGGGAGACATTGGTGTCGGCGCCTGTTTCTGAGGTTGAGACTGCCGAGCATGGAGGTGGTCAGGGTGATGTGGCCGGCCCAGGCAATAAGAACTCTTGCGGAGCCGGAACCGGCTTTTCAGGGAGATACCGCGCCTCGAGTTGCCGGGAACGCGCAGCGGAAGACAGGCGCTGGTACCTCAGGATTGCCCTCCCCCTTGTGGGGAGGGGTAAGGGGTGGGGGTACGCAACCTCCGTCTTGCGCCATCGTTTCCGGGATACCCACCGTGACGGTCTCATAAGCAATGACTTGCTGACCAGCGGCGACCGTCTTTTGCAACGGCGCGCTGGCGCTTATCTCGCACTTCTCCCTCTTCACTCCAGCATCATGGACCGGCGCGATGAGCGCGAATGATCCCGCAACGCGCTATTTCGAAGCAATCGCGTCCGCGTTGAGCGGCCTTGACGTCTTCCTGCGCGATGACAGTTCGCCGCTCTACCGGCACGACCTGATCGCCAAGGTGATGGGCGAGTATATCGGGCGGCTGGAAAACTCCTTCACAAGCTGGCGAAACAGGCTCGGCTTCATGGAGTCGTTCCGCATCTCGCGCGCAGAAAGCGGCTTTCCGGTCTTCCAGAACGTCCTCGAACTCGAGAACGATCGCAGCAGCGCCGATAAACGGCTGGCCGCGATTCCCGAGCCTGAAGCGCTTCGCGCCGAAATGGCCGACTTCATCCTGCGCCAGAAAGCGATGCCGCATGCATTGCGTAAGGCGATGGCCGAGCGGCTCTACCTGGAGCAGGTGTCGTCCGGACAGGTGTTCGGGCCCTTTATCCTGCCCAAGACCATCCGCGTTTCGGTAAACCCGAAGACCCAGCGACCGTTTTATGTCGTTCACTGGGGTGCCTTCGACGGCACAGCCAACCTGCCGCTCGTCTACATGGCGACGCTAGAGGATTCTTCCGACGGGCTCGTGCGCCAGCTGGTGGGACCCGACGGTAAGCTGAACGAGAAGGTGCCGGTGCCGCTGCCCGTTGACGGTCTGCTCAACCCCGAGCTTGCGCACCAGTTCGACGACTTTGCCGAGAAGAACTCAGCCTACACGCTGACACCGACCACGATTGCGACCAATCTCGACAAGGATTTCGAGACGCTGCACCCCAAGCAGCTGCGCCGCGTCGTGCTTGGCCCGTTCTATTCGGCCGGAATCACCGAGCACAATTCGACGGTGCAGGAGGTGCTTTCAAAGGTTCGCAAGCCGCAGAATGCCTGGCTGCTGACCTGGACGGTGCAGGAAGTGTTCTCCAAGGCGGAGCAGCCGGCGAAGCGCGGGCTGTTCTCGCGCCAGCCGGCGCGCGAGGAGTTTTACATCAACACCGACGATCTCGAGGCAGCACGCATGGGCGTGTCGTCCTACGAGAAGCACGCGCTCATTCCGCACGAGGCCTACCAGGCGCTCTATGCCGCGGGCGAGGCGCAGCAGATTTTCTCCGGCTATCAGGTGCACATCATCTCGAACGGCCAGGTTATCACTGATGTCTGAGGGAGCATGACATGGACACCGGCCTGACGACGCTTCTGGAAGCCGATATCGAGAAGCATCGCGCGCTGGCGCAGAGCTTCATCACCCGCATAGTCGTCCTGGAGGATTCTTCGGCGCGCGGCGGGAGGGAGCTTGCAGGCACCGGCCGCCGCTTCGTGCCGACCGTTTCGACCGGCTCCGTGCGCCGAACGCGCGAGGTGGAACTCACCAGGACCGTTCAGGCGGTGCGTCCCGACGACCAACTGCTGTCTCCCGCCCAGCATACGCTGCTTTACCGCGCCCGGCGTGGCCTGTCCGTGGCGATGGCCGTCGCCGATGTCTTCGCGAAATCGACGGCGCTAGAAGACCTGCAGGCGAAGAACGCCCGCTCGCCGCTCGAGGGCGAGGACGTCGCCGTCTACAAGCGGCTCCTTTCTGCCGCGGCTTACGTCGCGGCCTTCACCTTTGCCTCCTATCTGCTGCAGACGGTCGAAAGTGATGCGGAGGCGCCGAATGACCTGCGCGAGCCGGAATATGTGTTCGACACCCAGCAGGATGTGCTGAAGGCGCTGGTTTCGGGGCTCGACGGCGCACTCGCGGGCGCGAAGGACGAAGCCGACCTTCCTGCGCGGGCGCGGGCCTATGCGACGGTGGTGCTCGAAGGCTTGTTGCAGCGCAAGTCGCGCTTCGACGGGCTCGGCGCCTTCGAGAACGCGCACATCCGCATCGAGAAGGACGATTTTACCATCGACGGTTTCGATGTCGCCCCGGGGCGCAAGGCAAAGCCCCTCGTCATGCAGTTCCGCAAGCCTGAAGAGGTGGTCGGCAACCACATCGCCAAGTACCAGGCGCTGAAGCTCGCCAAGATGCTGATGGCCTATGACTTCGACCGTCAGCTCAACCCTTTTGTCGAACTCGGCGGCTTCCTGTTCACCTTCATCGGCGACGGCGCGCCGGGAACCGGCAAGACGACGCTGATCCAGATGATCGCGGGTCTCGTCAACGACTATGCTCAGGTTGCGGGCGTTCCCTTCCACTACGAAAACTTTGGCGTCGACCAGATCTCGTCCTACCAGGGAAAGTCGGGCCAGAACTGCCGTCAGTTCATCAACAACGTCATGAACCCGCGGGTCATCGGCTTTGGAACGATCGACGACGTCGATCAGGTGGCGGCCAAGCGCTCCGACGACCGTGCCTCCGCCGGCCAGCACGAGATCACCGGCGTGCTGATGGACGCCTTCTCGGGAGCGGGCACGGTCATCCGCGGCAACTGCAGCTTCGGCATGTTCTCCAACTATCCGGAGAACGTGGATGATGCGCTGCGCCAGCGCGCCGGGGCACGCTGGCTGGTCGACGGGCCGCAGACTCGGGAGGACTACATCGACATCTTCGTGCTGCTGGCGGGCAAGAACCACAATATTCCGCTCGGCGAGCACGATCTCTATGCCGCGCAGGAGATCAAGCGCGCCGTCGAGGCGGCTTACGAGCAGTACTCGAAGCCGCAGGAGGAAGGGCTGCGCAAGGTCTACGAGCGCTTCATGGACGAACGCGGCGAGCCGAAGACGCTGGCGGACATTGGCGAATATCTGCACCGCATCAAGCAAGCCGAGCCGCGCTTCACCGGCCGCGCGATCAAGAACGTCACCGACGCGATCAAGATGCGGGCGATGGATATCGAGCTGCCGGACGAGTGGTTCGAGACGCGCGACGCCTTCATGGGCAAGTCCTACGAAGAGAAGAAGGCGATGGTCGCTGAGCTGCGTCGCCCGTTCACGATGGACATGGTGATGCAGGAGATCAACCGCTACGCCGACTCCGAATTCCGTTACGCAGACAAGTCGGACGATGCCGCGGTCGACAAGCTTATCCGCGATGCACGCCTGCGCGAACGCGCCATTGCCGAGATCGAGTCCCTGAAGGCGAGGGGGCTCTGGAATGCGTAGCCCGGAACTCCCCAAATCCGGGGAGAAGCACTAATGGACCTTCTTCTCGACAATGAACTAATCTACGGGCGGTTGCTGCCGATCGAGGAGCCGCATCTGATCGAGCGCTACAACAAGGCGCTGGCGGCGTTCGGTCTGCCGCCGACGAAGCTGTCACGCATCGAGATCGACCGGTCCGGTTTCTCGCCGCAAGTGGCCGAGGAACTCGGCGATCGGGACTATCTCGACCCGAACGGCATCAACCGCCGCTTCATCATTCTCACCCCGCAGCAGATCGAGCTGCCGGTGGTGCACACGGCGTTCTCGAACACCTCGCAGCTGCTCTACGAGTTCCTGACCGCCAATTCGCGCGTCATTAACGCGCTGACGATCAAGGACGTGATCTACGGCGAGATCGAGGATTCGGTTGCCAAGGTCGAGGACATCGAGGACCTGCTCTCGGTGAACCAGGTCGAGTTCCGGGTGCTGTCCGCCGAGGACGTGACCGGCAAGGCGAGCGAGCTTGCGACGCTGATCGACCGGCTGAAGCAGGAGCCGGATTTCTGGCGCGATACGGCGACGCTCGAGCGCATGGTGGAGCTCGCGAAGGTCACTGGCGACATTCGCCAGAACGCGCTGGTGCCCGACCAGGTCATCTTCCGTCACACGGCCTACTGGACCAGCCATTTCGGCGGTTTTTACGTCTTCGTCGATCCCGGGATGACGACGGTAATCAGCGATCCGTCGGCGCCGGGCTTCCGCCGCTCGCGACCATGGCAGGTGAGCTATCTGTCGCTGCACGATCCTGAGCGGGTATTCCGCTTCCTGCTCGAAACGGGCCGGATCGAGCTGCCGCGCGCGTCGTGGATCGACCAGTCCGGCTATCTCGAGCACCGCGCCGAAATGGCCGTGCGCATGCTGATCCACCAGTCGGACCCGGAGCGGGATCTGACCCAGGTCGACCGCATCTGGCTGCAGACGTGGATCCATTCGCACGCCGACCTGATCAACCGCGAGGGCACGTTCCCCTTCCTCAACGCGATGAAGCGCGAATTGGCGCAGTACGGACAGATCAGGATCGATGAGGTGCCGCCGCACAGGCGGTTCCTGCTCGTGCGGGCGAAACCTGGTCACCCCGACGCATGGCTCACGAACCGGCTGATCTCCGACTTCGTGCCGTTCGACTTCATGTCGCGCTACATCTTCAACAAGCAGGGCTTCTATCGCGACTACCAGGGCTTCAATCAGGTCTGGCGCCGCCACGTTGTGGAGACGCTGAAAGATACGTATTTGAAGGATAAGGCAGGCTACCGCCTGCGCCTCTATGGCCTCAAGGACCGAGGGTGAGACATGCTGGACCCGATCGTGAACTTCTTCACCCGCATCTTCCAGGCCATCGGCAAGGGGATCGGCATCGTCATCGCCTGGATCTGCTGGCCGTTCGTCGCGGCGGGGCGCTGGTACACACAGCGCGGCTGGGTCATCAAGGCACCGATCGCGGTCCTGTTGCTGATCATCGTCTGCCTCTACGGCTATTTCTTCTGGGTCACGCAGCGCTGGACGAACTTCAATCCGGACTACCCGCAACAGTATGCCTCGTTCAGCCGGGTACCGGCTGCCAACGCGTCGATGCCGGGCGAAAGCAATGGCGGGGGCGCGAATTCCTGCAGCCCTTCTGCCATCACCGTGGTTGCGGCTGACCTGATCGACTTCAACGTCAACCAGAACGCCTGGATTTCCTCGATGCTGGTGTCGAAGCTCGGCTTCTTCGGCATCGAGTGGCGGCACACGCCGTTCTTCGACAACAAGGCGGCCTTCCAGCTCGGCATCAATCAGGTGCTGCGCCGCACGACGACGGAGCTGGTCGACACGCTTGGTCGCGTGCGCGGCACGTCGCAGATCGACCAGAACCTGCAGGACGCCCGCACCGCGATGGCCTGGAGCGAGACTGCCTGGTACATCGGCATGCGCGGCCCGACTCGGCCAACGCCGAGCGTCTACCGCGAAGGCATGCAGAAGCTGCGTGCCTTCAACGCCAGCCTCGAGGCCTGCAACGCGACGTTCGACGCACGCGCCGACAACCTTATGCAGTTCCTCGACCGCATCGCCGGCGATATCGGCTCGACTTCCGACATCCTGCGCCAGCGCATCGAGGCGTCCGACGCTGGCTGGTTTGATGTCCGTGCTGACGACCGCTTCTGGTTCGCCTACGGCCAGCTCTACGCCTACTACGGCATCCTGACGGGAGCGCGCGCCGATTTCGCTAACGTCATTGCCGAACGCAATCTGACTGCGCTGTGGACCAGGGTGGAGGCTCAGCTGCGCGCGGCGCTGAATGTGCAGCCGTGGATCATTTCGAACGGCAACGAGTCGAGTGCGTTCTTCCCGTCTCACCTTGCAACGATGGGGTTCAACCTGCTTCAGGTGCGTTCGAATCTCGTCGAGCTGCGTCAGGTCCTCGATCGCTGACAGCACAAGGATGACGCGTTTTCCGGAGCCCGAGAGGCTCCGGAAGCGCCCTTTATCTTCGGACTGTATCCCATATTGGATGTCGTAACCGGCGGCTGCTGGTGACGAGGCGTCGTTTATCGCGTCGTACCGCAATTTTGCCCCGCGAGATCGAGCGTTTTTGCACCTGAGTCACGCTTCCCACTTGGCAGGTTTTTCGATGTTGTATACAGTCTGTCGACATCTAAAGAGTTTGACGCCGTGTCGCATTTTGCGCATTGCACGGCACAATCGAGATGGCGCGGATGAGCTTGATCCGGCTTTGATGCGCACGAACTCGGACCGCGTTGCGCGGTCCGTTCCGTAACCAGGGGAGCGAGGACCGTTTATGGCCGAATTCAAATCCGACATTCAGATCGCGCGCGCCGCGAAGAAGAAGCCGATCATGGAGATCGGTGCCAAGCTTGGCATCCCGTCTGAACACCTTCTGCCTTACGGCCATGACAAGGCGAAGGTCTCTGCCGAGTTCATTAAGTCGGTCCAGGGCAACAAGGACGGCAAGCTGATCCTGGTCACCGCGATCAACCCGACCCCGGCGGGCGAGGGCAAGACCACGACGACCGTGGGTCTCGGCGACGGTCTCAACCGCATCGGCAAGAAGGCTGTGGTCTGCATCCGCGAAGCCTCGCTCGGGCCGAACTTCGGCATCAAGGGCGGTGCGGCAGGCGGCGGCTATGCGCAGGTCGTGCCGATGGAGGACATGAACCTCCACTTCACCGGCGACTTCCACGCCATCACCACCGCGCACAACCTGCTCTCGGCCCTGATCGACAACCACATCTACTGGGGCAACGAACTCGGCATCGACACTCGCCGCGTCGCATGGCGCCGCGTGATGGACATGAACGATCGCGCGCTGCGCCAGATCGTCTGCTCGCTGGGTGGCGCGGCCAACGGCTTCCCGCGTGAGGCCGGCTTCGACATCACCGTGGCGTCGGAAGTTATGGCGATCCTCTGCCTTGCGACCGACCTCAAGGATCTCGAGCGCCGCCTCGGCGACATCATCATCGGCTACCGCCGCGACAAGAGCCCGGTTTTCGCCCGCGACCTCAAGGCCGACGGTGCGATGGCCGTGCTCCTCAAGGACGCGATCCAGCCGAACCTCGTGCAGACGCTCGAGAACAACCCGGCCTTCGTCCACGGCGGCCCGTTCGCGAACATCGCGCATGGCTGCAACTCGGTTGTCGCTACCACGACCGCTCTGAAGATCGCCGACTACGTCGTGACCGAGGCAGGCTTCGGTGCTGACCTTGGCGCGGAGAAGTTCTTCGACATCAAGTGCCGCAAGGCTGGCCTGAAGCCGGCTGCCGCGGTCATCGTCGCGACCGTCCGCGCGCTCAAGATGAACGGCGGGGTCAAGAAGGACGATCTCGGCCAGGAGAACGTCGACGCCGTCCTGAAGGGCTGCCCGAACCTCGGCCGCCACATCGAGAACGTGAAGCAGTTCGGTGTTCCAGTCGTGGTGGCGATCAACCACTTCGGCACCGACACCGACGCTGAGATCGAGGCGGTCAGGGCCTACGTCAAGGAGCAGGGCACTGATGCAATCCTGTGCCGCCACTGGGCAGAGGGTTCGGCCGGCATCGAGGACCTCGCTCACAAGGTCGTCGAGCTGGCAGAGTCGGGCCAGGCGCAGTTCGCTCCCCTCTATCCGGACGAGATGAAGCTGTTCGACAAGATCGACACCATTGTGAAGCGCATCTATCGCGGCTCGGAGGCTGTTGCCGACAAGAGCGTGCGCGACCAGCTGCACCAGTGGGAGGCACAGGGCTACGGCAACCTGCCGGTCTGCATGGCCAAGACCCAGTACTCGTTCTCGACCGACTCGAACCTGCGCGGTGCGCCGACCGGCCACGTCGTGCCGATCCGCGAAGTGCGTCTCTCCGCAGGTGCCGGCTTCGTGGTCGCGATCTGCGGTGAGATCATGACCATGCCGGGCCTGCCGAAGTCGCCGTCGTCCGAGCGCATCTTCCTCAATGAGGAAGGTCAGATCGAAGGTCTCTTCTAAGAGAACCAGCAAGCTCAGGCAGCGGAGGCGCCGTCACTCGACGGCGCCTTTGCTTTTTGTGCTTTGGCTCTCTGAAATCTCCGGCGAATGGGCTAAACGGAGTGCATGAGTAAATCGAGCGTTACCGATCTCGTCAGCGGCATGCGCGACATGCGCTGGGCAACCAGGCCCGCGTTCGTGATCGCGATCATCTCCATCGCCGTATTCGCCTTCCTCTCCTACCAGGTCGGCGGGGATGGCCTTGCCGGCTTCGACTCGCAGATCCTCCTGTTCTTCCGCGATCCGCAAAATCTTGCCGATCCAATGGGGCCGGAGTGGCTGGAAAAGGCGATCCTCGAGATAACGACGCTCGGCGGTTATCCGGTGCTGATCACGCTGGTGACGGCAGTGGTCGGCTTCCTGATCGTCTCCGGGCAGTACGGCCCCGCGATCTTCACCGTCGGCGCCATCGTCTCTGGCACCATGGCCAGCAGCATGTTGAAGCACGTCATCGACCGGCCGCGACCGCAGGTCGTCGACCATCTGGTGCACACCTACACGGCGAGCTTTCCGAGCGGCCACGCGACGATGAGCGCGGTCGTCTACCTGACGCTGGCGGTGCTGATCGTACGTCTGTCCGATCGCTTCCTCGTGCGCCTCTATGTGCTGTGCGCGGCGATCTTCCTCACCTTCATCGTCGGCATGAGCCGCATCTATCTCGGCGTCCACTGGCCGAGCGACGTGCTTGGCGGCTGGGCGCTGGGAGTTGCGTGGGCGAGCCTGTCCTGGCTGGCCGTGTCAGGCCTGCGCGAGGTGCGCAGCCACGAGCGTTGAACTGGTTATTGGAGCCGCTGGGAATCTCCTTGCCGCGCGGCGCAATCGCAGCTATTGAAAACGCATGAACACGATCTCGACCTGGAACCGTTGGTGGTGGCGCTGCTTATAGCGGCCGGTTGAGCGCGTGTGCGTGAAAGTGGGGATGGCCGCAACGGATTTCCGGGCGGCCATTTTGTTTTCAGGTTGGTTCGGATCCGTGAGTGCCGGAACAAGTGGAGACAGGTAATGACGGTCCAACTGACTGAAGACGGCGGCGAGCGATATGTTACCAAAGGTGGCATAACGGTCACCCGGCGCCGGCACGAAACCGCCTACGCAGGCGCAATTGAAGCCTATATTGACGGCCTTGATTCCCGTCGTGGCTGCGTGTTCTCGTCGAATTACGAGTATCCGGGCCGCTACACCCGCTGGGACACCGCGATCATTGATCCGCCCCTGGTCGTCAGCGCGCGTGGCCGCGCCATGAAGATCGAGGCGCTGAACAAGCGCGGCGAGGTGCTGCTTCCCGTCATCAGGAGCGCGCTCGATACAGAGACCGCGGTGACCCTCAACGAGGTCACTGATACCCGCATCTCGCTCACGGTCGCCGAGCCCGACCGCGTCTTTGCCGAGGAAGAGCGCTCGCGCGTTCCAACCGTCTTCACGGTCCTGCGCGCGCTCGTCAACCTGTTCCGCTCGCCCGACGACAGCAATCTCGGCCTCTATGGCTCGTTCGGCTACGACCTTGCCTTCCAGTTCGACCATGTCGAAATGAAGCTGAAGCGGCCGGAGAGCCAGCGCGACCTGGTGCTCTACCTGCCGGACGAAATCCTCGTCGTCGACCACCACTCAGCGAAGGCATGGCACGACCGCTACGACTATTCAGGCGAAGGCTTCTCGACCGAGGGGCTGGAGCGTTCGGGCGAGGACGCTCCCTTCAAGCCGTCTGACCGCATCCCACCGCGCGGCGACCATGAGCCGGGCGAATATGCCCGTCTTGTCGAGAAGGCGAAGGAGAGTTTCAAGCGCGGCGACCTGTTCGAGGTCGTGCCCGGCCAGATGTTCTTTGAACGCTGCGTCTCGAAGCCCTCGGACATCACCCGGCGCCTGAAGAAGATCAACCCGTCGCCGTACTCCTTCTTCATCAACCTCGGCGAGGGCGAGCACCTTATTGGCGCCTCGCCGGAAATGTTCGTGCGCGTCAACGGCCGCCGGGTCGAGACCTGCCCCATCTCCGGCACGATCAAGCGCGGCGACGATGCCATCGCCGACTCCGAACAGATCCTCAAGCTCCTCAACTCGAAGAAGGACGAGTCGGAGCTGACGATGTGCTCCGACGTCGACCGCAACGACAAGAGCCGCGTCTGCGAGCCTGGCTCGGTGCGCGTGATCGGCCGCCGTCAGATTGAGATGTACTCGCGCCTGATCCACACCGTCGATCATATCGAGGGTCGCCTGCGTCCGGACATGGATGCATTCGACGCGTTCCTGTCGCACGCGTGGGCGGTGACGGTTACGGGCGCGCCCAAGCTGTGGGCGATGCGCTTCATCGAAAATCACGAAAAGAGTCCGCGCGCATGGTATGGTGGTGCCATCGGCATGGTGCACTTCAATGGCGACCTGAACACCGGCCTCACGCTGCGCACCATTCGCATCAAGGACGGAATTGCCGAGGTGCGCGCAGGTGCCACGTTGCTTTATGACTCCGATCCGGCCGAGGAAGAGGCCGAAACCGAACTGAAGGCATCCGCCATGCTGACTGCGATCCGTGAAGCGGCGACCGCACAGGCCTCGGCCACCGAGAGCGAAGACGCAAAGGTAGGCGAGGGGGTCACGATCCTGCTGGTCGACCATGAAGACTCGTTCGTGCACACCCTGGCGAACTACTTCCGCCAGACGGGTGCCAACGTTGTTACCGTGCGCACGCCCGTACCGGAGGAAGTTTTCGATCGCGTCAACCCGGACCTCGTCGTCCTGTCGCCGGGACCCGGCATGCCGAAGGATTTCGACACCAAGGCAACGATCGAGAAGGCGCGCAAGCGCGACCTGCCGATCTTCGGCGTCTGCCTTGGCTTGCAGGCGCTGGCCGAGGCTTATGGCGGCGAGCTGCGTCAGCTCTCGGTTCCGGTGCACGGCAAGCCTTCGCGCATTCGCGTGAACAAGGCGGGCACCGTGTTCGCCGGCCTGCCGAAGGACGTCACCGTCGGCCGCTATCACTCGATCTTTGCGGATCCGGTGCGCTTGCCGGATGACTTCATCGTCACGGCGGAGACCGAGGACGGCGTCATCATGGGCATCGAGCACAAGCGCGAGCCCGTCGCTGCGGTGCAGTTCCATCCGGAATCCATCATGACCCTCGGCCAGAACGCCGGCATGCGGATGATCGAGAACGTCGTCGCGCACATGCCGCGCAGGGCCAAGCACAAGGCAGCCTGAAGCCATGGAAGCCAAGCGACGGGTTAGGCGGCTTGCCGCCTGGTCGATCTTCATCGCCTTTGCGGTGATGGCGCTCAAGTTCGTCGCCTGGCAGATGACCGGCTCCGTCGCGCTCTACTCGGACGCGCTGGAGTCGATCGTCAACGTGATTGCGGCATCTGCCGCGTTCTGGGCCATCTCGGTCAGTCAGAAACCGGCTGACCAGGACCACCAGTACGGCCACCACAAGGCTGAGTATTTTTCCGCCGTGCTCGAGGGCGTGCTGATCGTAGTCGCGGCGCTGCTGATCCTCGCCGAGGTTTGGCGTACCTTCCAGAACTACGCGCCGCTGGAGCATGCCTGGCAGGGCTTTGCCGTCAACGCGCTGGCCGCCGTCGTCAACGGGGTGTGGGCGACGATGCTGATCCGCACCGGCCGCCGTCACAAGTCGCCCGCGCTGGAAGCCGACGGCCGCCACATCATGACCGACGTGGTCACCTCATTCGGCGTGCTGGCGGGTCTCATTGGCGCCGTGCTGACTGGCTGGTACATCCTCGATCCGCTGCTGGCGATGCTGGTGGCGCTCAACATCCTCTACCAGGGCTGGAAGGTCATCACCTCGTCGCTGGACGGGCTGATGGATCGCGCGGTACCGCTGGAAGAACATTTGCACATCCGCGATGTCATCTCGGCTAATTCAAAGGGCGCGCTCGAGGTGCATGACCTGCGCACTCGCATGGCCGGTCGCGCGACCTTCATCGAGTTCCACATGGTCGTAGAGTCGGAAATGACCGTGGGCGAAAGCCACGCCATCTGCGACCGCATCGAGGAAGCGCTGCACAACGAGATCCCGTCCGTGCGCGTTGTCATCCACGTCGAGCCGGACGACGAGGCCAAGCTGCCGGTCGGTACGGCGGCGGTACCGTTCGCGTAGGGTTGGATTTGCGGGCACGACTTGGGGCGGACCGCCTGGAGACGCGACCCGTTTGGCGCTCGGGAATCTGAAGACTTCACGGTCTGCGGGACACAGCCCCCTCCGTCGCCTTCGGCGACACCTCCCCCACTTCGTAGGGGAGGATCTTCGGGCAGCGCAGGTGAGGACGGTGGTGAGTCGACGTCAGGCAGGCAGAATTCCGAACCACAGATCAGGACAACCACAGAGCTGCTCAAAACCGCGACCTTGGATCCCCCATTTACGGGGCGAGGGGGACCTGCGAAGCCTGGTGGAGGAGGCTGCATCAGCAGCCTCCAAGAAAGGCCAGCGGCACAGCGCCAGTTTACTTGCTAAGCACCCGAAACCTCGTCATCCTCCCCCTCCTGCGAGGAGACGGGAGGAGCCATGAAGTTTTCCGCGACGTTTCATGATCTGGCCGGCAAGTCGGTCTTCATCTCCGGCGGCGGCTCAGGCATTGGCGAATATCTGACCGAGGGGTTCATTGCTCAGGGCGCGGACGTTGCCTTCGTCCAGCGCTCGGACGCCACAGAGCTCTGCGACCGGCTGGAAAAGAACTATGGCTCGCGCCCGCTCTTCATCAAGTGCGACGTGACCGACATTCCCGCGCTGCAGGACGCGATCGCACAGGCCGCCAGGGCCAATGGCGACATCAACGTGCTGGTGAACAACGCCGCGTGGGACAACCGCCATCCGCTCGACGGCTTCACGGTCGAGGAGTGGGACTACATGCAGGCGGTGAACCTGCGCCACTACTTCTTCGCCATTCAGGCCGTGGCGCCGGGCATGCGCAGGGCGGGCGGCGGGACGATCGTCAACTACTCCTCGATCTCCTACATGATGGGCAACGGCGCCTATGCCGCCTATACGGCCGCCAAGGCCGGCATCACCGGCATGACCCGCGGCCTCGCGCGCGATCTTGGCGGCGACAACATCCGCGTCAACGCGTTGATGCCCGGCTGGGTACTGACCGACCGCCAGCGCGAACTGTGGGTCGACGAGAAGTCGCTCAAGGCGCATATCGACCGCCAGTGCCTCAAGCTCGAAATCCCGCCCGAGGCGATGGTCGAGCCGACGCTGTTCCTCGCCTCGGCCGCCTCTACCGTGATGACTGGCCAGGCGCTGGTCGTTGACGCCGGCGTGGTGGTGACCGGATGACGCCGTTCATCGCGGCGGTCGACTGGGGGACCTCATCGTTTCGCCTATGGTTGCTGGATGCCGACGGGCAGGTGATTGCGGAGTCCCGCAGCGACGAAGGCATGATGAAGGCGCGGGACATTGGCTTTGCCTCCGTGCTCGACCGGCATCTCGACGACGTCTCCGCGCCGGCCGAGCTTCCCGTCGTCATCTGCGGCATGGCGGGAGCCAAGCAGGGCTGGCGCGAGGCGAACTATCTCGAGACGCCGGCGGCGCTGAAGGAACTGGTTGAGAACTCGGTAAGAATCGGCGCGAAGCGGCCGATCCACATCCTGCCCGGCATTTGTCAGCGCGATGTGCGGTATCCGGATGTGATGCGCGGCGAGGAGACACAACTTCTCGGCGCGGTGGCTGAGGGAACGCGCTCTGGCCTCGTCGGCATGCCCGGGACCCATTCGAAATGGGTGCAGCTGGACGAGGGGAGGGTTACCCGGTTTTCCACCTTCATGACCGGCGAGCTTTATGCGGCCATTGCCGGCCACACGATCCTGAAACTTGCGCTCGCCGATCAGCCGGATGCGTCTCCGGACGCCCAAGCGTTCAGCCGTGCGGTCCTGCGGGCGATGGAAAATCCCGAGCAGGTGACCGCGCGCCTTTTCTCCATCAGGTCCGGTCCGCTACTTGGGTTGGCGGAGGCGGCGGAAGGCGCCGCAAAGCTGTCGGGCGAACTGATCGGGCTGGAGCTTGCGGGTGCGAGGGCGCAGTTCGGCCGGGTGGAGGCGGTGACGCTGGTGGGAGCGGGAAAGCTCTTCGAGCTTTACCGCGCGGCACTGGAAGCCGCCAGCATGAAAGTCCATCCCGTCGATGCCGATGCGGCAGTTCGCGCCGGGCTGCTTTCAGCGGGGACGGCGTTGTTCGGTCAGGCAGTCGCCGGCGCGTAGCGCGCGGTGACTTCACGCACCAGCTGCTTGATCGGCCGGGTGGCATCGAGCGAAATGTGCGCTTCGTCGACTGTCGGCGGCTCCAACGTCGCGAACTGGCTGTCGACGAGGCTCGCCGGCATGAAGTGGCCGGGGCGGTTGCTGACGCGCCGCCAGGATTCATCGCGGCTCAGCACTAGGTGCACGAAGACGATGTCGGGCGCGAAGCTGCGAAGGCGATCGCGGTAGATCCGCTTCAGCGACGAGCAGGTCGCGACCACGCGCCTGCCCGCGGCAATCTCCTCGGCGACCGAGCGCCCGATCGTGTCGAGCCAGCCGGCGCGGTCGTCGTCGGTGAGCGGGGTGCCGGACGCCATCTTGGCGACATTCGCGGCCGGATGCAGGCTGTCGCCCTCAATGAAAGTAGCTTTGAGAGCCTTCGCAAGCGCGCTACCGACGGCGGTCTTTCCGCAACCGGTTACGCCCATGACGATGAAGGCGGGACACTTCGTTGAAGGTGCTGCAGACTCCATTTTACTGGACGACTTCGAAGACGTGGTGGTGAATGCGACCGTCGAACATTGTCATCAATTCGCCGGTAACACCACGGCTTTCAAAGCGGATCGGCGCCTCGAGCGCCTTTGCAAGCGCAGCCTCGTCGTCGAACGCCATCGTCAGCGTCAGCGGGAAGGAGGGAGCTCCTTCGTCGCGGTCGATGGCGAACAGAACGCGGAGCTCGCGGATGCCGGGGAACTGCTTCCACATCGGGATGAGGCGTTCCTCAACGAAGGAGCGAAACTGTTGTTCGCGTCCGGCGTGAATCTGGCCCTCGAAAAGAGCCTGGCGGATGAGCATGATCTGATGCGCCTTATACGTGGGAGATCTGGCCGAGGAAGGTGCGCGTGCGCTCCTGCTTCGGATTGGAGAAGAACTCCTCCGGCTCGCCGACCTCGACGATTTCGCCCTGGTCCATGAAGATCACGCGGTCGGCCACCTTGCGGGCAAAGCCCATTTCGTGGGTCACGACCATCATCGTCATGCCTTCGGTGGCAAGGTCGATCATGGTGTCGAGCACTTCCTTGACCATCTCGGGATCGAGGGCGGAGGTCGGCTCGTCGAACAGCATGATCTTGGGGTTCATGCAGAGCGCGCGGGCAATCGCCACGCGCTGCTGCTGGCCGCCGGAAAGCTGGGCCGGGTATTTGTCGGCCTGCTCGGGGATGCGAACGCGGGCGAGATATTTGCGGGCGGTCTCCTCAGCCTCGGCCTTGGAGATCCCACGCACCTTGATCGGCGCCAGCGTGCAGTTTTCCAGCACGGTCATGTGCGGGAACAGGTTGAACTGCTGGAACACCATGCCGACGTCGCGGCGGACCTTCTCGACGTTCTTCGGGCCGGCGGTGAGCTCGATGCCGTCGACGAAGATCTGGCCCTTCTGGACCGTCTCAAGCTGGTTGACGCAGCGGATCAGCGTCGACTTGCCCGAGCCGGATGGGCCGCACACGACGATCTTCTCGCCGCGCGCGACATCCAGGTTGACGCTCCTGAGGGCGTGATAGTCGCCGTACCACTTCTCCACGCCCTTCATGCGAACAGCGGGCATGTCTGCGCCGTTAGTGTTTGTCGCGGACATAACCCGCTCTCCTCTTCTGGCCAGACTTACTCGGACTTCTGCAGGAACTCAGGCAGCGGAGCCTGGACCCACTTCTCGTGGAGCTCGTTCAGCTTGCCGTTTTCCTTGTTCTTGGTCAGGAACGCGTTGATGAATTCCATCAGCTCGGTCTGGCCCTTGCGGGTTGCGATGCCCTGGCTCTGCTGGCGCAGCGACATCTTGACGTCGAAACGGCCCGGAGCGGCGGTGTCGAGCTGCGAGACGACGACGTTCGAAGCGCCCATCAGCGGAACCTGACCCGACAGCAGGGCCTGAACGGCCGAGGCGTCGTCATCGAAGCGCTGGATGTTGGTGCCTTCCGGCGCGATCGCGGTGACCGAGGTGTCCTGGGTCGAGGCGCGCGCGACCGCGATGTTCTTGCCGGCGAGGTCGGCGGCTTCCGTCACCTCGGTGTTCACGTCGCCGTAGACGAAGATCTCGATGCCGGCATAGCCCTGCGAGAAGTCGACCTGCTCGGCGCGCTCCGGCGTAATGCCGAGCGAAGCGACGAGGATGTCGACCTGGCCGGAAAGGAGGTACGGGATACGGTTCGGGCCGGTCACCGGCACGAGGTTGACCTGCACGCCCATCTCCTCGGCCAGCAGCTTGGCGACGTCGGCGTCATAGCCGTCCGGCTGGCCCTGGTCGTTGATGATGCCGAACGGGGCGAAGTCGACGAGCATGCCGATGTTCACCGTGCCGCGCGACTTGATCTCCTCAACAGTCTGCGCGGAAGCACCCGAAGCGAGCGCGCCCAGGCTGAGCGCGGCGCCGAGCGCCAGACCGGCGATCTTCCCGAAAATGTTCATTGTGGTTTCCTTCCCTATTGTAACTCAGGTTCTCGTCAGCGACGCGTTGTTGCTGCGAAACGGTTCTCCATGCGGCGGGCGTAGATCGACAACGGCCAGCACAGGATAAAGTAGATCACGGCGACGAGACCGAACACCTTGAACGGCTCGAACGTCGCGTTGTTGATGATCTGGCCAGCGCGGGTGAGCTCCACGAAGCCGATAATCGAGGCGAGCGACGTGCCCTTGATCAGCTGCACCAGGAAGCCGACCGTGGGCGCAACAGCGATCTTTGCGGCCTGAGGCAGGATCACCGACTTCATGCGGTCGTAGTAGGACAGGCCGAGCGCCCAGGAGGCCTCTGCCTGGCCGCGCGGGACCGCCTCGATGCAGCCGCGCCAGATCTCGCCGAGGAAGGCGGAAGCATGCAGCGTAAGCGCGAGGCCGGCGGCCAGCCACGGATTGATGCCGACACCGGAAATGTTCAGGCCGAAGAAGACCAGGAACAGCTGCATCAGCAGCGGCGTGCCCTGGAACAGGCGGATGAAGCCCATGCAGAGGTTGCGCAGGATCGGGTTCTGCGAGACGCGGCCGAGCGCGATCAGCAGGCCGCCAACGGCGCCGCCGGCAAAGGCGACGGCCGAGAGCAGAATTGTCCACTGAACCGCGGAGACGATGAACCAGAACTCGGTGGGGCCGAAGGGACGGATCATAATTTTCTCCCTATCGGGCCATCGGGTAATTGAAGGCCCAGCGCTGGATCATCGAGAACAGGCCGGAAAAGGCGAGTGCGAGGACGAGGTACATCGCGGTGATGACCAGGTAGACCTCAAAGGCCGCGAAGGTCTGCGACTGGATGTTGTTGCCCGCAGCCGCAAGGTCAGTCGCGGAGATCACCGAGACGACGCTGGATGACAGCATCAGGTAAATGAACTGGCTGGTCAGCGCCGGATAGATCGTGCGCAGCGCCGGCTTCATGATGATGTAGCTGAAGATCTGCGCGCGGCCGAGGCCAAGCGCGGTGCCTGCCTCAAC
Source organism: Aminobacter sp. J41 (assembly GCF_000526635.1). Lineage (GTDB taxonomy): Bacteria > Pseudomonadota > Alphaproteobacteria > Rhizobiales > Rhizobiaceae > Aerobium. Next base: position 24,701 of record NZ_JAGL01000025.1, read on the forward strand.
CTGACCGCGGTTGATCGACTCGATGCCGGCGCGAACGATCTCAGTCGCGTAGGCGCCGACATTCACCGTCAGCGCGGTCAGCGCCGCGACATTCGGGGACAGGCGGATGCCCAAAGTCGGCAGAGCGAAGAAGATGAAGAAGATCTGCACCAGAAACGGCGTGTTGCGGATCAGCTCGATGTAGCAGTCGATGATGAAGCGCAGCGGCTTCGGACCTGCCGTCTTGCCGATTGCGCAGGCAATGGCGACGATCGTGCCGAGGATCATCGCGCCGAACGAAAGTTCGACCGTCACGAGTGCGCCTGCAAGCAGCTGATCAAAGTTGGCAAAGACGGGTGCGAATTTGAACTGGTAGCCCATGACGAACCTCCCGGGACATCCGCCATGCGGAACGGCCTCGTCACGCCATTGGTTGGCGCGTTTAGATCGATCTAAGTGTCAAAACATTTTCGAGTCAAGCGAAGTTGTGCCGGCTTCGGCCTTACGTTTCGTCGGTTCCTGGGGATGATCTGCCCGTGGGGTGAAGCAGGCCGGGCGGCTTATCGCGTTGAAAAGTCACGCGTCGGCGAAGTCGCGCACCGGACCGCACGAGCCGCGCTGGACGAAATAGGTTGGCTCGACTTTTGTGAGGAATTCCGCGTCCGGCTGCTGGATTCGGCGCAGGAATAGGTTCGCCGCGCTCTCTCCCACCTTGAACGGTTCGGTCGCGACGGAAGCGAGTCCCGGAATCACGAGATCGGTTTCGGCGACATTGTCGAAGCCGATTAGCGACACGTCGCGGCCTGGCATGACGCCAAGGTCGCACAGGCCGCGATGGAGGCCGAGCGCCAGCACGTCGTTGTGGCAGAGGAGGGCCGTGGGCCGGATGCGCTGGTTCATGATCTCCGGGACTGCCATGCGAGCGGCTTGGTGGGTGGATTCGAGATGCCGGACGAACAGCGGCTCCAGTCCTCGCGCGGACATTGCCTCGCGGAACTTGGCGAGACGTTCGGTGTGGGCGGAGTGATAGAGCGTGCTGGCGATATAGCCGATCTTGCGGTGGCCGAACTCGTAAAGGCAGTTGACGGCCTCGTGCATGCCATCGTGCTGGTCCATGCCGGAATAGTCGGTCACAGTTCCGGGCACGGCGCGCAACGTTTGGATGATCGGCATGCCCCACTTCAGAGCATCCTCGATGAAGCGCTTTTCGGTGCCAGCCGCGGGGCAGACGATCAGACCGTCGACGCCATGCTCGCGTGCTCGCCCAACGAACATGTCCTGCTTGACCGGGCTGTCGTAGGAATTTGCCAGGATGACGGCGAAGCCTGCCTTTTCCAGCACCGACTCGATGCCGGACAGGAGCACGGCGAAGAACGGGTTGGTCAGGTTGGGAATGATGACGCCGACGGTCTGGCTGCGCGAGGCGCGCATGCGCGCGGCGCCGAGATTATAGACGTAGCCGAGTTCGGCGATCGCCTTCTCGACCGCTTCGCGAGTCGCGGAGCTGACGAGCGGGCTATTGCGGACGACGAGCGACGCGGTGGCGCGGGAGACACCGGCATGCCGTGCTACATCAAGAAGTGTGACCCGCTTCATCGCCAGCTTCGTTTAGATCGATCTAATCGATTTTGTAACGGCAAAGCAGAACGCCGTAAAGGGCGGCTGTCCCTGACCGGGCCGGTCGCAACGCGAAAGGCGCGCCGCAACGGCGCGCCTTTGAAATGGGTCGACAGACTCCGCAGGCCTTATCAGACCGAGATGACGCGGTCCGAGCCAGCGTAGATTTCCTCGACCAGATCGGCGCGATTGCGCAGCACCGCGCGCTGGTTGATCGAGCCCTTATCGGTGACCTCGCCAGCCGCCATCGACGGCGGCTCCTTCGCGATGATCATGCGCACAACGCGGTTGGACGAGCCGGAGGACCTTTCAGCAAGCGAGACCAGCTTCTCGCGCAGCTTTTCCCGCAGTGCCGCATCGTCGGCAAGATCCGGGTCGCGGGGGAAGACGATCGCGCCGAGATATGGCTTGTCGGGGGCCGTCAGAGCAACGTCCCGGATCAGCTCGCCGAAATGGTCGATGATCTGCATGCGCAGCGCACCAGTCGATACCCAGGTGCCGGTATCGAGCTTGAAGTTTTCCGCGGTGCGGCCGTCGAACTTGAAGCCCTTGGAGAAATCGTCAACGTCGATCGGGAGCAGCGCGTCACCGAGGCGATAGAAACCTTCTTCGTCGAAAGCGTCGGCGGTCAGCTTCTGCTGGCGCCAGTAGCCCGGCGTGATGTTGTCGCCCTTCACGCGTGCATCGTATTTGCCTTCATAGGTCACCAGCTTGAGCGTGACGCCGGGGACGGGCAGGCCGACGTTGCCGGCGCCTTCCTGCGGCCAGGTGCAGAACAGAGCCGCAGGAGCCGTTTCGGTCGCGCCGAGGCCCGCGCCAATCAGCACGCGTCCGCCGGTGGTGTCGACCGCCAGCTGCTCAAGCGCTTCCCAGCTTGGCTGCGACAACGAAGCGCCCGCGTACCAGAGCATGCGCAGGTTCCTGAAGAAGTTCCGGCGCAGCTCCACGTCCTTCTGCAGCTCCGGGATCAGCATGTCGAAGCCGGTCGGAACGTTGAAGTACCAGGTCGGTGACACTTCCTTGAGGTTGCGGACGGTCTTGCCGATCTCCGCCTTGGTCGGGCGGCCGTCGTCGAGATAGAGCGTGCCGCCGTTAGTCATGACCATGTAGAAGTTCTTGTTGCCCGCAGCCGTGTGGTTCCACGGCGCCCAGTCGAGCAGGACCGGGGGCTCCGTCTTCATGAAGGAGAAGGCCTGGCGGATGGCCGCCTGGTTGGCGCAGATCATCCGGTGGGTGTTGATCACCGCTTTCGGCGTGCCAGTCGAGCCCGATGTGAACAGGAACTTTGCGATCGTATCGCCGGTGATTTCCGCGTTGGCGGCGTCCACAGCATCGGTCGGCTCGGTCTTCAGCAGATCCGCAAAGGGAATCGCGCCCTCCGTCGCCTCATCGGCGATGAACGGAATGTCGGGAACGGTTGCCTTGATCGCCGGCGCGAACGCGCGCGCGTCAGCAGCGTAGACCATGCCCGGAGTGATCGAAGCGAGGACGTCCTTCAGGCGCGTATAGTCGCCGTTCAGCGAGTACTGCGGGGAGAGGGGAGCGTAGGCGACACCGGCATAGACGGCCGCGAGGCCGAGCGTCGCATGTTCGATGTCGTTGCCGGAGAGGATCGCCAGCGGCCGCTCTGCCGACAGGTTCTTGTCGAGCAAGTACTGCGCGATGCGGCGCACGCGTTCCAGCATTTCGCCGTAGGTGATGGTGCGCCAGCCGTTGCCGCCCTTGCGGTCGGCGATGAAGACGCGCTCCGGCGTCTCCTTCGCGTATTTCTCAAGTGCGTCTGTAACTCGCGTCGGATAGCTCGGCTGTGGCATCCGGTCGGTGACGTAGATCGTGCCGTCCTCCTTGACGGTCACAACCGGCGAGTAGGTGTGAAACTCCACCGGGCGCATAGGCGCGCCCTTCCAGTCCTGTGAGTAGGACATTCGGCCTCCCTGATCCTCTTCCCAATGGCGCACAAATTGTCGCCTACCCTTGCGGGTCCTATCTGATATGATGCATAACTGTTTACTCGGAAACAAGAGTGCATTTGGAGGAAGACATGGCGTTTGTGGAATATAGCATCGAGGACGGGATCGCGCGGCTGACGCTGACGCGGCCGGACAAGCGCAACGCCATGAACGATCAGATGCTGGCCGACCTCGAGGTTGCGGTGGATCAGGCGGCCTCCGAGGCGCTGGCGGTAGTGATCTGCGGGGAGGGCGATCACTTCTGTGCCGGGCTCGATCTTGCCGAGCATTCGTTGAAGACCGCGATCGAGGGGATCGACGGTTCGCGTAATTGGCACCGCGTGTTTCAGAAGATCCGCGGCGGCCGCATTCCCTATTTCGCGGCGCTGCACGGGGCAGTGATCGGTGGCGGCCTCGAGCTCGCCTCGGTCGCGCATGTGCGCGTTGCCGACCGCACCGCATTCTTCGCCCTGCCGGAAGGCCAGCGTGGCATTTTCGTCGGCGGCGGCGGTTCCGTGCACACCTCGCGCATCATGGGCGTGCCGCTGATGACCGACATGATGCTGACTGGCCGGGTGCTCGACGTCGATGAGGCGCGCCAGGCAAACATCGTCACCTACGTCACGCCTGCTGGTGAGGCGCTGGCAAAGGCGACCGAGCTCGCGAAGAAGGCAGCCACCAACGCTCCGCTTTCCAACTACGCGGTCATCAACGCGCTGCCGCGCATCCGCGACAGCGGGTACGATGAAGGCCTGTTCTTCGAATCGATGATCGCCGCCTTCACGCAGACGACGCCGGAAGCCCATGAGCGCCTGCGCGCCTTCCTCGAAAAGCGCGCCGCCCGCATCGCCCCAAAGGAATAATCCCGTTCATGCCCGGGCAAGACGCACTCGCGGAAGCCGAGCTCACCCTCGGTGAGATGGAGGCTTCTGCGAGCTTCATGCTGCGAATTGCAGAGCTCGTGGCCTATGACGCGGTGGCGTCCCTGCAGGGCGACATCGACCTCAGCCTGCCGGAACAGACGGTGCTCATCGCAATTGCGATGAACCCGGAAGCGCGGCAGGGTTCTGTGGCGGATCTCCTGCGGATCCGCTGGCCGAACATGACGAAGATGGTCGCTAGGCTGGAGAAGAAGAAGCTCATCTCCCGCCGGGTCTCGCCCGAGGATCGTCGCGTCGTCACGCTGTCGCCCACGGAAGAAGGACGGGCGCTGGCGGAGCAGCTGCGCACGCGGCTCGTCAACGACGATCGCCGCGCGCTTGCCATGCTGAACGATGCCGAGCGCGAGCAGCTCGTGTCGCTGTTGCGCAAGGTGATCGGCTGGGGTGTAAGCGGCGACTAAGCGCTCTCGGGCAAAGCCAGTTCGCGGATTGCCTGCACGAGTATGCTGGCCGGAGGCGGTACGATTCCCTTGCGGCGACGGTAGATGCGAAACGAGCGCTGCCACTGCAGCTCCGGAACGGCGATCTTCACCAGACCCTCGCTGCCATGCTCGTGCGGCATCCGGGGTTCCGGAAGCCAGCAGAGCAGGTCCTGTATCTGTGCCGCCGAGCGGATCACGCCGATCGAGCGTGAGGCGATGGCCGGCTGGCGCGGCTCGATCCCGCGATTGTGGAAGCGCCGGTACCATTCCTTGGCGATCGGCGTTCCCATTGGCGGCAGCACCCAGTCGGCTTCCGCGACTTCCTCCAGGCTGACCTGCTCGCGACCGGCGAGCGGATGCGACGGCCGCGCGTAAACGTGGACGTCGTCCTGCAATGTGTCAGGCGTCGCCAGCGTTATCTCGTCGTCGGCGTAGGGCTCCGGCGATATGGCAATGTCGATGTCGCCGCTCTTCAGGCCCTCGAGCAGAAGATCCTCCATCTCTTCGACGATCTGGAACCGCACGTCCGGATGCTTTTCCCGCATCCGGGCAATGGCGGTGACGATGAAGCTCGGCACGACGCTCGCCACGCCACCGATGCGTACGACGCCCCGGCTGGCGCCCCGCATTTGACGGATCAGGTCTTCAGCGTTGGCGACTTCCGAGACGACCAGCCGTGCATAAGGCAACAGCGCCTCGCCATAGACGGTTAGCACCACGCCGCGGGTGGTGCGCTCGAACAGCTGAACACCGTAGCTTGCTTCAACCAGTTTCAGCGTCCGTGTCAGTGCGGGCTGGGTCATGTTGAGGGCTATCGCCGCGCGGCCAAGGCTGCCGTGGCGGGCGCATTCGAGCAGGACTGAGGCGGAGCGAACATCCAAAGTCATAACTGATCGTAATGACTTTGCGCAGATTCTGTAAATAGCGGTAAAGGGCGGTGCGTGCGATACTTTCACTTGGGGGTGTCCAACCTGGGGGCAGGCGGATGCTCTCCACGATTTTTGGGAGGAAGCAATGAACAAGATGAGCCAGGACTTCCTGGCATCGTCGACGGCTATCCCTGACCGGACGGTCAGGGATGCTGTGTTCGACTTCCTGCGCGCCAAGGGTATGACGACCATCTTCGGCAATCCCGGTTCGACGGAGCTGCCGATGTTCGTCGACCTGCCGAAGGATTTTTCCTACGTCCTCGGCCTGCAGGAGTCGATCGCGCTGGCGATGGCCGATGGCCATGCGCAGGCGTCGCGAAAGCCCGCCTTCGTCAACCTGCATTCCAGCGCGGGCCTCGGCCACGCGATGGGAAATCTCTACACCGCCTTCCGCAACCGCACGCCGCTGATCGTGACGACGGGCCAGCAGACGCGCGACCTGCTGCCGTTCGATCCGTTCCTCGGCAATGACGCGCCGGTGGAGTTCCCGAAGCCGTACGTGAAGTGGGCGATCGAACCGGCCCGGCCGGAGGATGTGCCGGCAGCGATTGCCCGCGCCTATCACATGGCTTTGCAGCCGCCGATGGGGCCTGTGCTTGTGTCGGTACCGCTGAGCGACTGGGACAAGCCCTGTGCGCCGGTGGTGGAACGCGAAGTCGATACGGTTATCGCGCCGAACCCGGCGTGCCTCGACAAGGTTGCCGAGGCGATCAACGACGCGCGCGAACCCGTCATTGTTGTCGGTGCTGGCGTCGACATTGACGGTGGCTGGGATGCGGTGGTGCGGCTTGCCGAAACGCTGCAGGCCAAGGTCTGGGTGAGCCCGCTGTCTTCGCGCTGCAGCTTCCCGGAGCGGCATCCGCTGTTCGCCGGTTTCCTGCCGGCGCACCAGCCCGCACTGTCGCGCTGCTTCGGCAACGCCGACTACGTGCTGGTACTCGGCGCTCCGGTCTTCACCTATCATTTCCCGGGCTCGGGGGATCACCTTCCGGCAGGCGCGAAGCTGTGCCAGATCAGCGACGACCCTAAGCAGGTCGCCGCGGCTGCGGTTGGAACCGCTCTTGTGGCGAACACGCGGCTGGCGGCCGAAGGGCTGCTGGCACGGGTGAAAAGGCGGCCGCAGCGGGCGGAGCCGGCTCGCGTCATCCGGCGGGTGCCGGTGACCAAGCCGATCTCGCAGGCGCTGCTGATGCAGACGCTTGCCGACGTTCGTTCGCCCGACAGCATCATCGTCGAGGAATCGCCCACGGCACGTGACCCGATGCATGATCATCTGCCGATCGAGCGGCCGGCGGGCTTCTTCACCACCGCCAGCGGCGGCCTCGGCTACGGCCTGCCGGCGGCGGTTGGTGTGGCGCTGACTCGGCCAGATCAGCCGGTCATCGCCATCATCGGCGACGGATCGAGCCTCTATGCGATCCAGTCGCTTTGGTCAGCGGTTGACCAAGATGTCGATCTGCTTGTTGTGATCCTCAACAATGGCGGCTATGCCGCGCTCAAAGGAATTGCAGGCAAGACAGGTGCCGGCAGCGTCGACGGTGTTGATATCGGCCATATCGACTTCGTTTCCATTGCTCAGGCGCAGGGCTGTAAGGCGCAGCGCTGCTCGGACGGAACCCAGCTTGAATCGTGCCTTCGCGAGATGCTCGCCCAGAAGGGCTCGCGCTTGCTCGAGGTCATCCTGAAAGAGGAAGAAAAATCCATGAACATCGTTGCGCAGAATGCCGTTTCAGGCACCGGCAAGGACTGGCGTCCGAAGACTCCTGAAAAGCTGTTCATCGCCGGCAAGTGGGCGGACTCCTCGTCCGAACACAAGCTCGACGTCATCTCGCCGGTGACCGAGGAAAAGCTGTTCAGCTATCCGGAAGCCGGTCCGATGGACATCGACCGTGCCGTGTGGGCGGCCCGCGACGCCTTCGACAATGGCCCGTGGCCGCGCATGGCTCCGGCAGAGCGCGCGGTCTACCTGCGCAAGGTCGCCGACATCATCACCCGGCGCCTCGACGAGATCGCCTACGCGTGGACGTATCAGGTCGGTGCGCCGATCATGCTGACCAAGAAGCTGGTCGGTCAGAACGCGATGCTGTTCAACTACTACGCCGACCTGATCGAGACCTACGGCTTCGTGTCCGAGCGTCAGCGTGACGATGGCGGCAAGGTGCGCGTCGTGCGCGAGCCGGTTGGCGTCTGCGCGGCGATCACGCCGTGGAACGCGCCGATGGTGCTTCTGTCCTACAAGATTGCCGCTGGCCTCGCCGCTGGCTGCACGTTCGTCGCAAAGCCGTCGCCGGAAACGCCGCTCGAAGCCTACATCCTGGCCGAGGCGATCGAGGAAGCTGGGCTGCCCGCTGGGGTGTTCAACCTTGTTCCGGCCGGCCGTGAGGGCGGCGACTATCTCGTCCGCCACAAGGGCATCGATAAGGTTGCCTTTACCGGCTCGACCGCAGCGGGCAAGCACATTGCTGCCGTCTGCGCCGAGCGCCTTGCCCGCGTCAGCCTGGAGCTAGGCGGCAAGTCGGCTGCTGTTCTTCTCGATGATGCCGACTTCACCAAGGCGCTGCCGAGCCTGATGGTTTACACCATGCCGATCACGGGCCAGGTCTGCTTCTCGCTGACCCGAATTCTGGTGCCGGAAAGCCGTAAGCAGGAATTCGTCGACCTCTATGTCGGCGCGGTGAAGAACATCAAGGTTGGTGATCCGTTCGACCCGTCGACGCAGATGGGCCCGCTCACGATGGGCCGCCAGCGCGCCCGCGTCGAAGGCTACATCGCCGCCGGCCGTGCGGAAGGTGCGAAGATCGCCTGCGGCGGCGGACGTCCCGCCGGCTTCGATAAGGGCTACTACGTCGAGCCGACCGTTTTCGTTGACGTCGACGCACACATGAAGATCGCCCAGGATGAGATCTTCGGCCCCGTCGTCTCGATCATCAGCTACTCGGACGAGGAAGACGCGGTCCGCAAGGCCAACAACTCCGACTACGGCCTCAACGCCTCGGTTTATGCCGCTGATCCGGAGCGCGGCTACGCGATTGCCCGCCGCATCCGCTCGGGCAACGTCACCGTCAACGGCATGATCGTCGACCCCAAGCAGCCGTTCGGCGGCTTCAAGCAGTCGGGTGTCGGCCGCGAGGGCGGCCCCGAAGGCCTCGACAACTACCTCGAAGTGAAGACCATCCACTTCGCAGGATAAGGCTCAAAGGCCAGAACCAAACAAGGAAAGCCGCCGGAGAAATCCGGCGGCTTTCCTTTTTCCGGCGAGTTTCTTGTCGGCGGGCTGGCAAAGAAAAAGCCCCGAATTTTTCCGGGGCTTTCCGTTTTAACCAGGCTGACCGGATCAGCGCATCGTGGCCGGAAGCCAAAGGACGATCGCCGGGAACAGGATCATCAGCGCCATGCGGATGATGTCTGCGCCGATGAATGGCATCACGCCGCGATAGATCGTCGTCAGCTTCACTTCCTTCGCGATCGAATTGATGACGAAGACGTTGATGCCCACTGGTGGACAGATCATGCCGAGCTGGCAGGACGTCACAAGGATGATGCCGAACCAGATCGGGTCGAAGCCGAGGTGGACGATCACCGGGAAGACGATCGGCACGAACAGGATGATCATCGCCATCTCGTCCATCAGCGCGCCGGCGATGAAGAACATGATGAGGATGAGGATCAGCGTACCGTAGGCCCCGAGATCCATGTCGATCAGGAACATGGTGAGCTTCTGCGGCGCCTGGGTGATTGCCAGGAAGTAGCCGAACAGCACCGCACCGATGAGGACGGTGAAGATCGACACCGACGTGCGCAGCGATTCGACAAGGCTGTCGATGATCTGCTGCGTGTTCAGGCGGCGACGGATGATGCCGATGACCATCGTCAGGAATGCGCCGACCGCGGCAGCCTCCGTCGGGGTGGCGATGCCGAGATAGATCGCGCCGATGATGGCGATGAACAGCACGACAACCGCCCAGATCGGGAGGAGGGAGGCGAACGCTTCGCGCAGGTCGAACTTCTTGCCCGACGGCAGGCCTCTGTGATGAGCGACAAGAACCGCAGCCATGTACATGACGGTGGCAAGGATGCCCGGGATGATACCCGCCACGAACAGGCGGCCGACGTCAGTCTCGGTCAGATAGCCATAGATGACCATCACCACCGACGGCGGGATCAGGATGCCGAGCGTGCCGCCAGCGGCAATGACGCCGGTGGACGTGCCGTCATGGTAGCCGACCTTGCGCATCTCCGGCAGGGCGATGCGGGTCATGGTGGCGGCGGTCGCCACGGAGGAGCCGCAGATCGAGGAGAAGCCGGCGCAGGCTGCGACCGTGGACAACGCAAGGCCGCCACGGAACTGGCCGAGCCAGGCATTTCCGGTACGGAAGAGTTCGCGGGAGATGCCCGAATTGGTGGCAAAGACGCCCATCAGCACGAAGAACGGAACCAGGCTCAGGTTGAAGTCGGTGATCGTGCGAACAGGGGAGGTGGTCAGAAGATTCAGAGCGGGATTGATGCCGCGGATCGCCCCGAAGCCCACAACACCCACGATACCCATGGCGATGCCGATCGGAACGCGTAGTCCCATCAGCACAAACATGCCCACGAAGCCGAGAACGGCGACCCAGTCTGCGTAGCTCATAGGCCAAATCCCTCGCCCTGGTCTTGTTCACCCTCTGACGGGCGACGGAAAATCGAAAATGCAACGGTGAACACGCTGAGCGCGCAACCGACCCAGATCAGCAGCAGGAACGGCCAGACGGGAATGCGCAGGTCGAAGGTCGCCTCGTTGCTCGCAAAGGCGCTTGTCACGCGGTAGTAGAGCATCCACGCCAGGGCGATGGTGAAGCCGAGCAGGACCAGCCAGGCGAAGAAGTCGATGGCGCGCTTGGCCTTTTCGCCGACCATCTCATGAACGAGGTCGACGGCGATATGGCCACCACGGTAGCCGACGGAGGCCAGGCCCCACATGACGCAGGCGCCGATCAACAGGCGCGAGACGTCAAATGAATCCGGTATTGGCCAGGAAAATAGATAGCGACCTGCGGTCGAGGCGACGATCAGCATCATGACCAGCCCGAGCAGGATGGCTGCCACTGTATCGACGGCGCCGCAAAAGCGTTCCACCTTGCGAAGCATGATTGCCTCCAGTTTGGAGTTCTGAGATTCAATGAGGCGGGCGCCAGAGCGCCCGCCTGATGATGTGCACCGCCTGGCCGGTGAGGCGGGCGGTTACTTCACGCGCGAGTCGTGCTTGTCGAGGATCTCTTCGAGACGAGCCCAGGCGGCATCGGCATCGACACCGGCCTTGGTGGCCTCTGCCTTCCACTCGCCGCTCAGCGGTGCGGCGGCCTCGATCCAGAGGTTGAGCTCCTCCTGGGTCGGCGCGTAGAGGGTATGACCCTCGTCGATCATGCGCTGGCGACCGGCAGCCTCAGCGTCGACCCACTTCTCGGCCATCTTCTCAGCCCACTCCGAGGTGCAGTGGTCGTCGATGACTTTGCGGTTCTCCGGCGACATGCCGTCCACCACCGACTTGTTGAAGACGAAGGCAAACACCGTCACGTAAAGCGGGATGTCGAGGTGGTGCTTGACGAGGTCCTGCGCGCCAAAGGTGTAGATCGAGTTCCACGGCGACGCCGTCATCTCGGCAGCACCACGGGCGATCAGTTCACGCATTTCCGCGGCACCGGCGAAGACCGAAGCCGCACCGAGCGAGTTGAGCATGCGTGCCATGGTACCGTGCGCCGGGCGGATGTTCTTGCCCTTCAGGTCGGCCGGCACCTTGATCGGGCCGTTGACACCGTGGATCGTGCCCGGGTCGTGGAGATGCGTCATGCAGAAGTAGACGTCGTTCATCTCCTTGCCGGCGTACTCGCGGTACCACTCGTCATAAGCGCGCGAACCCGCCTTGCCATTGTTGATGGTGAAGGGGATTTCGCCCGCCGAAATGATCGGGAAGCGGCCCGGCTGGTAGCCCGGGTTGATGAAGGCGATGTCGACGACGCCGTCGCGCGCCATGTCGTAGTGGTCGGCTGCGGCGCCAAGCTGCTGGGCCGGGAAGATATTGATCTCGATGCGGCCGTTGGAGGCCTGCTTGATCGACTCAGCCCAGGGCTCCATGCCACCTGGCTGGAGCGGGTGCTGTGCACCCACCCAATGCGACAGCGAAAGCTCGACTTCCGCTGCCTGAGCGGTGGCCGCAATGGCGGCGATGCCCACCGATGCCAGCAATGTCTTGAAGTTCATATGTTCTCCTCCTCGAACAATATGGTTGTCGGGCCCGGATCTCCCCCGATCACTGAGCCAGCGAATCGTACTTCTTCAGCGTCTCGACGAGGCTGTTCCAGATGGCGTCGGCGTCGAGGCCCTTGGCGCTGACGGTTGCATGCCACTCGTCCTTGAGCGGAGCGGCAGCGTCCTTCCAAAGCTGAACCTGCTCTGGCGTCGGGACGTGAAGCGTGTGCGCCGAGTCGGCTGCGATCTTGTCACGGCCGGCTGCTTCCGCGTCGGTCCAGCCGCTGGCAATGCGTTCTGCCCATTCCGGCGTGCAGTGATCGTCGATGACCTTGCGATCTTCCGGCGACAGGCCCTCGACCTTGGCCTTGTTGAAAATGAAGGCGTTGATCGAGAAGTAGAACGGCATGTCGAGATGGTGGAAGACGACGTCGTTCGCGCCGAAGGTGTAGAGCGAGTTCCAGGGCGACTGCGTCATGTCGGCGGTGCCGCGGGCGAGAACTTCGCGCATTTCGCCGGCCGGGACCTGCACCGATGCGCCGCCGAGCAGGGAAACGAAGCGAGCTTCGGTAGCGTTGGCCGGGCGGACGTTCTTGCCCTTGATGTCCGCGGGGACGATCACCGGCTCCTTCGAGTGGATGGTGCCCGGATCATGCGAGATCGCCATGCAGAAATAGGTGTCACCCATTTCCTGCTCGGCATACTGATCGTACCACTCGGTCAGAGCACGGATGCCGCCGCGGGCATTGGCGAACAGGAACGGAATTTCAGCTGCGGCCATGACCGGGAAGCGGCCCGGCTGGTAACCCGGGTTGATGAAGCCGATGTCGACGATGCCGTCGCGGGCCATGTCATAATGGTCGCCTGCGGCGCCGAGCTGCGATGCCGGGAAGATGCTGATCTCAATGCGGCCGTTGGACGCCTGCTTGATCGATTCGGCCCACGGCTCCATGCCGGTCACCTGCAGCGGGTGGGTACCCGGTACCCAGTGCGAAAGCGTCAGCTCTACCTCTGCAGCCGACGACGGCAGGACGAAGGCCGCAGAAAGTGCCAGCGCCGCCAATGTGCGTGTATACATGAATGCCTCCCAATACGGTCGAACGCGCAAGTGACCTCAACCCCCGCGCCCGTTTCCTCACGTATACAGTAACATCATAAATGTCGGTCCGAAACAAGCTGGGGCAGGCGCTAAACGCGCCCGGAATCCCAAGATTGGGAAACGGAGTATGTGAGCGACCGCAGATATATAAGGCGCCCGTAGACGCTCGGGTGTATACAGCCTATAGATGTGGCGCTTAGCACGGTGCGGGGAGGAGGCACTTTTGGCTGACAAACAATCCAGGCATGCAACGAGGAGCCTGCGCTATCCGACGGTCGCTGATCTCGAACGGCTGGCGCGGCGGCGCATTCCATATTTCACGTTCGATTTCCTGAAGGGCGGCACCGGTGAGGAACTCTCGTGTGCCCGCAACTATCGCGCAATGCAGGAGATCGAGATCGTCCCGCGTTATGGGCACGCATTGGCGGAGCCCAGTACCTCCACAACTCTTTTTGGCCGGACCTACGCCTCGCCGATCGTCATTGCGCCGGTAGGTATGGACGGCGCGATGTGGCCGGGCGCTCCGCGGTTCCTGGCCGAGACGGCGCGAGAGAGCAACATTGCCTATATGCCCTCGACGATGTCCACCATGCCCATCGAGGACGTCGCGAGGATTGCGCCGCAGAACACCTGGTTCCAGCTATACGGCTTCCCCGCCGACGATCATGCGGTGACGTTCGATCTTATCCGCCGAGCAGACGAAGCGGGGGCACAGGCACTGGCCGTCACGCTCGACATTCCGGCTCCCGCACGGCGCGTGCGCGACATGCGCAATGGCATGCTGCCAAGGATGCGGCTGACGCCGGAAAAGATCCTCGCGATGCTGACGCGTCCAGCCTGGCTGGCGGCCCTGTCGCGCGAAGGCGCTCCCGCACTGGTAAACCTTCGCCCTTATTGTGCACCGGGAGCAGACCGGAAGGAACTCGAAGCTTTCATGCGCACCAGGCGAGCCGGCGGCGGCATCACCTGGGAGTTGATGAAGCGGATCCGCGAAAAGTGGAAAAAGCCGCTTCTGGTCAAGGGAGTCATGCATCCAGGCGACGCCGTAATCGCTCGCGAGATCGGCGTTGACGGTGTGGTGGTCTCGAATCATGGCGGCCGGCAGTTTGATCCGTCCCCCGCGAGCATTGACGTTCTTCCGGCGATCCGCGCTGCGGTCGGGCCGGAGATGACGATCCTGATGGACAGCGGGATCATGTCGGGCGCCGACGTGCTTAAGGCGCTCGCATGCGGAGCGGACGGGGTGCTCGTCGGGCGAGCGTTCATGTTTGGCCTGGGAGCGCTGGGAGGAGAAGGCGCCCGTCACGTTGCCACTCTCCTGAACGAGGAATTGCGGGTCGCGCTGGTTCAATCCGGCGCGTGCACGATCGATGGGGCGCGGCAGCTGTCCGTGCGCCATCGCGGCGCATGGGCGCCGGAAGATTTCAGGGGATGAGAGGGAGGAAGCATCCATGAAGGTAGCGGATGCAATTGCGGAGATCATGAAGCGTGAGGGGATCGAGATCCTCTGCGCCTATCCGGTCAATCATGTGATCGAACATGCGGCCATGGCCGACATCCGGCCGATCATCGTCCGACAGGAGCGGACCGGCATTCACATGGCAGATGCCATTTCGCGTCTCTCGTCCGGAAAGAAGATCGGCGCGTTTGCAATGCAGCTCGGGCCGGGTACCGAAAATTCCTACGGCGCGATCGCCCAGGCCTATTCGGAATCGGTGCCGATCCTCGTGCTGCCGGGCGGCTACCCCCGCAAGCTGGCGCATATTGCGCCGAACTACAATTCGACAGTCTCGATGCGTTCGATCACCAAGATGGTCGAGCCGCTGAATGTCCCCGCCGACATTCCCAACGTCTTCCGGCGCGCATTCTCGCAGCTGCGCAATGGGCGGGGCGGCCCGGTGGTCATCGAAATACCGAATGACATCTGGGACGAAGAGGTACCGGAGCCGCTGGACTATCGGCCGGTGGTGACCACGCGTACCGCGCCGGATCCGGCAGCCGTGCGCGCGGCCGTCGATCTGCTGCTGTCCGCCAAGCGCCCGGTTCTCTATGCAGGTCAGGGCATTCATTATGCGCAGGCGTGGCCGCAGCTGAAGCAGCTGGCAGAGTGGCTCGCGATCCCGGTTTGCACCAGCCTCGAAGGCAAGAGCGCGTTCCGTGAGAACCATGCACTGGCGCTTGGCTCTGGCGGGGCGGCGATCCCCTATACGGTGCGTCATTTCCTCGACGAATCGGATGTCATCTTCGGCATCGGCTGCTCGTTCACGCAGACGGCCTTTGGCGTCGGCATGCCGGTCGGCAAGCGCGTCATCCACTCGACCCTCGACTTCGCGCACATCAACAAGGA
The DNA here is from genome assembly GCF_000526635.1 of Aminobacter sp. J41. Classification (GTDB taxonomy): domain Bacteria; phylum Pseudomonadota; class Alphaproteobacteria; order Rhizobiales; family Rhizobiaceae; genus Aerobium. The sequence continues at coordinate 40,209 of NZ_JAGL01000025.1, forward strand.
CTACGAGTGCGAGGTGGCGATGGTGGGCGATGCAGGGCTCACCCTCGACGCAGTGCTGGCGGAGCTCGAGCGCCGGGGCGAGCCGCGACGTTCGTGGACTGCGGTCGCGGAGGAAATTGCCTCCGTGCGCGAGGCGTGGCTTGCCGAATGGATGCCCAAGCTGACCTCAAACGACAAGCCGCTTTCCCCTTACCGGGTACTCTGGGACCTGCAGAAGACGGTCGACGTCGCCAATACGATCATCACCCACGATGCCGGTAGCCCGCGCGACCAGCTGTCGCCGTTCTGGGTGTCGACGGAGCCGCTGAGCTATATCGGCTGGGGCAAGAGCACCCAGCTCGGCTATGGCCTGGGGCTGGCGATGGGAGCGAAGCTGGCCTGCCCGGACAAGCTCTGCATCAATGTCTGGGGTGACGCGGCCATCGGCTTCACAGGCATGGATTTCGAGACCGCCGTGCGCGAGAGGATCCCGATCCTTTCGATCCTTCTCAACAACTTCTCCATGGCGATGGAATTGCCGATCATGGGCGTGTCGACGGAGAAGTACCGCGCGACCGACATTTCCGGCGATTACGCCGCGATGGCCCGCGCTTTCGGCGGCTATGGGGAGCGGATTACCGATCCGTCCGAGATCGTCCCCGCGATCAAACGTGGTATAGAGCAGACGAAGCAGGGCGTTCCCGCGCTGCTGGAGTTCATAACATGCAAGGAGCTCGCTTCGTCTCGTCATCCCACCAGGACGACGGGGGCGGGCAAGAAGGGCCATTATGTCTGAAGCAGCACGCCGCGCGATCGAGGCGTTGAAACCCATTCTCGGTGATAGGCTCGTCACATCAGAGGCCGTGCGCGAGCATCACAGCCGCGACATGTCGAGCAACGTGCCCCACATGCCGGACGCCGTCGCATTCCCGAAGACGGAAGTGGAAGTGCAGGCCATTGTGCGCGTCTGCGCCGAGCATCGCGTGCCGATCGTGCCTTACGGCGCCGGGTCGTCGATGGAGGGCCACACCATCCCGGTGCACGGTGGCATCTCGGTCAGCACGCGCGAGATGAACAACATCGTCGAGATCGTAGCGGAGGATGCGCTGGCGGTGGTGCAGCCGGGCGTAACCCGCAAGCAGCTCAACACCGAGCTGCGGGCGCTGGGCCTGACCTTCCCAGTCGACCCGGGTGCCGATGCATCGCTGGGCGGCATGGCTTCCACCCGCGCGAGCGGCACGGCAGCGGTGCGCTACGGCACCATGCGCGAGAACGTGCTGGCGCTGCGCGTCGTGACCGCCGACGGCGAGGTGCTCAAGACCGGCTCGCGCGCCAAAAAATCGTCGACCGGCTATGACCTCACGCGCCTGTTCGTCGGCTCGGAAGGAACGCTCGGCATCATCACGGAGCTCACCGTGCGGCTGCACCCGGTGCCGGAGCAGGTGGCGGCTGCGGTATGTGCTTTCGACACGGTCGAAGGCGCGATCGCGACGGTTCAGGAGACAGTGCAGTACGGCATTCCGATCGGCCGCGTCGAATTCCTCGACGAGTACTCGATCGAGAGCACGAACATGTATTCCGGCATGAACCTCAAGGTCGCGCCGACGCTGTTCTTCGAATTCGAGGGAACGCCGGCGTGGGTCGAGGAGCAGTCGCAGATCGTGGCGGAGATTGCCGCGAACAATGGCGGCTCTGGCTTCCAGTGGTCGACCGATGCAGACGAGCGCGCGCGGCTCTGGCAGGCGCGGCATAACCACTACTGGGCGGTGAAGTCGCGCCGCGCAGGCTGCGAGATCTATACCAGCGACATCTGCGTGCCGATCTCGAAGCTGGCGGAAAACATCGTCGCGGGGCTGGCGGATATCGAAGCGTCGTTTCTCGAGGGGCAGATCATCGCCCATGCCGGCGATGGCAACTTCCACGCCGGCTATCTGGTCGATCCGAACAACGAGGTTGAGCTTGCCGAGGCCGCACGACTGGCGGATCGCTCGGCCGAGCGTGCGCTGGCGAGCGGCGGCACGGTGAGCGGCGAGCACGGCATTGGCATTGGCAAGCTGAAGTTCATGCGCCGCGAGCACGGCGATGCGGCCGTGGAGTCGATGAAGCGAATCAAGGCGGCACTCGACCCGCTCGGCATCATGAACCCGGGCAAGATGGGCCAGGCGGGGTAGGGCCTCGCCTTTACGGCAGGTTGGTCACCGCTGGCTCGTTGGAAATGTTCCGGCCTGGATGCCCCGGTCCAGCCGGGGCATGACGAGGGGGAGGTGTGATTCCTGCTACGTCGCCGTCGGCGCTTCCCCGCACCGTTTGTCACGATCACTCGAAAAGCCAGTTGGAATGCGCCAACCGTGAAGGGTTGGATTCTGGCCTTTCTCCATTCGTCATCCGCGGGCCTGACCCGCGGATCCATGCCTGAACGCCGCTGACCGCGCCGGCGGTGATGGCCAACAGCAACCTGTCGAGGCGCGTCGTGCGTCACGCCAAAGCCTGACCCGCCGTCGCAACCAGATGGCCAGACGGCTGCGTCAGGCAGAAGGCTTAACAGCCGCCGTTTACCTCCAGCCCAGCGCCGGGGCCACGTATTTCAGGATCGACTCGATCACGTGGGCGTTGTAGTCGACGCCGAGCTGGTTCGGGACCGTCAGCAACAGCGTATCCGCCTCGGCGATTGCCTCGTCCCCGGCAAGCTCCTTGATCAGCACGTCCGGCTCCGCCGCGTAGGAGCGGCCGAAGATCGCACGTGTGTTCTCCTCGATATAACCGACGGTGTCGCTCTCCTTGTTCCCGTAGCCAAAGTAGGCGCGGTCGAGGTCGTTGACGATCGCGAAAATGGAGCGGCTCACCGACACGCGCGGCTCGCGCGTATGGCCGGCTTCCTTCCACGCCTCGCGATAGGCGCGGATCTGCTCCGCCTGCTGAACGTGGAAAGGCTTGCCGCTCTCATCGAACTTCAGGGTCGAGCTCTGCAGGTTCATGCCAAGCTTTGCTGCCCAGATCGCGGTGCCGTTGGTAGCCGAGCCCCACCAGATACGGTCACGCAGTCCTTCGGCATGCGGCTCGAGGCGCAGCAGGCCCGGAGGGTTGGGGAACATCGGTCGCGGGTTGGGCTGCGCGAAGCCATGGCCGCGGATGACGTCGAAAAACACTTCTGCGTGGCGGCGCGCCATGTCGGCGTCGGTCTCGCCTTCTGCCGGTTGGTAGCCGAAGTAGCGCCAGCCATCGATGACCTGCTCGGGCGAGCCGCGACTGATGCCGAGCTGGAGACGTCCGCCGGAGATCAGGTCCGCCGCACCGGCATCCTCCGCCATGTAAAGCGGGTTCTCGTAGCGCATGTCGATGACGGCGGTGCCGATTTCGATGCGCTTCGTCCTTGCGCCAACCGCGGCGAGCAGCGGGAAGGGGGAGGCGAGCTGGCGGGCGAAGTGGTGGACGCGGAAGTAAGCGCCGTCAGCGCCAAGCTCTTCCGCCGCGACCGCAAGGTCGATGGACTGCAGGAGCGCGTCGGAGGCCGAGCGGGTGCCGGATTGGGGTGAGGGCGACCAGTGGCCGAAGGAGAGAAAGCCGATCTTTTTCATGCCCGCCAATGTACGTTGCGGAAGGTCGCCGGCAAAGGCTCCTCTTCGTGCACGCACTGTGCAGCGTTCGAAACCTCACGGAGAGGGCAGCTTCCGCCGGATGCGAAAATGGGGGCCGGAAAACCGGCCCCCAGTTGCCCTGAGTGGAGGCTTCAGAACTTGTAGCTCACGCCGATGCGAACGGCGTGTTCGGTCAGGTCGAAGTCGCCGGCGCCGAGATTGAAGTCGTCGCCGCCGTAGTCGGAGTAACGATATTCGAGACGAGCGGTCCAGTTGTCGGTGAAGGCATGCTCGACGCCTGCGCCAACGGTCCAGCCGGTGAAGGTTTCTTCTTCCTCACCCGGGCCGCCGATTTCGTCGATGTAGCCACGCGTGATGGCAAGACCGCCCGTTGCATAAAGCAGGGTACGGTCCATTGCGTAGCCGATGCGTGCGCGAAGCGAACCGGACCAGTCAGTGCCAACCTCGACCGGCACGCCGGCAAGGATGTAGTCGTTGTCATTCCAGTGGTAGTTGATGTCACCCTCGATACCGAAGACAACATTGCCATGCTGCCAATTGGCGCCGGCATGCGCACCGATCGTGCCGCCGTCGAAGTCTTCATCGACGAGGCCCGGATTCTCGAGCGTCACGCGCGAGTAACCACCCTGAACACCGATATAGACACCGGTCCAGTCATAGACTGTAGGAGCAGGCGGGGTATAGGGCGCCGGTTCCTCGTAGACCACATCAGCCGCCAGTGCGGAAGTGGAGGCAGCTGCGAGTATCGCCGCAGTAAGTGCTAACTTCTTCATTTGGTGTCCTTCTTACCAAAAGAAATTGTAGCCCCTCAGAATCGCAAGGATAGCACTTGTTGCCTCGATGTCTGTGACATTGTTGCAACGAAAACAAGAATATGAAGCGAGATCTAATTTAGCTTTCATTAAGATTTTCAGTGGTCAGGCCCGCTGGCTGCCCACACAACTGAGCGAGGCTCACCCAGGGCAAACCTCGTGACCTGTCGGCTTTTGCGATTTCCACAAGTGGAGCCGCAGTGGCGGCTGCGACCGCCACTGACCAGAATTTGTGCGGACGATCTTTCATTGGCATGCATAATGAAATAGAGGACTGGTCAGCCACTTTTGGAGGGGACTTACTATGAAAGCTCTGTTTCTTGCACTGGCGGCTAGCGCCGCTCTGGTGCTTCCCGCGAAGGCCGAGGAAGTCACCGTCGCCGTGACCGCGATCGTCGAGCACCCGGCGCTCGATGCCGTCCGCGACGGCGTCAAGGACGCGCTGAATGAAGCTGGCTACAAAGAAGGCGAGGGGCTGACCTTCGTCTATCAGTCCGCCCAGGGCAACCCGGCCACCGCCGCGCAGATCGCCCGCCAGTTCATCGGCGATGATCCGAACGTCATCGTGCCGATCTCGACCCCCTCGGCGCAGGCTGTCGTGTCGGCCACCCGCGACATTCCGGTCGTCTTCACTGCCGTTACCGACCCGCTCGGCGCGCAGCTTGTCAAGGACATGGACAAGCCGGGCGGCAACGTCACCGGCCTTTCCGACATGTCGCCGGTTGCATCCCACGTCGACCTGATCAAGGAGATCATGCCGGGGGTGAAGACCATCGGCTATCTCTACAATTCGGGCGAGGCGAACTCGGTGTCGCTGCTCGCGGTCCTCAAGGAAGTCGCTGACGCCGCCGGCATTGCGGTCGTCGAATCCGCCGCCACCAAGACCGCCGAAGTGCAGGGCGCGGCGCGTGCGCTGATCGGTCGTGCGGACGCGATCTACGTTCCGACCGACAACACGATCATCTCGGCGCTCGAGTCGGCTGTTGCCGTCGCCGAAGAGGCCAAGGTGCCGCTGTTCACCGCCGACACCGACTCCGTCGCGCGCGGTTCTATCGCAGCGCTCGGCTTCAACTACTACGACGTCGGCAAGCAGACCGGCGAAGTGGTCGTGCGCATCCTTAAGGGCGAGAACCCGGGCGACATCGCGGTCAAGGTTGCCGAAGGCACCGACCTGGTCGTGAACAAGACGCAGGCCGCCAAGGTTGGCCTGGAACTGCCGGAAAGCGTCCTTTCCCGCGCCACCAAGGTCATCGAGTAATCCGTGCTGCCGGGCGGCTCCGAGCTGCCCGGCTCTCCTGTTCTTGACCGTTCCGCGCATCCGCGCGGGACGGCAGAACGCCAGCCATACGCGCGTGGCTGGGCAGGGTTTGAGTGAGGTGCGCATGCCACGGAAAGGCAGACAATCGTGAGCCAGATTGCGCTTTGGGGCGCCGTTGAACTCGGCCTCGTCTATGCGTTCGTTGCCATCGGCGTCTATCTCGCCTTCCGGGTGCTCGACTTCCCCGACCTGACGGTGGATGGATCCTTCCCCCTGGGCGCGGCGGTGGCCGCCGTTCTGATCATCGCCGGCGTCAATCCTTGGCTGGCAGCGCTTTGCGCGATGGCGGCCGGTGCTGTTGCCGGTCTCGTCACTGCGCTCCTCAATGTGCGCTTCAAGATCCTGCACCTGCTCGCGTCGATCCTGACGATGATCGCGCTGTTTTCGGTCAACCTGCGCGTCATGGGCCGGCCGAACGTCGCGCTGATCAATGCCGATACGATGCTGTCGCCCTTCTACGGCCATGGCCTGCGCGACTTCATGGTCCGCCCGATCTTCATCGCCGTGCTGGTCGCCATCGCGCTGTTCCTCGTTTGGCGCTTCCTTGAAAGCGACTCGGGCCTTGCGATGCGCGCGACCGGCGCCAATCCGAAGATGGCGCGCGCTCAGGGCGTGGACACCTCGCGGCAGATCTATCTCGGGATGGCGATGTCCAACGCGCTCGTCGCTCTGGGTGGCGCGTTGTTTGCCCAGACCAACGGCTTTGCCGACGTTACCTCCGGCGTCGGCACCATCGTCGTCGGCCTTGCCGCTGTCATCATCGGCGAGACGCTTCTTGGCGCGCGTGGCATACTGATCGCGCTGATCGGCTGCGTCATTGGTTCCATTCTCTATCGCATCGCGATCCAGCTCGCGCTTTCCAGCGACGTGCTCGGCCTGCAGGCATCGGACCTCAACCTGGTGACCGCCGTGCTTGTAACCTTTGCGCTCGTTCTGCCGCGCCTTCGCCGCGGAGGTTGATGATGATTTCGCTCAAGGACATCGACGTCGTTTTCGGCAAGGGCACGCCCCTTGAGAAGAAGGCGCTCAACGGCATCAACCTCGAGATCGAGGAAGGCTCGTTCGTCACCGTCATCGGTTCGAACGGTGCCGGCAAGTCGACGCTGCTTGGCGTGCTGGCGGGTGACATCACGCCGACCACCGGCACGGTGACCATCGGGACGACGGACGTGACGCGCAAGCCGACGGTGCGCCGCGCCGAGCTCGTCGCGCGCGTCTTCCAGGACCCGCTCGCCGGCAGCTGCGGCACGCTCACCATCGAGGAAAACCTCGCGCTCGCCGAGCGCCGCGGCAAGCGCCGTGGCCTCACCATGGCGCTGAACGCCAAACGTCGCGAACTTTTTCGCGAGCGCATCGCGGAGCTGAATCTTGGCCTCGAAAACCGGCTTGGCGACCGCATGGATATGCTGTCCGGTGGCCAGCGGCAGGCGGTGTCGCTGGTGATGGCGACGCTGACCGGCTCGCAGATGCTGCTCCTCGACGAGCACACGGCGGCGCTTGATCCCGGTATGGCCGAATTCGTCATGAACCTCACCGACCGCTTCGTTGCCGAGCGCAAGCTGACGACGATGATGGTGACGCACTCGATGCGCCAGGCGCTCGACTTCGGCCACCGCACCATCATGCTCCATGCCGGCGAGATCGTGCTCGACGTCAGCGGCGACGAGCGCAAGGGCCTGCAGATCGAGGACCTGATCCAGATGTTCCGCCAGATCCGCGGCCAGACGCTGGACGACGACGAGCTGCTGATCGGGTGAGGTGGATTGGGCGGCGGCTATGTCCGCCACCGTCCGGCGGAGTGCCTGCGATTCAGACTCGGCGGTAGGCGGGCACCTTCCTTTTCCCTCTTATTACCTTCGGAGTCACTTTACTTCGCGATACTGGTGCACGCTCGAGCGTGCTTGCTGAGGCACGGCAAAGCTCGATGTACGGGTTTTGTACGGGTGCATCTGGAATGCACCGCGAATGTTCGCGCAAGAACCTGCAAGCTAGCCCTAGCCGATTTCAGCCGGCTTCATCTATGCATTGAATTTAATAGGAATTTTTGGCGCACCCGACAGGATTCGAACCTGTGACCTCTGCCTTCGGAGGGCAGCACTCTATCCAGCTGAGCTACGGGTGCATCCGGATATGTTGCCCTCTTAGACGATCAGGCAGATCGCTTCAACGGGGAACGTGAAGAATGCGTGGGTTTGTGCGCTCCTTCGTCGGCAGAGGTCACTGGTTCGAAACCTGTCGGGTGCGCGAGTGTGTGTGGGATGAGGCGGAAGGCGTGGCGGGCGTGGGGCCGGGTGTGTCGGGAGGGAGCGTCTTCGGGGAGGGATCCGCGCCGGCGCCAGGCATAGATGAATCCTGTCAGGCATTGAACTTTCGCTGCGATCCGTTCATTCCCGTCAACATTGAACGAACGCGTGATGGTCGCGCTGTGCCTGGCGCTCAAGGCGGAGAGATTTCTATGAGTGGCTTGCTCGCCCTTCTGGATGATGTCGCGGCAATCGCAAAGATAGCCTCCGCTTCAATCGATGACATATCCGCGAATGCCGTTAAGGCAGGCAGCAAGACCATCGGCGTTCTCATCGATGATACCGCGGTCACACCCAATTACGTTGTTGGAATTACCGCTGCACGCGAGTTGCCGATGATCGGCAAAATCGCGCTGGGCAGCCTGCGGAACAAGGCTGTCCTCATTCCTGTGCTTCTGGCGCTCGACTATTTTTTTCCACTGGGAATTACCGCGCTCTTGATGATCGGAGGCATGTATCTCTGTTTCGAAGGCGCGGAGAAGATCTGGCACAAGCTCCTTCACCAAGGAGCATCCCACGAAGATGACGTGCATGCCGAGAAGGATCCCACCGCGCTTGAAGAAGCGCGTGTCGCCGGGGCCATCAAGACCGATCTGATCCTGTCGGCTGAAATTATGACCCTGGCGCTTTCCATGATCGAAAGCACTTCAGTCTGGACCGAACTTTTCACGCTGGTCCTTGTGGGCATCATGATCACGGCCCTTGTTTATGGCGTCGTCGCGGTGATCGTTAAGCTCGATGACATCGGAGTGCTTATGGCACGCAGGGGACGTCTGGGAGCAACCAGAACGTTAGGCCGCCTGGTTGTGCGAGCCGTGCCGAAGCTGCTCTTGGCGCTGACGATTGTTGGGGCCGCTGCGATGCTTTGGGTGGGTGGAAGCATCTTCATACATGGTCTCCATGAACTGGGCGTGCACCAGCCGTCGGACTGGATTTCGAAGATGGCTTCGGATCTTTCGGCAAGCGTGTCGGCGAGCCTTGAGGCCGCGGTGAACTGGCTAGCCATGGCAACTGCCGACGGCTTGTTCGGACTTGCTCTCGGGTCTTTGCTTGTTCTTTGCGCTACCTTCGCACGACCGATCTGGCGTGCCGCAGGACGCGAGATCTGAGCAAGAACCCGGCCTCTCCGCGGGATGACCGGGGAGCGCGGGACCGGGACGTGGCGGATCAAGATCGCAGTCCACCCGATCGGGATCTCGCGAGATCTGATTGAGCGCTGCAGAAAACTGCGGATGCCCTACTGGCCGTAATGCGGGTCATTTGATGTTCCTCCCGCCTCAACTTGCGGGCGGTGACATACTAGAACTTCCACCGGGGAAACAGGGCCTCAGGGGAGGTAATTTCTTTCGCGCCGATGTTGTCTGGAAGGCGGCGACCGGAGAGCCAATGCCGCGACCCAGCCGAATATTCGAAAGCGTTGTTTTAACGCGGCAACCACATCGTGATCTCGTCCCTTGAACCGCCACATTCCTTCCGCGTTGTAGGAGGGAAACGAGAGGAAGAAGATGCACGAGCCGTCCTGGAACTATGATCGCGCCGAGACAACTGCCGACGGGGTGATCCACGTCCTGGGCGTCCTGCTTGGCATCTCGGGCGCTGTGGCGCTCGCCGTGATCAGCCTTGGCTATGCGGATGCGGGTGTGGCCGCGGCAGCGCTGATCTACGCGCTGTCACTGGTCGTGACGCTGTCGATGTCCGCCGTCTACAACATGTGGCCGGTGAGCCCGCGCAAGTGGTGGCTGCGCAAGTACGACCACGCGGCGATCTATCTTCTCATTGCGGGCACCTACACGCCGTTCGCGCTGCAGATGGACGCCAGGGGTGTCTGGCTGCTGATGTGGACGTGGAGCGTGGCCGCGCTCGGCATGTTTCTGAAGATTGCCTTCCCGAACCGCTTCGATCGCACCTCGATCCTCCTTTATCTGGGCCTCGGCTGGAGCGGCGTCGTGCTGTTCGACCAGCTGGTGACCAGCTTCTCGGCGCCGGTCGTCTGGCTGCTCGCGATCGGCGGGGCGATCTACTCGGTCGGCGTCATCTTCCACCTGTGGCAAAGCCTGCGATTCCAGAATGCGATCTGGCATGGATTTGTTCTTGCGGGCGCGAGCCTGCACTACTCGGCGGTGATGGCTTCGGTCGCGGGAGGAGTGTGAGGTCGCGAAAACAGGTTCAACCACATCTTGGCGCAAATGGCGTAGCGCGATAATTCCAAATCGGTACGGCCCGTCCAACTTCCGGTTGGTGGACGGCTGGTGCTCGCGAAACCTGTAAAAATTTCAAACGCAACCGGAAGCGGGTCATCCTCCGCGTAGTCACGAGGAGCACCGGCAGCCTGATGTGCAAGGCGTCGCGCGTGCCTTTGGTGCGCTTTGTAGCGCGCTCTGCCCCTTTTTCGCCCCAAAATGCCGTTTCATAAAACTTCCAGAAGCGGCGGGGGCTGTAAGGAGAGGTCAAACCCGTGTCCAGCCCGCTTCCTATCGCGGCGGCTACCCTTGTGCTGTCGCTTGCCGTTTCCGCCTGCACCTCCACCACCGAAGTTCTCGATGATGTGGTCACCTCGTCGGTCCGGTCGGCTGCCTACAGCGGGAGTTCGAAGGAACGCGATTGCCTGGCACGCGCCATGTTCTTTGAGTCGCTCCGCTCAAGCCGCGAGGGGCTGGTCGCGGTTGGAACGGTGGTGATGAACCGGGTGAAGGCGCCTGAATATCCTGACACAGTCTGCGGCGTCGTCGGGCAAAAGAACCAGTTCGCGCCAGGTGTCCTCTCTCGGCCGATGAATTCGAAGGCGCTGCCGGATGTGATGGCGGCGGCGGACGCCGTGCTCAAGGGCGAGCGACATCCGAAGATCGGCAATGCGAAGTTCTTTCATACCGCCGGGCTGAAATTCCCCTACAAGAATATGCACTACGTACACGTCGCCGGCGGCAATGCCTTCTACGAGAAGCGCAGCCGGGCAAGGCGCGCGACCGAGCCGGTGCGCCAGCAGACCGAGATCGCCTCGACCGTCCCTCTGCCTCAAAGCAAGCCGGTGCTGGAGGTGGCAAATACGGATGGCGTCGCAGATCCGGATACCGGCGTGCTGGCGTTTGATGCGGAGTAGGGGGGCGACCTTCGCCATCTTCCGCAGTCAAGGTGTCCTTCCTTATCCAGGCAACGCTTGCTCCCGGGATGATCGGAGGTAATTCACCCGCAGTTTCAGGAATGGCAGCTCCACAAACCGGTAGCTCAACCAGGCTAGCGGCACGAGGGCGAGGAAGCAGACGATTGACCAGGCGACAGCAACGTAGAAGCTGTGCATCGCCATGACATGGGTGTGGATGAACTCCGCCATCCAGAAAACGAAGAAGAAGTGAAGCAGGTAGAGAGAGTAGGAGCACTCTCCGACCTTGGCCACAATGTTTGCCCAGACGTTGTCGTTGGCGAACTCGAAAGTCCGGTCGTAGTAGGCAATCAATGCACCATATGCGGCCCCTTCGATCGTTGGCATGATGATCCAGAGAGGGCTGGAGGAGGGGTATGCTCCGAGCTGGAAAAATCCGCCGAGCGAGTCAAACCACCAATAAAATGCCGCGAATGCAACGGCGGTTAGCACTGCAAGTACATGTCTCCCGCGCATGATGCCGCTGATCTGAAAAAAGATCATTCCGAGGAGAAACTGATCGATCCGGCCGACGATGGTCCAGTACGCAAGCCATTGGACGGTGCCATCGCTAAAGAAGAGCCACGTACGAAAGGTCATGGAGGGGATGAGGATTGCGACGAGCCACCACGGCGTTCGTCGGCAGGCAAACAACAGTAGCGGCAGAACTAGGTAGAAGTGGAACTCGACCGTAATCGACCAGCCGCCGTTAGGAAGAACGGGGGCGTAAAGACCAGCCGCTACATGTTCCAGATAGCCGAGGACACTTCCTCCGTGTGACCAATGCCGGATGCCGACGACTGCGACAACGAGCAGCAGTAGGGGAAGCAAACGCAGCACTCGATTGTAAAGAAACGGCCCGTACTTGATCTGTCTCCCATCAAGGATCTTGGCAAACAAATATCGATGATGTCCCGAGAGGTGGTGTAGCTTTTGCGATCGCCGTGCCTTCCGGACTGTGCCGGATCAGCTTGCCGCAGCGGGCAGGCTGATGAGCGGATCATCGCTCATTGCGGCGATTGTCTCAAGAGACAGGTATCTGGATCGCTGGACCGCCCACTCATCATTTTGCTCGAGCAGCAACGCACCGACGAGGCGCACGATGGCATTGTCGTTTGGAAAGATGCCGACGACCTCGGTTCGCCGCTTGATTTCTCCATTCAGTCGCTCGATCGGATTTGTGCTGTGAAGCTTGGTCCAGTGTTGTTTGGGAAAGGTCATGTAGGCCAGCACATCTTCTTCGG
>NZ_JAGL01000026.1 GCF_000526635.1 Aminobacter sp. J41
AGCGGTTGGCCACGCGCCGGTAGCGGCTGCTTTCGGGATCGAAGAGATCGAGGGTGTCCTTGGAGACGTCGCAGCCGATGAAGTTTGGGTGTAAGGTCATGGGGCCTGTTCCTGTGGTGCGAGGTCTGGGTAAGCAGCCTCGTGCAACTGTTCAGGTTCAAAGCAGCACTGCGGGAAGGGGCCAGGCCATGCCACGGTCTGCTTTCCCAAGCGGAGGCGACCAGGATGCCAGCGGCCTCCTTCCCGCAACCATTCTACACCTCAGCAAACACACAGGATCCTCGGCTCAAGGCCGAGGATGACGAGGGGGATATGTCGAAGACGATATTCTCCCGGTAGGGACTTCATGCGCCGGCTTCTATGTGCGCCAGCGATGTGTCGGCCGGACGACATGCGGGCTCGTTCAGGCTCACGCCTCTCCATCTTCGTCACCCTCGGGCTCGATCCGAGGGTCCATGCCTGAGCGCTTCAACCCCGCAGCGGTGCCGGGACAGTGCTGCCCGACCCGCACCACCTAGGCCTGGCCTACGCCGTCGCTTCGCCCGCGCTGACTTTCTCGTTGAACGACGAGAAGAACTGCGCGGCGAGCTTGCGCGACGTGGAGTCGATCAGGCGGCTGCCGAGCTGGGCGATCTTGCCGCCGACATCGGCCTTGGCCGCATAGCGCAGGATCGTCTCCGCGCCGTCTGCCTCGAGCGTCACGTCCGCGCCGCCCTTCGCGAAGCCGGCGATGCCGCCCTTGCCTTCGCCCTGGATCGTGTACGAGTTCGGCGGGTTGAGATTCACGAGCTCGACCGCGCCGTTGAACTTCGCCTTGATCGGTCCGATCTTCAGCGAGACAACGGCCGACATCTCCGTGTCGGAAGTCTTTTCAAGGCTTTCACAGCCCGGAATGCATTCCTTGAGGACCTCGACATCATTCAGTGCCTCCCACACCTTGTCGATCGATGCCGCGATACGTTCCTCACCTTCAATGACTAGCGCCATTTTACTCATCCTCCATTCTGTTAGGGTGGTAGCCCAACGGGACGCGGCCATGCAATAAGCCGCGACGATTTGCTGGCGCCCTGCGCGCAAAACCAATGGAGGCTGACGCGAATGACGCGACGCAATTCCTCGCTCGGCTTCCTCGGGCGCTTCGGCCGCTCGGAGGATCTTCGGCAGCTCGATGCGGCGCTGCGCGCTGCGGACCTGCATCCGGCGCAGGTGCCGGAGGGCGTCAAGCTTACCATCGTCAACCTGATGAAGGACCAGTGGCCGCATGAGGAGCCTCCGCCAGAGGCCTATCCGCCGGTGGGGCGCTTCTTCGCTTACTGCCTGATCGGCCCCGACCTTTTTCGCGAGGCAAATGGCGAGCAGGCGCTGACTGACGCCGAGCGGCGGCTGGAAATGGCGCTCGACCGCGAGGAAAGTTTCGATGCGCAGCTGGTGCTGCTGGCACTGCATTCGAAGCTGATCAGCCCGAAGGTCGTCGCAAAGTACGATCTGAGCGCCGAATAGCTACCAGCCCATCGCCCGGCGCGGCAGGTGGATGTTGGGATGGCGCGCGCGAAGCGCATCGTCCACTTCGCGCGGCACATGGCGCGGGAAGTGGGTGGCAAGGATGCGCCGTTTCTCCTCAATGGCGCGGGCAAGAATGTCTGGCTTGCCCTTTTCGGCCCATTGCTTCGGGCTGAAGCGGTCGGCGACGGCCGGATAAAAATACTCGGTCTGCATCAGCTGAAGCGTCTGCTCGTGGCCGAGATAGTGGCCGGGGCCGTTGAGGCAGACGTCGGCGATGACGTCGAGCGAAAGGGCTGCGTCCGAGACCTCGATGCCGCGGACGCAGCGCAGGCACTGGCCGATCATGTCGTTGTCGATGATGAGGCTTTCGAGGCAAAAGCCGAGCAGCGACGCGTGCATGCCGGCGGCCTCATAAACGAGGTTGAGACCGGACAGCCCCGCCATCGCATCGGTGATGCCCTTTTCGTAGCCGGACTGGATGTCGGGAAGTTTCGAGTCGGCCATACCGGCGGCTGAGCCACCCGGCAGGTCGTAGAATTGAGCCATCTGCGCGCAGGCGGCGGTCATCAGTGCCTGCTCGCCCGAGCCGCCGGACATGGCGCCGGTGCGAAGGTCCGAGACGAACGGCCAGGTGCCGAAGATGCAGGGATGTCCCGGCTTCAGCGCGTTGACATAGACGAGGCCGGCGAGCACCTCGGCGACCGCCTGGACGACCGCGCCGGCAATCGCCGCGGGCGCTGTCGCACCCGCCTGTCCGGCGGACAAAAGCAGGATCGGGATGCCGCCCTCGACGCAGGCTTCGAGCACGCCGCAGGCATCCTCGGCGAACTTCATCGGCGGGACGACGAAGCAGTTGGAATTGGAGACGAAGGGGCGGGCGCGAAAGTTCTCTTCGCCGCCGGCGATGGCATAGAGGATGTCGAGCGCCGGGGCGACGTTCTCGCGCACTGTGAACGAGGTGCCGACATGCTTGGTGGTGCCGGTGACGCACGCATAGAGCGTGTTGAGGTCGAGGTCGGTGGGGTCGACCATGTCGCGCGCCACCATCGGTCGCTGGAAGAAATGGATGTTGTCCATCACGTCGACGATGCGGGCGGCATCGTAGATGTCCTGCAGGAGCGACTCGCGATACTCGCGCTTCTCGACATCGACGACATGAACGGCAGCACCCGCCGTGCCGTAGTGGACGCGGCTGCCCTGCACGACCATGTCGTGCCTGGGGTCCTGGCCGCAGAGGGTGAAGTGGCGGGCGGCGTTGCGGATGGTGTCTTCCACCAGCGCGCGCGGAAAGCGGATGCGGCCATCGTTGCCGAGCTTCGCGCCGGCGCGCGTGAGCGCCTCGATGCAAGAGGGGATGGCGTTGGCGAAGCCGACGGTTTCGAGCAGCGTCAGCACGGCTTCGTGGATGCGGGCGAGGTCGCTGTCGGCGAGCGGCTTGTAGCGGCCGCCTTCGAGGCCGGGGCGCACCGGTCTCAGGTCTTCTCCCAGCGGTGCGGAGCGCATCGCGCGTCTCGCTTCACGCCCGCCGTGGCGGCGGTGAGGGGTGGCTGCATTCTCATCGAGTATGACTGACATGCAGGTCTCCTCGGCAGGGGCCGGGGAAGACTATGTGCCCCATTCGTTCGCGGGGGATGAGCCAGGAAATTGACGAAGATGATCCAGCCGACCCGGCTGGATCAACCGGTTGGCTCAGGCTGCGGCGGGACGGCGTCCGGCAGCGGTTGCAAGTTCGCGGATGCCGGGCTCGATGTGTTGCAGCGCGATCGATGAAATGCCGAGGCGGATGTAGTTCTGGTTCTGCTCCGGCTTGTCGAAGAAGCGCGCGCCCGGCTCGATCAGCACGCCGCGCGAACGGGCGACTTCGGCGAGCGCATGGGCGTTGGCGCCGCGCGGGCCTTCAAGCCAGACCGAGGTGCCGGACGGGGCGTTGGTAGCCTGCCATTCGGGGAGGTAGGCTCCGACAGCCTGAGCCAGCCGGCGGCGGCGTTCGGCAAAGGCGGTCGAAAGCCGGCGCACCAGCGCCTCATGGTGACCGAGCGACAGGAACAGCGCCACGGCGCGCTGGTTGTTCGCCGGCGGGTGGCGCAGCATGAAGCGGCGCAGCGCGCGCAGCTCGGCGACGAGCCCGGCCGAAGCGACGATGAAGCCGAGGCGAAGGCCCGGGGCCAGCGTCTTCGACAGAGAGCCGACATAGATGACGCGCCCCGAACGATCCATGCTGCGCAGCGCCTGCTGCGGCGCCTCGTCCATCAGCTGGCTGTCGTAGCCGTCCTCGATGATGATGCGGTCGTTGCGCTCGGCATCGTCCAGGAGGAAGCGGCGGCGCTCGTCGGAAAGCGCCACCATGCTCGGGCAATGATGGTTGGGCGTAACGAACACGAAGTCGCTGTCGCGCGGGATCGCGGTCGGGTCGATACCCTCGCGGTCGACCGGAACGGGTGCCACCTCAGCGCCTGCAAGGCGGAAGATCGAGCGTGCGTCCGGATAGCCCGGATTTTCCATCGCCACCTTGGTGCCCTTGCCCATCAGAAGCGTCGCCAGCATGTAGAGCGCGTTCTGGGCCCCGAGCGTGACGATGATCTCGTCCGGATTGGCGAAGATGCCGCGACGCGGCAGGAGCCGCGCCTGGATCTGCTCGATCAGCAGCGGATCGTCACGGTCGACCATGTCGGCCGCCCAGTTGCGGATCTCGAGCACGGCGAGCGCCATGCGGTTGCACTCGCGCCATTCGGCGGTCGGGAACAGCGCCGGGTCGAACTGGCCGTAGACGAACGGGTAGGACGCCTTGATCCAATTTTCCTGCTTGGTCGGCTCGGGCATGTCGGATGCAAAAACGCGCCGGCGCGCCTTCCAGTCGATCGATTCCTTTGGCGACTTGGTTGCGACCTTGCGCAGGCCTGCAGGGGCGGCGAGGATTTCCGGATTGACGAAATGGCCGCGCCGTTCGCGCGCAATGAGGAAACCCTGGTCAACCAGCTGCTGGAATGCGAGCACCACGGTGCCGCGCGCAACGCCCAGCTTTTCGGCCAGCACGCGGCAGGACGGCAGCGGCATGGATGCGGCAATCTGGCGGTCGAGAATGGCCGCGACGATGGCCTGCCTGATTTGCGCCTGCAAGGTTTGGCCCGAATCGGGCGATATCCGGAACAGGCCCGACCAAATCGCTGGATCCGTGCGCGACGACATGAACAACCCTCCCATGCTGGCCATATCTGGCTCAACACATTAAGGGCTGGCCCAACGTCTTACGCCAATCAAAAGAATTGATCGGACCAATTTGTGCCAGCGATAGATCGTTCTTGATCCATCGCCGGGGTTACCATTTTTGCGGCGCCTGCTATCGTCAGGCGCAACCTGGATCGAGGTGGAGTCACCCATGGACCGAAAGGCTTTCGACGCAGCGCTGAACGCGCTGAGGGACCATCGGAATGCCAATGTTTCTCTCGACATGCGGGCCGCCTTCGCTGCGGACCCGGCACGGTTCGAGAAGTTCTCGGCAAGGTTGGATGACCTGCTGCTCGACTATTCGAAATGCGCGGTGAGCGAGGAAACGCTGTCGCTGCTGGCAAACCTCGCTGAAGCCGCGGGCGTCGAGGCGCAGCGCGAGCGCATGTTCTCGGGCGAGAAGATCAACGTCACCGAGGGGCGCGCGGTCCTGCACACGGCGCTGCGCTGCCCGCCCGGCACGACGGTGCTGGTCGACGGCGAAAACGTCATCACGGGCGTGCACGAAGTGCTCGAGGCGATGGCGAAATTCGCGACGGGCATCCGCTCCGGCACTATCACCGGTGCGACGGGGAAGAAGATCACCGACGTCGTCAACATCGGCATTGGCGGCTCCGACCTTGGTCCGGCCATGGCGACGCTGGCGCTGGCGCCCTACCATGACGGCCCGCGCGCGCACTACGTCTCGAACGTCGATGGCGCGCACATCGCCGACACGTTGCAGACGCTCAATCCCGAAACGACGCTGTTCATCGTCGCCTCGAAGACCTTCACCACCGTCGAGACGATGACCAATGCCGAGACGGCTCGGCGCTGGATCATCGCCAAACTCGGCGAAGAGGCAGTCGCGAAGCATTTCGCGGCGGTCTCGACCGCGCTCGACAAGGTGGGCGCGTTCGGCATTCCGCAGGACCGTATCTTCGGCTTTTGGGACTGGGTCGGCGGGCGCTATTCGCTGTGGTCGGCGATCGGCCTGCCGATCATGATCGCCATCGGCGAGAAGAATTTTCGCGATTTGCTTGCCGGCGCGCATGCGATGGACGAGCATTTCCGGACGGCGCCGGTGGGCGAAAACATGCCGATGCTGTTCGGCCTCGTTGGCTTCTGGCACCGCGTCGTTTGCGGCTATCCGGCCCGCGCGGTCATTCCCTATGACCAGCGGCTGGCGCGCCTGCCGGCCTACCTGCAGCAGCTCGACATGGAGTCGAACGGCAAGGCCGTCACCCTCGACAGCAAGGCGGTCTCAACCGTCACCGGCCCGCTGGTGTGGGGCGAGCCAGGCACCAACGGCCAGCACGCCTTCTTCCAGCTGCTGCACCAGGGTACCGACATCATCCCGGTCGAGTTCCTGGTCGCCGCGCAGGGTCACCAGCCGGAGCTGCGCCATCACCATGACCTCCTCGTCGCCAATTGCCTCGCGCAGTCAGAAGCCTTGATGAAGGGCCGCACGCTCGAGGAAGCAAAGGCGCAGATGCGCGCCAAGGGCGTGGCCGAGGACGAGGTCGAAAAGATCGCGCCGCACCGCGTCTTTACTGGCAACCGCCCGTCGATGACGATCCTCTATCGCATGCTCGATCCCTACACGCTCGGCCGGCTGATTGCGCTCTACGAGCACCGCGTCTTCGTCGAGGCGCAGCTGTTTGGCATCAACGCCTTCGACCAGTGGGGCGTCGAGCTCGGCAAGGAGCTGGCGACGGGCCTCCTGCCTGTCGTGGAAGGTAAGGAAAGTGCCGCTGGCCGCGACGCCTCCACCGCCGGACTCGTGCGACACCTGCACGCGCTTGCGAAGGCGGAGTAGCCAGATTGCTCGGCATCAAGGGGATCCTGTTCGACAAGGACGGCACGCTTGTCGACTTCAACGCGACCTGGTTCGGCGTTGCCGACCAACTCGCGCTGCGCGCGGCGGGCGGCGACCGGCAGCGGGCGAACAATTTGCTCGAGATCGTCGGTTACGACTTCGACAGAAAATGCTTTCGTGCCGACTCGGTGTTCGCTGCCGGCACCAATGCCGACATCGTCGCGACCTGGTTCCCGGACCTGGACCTGCCTGCGCGGCAGAAAGTCCTCGACGATTTCGACGCCTTCACGACCAGCGAGGGCGCGGCAAATCCGGTGGAGCTGCCGGGCGTGCGCGACGCGCTGCGCCAGCTGCATTCGGTCGGCATGCGCATGGCGGTCGCCACCAATGACTCGACGCAGGGCGCCGAGCGGACCTTGTCAGCGCTGGGCATCGCCCAGCTGTTCGATGCGGCGTTCGGTTATGACGCGGTCGCCAATCCGAAGCCTGCGCCGGACACGGTGCGGGCCTTCTGCGACATGACGGGACTGAGGCCCTCGCAGCTTGCGATGGTCGGCGACAATCGTCACGACCTCGAAATGGCGAAGGCGGGCGGGGTTGGCCTTGCGGTGGGCGTGCTATCGGGCACCGGCTCGCGCGAAACGCTCGAGCCGCTGGCCGATGTCGTTCTGGAATCGATCGCGGAACTGCCGGCCTATCTTGCCGGCGGCTCCTGATTATTCGAACACGATGGCTGGGGTGGCGCCCTGCGCCGCCGCCTGCTCCTGCTGGATGCGCTCATGCACCTTGCGGGCGATCTCGCGATAGACCTTCGCCTGCGCGCCTTCGGGGTTGGAAACCACGACGGGCGTTCCCGCATCCGAGGTCTCGCGGACGTCCATCGTCAGCGGCACCTCGCCAAGGAACGGCACGCCGAGGCGCTCCGCCTCGTTGCGGGCGCCGCCATGGCCAAAGATGTCGTAGCGCGCGCCGGTGTCGGGGGCGATGAAGTAGCTCATGTTCTCGACAATGCCGAGGAGCGGCACGTCGACCTTCTTGAACATGTTGAGGCCCTTGCGCGCGTCGATCAGCGCGATGTCCTGCGGCGTCGAGACGATCACGGCACCGGCCAGCGGCACCTGCTGCGCCACGGTCAGCTGCGCGTCGCCGGTTCCGGGAGGCATGTCGAGGACGAGCACGTCGAGCGGCGCCCATTCGACCTCGCGCAGGAGCTGCGACAGCGCCGACATGACCATCGGCCCGCGCCAGATCATCGGCGTCTCCTCATCGACGAGGAAGCCCATCGACATCACCTTGATGCCGTACTTTTCCATCGGCTTGAGGATGCGGCCGTCGATCGTCTCAGGCTTGCCCTTGAGGCCGAGCAGGCGCGGCATCGACGGGCCGTAAATGTCGGCGTCGAGGATACCGACCTTGAGCCCAAGCGAGGCAAGACCAAGAGCCAGGTTGACCGCAGTGGTGGATTTGCCGACGCCGCCCTTGCCCGACGCGACGGCGATGATCGCATTGACGCCCGGAACGCCACGCTTGCCCGGCTGGTGGCCGGAGGGAGCTGCCGGGGCCGCAGCGCGGGGTGCGGCCTGCGGAGCCGGGCGCGGCGGCATCGGGCGGGGCGGGGCAGCTTCCATGCCGCCGCCCTTCTTCTCTGCCGTCAGCGCCACGACAGCGCCTGCGACGCCGGGGATCTGCTTGACGACGCGCTCGGCAGCAGCGCGCAGCGGCTCAAGCTCCTGCGCACGCGCGGCCGGAACGGTGATTGAGAAGAACACCTTCCCGCTGGCGATGAAGATCTCCGACACCAACCCCTGCGAGACGATGTCTCCCTCGAAATCGGGACCCTTGATCGTCTTCAGCGCATCGAGGACGGCTTCTTTGGTAACGGACATGGCGACTGCTCTATCTGTTGACTGGGTCTGAGATAGTCCAATTCCGGGTGGGAACCAAGCGCGGCGCGAAAATGCTTTTCAGTCGCCGCTCCGAAAAAAGTCATGCACAATTGTCGGCAGGGGCCGTTTGCGCGCGTCATCATTGCATGCGCCACTTCCAGGGAAGGAGAAAACGACCATGCGCTTCATGCTGCTGATGATTCCCAAGGGCTACGAATCCGCACCGCCGGGAGTCGACCTCGATCCGGAGCGGGTCGATGCAATGATGAAGTACAATGACGAACTGCAGAAGGCGGGCATTCTCGAGGCCCTGAACGGCCTGCATCCGCCGTCATCCGGCGCGCGCGTCTCGTTCAAGGGCGGCAAGCCGTTGGTGACCGACGGTCCCTTCGCCGAGGCCAAGGAAGTGCTTGGCGGCTACTGGATCATCAACGTGAAGTCGCGCGCGGAAGCGATCGAATGGGCGACGCGCTGCCCGGCCTCGGACAACGAGGTGATCGAGGTGCGGCAGATCCAGGAGATGGAAGATTACTCCGAGCCGGTGCAGGAAATCGTTCAGCGCTATCCGGAGCTTCAGGCAAAGGGCGCCTGATCGGGCGCCAGGGCGGCAGCGGACCATCTGATCCGCTGCCGCGATACTCAATCAGGCTGCGGCGCGCAGGGTTTCGCGCATGGAGCTGAGAGCGCGGGCCCACTTGTCGAGCTCGCCCAGCATCAGCTTGGCGCCGTCCTTCATCGGGTCGGTGGCGTTGAGGCCGTCTTCGGTGAGCAGCGGGAAGACCATCGGCAGCGGAACCGTTTCCGGCAGCGGCATGACGCGCAGCGTGGTCAGAAGCTGGCGCAGCTCCTGGGCAGCGCGCAGGCCGCCGGAAATGCCGCCGTAGCTGACGATGCCGGCCGGCTTGTAGTTCCACTCAAGGCTCAGATAGCTGATCGCGTTGATCAGCGATGCAGGCGGGAAATAGTTGTATTCCGGCGTGACGAACACGTAGGCGTCGCCCGATGCAACCGAGGCCGCCCACTTCTTGGTGTGCTCATGCTGGTAGTCCTGCATGCGCGGATGCTTCGGCTCGTCGAAGACCGGAAGATTAAAGTCGGCAAGATCCACGATAACCGGCTCGAATGCGCCCTGTTCGCGTGCGACGCCCTCGAACCACTTGGCGACCTTGGGACCAACGCGGCCCGGGCGGGTGCTGCCGATGATGATATTCAGTTTCATTGCAATTCCATATTCACGAATGACCACTCGCGAATCGAGCGAGATCGGGCTTCTAAAGGGTATTCTTGGGCTAACCTCAACCCGCATTGGCGGCGGTCTGGTATGCGGGAAACGCAGGCACTATTGTCGCCGCCATGATCGACAAGCTTGAATTCTTCATCGCCCTCGCCAAAACGCAGCACTTCGGCCGCGCCGCCGAGGAACTCGGCATCACCCAGCCGACGCTTTCAGCGGCCCTGCGCCAGCTGGAGGAGCAGCTGGGCGTGATGCTGGTCAAGCGCGGCTCGCGCTTCCAGGGGCTGACGCCCGAAGGCGAGCAGGTGCTGACCTGGGCGCGGCGCATCGTCGGCGATGCGCGCACGATGAAGGAGGAGATGCGCGCTGCGCGGCATGGTCTTTCCGGCCGCCTGCGCATCGCGGCGATTCCGACGGCGCTGCCGATGGTGCCGATGCTGACGACGCCGTTTCGCGAGCGTCACCCGGGCGTGACCTTCACGGTCTTGTCGCGCACCTCGGTCGAGATCCTGTCGCTGCTTGGCAATTTCGACATCGACATCGGCATCACCTATCTCGACAACGAGCCGCTAGGGCGGGTGCTGTCGATGCCACTCTATACCGAGCGCTACCGGCTGATCACCGCCGCCGGCAGCCCGCTCGCGGACCGGGTGCAGGTCACCTGGGCAGAGATTGCCGAACTGCCGCTCTGCCTGCTCACCCCCGACATGCAGAACCGCCGCATCATCGACCAGCATCTCGCCGCTGCCGGATCGAGCACGCGGCCGACGCTTGAATCCAACTCGATGATCGTGCTGCTCAGCCATATCCGGACGGGCAAATGGGCATCGATCATGCCGGTGCACCTTGCCGAAACCTTCGGCTTCAACGAGCCGATCCGGGCCATCCCAATCGTCGATCCCGACGCCAGCCACATGGTCGGACTTGTCGCTGCGGAACGCGAGCCGCGCCCGCCGCTGGTAGCGGCTGTCCTCGAAGAGGCGCACCGCCTGGTCGCCAGCAAGCGGCTGGTATGATTGTATACTGTTTCCGTCATCAATAGAAATTTTCTATCAATCAACGAGACAGCTTTATTGACTTAACCGCGCGTAATCCTGAGAATGCGCATTCGGTGGGACATCGAGTGTATACAGGGAGGGCGCTGCTTGGTCTCGCAGGCGCATAGTACCGAAATCGCAACACAGACGCGCGCGATCGTCGACAGCCTGAAGTGGCTTGAGGGCCCCTTGCTGCCGATCCTGCACGAGATCCAGGAGGAATTCGGCTACGTCCCGCAGGAGTCCCTGCCGGTGATTGCCGATGCCCTCAACCTGTCCAATGCCGAAGTGCATGGCGTCGTCACCTTCTACCACGACTACCGCCGCGAGCCGGCCGGACGCCACGTCCTGAAGCTCTGCCAGGCCGAGGCCTGCCAGTCGATGGGCTCGGAAAAGGTGGCCGACAAGATCAAGCGTCTGCTCGGCATCGGCTTCCATGAGACCAGCCTCGACGGCTCCGTCACGCTCGAGCCGGTATACTGCCTCGGGCTCTGCGCCTGCGCGCCTGCCGCCATGCTCGACGGCGAGGTGATCGGCCGCGTCGATGATGAAGCCATCGACGAGATCGTTGCTGAGGTGCGCCGCTGATGACCGTGAAGATCTATATTCCAAAGGATGCGGCCGCTCTCGCGCTGGGCGCGGAAAAGGTTGCCAAGGCGGTTGCCGCCGAGATCGCGGCCCGTGGCCTCGACGCGCAGATCGTGCGCAACGGCACACGCGGCATGATCTGGCTGGAGCCGCTGGTCGAGGTGGAGACCGCTGACGGACGCGTCGGCTACGGCCCGGTGAAAGCTGCTGACGTTCCTTCGCTCTTCGATGCGAATTTCCTTTCAGGCGGCGCGCACCCGAAGGCGCTCGGCAAGGTCGAGGAACTGCCGTTCTTCGCGAAGCAGACGCGTTTGACCTTCGCCCGCTGCGGCGTGATCGACCCGCTCTCTCTCGACGACTATCGCGCCTATGGCGGCCTGCGCGGCCTCGAAAAGGCCGTCGCCACCACGCCGGCGCAGATTGTCCAGACTGTGACCGATTCCGGCCTGCGCGGCCGTGGCGGCGCGGGCTTCCCGACCGGCATCAAGTGGAAGACGGTTCACGATGCGGTCGCCGACCGCAAGTACATCGTCTGCAATGCGGACGAGGGCGACTCGGCAACCTTCGCCGACCGCATGATCATGGAGGGCGACCCGTTCGTCCTGATCGAGGGCATGGCGATTGCCGGTATCGCGACTGGCGCGACCAAGGGCTTCGTCTACATCCGCTCCGAATATCCGCACGCGATTGCGACGATGACGAGGGCCGTCGAAATCGCACGCCGTGCCGGCATTCTTGGCACGACGGTGCTTGGTTCGCCGAACGCCTTCGACATCGAGATTCGCTCCGGCGCCGGCGCCTATGTCTGCGGCGAGGAAACGTCGCTCCTCAACAGCCTGGAAGGCAAGCGCGGCGTCGTTCGCGCCAAGCCGCCGCTGCCGGCGATCCAAGGCCTGTTCGGCAAGCCGACCGTCATCAACAACGTTATCTCGCTGGCGTCAGTCCCGGTCATCATGGACAGGGGCTCCGAGTTCTATCGCGACTTCGGCATGGGCCGTTCGCGCGGCACCATTCCGGTGCAGCTCGCCGGCAATGTCAGGAATGGCGGCCTGTTCGAGGTGGCCTTCGGCATCACGCTCGGCGAACTCGTCAACGAGATCGGCGGCGGCACGGCTTCCGGCCGTCCGGTCAAGGCGGTGCAGGTTGGCGGGCCGCTCGGTGCCTATTTCCCTGTCTCGCTGTTCGATACGCCGTTCGACTACGAAGCCTTTGCGGGCAAGGACGGCCTCATCGGTCATGCCGGCATCACCGTGTTCGACGACACCGCCGACATGCTGAAGCAGGCCCGCTTTGCCATGGAGTTCTGCGCCATCGAGAGCTGCGGCAAGTGCACTCCCTGCCGCATCGGTTCGACCCGCGGCGTCGAGACGCTCGACAAGGTCGCTGCCGGCATCGAACCGCAGAAGAACCTCGAGCTGGTTGCAGACCTCTGCAACACCATGAAGTTTGGATCCCTTTGCGCCCTTGGCGGGTTTACCCCTTACCCGGTGATGAGCGCCCTCACGCATTTCCCTGAAGATTTTGCGCCGCGCACGGTCGCGGAAGCCGCGGAATAGGAGACGTATCATGGGTCTCGTTCACGAAATCGACTACGGAACCCCGGCGTCCAAGTCGGAGAAGATGGTGACGCTTACCGTCGACGGTTTTGAAGTCACCGTCCCGGAAGGCACCTCGATCATGCGCGCTTCGATGGAAGCGGGCATCGCCATCCCGAAGCTTTGCGCGACCGACATGGTCGACGCATTCGGCTCCTGCCGCCTCTGTCTCGTCGAGATCGAGGGCCGGGCCGGCACCCCGTCCTCGTGCACCACGCCGGTTGCGCCTGGAATGGTTGTTCACACCCAGACGGGCCGGCTCAAGGACATCCGGCGCGGCGTGATGGAGCTCTACATCTCCGACCATCCGCTCGACTGCCTCACCTGCGCCGCCAATGGCGACTGCGAGCTGCAGGACATGGCGGGCGCGGTCGGCCTGCGCGACGTGCGCTACGGCTATGATGGCGACAATCACGTCTTCGCGAAGAAGCGCGATGCGCTAGAAGGCAGCGTCGCCAATGTGCGCTGGATGCCGAAGGACGAGTCCAACCCGTACTTCACCTACGATCCGTCGAAGTGCATTGTCTGCTCGCGCTGCGTGCGCGCCTGTGAGGAAGTGCAGGGCACCTTTGCGCTGACCATCGAGGGCAGGGGCTTTGACAGCCGCGTTTCGGCCGGCATGCACCAGCCGTTCCTTGAGTCCGAGTGCGTGTCCTGCGGCGCCTGCGTCCAGGCCTGCCCGACCGGTACGCTGACGGAAAAGACGGTGATCGAGATCGGCCAGCCGGAGCGCTCGGTCGTCACCACCTGCGCCTATTGCGGCGTCGGCTGCTCGTTCAAGGCCGAGATGCGCGGCGATGAGCTGGTGCGCATGGTTCCCTACAAGGACGGCAAGGCCAATCGCGGCCACTCCTGCGTCAAGGGCCGCTTCGCCTGGGGCTATGCGACCCACAAGGAGCGCATCCTCAACCCGATGATCCGCGAGAAGATCACGGATCCGTGGCGTGAGGTCACCTGGGAAGAAGCCTTCCAGCACGTCGCCAACGAGTTCCGCCGCATCCAGTACCAGTATGGCCGCGAGGCCATCGGCGGCATCACCTCGTCGCGCTGCACCAATGAGGAGACTTACCTCGTCCAGAAGCTGATCCGTCAGGGCTTCCGCAACAACAACGTCGACACCTGCGCCCGCGTCTGCCACTCGCCGACCGGCTACGGCCTCGGCCAGGCCTTCGGCACTTCGGCCGGCACGCAGGACTTCGACTCGGTCGAGCATTCCGACGTCATCATGGTGATCGGCGCCAACCCGGCCGCCGCGCACCCGGTGTTCGCCTCGCGGATGCGCAAGCGCCTGCGCAAGGGCGCGAAGCTGATCGTCATCGACCCGCGCCGCACCGAGATGGTGAAGGCGCCGCATGTCGAGGCGGAATATCACCTCGCACTTCGCCCGGGCACCAACGTCGCGATCGTCACCTCGCTCGCACACGTCATCGTCACCGAAGGTCTCTTCAACGAAGCCTTCATCCGCGAGCGCTGCGACTGGTCCGAGTTCGAGGACTATGCCGAGTTCGTCTCTGATCCGCGCCACAGCCCGGAAGAGGTCGAGAAGCTGACCGGCGTTCCGGCCGAGACGATCCGCGGCGCGGCTCGCCTCTACGCCACCGGCGGCAACGGCGCGATCTACTATGGCCTCGGCGTCACCGAGCACAGCCAGGGCTCGACCACCGTCATGGGCATCGCCAACCTTGCGATGCTGACCGGCAATATCGGCCGCCCGGGCGTCGGCGTGAACCCGCTGCGCGGCCAGAACAACGTGCAGGGCTCGTGCGACATGGGCTCGTTCCCGCACGAGTTCCCGGGCTACCGGCACGTGTCGACCGACGCGGTGCGCGAGACGTTCGAGAAGCTGTGGGGCGTCGAGCTTTCGGCAGAGCCGGGCCTGCGCATCCCGAACATGCTCGATGCCGCCGTCGAGGGCACCTTCAAGGGCATCTACATCCAGGGCGAGGACATCCTGCAGTCCGATCCGGACACCAAGCATGTCTCCGCTGGCCTTGCGGCGATGGAGTGCGTCGTTGTGCACGACCTCTTCCTCAACGAGACCGCTCGCTACGCCCACGTCTTCCTGCCGGGTTCGACCTTCCTCGAGAAAGACGGGACCTTCACCAATGCCGAGCGCCGCATCAACCGCGTGCGCAAGGTGATGGCGCCGAAGAACGGCTATGCCGACTGGGAAGTGACGCAGAAGCTCGCGCAGGCGATGGGCCTGAACTGGAATTACACCCATCCGTCCGATGTCATGGACGAGATTGCCGCAACGACCCCGTCCTTCGCCAAGGTGTCCTACGACTATCTCGAGAAGATGGGCTCGGTGCAGTGGCCGTGCAATGAGGCAGCGCCCGAGGGCACGCCGATCGTTCACGTCAACGGCTTCGTGCGCGGCAAGGGCAAGTTCATCCGCACCGAATATGTGGCGACCGACGAAAAGACCGGCCCGCGCTTCCCGCTGCTGCTGACGACCGGCCGCATCCTGTCGCAGTACAATGTCGGCGCGCAGACCCGTCGCACCGAGAATGTCGTCTGGCACGACGAGGACCTGCTGGAGATCCACCCGCACGACGCCGAGCAGCGCGGCATTCGCGACGGCGACTTTGTGCGCCTGACGAGCCGCGCGGGCGAGACGACGCTGCGGGCGCAGATCACCGATCGCGTGGCGCCGGGCGTGGTCTACACCACCTTCCACCACCCGGACACGCAGGCCAACGTCATCACCACCGACTTCTCGGACTGGGCGACCAACTGCCCGGAATACAAGGTGACGGCGGTGCAGGTGGCTCCTTCCAACGGCCCGAGCGACTGGCAGCGCGAGTACCAGGAACTCAGCCGCCAGACGCGCCGGATCGCCTCGCTGGAGGCGGCGGAGTAGGAATGCCGGCTCCCCTCGTCCTCAGGGGAGAGGAAGCGCGCCCGCCCCGGCGCGCTTCCCCGGCTTCACGCGGGAGGCGCGACCGCGCAACTCGTGCTAGGCTGGGAAAGGCATTCCTGTTGGAGCAAGCAGCATGAACCGTCCGCCCGTCACGTCTACTTCGAGGCTTACCCGCCGCGCCGACGGCATCCGGACGGCTGACCGCAACGTGCCGGAGGAGACGCCGGTCGCGCTCTCCTATGCCGGCACCACCCATGCGGTGATGATGGCAAGCCCCTCGGACCTCCACGACTTCGCGCTCGGCTTCTCTTTGACGGAAGGCATCATCGCCTCGCCGGAGGAGATCGAGGAGATTACGGTCGAGGACGTCGGCGAAGGCGTCGATATCCAGATCCGGCTGAAGGATCAGGCGAACACGCGCTTTCAGGCGCGCCGCCGCCGCCTTGCGGGGCCCGTCGGCTGCGGCCTTTGCGGTATCGAGTCGATCGACGAGGCGATGCGCGCGGTCTGCGAGGTGAAAACCTCGCCGCTGACGCTGACGCCCGACCAGATCGTCGAGGCCGTGCGGCTTTTGTCCGAACAGCAGCCATTCCACCGCCAGACCGGCGCGGTGCATGCCGCGGGGTTCTACGTGCCCGGCAAGGGCATCGTGGCCGCCCGCGAGGATGTCGGCCGCCACAACGCGCTCGACAAGCTGGCCGGCGCGCTGGCGAAGGCTGGCGTTGCCGGATCGTCCGGCGCGGTGGTCGTTACCTCGCGCGTCTCGGTCGAGATGGTGCAGAAGACGGCGGCCATCGGCGCGCCCTTCATTCTTGCCGTATCGGCGCCGACCGCGCTTGCCATCCGCACGGCGGACGCCGCCGGCATGACGCTCGTCGCGCTGGTGCGCGGCGAGGATTTCGACGTTTTCACCCATTCGCATCGCATTTCAGACGGAGCCATCCGCCATGTCGCATGACGCCGCACACAGTTCGCATGCCAAGCTGATCCGCATGGCCAACCAGATCGGCACCTTCTTTGAGTCGAAGACCAACCGCGCCGAGGGCGTGGCCGGGGTTGCCGAACACATCAACAAGTTCTGGGAGCCGCGGATGCGCCGCCACCTGTTCGAGGTGCTCGACGCGGGCGGCGAGGGGCTGAAGCCGATCGTGCTCGAGGCGGCACCCTCCATCAAGCGCCCCGCGCCGGCCGATAAGGTCGCGTAGGGGCGGTGAGCTCGGAGAGGGTCTGCTACCCGAGGCGCCATATGCGCGTGCACGCGTAGTGGTCCCCACATTCCTGCACCGCTGCGGGGCTGAAGCGTTCAGGCATGGACCCTCGGGTCAAGCCCGAGGGTGACGAGGTGGGGATGTTGATGCCTGGTGGACGGATGCGCCTCCGCCCCCTCGGATCCTAGCCTCCCAATAGGCGCAGGCTTTTCAATCTTCGTCATCCTCGGCCTTGAGCCGAGGATCCATGCCGGAACGGTGACGTCGTGCTGCGGTGGCGGCTGAGCACAGGATCCGTCTGAAGGTTAACCGGACCGCTGTGTTCCGGATAAGCGCTTCAACGGGTAGCAGCAGTTCTGCACCGCTGCGGGGCTGAAGCGTTCAGGCATGGACCCTCGGGTCAAGCCCGAGGGTGACGAGTTGGGGATGTTGACGCCTGGCCGACAGACGCCCCTCGGCCCCCTTGGTTCTTGGCCTCCCAATAGGCGCAGGCTTCTCAATCTTCGTCATCCTCGGCCTTGAGCCGAGGATCCATGCCGGAACGGTGACCTGCTGCGGTGGCGGCTGAGCACAGGGCTCGTCTGAGGGTGACCCGGACCACGGTGTCGGGATAAGCGCTTCAATCTTGCGCCGAGCAGATCGACGCCGCTTTGCCGCAACCGTGGCTCTCTACGAGCCCCCTCCGGCGCTTCGCGCCACCTCCCCCGCGTTGCAGGGGAGGATCCCCGGCGTGCCGGTGGAGAGGGGTGTGTTTTCCTGAGCAAAGGTTGGGAACGCAGGCGTACAACCTCGACCGCCCAGGATGAGGCGACCCGACAGGACCCGGTTGGCAGGGTTATTGCCGGACTCGAATGAGTGCGCGTCGACGCCGCTTCAAAAGAAATACGCAGGTCCGATGAAGTCCGCGACCCGCGGATCCTCCCCCACTTGTGGGGGAGGGAGACCATGCGAAGCATGGTGGAGGGGGCGCTGGAAAAGCACCGCCTCAGCCTGCCTAAGCGCTACCTCAGCTCCCTGCGCAAGATCTTGCCGACATTCGTCTTCGGCAGCTCGGTGCGGAATTCGACCTTGCGCGGGCGCTTGTAGTTGGTGAGCTTGTCGCGGCAGAAGTCGATGATCTCCTGCTCGGTGAGCGCCGGATCCTTCTTGACGACGAACACCTTCGGCACTTCGCCCGATTTCTCGTCTGGCACGCCGATGGCGGCGACTTCGAGCACGCCGGGGTGCATCGCCACCACTTCCTCGATCTCGTTCGGATAGACGTTGAAGCCCGAGACGAGGATCATGTCCTTCTTGCGGTCGACGATCTTGATGTAGCCGCGCTCGTCCATGAACCCCATGTCGCCGGAGCGGAAGAAGCCGTCGGCGGTGAACACCTTGGCCGTCTCGTCCGGGCGGTTCCAGTAGCCCTGCATTACCTGCGGGCCGCGGATCAGGAGCTCGCCCACCTCGCCGAGCGGCATGTCGTTGCCGTGCTCGTCGCGGATGGCGACCTCGGTCGAGGGCAGCGGCAGGCCGATCGTGCCGGTAAACTCGTCGGCGTCGAAGCGGTTGGCGGTCACCACGGGTGAGGTCTCGGAGAGGCCGTAGCCCTCGGCGATGATGTTGCCGGTCACCTCGCGCCAGCGGTCGGCTACCGGCTTCTGCACCGACATGCCGCCGCCGAAGGTGAGCAGCAGCGACTTGAAGTCGAGCTTGCGGAATTCCTCGTTGTTGAGCAGCGCGTTGAACAGCGTGTTGAGGCCGGGGAAGAAGTTGATCTGATACTTCTTCAGTTCCTTGACGAAGCCGGGAATGTCGCGCGGGTTGGCGATCAGGATGTTGTGGCCGCCGAGCCGCATGCCCATGAACGCGTTCACCGTGAGCGCGTAGATGTGATAGAGCGGCAGCGCGCAGACCAGTGTCAGCTGGCGCGGGCGCGGACGCTTTTGGTAGGCGGTCTCAAGCCACAATTCGGTCTGCAGCACGTTGGCGAGGATGTTGCGATGGAGCAGCGTCGCGCCCTTGGAAACGCCGGTGGTGCCGCCGGTGTACTGCAGGAACGCGACGTCGTCCTGGGTCACTTCGACCTTGCGGAAGCTGCGGGTCTTGCCCTGTTTCAGCGCGTCCTTGAAGCTGATGTAGTCCAGCAGCTGCCAGGCCGGGACCATCTTGCGC
This sequence comes from Aminobacter sp. J41, assembly GCF_000526635.1. GTDB lineage: Bacteria > Pseudomonadota > Alphaproteobacteria > Rhizobiales > Rhizobiaceae > Aerobium. The sequence continues at coordinate 19,095 of NZ_JAGL01000026.1, forward strand.
ACGCGGCGCACGATGAAGTTCACCAGCGGGCCCTTGACCCCCAGCATGTCGCCCATCGAGGCGACGATGATGTGCTTGAGCTTCGTCTTGTCGACCACCGCCTGCAGGGTGGCGGCGAAATTCTCGAGGATGACGATTGCTTCGGCGCCGGAGTCGTTCAGTTGGTGCTCGAGCTCGCGCGGCGTGTAGAGCGGGTTGACGTTGACGACGACATAGCCCGCCCGCAGCGCCGCCATCAGCGCGACCGGGTACTGCAGGATGTTCGGCATCATCAGCGCGATGCGCGCGCCCTTTTCAAGCCCGCGCGACTGCAGGAAGGCGGCAAGGTGTTCCGATGCCTTTTCGAGGTCGGCGTAGCTCAGCTCCTTGCCCATCGAGATGAAGGCGGGGCGGTTGGCATAGGTGCTGCAGGCCTTCAGCATCATGTCGCCGAGCGACTTGTCGGTGATGGTGCCGATCTCCGGCGGCACGATCTCCGGATAGCTCGCCAGCCACGGCTGGGAGGCGGCGGTGAGAACGTCCTCGCTGGCCGTGCGATCGGCCTTCTTCGCGCTGGCCGATTCGCCGTTGGCGGCTGTGGCTTCCTTGGCAGGAGCAGCCTTCGCCTTGCTCTTCGAAGCGGTCTTGGTGGCTGCTTGCTTCTTCGGCGCTTCCGCCTTCTTCGCGGTGGCGGAAGGTTTCCTGGCTTTCGAGGCGGTAACCTTCTTCTCCGCCGCGGGCGCGCTATCGGCTGGGGCCGCAGTCTTGGGCTCCGCAGCCGTCTCGGCCTTCGCCTTCACGGCCTTCTTCGGCGCGGCAGCATCCTTCCTGGCAGCCGTCTTCTTCGGCTTGCTCTCCGCTGCAATCTCGGCTGGAGCAGGTGCGGCAGTCTCGGCAACTTTCGCCTTGGCGGAGGCGGCCCGCTTCGTTGCAGTCTTTGCGGGCGCAGCCTTCTCAGGTGCAGTCTTTTTGCCTTCCGCTGCGGCATCTTTTGCCGCCGCGGGCTTCTTTGCCGGTGTACGTGCCAAATTTTCCTCCCCAGGGCCCAACGTGTTTCCGTGCTTTTCGCACTGGTTCGACGTGGGATTATTTATGGCCATGCGGGCCGCGGGACACAAGTCCTCCCACTACTGTCCGTAACCCGCATGAGACTTCAGAAATTCTTTCTCCGCCTCGGTGTTTTCGCGCGCAAGGATGCGGTTGCGATGCGGGAAGCGGCCGAACTTCGCGATGATGTCGCGGTGCTCGATCGCGTATTTCAGCCCTTCCTCGTTGGGCAGTGAACGGAACAGGTCGACGCAGCGCTCCTGGTCGGCCGCGACCTCGGAATGCATGAACGGCATGTAGAGGAAGCCGCGTGCGTCGTCGTCGAGTTCGATGTCGAACTTGTGGTCGAGAGCGCGCCGCGCGATGGCAAGCGCCAGGTCGTCCGTGCCGAACGCGGCAGGGGTGCTGCGGAACATGTTCCGGGGGAACTGGTCGAACACGATCACGGCCGCGAGCGCGGTTTTCGCGTCGCTGATGTTCTTGGCCTCAAGTTCGACCTTGAGCCGTTCATAGAGCGCCAGGAACCGGTTGCGGATCTTCTCGTCCAGTTCCGTGCCGCCCTCGAACCAATCCTTGCGGGTCAGCTCCTTGAACCAGAAGTCCAGAACGTCCCCGACCCAAGCCTCTGCCATATACAGCTCCCCTAGCGTTGCTTACTCTACCTTCGAAATGTCCGGCACCGCATTGAGCAGCATACGCGTGTAATCTGCCTGCGGGTTGTCGAAAATCGTGTCGACCGGACCCTGTTCCACAAGCACGCCGCTGTGCATGACGCCAACATCGTCGGCCATCTGCCGCACCACGGCGAGGTTGTGGCTAATCAGCAGATAGGTAAGCCCGTACTCGTCTTGAAGGTCTCGCATCAAATCGAGCACCTGCGCCTGCACCGAAACGTCGAGCGCGGAGGTCGGCTCGTCGCAGACGATGAACTCCGGCTGGCTCGACAGCGCGCGGGCAATCGCGATGCGCTGGCGCTGGCCGCCCGAGAATTCGTGCGGGTACTTGCGCATCGAGATCGGGTCGAGGCGCACACGCTGGAGAAGGTCGGCGACCCGGTCCTCGGCTTCGCTGCGGCTCGAGACCAGCTTGAGCGCCCGCATCGGCTCGGCGATGATGTCGCCGACGCGCCAGCGCGGATTGAGGCTGGCGTAGGGATCCTGGAAGATCATCTGCACCATCTGCCGCCGTTCCTGGCTGAGGCCACGGGCGATGTCCTCACCCTGGAGCAGCACGTTGCCGGAGGTCGGCTTGATGAGGCCGACGAGCATGCGCGCGCAGGTCGACTTGCCGGAGCCGGACTCGCCGACGAGGCCGTAGGTCGAACCCTTGCGGATGTCGAAGGACACGTCCCGCACCGCATGCACGACGTTGCGCTTCGAGCCCTTGATCAGGCGGTCGAAGAAGCCGGGCGAGAGGTCGAAGTCGCGCGTGAGGTTCTTCACCTCGACCAGCGGCTTCGGCGACACGGGTACCTCGTGGCGGCGCGTCTCGTCCTTGATCGACGGGATCGCCTTGATGAGGCGGATCGTATAATCCTCCTTCGGGCGCTTGATGATGTCGCCGACCGAGCCGGTCTCGACGATCTTGCCCTTGTTCATCACGATCATGCGCGAGGCGGTCTCGGCGATGACGCCCATGTCGTGCGTGACGAGCATGACGGCCGCGCCGCGGCTCTCGCAGAGTTTCTTCAGCACCTTGATGATCTGCGCCTGCACCGACACGTCGAGGGCCGAGGTCGGTTCGTCGGCGATGATCAGCTCAGGCTCGGCGGCTAGGGCGAGCGCGATGACGACGCGCTGGCGCATACCGCCCGAGAACTGGTGCGGGTAGCTGTCGATGCGCGTTTCGGGGTTAGGAATGCCAGCTTCGGCAAGAAGCTCAATCGCGCGCTGGCGCGCCTGCGCCTCGTTGAGCGGCAGGTGGCGGCGGATCGTCTCGATCAGCTGCTGCCCGATCGTGTAGAGCGGATTGAGCGACGTCAGCGGGTCCTGGAAGACCATGCCGATGCGCTTGCCGCGCAGGCTGCTCATCTCCTCGGGCGGCAGATTGTCGATGCGGCAGCCCTTCAGATAGATCTCGCCCCTGGCGATGCGGCCGGGCGGTTCGATCAGGCCGATGATGGCCGCACCCGTCATCGATTTGCCGGCGCCGGACTCGCCGACAACGCCCAGAATCTCACCCGGCATAATGTCGAACGACACCCCGTCGACGGCCGTGAACAGCCCGCGGCGAAGCGGGAACTCAACCACGAGGTTGCGTACGGAAATGATCGGCTCGGTCATCAGCGCAGCCTCGGATTCAGTGCATCACGGAGCCAGTCGCCGAGAAGGTTCACGGCAAGGGCAAGCAGGACGAGGGTGATGGCGGGGAAGAACAGGATCCACCATTCGCCGGAGAACAGGAACTGCTGGCCGATGCGGATCAACGTTCCGAGGGAAGGCTGGGTTGGCGGAACGCCGACGCCGAGGAACGACAGCGTCGCCTCCTCGATGATGGCGAGCGCAAGGCCAATGGTGGCGATGACCAGCACAGGCGCCATCACGTTCGGCAGCACGTGGCGGACGAGGATGCGCAGCGGATGCACGCCGATCAGCTTGGCGGCCGAGACGTAGTCCTTTTGCCTCTCGACCATGGTCGCGCCGCGCACGGTGCGGGCAAACTGCGCCCAGTTGGCAAGGCCGATCGCGACGATCAGCACCCACACCGCCATGCCTTCCTGCTTGCTCGGGGGGATGATGCCACGGGCTATGCCGAAGATCAGCAGCGCGATCAGGATCGCCGGGAAGGAGAGCTGGATGTCGGCGATGCGCATGATGATCGCGTCGGTGGTGCCGCCGCGATAGCCGGCGAGCAGGCCGAGCGAAATGCCCATCGCCATGGCAAACAGGGTGGCCAGAAAGCCGACGAACAGCGAGATGCGGCTGCCGTAGAGGATGGTCGAGAGAACGTCGCGGCCCTGATGATCGCTGCCGAGCACGAAATAATTGCCCATCATCGATTCAGAGTTGGGCGGGGTGAAGCCGTCCATCAGGTTGAGGCTCGCCGGATTGAACGGGTCGTACGGCGCGATCCAGGGCGCCAGCAGCGCGGCGAGGATCAGGATGAACGTCACGAGTGCCGCAACGATGGTGACGGGAGAGCGCCGGAACGAGAAGAAGACGTCGGAGTCCCAGATACGCTGGAACCGCGTCCGCGGCTTCTGCGCGGCGGTGCTGTTGTTGGTCGAGCTCATGGTTGCTTACCTCCGCCCCGAGCCGATGCGAAGCCGCGGGTCGACGGCGAAATAGAGGATGTCGACGATCAGGTTGATGACGACGAAGACAAAGGCGATGAACATCAGGTAGGCCGCCATCACCGGCACGTCGACGACCTGCACGGAGTTGATGAACAGCGAGCCGACACCCGGCCACTGGAACACGGTCTCGGTGACAATCGAAAAGGCAATGACCGAACCGAGTTGCAGGCCGGTGATGGTGATGACCGGCACCATCGTGTTCTTCAGCGCATGGCCGAAGTTGATCGCCCGGTTGGACAGGCCGCGCGCGCGGGCAAAACGGATGTAGTCCTGCCGCAACACCTCCAGCATCTCGGCGCGAACCAGGCGCATGATAAGGGTGAGCTGGAACAGCGACAGGGTGATCGCCGGAAGGATCAGCGAGCGGATGCCGGTGCTGGTCAGCAGGCCGGTGTCCCAGCTGCCGATCCTGACCACGTCACCGCGCCCGAACGAGGGCAGCCACTGCAATTCGACCGCGAAGACGTAAATCAGGCCGATGCCGATCAGGAAGGTCGGCAGCGACACGCCCACGAGCGACAGGGTCATGATGAGGCCGGCGGCGAAGCTGCGCGGCTTGAGCGCGGTGAAGACGCCAAGGGAGAGGCCGAAGACAAGGGCGATGATTGCCGACGCGAAGGCCAGCTCGATCGTCGCCGGCAGGCGGCTGAGGATCAGTTCGCTGACCGGCTGTTGCAGCCGGTAGGAGATGCCGAACTCGCCCTGCACAGCATTGGCGATGAAGCGGCCGAACTGGACGTAGAAGGGATCGTTCAGGCCGAGCCTTTCACGAAGCTCCTCGAAGTCCTGGAGGCGCGAGTCCTGTCCGAGCAGCGAAGCGACGGGGTCGCCCACATATCGGAACAGCATGAATGCGATCAGCGCGACGACAGCCATCACGACGATGGACTGTGCGAGCCGTCTCAGAATGAAGGCGAGCATGGCTACTTTCCCCGCAGTGGCATCTTCAACGGAATATTCCGGAGGTCGACGCACGGCTGCACGACGAAACCTCGAAGGCCGAGGCAGGAAAGCCGTGAAGCTGGTGTTCGGGTCTTAAACTAATGCAGCCCGCGACGGTTGCTGCCGTCGCGAGCTGCTGATGGGTTACGGTTACTTGTTGACGGTGACTTCGTACATGCGCGGCTGGTTCTCCGGGTGAACCGCCAGCGAGAACTTGTCCTTCATCGCGTAGGCGAGCACCTGGACGTGGATCGGCAGGAGGACGCGGTCTTCCTGAACCTTCTTCCAGATCTCCGCGATGGTGGCGTTACGCTTGTCGAGGTCGATCTCTGTCGCCAGCGACTCGATCTGCTTGTCCAGCTCCGGATTGGTGTAGCCGCTCGGGTTGTAGGCGCCGAAGTGGCCGGCCTTGGTGTGGATCAGGTCGTTGAAGGTGTAGGCCGAGTCGAAGGTCGGGACACCCCAGCCGAGCAGGTAGAAGTCGGTCTCGGAGTTCTGGATCAGCGGCGAGTGCTGGGCAATCGGACGCGATGCCAGCGTCACCTTGATGCCGATCTGGCCGAGCATGCCGACGACGGCCTGGCTGATAGCCTCGTCGTTGACGTAGCGGTTGTTCGGCGTGTCGAGCGTGATCGAGAAGCCATCCGGATAGCCGGCTTCGGCGAGCAGTTCCTTGGCGCGGGCAACGTCAGCCTTTTCCGGATAGGCCGCGAGCTCGGGCGTCCAGCCGTTGACGAAAGGCGGGTTGGCAACGCCGGTCGGGATCGACTGGCCGCGCATCACGACCTTCTGGATCGCGTTGCGGTCAATCGCCAGATGCATCGCCTCGCGTACGCGCGGGTCGTTGATCGGGTTCTTGTCCGTGACGTTCGACGACTTCAGCGGCGCGTCGCCGAAGCGATAGCCGAAGTAGATGAAACGGTTTTCAGGGCCGGTCTCGACGTTGATGCCAGCGGTATTGGCGAGGCGTTCGACGTCCTGCACCGGAACGTCCTGGACAAGGTCGACCTCACCCGAAAGAAGCGCTGCGACGCGGGTCGCGTTGTCGGCGATCGGCAGGTAGATGATCTCGGTGATGTCCGGCTTCTTCTCGGCCCAGTGGTTCGCGTTGATCTTGAGGACCGAACGGACGTCCGGATCGCGGGATTCGAGAATGTACGGGCCGGTGCCGTTGGTGTTGCGGACGGCGTAGTTGTCGTCGGTCGAGCCAGCCTGCTGCACCTCGACCGCGTTGTTCTTCTCCGTCCAGCCCTTGTCCATGATGAAGGTGTTGGTCAGGTTGTTCGGATAGAGCGGCGACGGGCCGGTCATCTTCACCTCGACGGTGTAGTCGTCGACGGCGGTGACGCTCTCGACTGCCGAATGCAGCTGCTTCAGGTTCGACTTCTCGGAGCGGGCGCGGTCGAGCGAGAACACGACGTCCTCGGCAGTGAAGTCGGAACCGTCGTGGAACTTGACGCCTTCGCGGATCTTGAAGACCCAGACCGTCGGGTCGTCTTCCTTCACCTTCCATTCCGTAGCCAGGCGCGGCTGGAGGCTGCCTTCGACGTCACGATCGACGAGGGTCTCGTAGATGTGATGGACGAAAGTGTGGGTGGTACCCTGGTTCTGCGAGTGCGGGTCCAGTGTCAGTGCGTCCGAATTCCGCGCCCAGCGGATCGTTTCGGCCGACGCAGGCATGACTGCCAGGCCGAGGGCGAGTACGCTCGCGGTAATCAGAAGTTTACGCATGATAACTCCCAAGCAATTTGTTCTTTTAGGTTCTCCGCGGCCGGTCTGCGCCAGGCTACGATTGGCAATAGCTTATGGGAGCCCTCCAGGTTTTGGAAGGGTTGTTTATAACCTGTAGTCTCACGACGGCAGATGTGTCGTAAAATGCTGTTTTCAAATGACTTTCGCACGGGCATCTCTGCGTCTGTAATGCCCGTTGCGCGGCGGTGTTTTCGCTGCGTCAACTTCGCTCTGCTGGGCTCAGTAGTCAGGATGACAATAACAGCCGTCGCGTGCGCCGCTTTGATTCAGCGCAACCGCAACTTTTATTGGAGAAGACCTTTGCGCAGGCTCAGTAGCCGGCGGAGATGTCCACGAGGTGGAGCAGGGGCTCGCCGCGCTCGAACCGCGCGATCTGTTCGAGGATCAGCGGTCCGAGGTGGCGCGGGTCGGACGATGCCGCGGCATGTGGCGTGATGAACACGCGCGGATGGTTCCACAGCGCGCTGTTCTCGGGCAGCGGCTCGACCTCGAACACGTCGAGGCTCGCTTCCTTGAGCGTGCCGTCCTCAAGCGCGCGAAGGATGTCGGCTTCCTTCTGCAGCTTGCCGCGCCCGGCGTTGATGAGGGAGGCGCCGCCAAGGGCGTTGTCGCGGCGAAGGCCGCGCAGCAGCTCGTAGTCGATAATGCCTTCGGTGGCCGGCGTATGCGGCAGCAGGACGACGAGGATGTCGGTGGCGGCAAGGAAGTCGCGCAGGCCATCCTGGCCCGCAAAGCAGTTGACGCCCTCGACCGACTTAGGTGTGCGCGTCCAGCCGTTGACGGTGAAGCCGAGGCCAAGCAGCGCCTTAGCCGCGGCACTGCCGAGTTCGCCAAGGCCCATGATGCCGACGCTGACTTCCGCCGTGGTCGGCTGGTTCGGTTCGAACCAGACCTTTTCCGCCTGCTGGGCACGATAGGTTGAGCCCTGCCGGTGATGGTCCATCACCCGCCAGGTGACGTACTCGACCATGTGGCGGGTCAGGTTCTCCTGAACGATGCGCGCGACAGGCACGTCGGGAAGGTCCGGGTCGGTGAGGATATGGTCAACGCCGGCGCCGAGCGAGAAGATCGCCTTCAGGTTCGGAAACTGCTTCAGGCTGCCGTGCGGGTGCTTCCACACCACCGCGTATTCGACGGTGGGGTCGGCTGGGCCGTCCGGCTCGCTGATGACTTCATGGTCGCCCGCAAGCAGGCGCACCCATTGCGAAGGGTCCCATCCCGTGACCGAAACAAGGATGCGGCCGCGCGCAGAACTGCTCATGAAAATCCCCCCGGAAATTACTGGCTGACGACGCCCTCGGGCGCGGTCTTGATGTCGAATGCGGCAGCGATCAGCGCCCTGGTGTAGTCGGTCTGCGGCCGCTCGAAGATCTGCTCGACCGGACCGTGCTCGACCACCTTGCCGTTGCGCATGACGATGACGTGGTTCGACAGGGCGCGCACGACCTTGAGGTCGTGGCTGATGAAGAGATAGGCGAGGCGGTGCTTGGCCTGCAGGTCGCGCAAAAGGTCGACCACCTGCGCCTGCACGCTCATGTCGAGCGCGGAGGTCGGCTCGTCGAGCATGACGAAGCGCGGCTTTAGCACCATGGCGCGGGCGATCGCGATGCGCTGGCGCTGGCCGCCGGAGAACTCGTGCGGGTAGCGGAAGCGGGTCGCCGGGTCGAGGCCGACTTCCTTGAGTACATCCACCACCATCGCGTCGCGTTCGTCACGGCTGAGCTGCGGCTGGTGGATCTTCAGGCCTTCCTCGATGATCTCCGACACCGACATGCGCGGGCTGAGCGAGCCGAACGGGTCCTGGAAGACGATCTGCATCTCGCGGCGCAGCGGCCGCATCTGCTTGAAGGTGTAGCGGTCGATTTCCCTGTCGCCGAGACGGATGTGGCCTTCGGAGGAAATCATGCGGGAAAGCGCGAGGCCGAGCGTCGTCTTGCCCGAGCCGGACTCGCCGACGACGCCGACCGTCTGGCCCGCCTTCACCTCGATGTCGATGCCGTCGACCGCCTTCACGTGATCAACCGTCTTGCGGAAGAATCCCTGCTTGATCGGGAACCAGACCCTGATGTCCTTGCCGGTCAGCACCGTCTCGGCGTTCGGGTCGGGGTTCGGCGCGCGGCCCTTCGGCTCGGCGGCGAGCAGGTGGCGGGTGTATTCGTGCTGCGGGTTGGCAAAGATCTCGCGGGTTGGGCCCGTCTCGACGATCTTGCCCTTCGTCATCACGCAGACCCGGTCGGCGATGCGGCGCACGATGCCGAGGTCGTGGGTGATGAACAGCATCGACATGTTGTTCTTCTTCTTGAGCGAGGCAAGCAGCTCGAGAATCTGCGCCTGCACCGTGACGTCGAGCGCGGTGGTCGGCTCATCGGCGATCAGCAGTTCCGGCTCGTTGGCAAGCGCCATCGCGATCATCACGCGTTGGCGTTGACCGCCTGAAAGCTGGTGCGGATAGGCGGAGAGGCGCTTTTCCGGCTCACGGATGCCGACCTCGTTGAGGAGTTCGAGCGTACGCGCGCGGGCGGCCGCGTCGCCCATGCCGCGATGCAGCTTGAGGATCTCGCCGATCTGCTGCTCGATCGTGTGCAGCGGATTGAGCGAGGTCATCGGCTCCTGGAAGATCATGGTGATCTTGTTGCCGCGCACCTTGCGCAATTCGCGCTCGTTCTTCGCGAGCAGGTCTTCGCCGTTGAAGATGATCTTGCCCGACGGATGGCTCGCGGCAGGGTAGGGCAAGAGCTTCAGCACCGAGAGCGCCGACACCGACTTGCCCGAACCGGATTCGCCGACGAGCGCGACCGTCTCGCCCTTGCCGACGTCGAACGAGATGTGGTCGACGGCAATCGATTCCCTGCCGCCCTGCGTGAAGGCCACGGAAAGGTCGCGGACGGAAAGGAGGGGCTGCTGCTGGCTCATCTGAAGGTCTTCCGCGGGTCGAAGGCGTCGCGCGTGGCTTCGCCGATGAAGATCAGCAGCGACAGCATGATCGACAGCGTCAGGAAGCCGGTGATGCCGAGCCACGGCGCGTTGAGGTTGCGCTGGCCCTGCCGCAAGAGTTCGCCCAGCGAGGCCGAGCCGGGCGGCAGGCCGAAGCCGAGGAAGTCGAGCGAGGTCAGCGTCGTAATCGAGCCATTGAGGATGAACGGCAGGAAGGTCAGCGTTGCCACCATCGCGTTGGGCAAGAGGTGGCGGAACATGATCGTCCGGTTGGATACGCCGAGCGCGCGCGCAGCGTTGACGTATTCGAAGTTGCGGGCGCGCAGGAATTCGGCGCGGACCACGCCGACGAAGGCGACCCACGAGAACAGCAGCATGATGCCGAGCAGGATGAAGAAGCCCGGCGGCAGAACCGCGGCGATGATGAGGATGAGGTAGAGGACCGGGATCGACGACCAGATCTCGATGACGCGCTGGAAGATGAGGTCGGTCCAGCCGCCGAAATAGCCCTGCACCGCGCCGGCCGAAATGCCGATGACGGCCGAGGCAAGCGTCAGGATCAGGCCGAACAGGACGGAGATGCGGAAGCCGTAGATGACGCGGGCGAGCACGTCGCGCGCCTGATCGTCGGTGCCAAGCCAGTTCCAGTTGCCGACGATGCAGTTGGGATCGTCGACGCCTTCATAGTAGCGCTGGCAGCGGGTTTCCTGGTCGTAGAGCCACGACGGCTTCGAGGGCGCGGCTTCCGGAATGTCGTTGTTGACCGTGCGGTAGGAGTAGCGGATCGGCGGCCAGACGGTCCAGCCATTGGCGTCGATCTCCTCCTGGATCACGGGATCGCGGTAGTCGGTGACGGCGAGGAAGCCGCCGAACTTTTCCTCCGGGTAATCGATCAGCACCGGGAACAGGATCTCGCCCTTGTAGGAGGCGATGATCGGCTTGTCGTTGGCGATGAACTCCGCGAACATCGACAGCACGAACAGGACGAGGAAGATCCACAGCGACCAGTATCCGCGCCGGTTCGCCTTAAAATTCTGCCAGCGGCGCTGGTTGAGCGGCGACAGGAACGGCCGCTTGGCGCGGCGGATGTTTTCGACCTCGGTCTTCGCGACGATCTCCGACATCAGACGTCCCTCCGCTCGAAGTCGATCCGGGGGTCGATCCAGGTGTAGATGAGGTCGGAGATCAGGCCAACGACGAGGCCGATCAGCGAGAAGATGTAGAGGGTTGCGAACACCACGGCGTAGTCGCGGTCAAGCACGGAGCGGAAGCCGAGCAGGCCCAGGCCGTCGAGCGAGAAGATGTTCTCGATCAAGAGCGAGCCGGTGAAGAAGGCCGAGATGAAGGCGGCCGGGAAGCCGGCGATGATGAGCAGCATCGCGTTGCGGAACACGTGGCCATAAAGCACCTGGCGCTCGGAAAGGCCCTTGGCGCGGGCGGTGACGACATATTGCTTGCGGATCTCGTCCAGGAACGAGTTCTTGGTCAGCAGCGTCGTCGTCGCGAAGGCCGAGAGCACCATCGCCGTCAGCGGCAGCGTCAGGTGCCAGAAATAGTCGAGGATGCGCTCGGGCCAGGAAAGGTCCCACCAGTTCTCCGAGACGAGGCCGCGCAGCGGGAACCAGTCGAAGAACGATCCGCCCGCAAACAGCACCATCAAGAGGATCGCGAACAGGAAACCGGGGATCGCGTAGCCGACGATGACGATGCCGCTGGTCCACACGTCGAAGGCCGAGCCGTCCTTGACTGCCTTGCGGATGCCGAGCGGGATCGAGATCGCGTAGGAAATCAGCGTGATCCACAGACCGAGCGAGATCGACACAGGCATCTTCTCGAGGATCAGGTCGACCACGGATATGTCGCGGAAATAGCTGTCGCCGAAATCGAAGCGGATGTAGTTCCAGATCATCGTGACGAAGCGCTCGAGCGGCGGCTTGTCGAAGCCGAACTGCTGCTCGAGCTTGGCGATGAAGGCGGGGTCGAGGCCCTGCGCGCCGCGATAGCGGAAGTCGCCCTGTTCGGCCGCGCTGTTGACGGCCATGTCGCCGCCGCCACCGGAGATGCGATCCATCGAGTCGCCGCCTTCGCCGGTGATCCGCGCGATGACCTGCTCGACGGGCCCGCCGGGCGCAAACTGGATGACGATGAACGATACGGCCATGATCCCGAGCAGGGTCGGGATCATCAGCAGAAGTCGGCGTAGAATATAGGCGCCCATCAGGTCGTCGATCCGGCTTCAGATATGGTCATGCAATAGCTACCGTATTGGTATGGCATGGCAAGCTTGCGTCAGCCGCTCATGCCGGTTGCGGCAACGCTTTCGGGGCGGGTCCACCAGGTGTCGAGGACACCGATATCATATTTCGGGCGGATGGCGGGCTTGTCGTAGTAGTCCCAGTAGGCGAGCCAGTGCGAGGCCTTGTGCCACTGGAAGACGAAATAGTGCCCGGCGCGCAGCAGCCGGTCCATCACGCGGTTCGCCACCCTGAACTCTTCCGGGGTCTTCGCGGCGATAACCTTTTCCAGCACCGCGTCGATCGCGGGGCTGGCGATGCCCGCCAGGTTGAACGAGCCCGGCGCGTTGGCGCTGCTCGAGCCGAACAGCTGCTTGATGAAGCGGTGCGGGTAGAGCGGCATCGGGAAACGCGCGACGACGATGTCGAAGTCAAAGTCGCGCCGGCGTAGAGTGAACTGCGAGGCGTCAACCACGCGGTAGGACGCGTCGATACCGACGCTGCGCAGGTTTTTGATGTAGGCGTTGTGGTGCGGCTCGAAGGTGTTGTCATCGTCGAGGAATTCGACCGACAGCCGCTCGCCAGAAGGGAGGAGCAGCCGGTTGCCGTCGAGCTTGCAGCCCGCCTCGGTGAAGAGCTTCATCGCCTCGCGCGCGAGCTCGCGCACCCGGCCCGAACCGTCCGTCTTCGGCGGAACGTAGGGCTCCTCGAACGCTTCCGGCGGGATGGAGTCGCGCAGCGGCTCCATGAGCGCCAGCTCCGCCTCGTCGGGCAGGCCGGAGGCCTTGTGCTCCGTCTTTTCGTAGAACGACGCCGAGCGTTCATACGAATTGTACATCAGGTTCGCGTTGGCCCATTCGAAGTCGAACAGCAGCCCGATCGCCTTGCGCACGCGCGGGTCGGAGAACTTTTCCCGGCGCGTGTTGAGGAACCAGGCCTGCCCGCCCGAGGGCGTTTCGTCCGGGATCTCCTCGCGTTTGACGCGCCCGTCGAGGATGGCCGGGAAGTTGTAATCGTGCGCCCAGCTGCGCGAGGTGAATTCCTCGCGGAACAGGACGTGCCCGGCCTTGAACGCCTCGAAGCTCGCAGTGCGGTCGCGGTAGTATTCGTAGCGGATGCGGTCGAAGTTGAAGCGGCCGACCATCAGCGGATGCCTGGCCGCCCAGTGGTCCGGCACCCGGTCGAACTCGATGTACGAGCCGAAGGCGAAACGGCCGAGCTTGTAGGGGCCGGAGCCAAGAGGCGCTTCGGACAGCGTTGCCTCGAAATCGCGGCCTTCCCACCATTTGGCGGAAAAGATCGGTGCGCCGACGATGCTGAGGATCGTCGACATGTTGCTGTCGGCAAGCACGGTGACGACGACCTTGTCGTCGCCGACGGCTTCAACGGTCTCGATCTGTCGCAGCGACGAAGCGAGGTTCTCGTGTCCCTTGTCGCACAGCGTCGTCAGCGAAAAGACGACGTCCGCCGGCGTGATCGGCGAGCCGTCGTGGAAGTAGGCTTCCGGGTCGAGCTCGAACTGCCAGGTGCGGCGGTCGTCGCTGACCGTCACCGTGCGCGCGACATAGCCATAGGCGCTCGACAGCTCGTCGGAGGTGGATTGCATCAGGCTGGCGAAGGTCAGCTCCATACCGAACGGGCCGTTGCCGCGCAGGACGTAACTGTTGAGCGTGTCGAAGGTGTTGAAGTTCTGGTTGAATCTGATCGCCGCCGCCTGCGGCACGATCCGCCCGCCCTTCGGCGCTTCCGGATTGACGTAGTCGAGATGCCTGAAGTCCGGCGGGTATTTCAGGTCCCCGAACGCCGAGATGCCGTAGAGCGGTGTCTGCGTCCTGATTTCGGCTTCGGCGATGCTCGGCAGCTGCGGCGCGATGACTGCAGCCCCCCCGAGGGCGAGGAAGCTGCGGCGGTGAAGGCCGATCCGCTGCGTCATTTCCCGGCCTCGACTTCGATGCTCTCCTCGATCGCCGCCTCCCGCTGCGGGATCACCCACCACGACATGAGGTCGACGCCGATGTAGCGCGGCTGCTGCTCGGGGATGCCGAACTTGTTCCAGAACGCGAAGCGCATCGTCGGCTGGTAGTACTGCGGGATCGCGTAGTAGTTCCAGAGGAGCACGCGGTCGAGCGCGCGGGTCGCGGCGACCAGCTCCTCGCGGTCCTTGGCGTAGATGATCTTGTCGATCAGCGCGTCGACGACCGGGTTCTTGATGCCGGGGACATTGCGCGAGCCCGGCGAGTCGGCCGCCTTGCTGCTCCAGTAGTCGCGCTGCTCGTTGCCGGGCGATTCGCTCTGCGGGAAGCCGGCGGTGATCGCCTCGAACTCGAAGGCCTGGTAGCGCTGGACGTACTGCGACGTGTCGACGATGCGCAGCGAGGCATCAATGCCGAGACGCCTGAGCGTCTGGATCAGGCCGCCCGCGATGACTTCAGAGGTGGGCGAGCCGCCGAGGAACTCGATCTTGAACTGCTCGCCGGTCTGCTTGTTGACCATGCGGCCGTCCTTGATGGCCCAGCCAGCCTCGTCGAACAGCTTTACCGCCTCGCGCAGATTGTCACGCTCGGCCGTGCGCGAATCGAACACCGGCAGCTTGAACTCCTCGATGAACAGCTCCGGCGGCAGGTCCTTGCGGAACGGCTCGAGGATTTCCAGCTCCTTGCCCTCCGGCAGACCCCGCGATGCGAGCTCGGAATTTTCCCAGTAGCTCGACAGCCGCTTGTTCATGCCGAAGAACTGCAGCCGGTTCTGTTCCTCGAAATTGTAGGCGAGGGTGAGGGCCTTGCGGATGCGGCGGTCCTGAAAGCGCGGCAGGCGCATGTTGAACACGAAGGCCTGCATCTGCTGCACGCCGCCCTGCTGGAACTCGCGCTTGATGACGTCGCCGCGCTCGAAGGCGGGGAACTTGTACTCGACCGCCCAGCGGCGGGTGCTGAGCTCGCGCCGCACGTCCTCGATGCCGCCCTTGGTGAAGGCGACGAAGGCGGCGTTGTCGTCCTGGAAGTAGGTGTAGACCAGCTCGTCGAAATTGTTGCGGCCGATGTTCACCGGGATCTTCTCGCCCCAGTAGTCCTTCACGCGCTCGTAGACGACGCGGTTGCCGGGCGAGAACGACTTGACCTTGTAGGGACCGCTGCCGAGCGGCGGCTCCAGCGTCGGGTTGCGGATGTCGCGCTTCTGACCTTTCGCGTTCTCGCCTTCCCACCAGTGCTTCGGCAGGACGTAGAGGTCGCCCATGATGTGCGGGAGTTCCCGGTTGCCGGTCTGGTCGAAGCGGAACTCGACCTCATGGTCGTTGAGCGCGACCGCTTCCTTCACGTTGGCGAAATAGCCGCTGTATTGCGGGCTGATCTCCTTGAGGACGTTGAGCGACCAGATCACGTCCTCGGCGGTGATCGGCGTGCCGTCATGCCAGCGCGCGTCCTTGCTGAGACGGTAGGTGGCCGAGGAATAGTCGTCCGGGTACTTGAAGGCCTCGGCGATCAGCGCGTGGCTGGTGCCCGCCTCGTCGGGCGACTGCTCCATCAGCGTTTCCCACACCTGGGTGATTCCCGCAGCCGGTGTGCCGCGGATGATGAACGGGTTGAAGCTGTCGAAGGTGCCGAACGCGGTGCTGTTCAGCGTGCCGCCCTTGGGCGCGCCGGGATTGACGTACGGGTAGCGCTCGAAGGGGGCGGTCTCGGCGTTCTCGGCGATGAGCGACGAAGTGGTGCGCCATTCATCTGCGCTGGCGGGGAGGGCTGCCGCAGAAAGCGTTGCCATCGCAGACAGGCCCGCGACCAGGTTACGCCAGCTCAAAATTCCCATCTTCGTCCTCGCGCCTCGGTTTCGGTTCGGGTCGATTCGGGGAGAGTAACCGCTTGCGTGGGGATTGGAACTGCTCCCCCGGTGATTTGCCTCGCCCGGATCAACGATAACAAAAAAGCCGGGCTAAACCCGGCTTTTTCGTGATCCGAAGATTAAATCCGCGTTACTGCGCAGCGGGCTGCTCGGCCGGAGCCTCGGTGGCCGGGGCAGTCTCCGGCGAAGCGGAGGTGCCGTCGTCCTGCGTGTCAGGCTGTGCCGGCGCGGCGTCAGCCGGAGCGGAAGGTGCAGCGTCTGCCGGAGCTTCCTGGGCAGCCGGAGCAGCGTCGGCCGGAGCGGCTTCCTCAGCCGGGGCCGCGTCGCCCGCGCCAACCTCAGGCAGCGGAGCCGGTTCGTCGGCCAGAGTGCGCAGGTATGCGATCAGGTCTGCTTCCTGCTCCGGCTTCTTCACGCCAGCGAACGCCATGGCGGTGCCCGAGACGTAGCTACGCGGAGCCTTCAGGAAGCCCGAGAGGTGCTCGTAGTCCCAGACGACCTGACCGCCCTGCGAGAACTCGCGCATGCCAGCCGAGTAGCTGAAGCCCTCATGCGAGGCGACCGGACGGTTCACGATGCCCCAGAGGTTCGGGCCGACCTTGTTTGCGCCACCCTTTTCCGCGGTGTGGCAGGCCGCGCACGGCTTGAAGACAGCCTGGCCCTTTGCCGGGTCGGCGTTCTGCAGCAGTTCGGCGATCGACGGGCCTTCGGCGGCAGCCTCGCCGCCAGCGCCGGCACCGCCACCTTCCACGACCGCGACTGCGTAACCGGGGGTCTCGGGCGCGTGCGTGGCGAAGATGGTATCGGACGCAAGGCTGACCGAAAACATCACAAACACCACTGCAAGGAACGCGCCGATCAGCTTATTGAGCTCGAACGAATCCATCATCTGCCAAAGGCTCCCTTGATCCGGCCAACTAGGCCCGCCGTGCGTCAATTCAACCTGCGTCCTGCGCGGCCGAAATCCCCCGTGCGGCGGGTGCCGGTGAAAATCGCGCGGAAACTAGGTCTTTTGCTCGTTCCTTGCAACACATATAAGAACGCTTCCCGGTGAGACGTTTTGCCACTTTTCCAGCTGTCGAGCACGTGAATTCCTATGTCAGTCCTTATTCTTATACCGGCGCGCATGGCGTCGACGCGCCTGCCAGGCAAGCCCCTTGCGGACATTGCCGGCCGTCCTATGATTGTTCACGTGGCCGACCGCGCCAGACAGAGCGGTTTGGGGCGCGTCGTCGTCGCCACCGATTCGCCTGAGGTAGCCGATGCTGCCCGAGCTCACGGCCACGAAGCCGTGATGACCGATACGAAGCACCAGTCCGGCTCCGATCGCGTGTTCGAGGCACTTCAGACGCTTGATCCGGAAGGGAAGATCGAATCCATCATCAACCTGCAGGGCGACCTGCCGACGATCGATCCCGCCGTGATCCAGGCAGCTCTTGCGCCGCTCGATGATCCGGCGGTGGACATCGGCACGCTCGGCGTCGAGATCGTTGATGAGGAAGAAAAGACCACGTCGAGCGTGGTGAAGATCGTGGGTTCGCCGGTAAGCTCCACGCGCCTTCGAGCGCTCTACTTTACCCGCGCCACCGCCCCGTGGGGCGAAGGCCCGCTCTACCATCATGTCGGCATCTACGCCTGGCGCCGCGCAGCGCTGGAGCGATTCGTCTCGCTTGGCCAGTCGGTGCTTGAAAAGCGCGAGAGCCTGGAGCAGCTTCGCGCGCTCGAAGCCGGCATGCGTATCGACGCCGAAATCGTCAATTCCGTCCCGCTCGGCGTCGACACGCCACAAGACCTCGAACGCGCCCGCGCTCTTATCGAAGGCCGCTAATCATGATTGCCAAGACCAACAGGATCTCGTTCCAGGGCGAACCCGGTGCCAACTCCGACACCGCCTGCCGCGACATGTTCCCGGACATGGAGCCGCTGCCGTGCCCGTCGTTCGAGGACGCGTTCAACGCGGTGGAGACCGGCAAGGCGGACCTCGCCATGATCCCGATCGAGAACACGCTCGCGGGCCGCGTCGCCGACATCCACTATCTCTTGCCCGAGTCGCGCCTTTTCATCGTCGACGAGTACTTCCTGCCGATCCACTTCCAGCTCATGGTCCTGCCGGGCGTGAAGAAGGAAGGGATCAAGTCGGTCCACAGCCACATCCACGCCCTCGGCCAGTGCCGCAAGGTGATCCGCAAGAACCGCTGGAAGCCGGTCGTCTCGGGTGACACGGCAGGTGCCGCGCGCATCGTCGCCGAAGAAGGCGACCGGTCCCAGGCCGCGCTTGCGCCGCGCCTTGCCGCCTCGCTCTACGGCCTCGACATCATCGAGGAGAACGTCGAGGATGCCGAGAACAACGTCACCCGCTTCGTCGTGCTGTCGAAGGAAAAGCGCTGGGCGCCGCGCACCGACCCGTCCGAACTGATGATGACGACCTTCGTCTTCCGGGTGCACAACATTCCGGCCGCGCTCTACAAGGCGCTCGGCGGCTTTGCCACCAACAGCGTCAACATGACCAAGCTCGAGAGCTATCAGCTCGGCGGCAAGTTCTATTCGACGCAGTTCTACGCCGACATCGAAGGGCATCCGGACGACAAGAACGTCGCCCAGGCCCTCAAGGAGCTCGCCTTCTTCTCCAAGGAAGTGCGCATCCTCGGCGTCTACAAGGCCCACCCGTTCCGCCTGACCCAGGACCAGGATCAGGACGACTGAAATTGCAGGTTCAAGGCCGCAAAGGCATTTTCGCGTTCACGCGCCATGAACTCGCGCTGATCGCCATCACCGTCGTGTGGGGCGGCACGTTCCTCATCGTCCAGAAGGCGATGACAGTGAGCGGGCCGGCATTCTTCGTCGGCATCCGCTTTCTCGCTGCTGGCGCCGTGACCTGCATCCTGTTCCACAAGGGCATGCGCGGCTTTACCCACCGCGAAATCTTTGGCGGCATCGCGATCGGCTTCACGCTGGCGATCGGCTACGGCCTGCAGACCTATGGCCTGCAGACGATCACCAGCAGCCAGTCGGCCTTCCTGACGGCGCTGTACGTTCCGATCGTGCCGCTGTTGCAGTGGCTGGTGCTCGGGCGCCTGCCGCGCCTGATGAGCTGGGTCGGCATCGTCTTAGCCTTTGCAGGCCTCGTGCTTTTATCGGGACCCGATGCCGGAACGATCAGCCTCAGCGTGGGCGAGATTGCGACTATCCTCTGCGCCGTGGCCGTGGCCGCTGAGATCATTCTGATCGGCCGCCTTGCCAATGACGTCGACAGCCGCCGCATCACGGCTGTTCAGCTTCTTTCCGGCGGCGTGTTCTCGCTCATGGCGATGCCGATCACGGGCGAGAGCGTGCCTGACTTCTCCTGGATCTGGCTGATTGCCGCGCTCGGCATGGGCGTTGCGAGCTCGATCATCCAGTTCACGATGAACTGGGCGCAAAAGGAAGTCTCGCCGACCCGCGCGACCGTCATCTATGCGGGCGAGCCGGTCTGGGCAGGCATTTTTGGCCGCATCGCCGGCGAGCGCCTGCCGGGCCTTGCCCTGCTGGGCGCGGCCCTGATCGTGCTTGGCGTCATTGCCAGCGAAATGCAGCCGCCGAAATCGATGCGGAAGAGCGACGGGGAGAAAGCGTAGGGCGCTTGTGCTGCCGGCTCTAGTGATGCTGCGGTTGGGCCCGCCTGCGTCTGTCTCCCGATCTCTCCCGCAGCTCGCTTGTGATGGCGCCTCATGTTGGTCGCGTCTGGCTTCTACGCCGCCCCTTTGCCTTCGAAGTCTCCGCTTAATGAGCCCCCTCCGCCGCCTTCGGCGTCACCTCCCCCGCTTCGCAGGGGAGGATCCGCGGCAGCGCCTAGGTTTGGCGTCACCTTCTCGCCTTCAGCGTTCCGCCCATCCATGCCTGAACCTTCAAGCCGCAGCGGCGGGACAGAACGCGCGCGGCGGTTCCGGGATCCTCCCCTACGAAGTGGGGGAGGGGGACCATGCGAAGCATGGTGGAGGGGGCGGCGTGGAGCGCGGCGTCGATGGGAAAACCTGCTATTCTGCCTCTGCCCAGAAGCGGATGAGGTGGTGCGCGATCGCCGCGCTTGGCGGCAGGCGCAGTTCCTGCGGATGCGTGCCGGCGAGCATCTCTCTGACCTCCGCCCGGTCGAACCAGCGGCAGTCCTCCAGCTCCTTGCCGTCGAAGCTGATGTCGTCGTTGAGCGCCTCCCCGTAGCAGCCGATCATCAGCGAATGCGGGAAGGGCCAGGGCTGACTTGCATGGTAAGCGACGCGGCCGAGGCGGATGCCGGACTCTTCGAGGACCTCGCGGCGCACCGCGTTCTCGATGGTCTCTCCCGGCTCGATGAAGCCGGCGAGTGCGGAATACATGCCGGGCGCAAAGTGCGGGCTGCGGCCGAGCACGCAGCGATCGCCCTTGACCGCCAGCATGATCGCGACCGGGTCGGTGCGCGGAAAATGCTCGGTCTCGCACTGGGTGCAGACGCGCTTGTAGCCGCCGATCCGCATCTCCGTCCTGCCGCCGCAGCGGCCGCAGAACTTGTGGGTGTGATGCCAGATGAGCAACGCCGCGCCCTGCGCCAGTTCGCCGGTCGCTTCGGACGAAAGCAGACCCTGCGTGTAGATCGAGCGGTGGTCGATCGCCTTGATGTTTTCGGGAAGATCGTCGGGCTCGACCGAGCCGGGTGCGACGACGACCGGCCCAAGCTCGGACATGCCGAGCAGCACGGCGTTGTCGAGCTTTGCATTCATCGCCTCTGCCTCGACACGGCTAAAATAGGCGTCAGGCTCGGCGCCGCCGATCTTCACGTAAATGCGGCCGGCACGTGACTGCATGATGCGCACGCGCGGGTCGGCGAGTGCCTGGGAGAGGGATTCCTCGCTGCGGTTTTCGGACTGGCGGTCGATGCGGTTGCCGGCGAAGCCGACGAACTGGCTGGGCTCGCGTTCGGGGCCGGTGAGCGGAGCAAAGGTCATGTTCGTAATTTTCTGCGGTGTCAGGAAAGCGCGGCGCGGATGGTGTCGATGAACCGGTGCAGGTCCTCGCGCCGGTAGGGCTCGCGCTGGCCGTAGCCCCACACCGGGCCCGGCCAGTTGGGATCGTTCTCGTCGCGGGCAACGACGTGGTAGTGCAGCTGCGAGACGACATTGCCGAGCGCGCCGACATTGATCTTGCGGCAGGAGGTGAGGCGCTTCAGCGCCTGGCTCACCGTATTCGCCTCGAAGATCAGCATCGTCTGGTCGAGCGGGGTTAGATCATGGAGCTCGGTGATGCCGGGGCGCTGGGGGACGAGGATCAGCCACGGCCAGCGGCTGTCGTCCATCAGCCTCAGTTCGCACAGGCCGAGCCACAGCACGGGCACAGTGTCGCGCTCCAGGCGCGGGTCGAGTTCGAAAGCGGCCTTCCCGGCACCTATCACGACGTTTCCTCTCCATGTTTTTCCAGTGAAGCTAGATGGCTGCAGCGCGGCCTGCAAGCGAATCGTGAATGGCGGGCAGATCGCCTCTTGCATTCGGCCGGCGAATTGCCGATATGGACGGTGGGAGGTTGGTGGTGGACGAGCCACTCGCCAACCGGGTCAGGTCCGGAAGGAAGCAGCCCTAACGAGCCACGGCACGGGTCACCGTGCCAGCCTCCCACCCTTTTCTTTCCGCCATCCGCCGCATCGGCTGCGGCGTGCGGTTGACGCAGTCGGCTGCCGGCGGCGAAACTCGGGCTTCGCAGCATTCCGCAGGGGAGTTTGGCCGCAGGCATGGCTGACGCAGGAAAAGACGCGACACAGACCGGCGCCTACAGGGTCCTGGCGCGCAAGTACCGTCCCCGCGACTTCAATTCCCTCATCGGCCAGGAGCCGATGGTCCGCACCCTCACCAACGCCTTCAACACCGGCCGCATCGCGCAGGCCTGGATGCTGACGGGCGTGCGCGGTGTCGGCAAGACGACCACGGCACGCATTCTTGCCCGCGCCCTCAACTACAAGACCGACACGGTCGACCGCCCTTCGGTCGACCTTTCGGTGCCGGGCGTCCACTGCGACGCCATCATGGAAGGCCGCCATGTCGACGTGATCGAGATGGACGCGGCCTCGCACACCGGCATCGACGACATCCGCGAGATCATCGAGCAGGTCCGCTACGCGCCGGTATCCGCGCGCTACAAGGTCTACATCATCGACGAGGTCCACATGCTGTCGAACCAGGCCTTCAACGGCCTGTTGAAGACGCTTGAGGAACCGCCGCCGCATGTGAAGTTCATCTTCGCGACCACGGAAATCCGCAAGGTCCCGATCACCATCCTGTCACGCTGCCAGCGCTTTGACTTGCGCCGCATCGATGCCGCGCTGATCAAGCAGCACCTGGCGCATATCGGAGAGCTCGAGGGCGTCGAGGCCGAGGACGAGGCGCTTGCCATGGTCGCGCGCGCCGCCGAAGGCTCGATGCGCGACGCGCAGTCGATTTTCGACCAGGCGATCGCGCATTCGTCGGGCAAGGTGACGGCCGAGACGGTGCGCGACATGCTGGGCCTTGCCGACCGCGCCCGCATCATCGACCTGTTCGAGCTTCTGATGAAGGGCGACGTTGCCGGGGCGCTGACGGAGTTCCGCGCGCAGTATGACGCCGGCGCCGACCCCGCGACCGTGCTGACCGAGATGGCCGAGTTCAACCATCTCGTCACCCGCATCAAGTTCGTGCCGGCTGCGGCCGAGGACGCGGCGCTTTCGCAGGACGAGCGCACGCGCGGCCTCGATTTTTCGAAGCAGCTTTCGGTGCGCGTCCTGTCGCGCACCTGGCAGATGCTGCTCAAGGGTATTTCCGAAGTGCAGACGGCGAACCGCCCGGTCAACGCGGCGGAGATGGTGCTGATCCGCATTGCCCATGCCGCGACGCTGCCGACGCTCGACGAGGCGCTGAAGCAGCTGGAGCAGGGCGGCGGCGTTCCTTCCGGCGGCGGGGTGCCGCGCGGCAATGGCGGAGCGCCGATGGGCGGCGGTGTCACGGCAGCGGCAATTGCCACGCAGACCTTCGCCGCGCCGGTCAATGGCGGCGGCCAGACCATGCGGCTCGTCGCCTCGCAGCCGCAGCCGCAGCCTCAGATCCAGCCGCAAGCCGTGGCGGCGCCGCAGCCCGAGCAGGCGCCGGCCCCCGAGACCGAGCCTGCGGTCAAGATCAACTCGCTGTCCGACCTTGCCAAGCTCGCGGAATCGAACCGCGACATCGCGCTGAAGGTGATGATCAAGCGCTTCCTGCGCCCGGTCTCGATCGAGCCCGGCCGACTGGAGGTAAGCCTGACGCCCGATGCGCCACGCGACCTAGTGCCGAACCTTTCCAACCGTCTCAAGGAATGGACGGGACGGCCGTGGATGGTGACCGTCTCGCGCGAGGCAGGCGGCGCAACGCTCGCCGAGATCGAGGCCGAGCGGCGCGAGCACGCGATGATGGACGCGCGCAACGATCCGGCGGTCGCCGCGATCATGGCGCGCTTCCCCGGCGCCAAGATCGTCAACGTGACCATCCCGAATGCGGGCGAGGACGACGAAGAAGCGGAAGCGACGGCTGATCCGATGCCGGATCCCGGCGTTGACGACGACGATGATGAAATCTGACGTTTTGTGGAGACGAGTATGAAAGACCTCCTCGGCATGATGAGCAAGGCGAAGGAGATGCAGGCCAAGTTCCAGGCCATGCAGGAAGAGATCGCCAACACCGAAGCCACCGGCCTCGCAGGGGGCGGACTCGTTCAGGTCGTGCTTTCCGGCAAGTCGGAGATGCGCTCGCTGAAGATCGACCCGTCGCTGTTCAAGGAAGACGACGTCGAGGTTCTGGAAGACCTGATCCTTGCCGCGCACAACGACGCCCGCTCCAAGGTCGAGGCGATCATGCAGGAAAAGTCGCGCGAGCTGACCGCTGGCCTGCCGATCCCTCCCGGCTTCAAGCTGCCGTTCTAGGAACTTTGCGAATCGGGCCGTTTCAGCTTCGGCCTGATCTGCGGCATTTACGGAAAAAGGCGAGCCTCCGGTTTCGGGGGCTTGTTTGTTTTGACGGTTTCCTGCGCCGGGCTTGCAGCGCCGGCGGGCGGCCGCACGCGTTTAGGCATGGCAACTGTGTTTGTCAGGCGAAGGCTTTGCCGTCCCGGAGCATGGCGTTGAGGACGGTGACGAGCTTTCGGGCGACGGCGATGATGGCGACCTTCTTCGAGCCAGAGCGCTGGGCAATGCCACTGTAGAAGTCCTTGAAGCGCTGGTTTGCCCGGATGGCTCCAAGCGCTGCCATGTAGAGTGCCTTGCGCACCCGCGGCCTTCCGCCAGCAATGGCGCGCCGGCCGCGCTTCTGCCCGCTGTCGGCGTTGAACGGCGCAAGCCCGGCAAGTGCCGCCG
>NZ_JAGL01000027.1 GCF_000526635.1 Aminobacter sp. J41
GACCTTCCCGAAGGAGCATCGGGCCAAGCTTCACAGCACGAATCCGATCGAACGCCTTAACGGGGAGATCAAGCGGCGCACCGATGTCGTCGGCATATTCCCGAATGACGACGCCATCGTGCGTCTCGTCGGAGCCCTGCTGCTCGAACAGAACGATGAATGGGCCGTTCAGCGTGCCCGCTACATGACGCTGGAAAGCGTCGGACAATTGAGCGATGATCCCTTCATCAGCCTGCCAGCAGTAGCAGCACGCTGACCAACCCGGCCAAGCCGGACAGCACGGCGACCAATGCCGTCAGTTACACCACGCGGTGGGACACCATCTCGCCTGAAGTCCGCGCAAAGGTGCGCTGAAAACAGCGATATGTAATCTTCGGTATGTCTCCATCGAATAACGGAATTTCCATAGTATAACAGCGAGTGCTACCTGTTCTGCCGATGATCGCACGGCGCGCCGGCGACACCCGCTGAAGGACGCGGGCCGGTGTGGCGAAGGAAGATCACGCACGGGAGGAAGTCAGTGCTGCTATCGCAATTCCGCCGCGACGACGGCCGCATCCAGGTTGTCGCGCGTGAGGGCACCGAAGCCTACGAGGTCGCGACCGACGCAAGCCTCTACGACCTGGCGATGCACTGCGCTAACAACGGGCTCGTGCTCAAGGACCATGTCATCGACCTTGGGCTGAATGGCGCGGTCGACCTCGCGGCTCTCTGCGAGGAGGGGCGGGTGCTGCCGCCGGTCCTTCATCCCGATCCCGCGCACCTGCATGTCACCGGCACCGGCCTTACCCATCTCGGCTCCGCCGCGACCCGCGCGGCGATGCATTCCAAGCCGACGCAGGACGAGACCGACTCCATGCGCATGTTCCGCATGGGGCTCGAAGGCGGCAAGCCGGCCAATGGCGGGCCGGGCGTGCAGCCGGAATGGTTCTACAAGGGCAACGGAAACGCGCTGATTGCGCCGAGCGCGCCGCTGGTGCGCCCGCCCTTTGCCGATGACGCGGGTGAGGAGCCGGAAATCGCCGGCATCTATGTCATCGACCGCGACGGCAATCCCTGCCGGGTGGGCTTCGCGCTCGCCAACGAGTTTTCCGACCATGTGATGGAGCGGAA
Source organism: Aminobacter sp. J41 (assembly GCF_000526635.1). GTDB lineage: Bacteria > Pseudomonadota > Alphaproteobacteria > Rhizobiales > Rhizobiaceae > Aerobium. The sequence goes on from NZ_JAGL01000027.1 coordinate 1,114, forward strand.
GAACTATCTCTATCTCGCCCATTCCAAGCTGCGGCAGGCCTCCGTCGGCCCGGAGCTTCTCGTCGGGCCGCTGCCGGCGAGCGTCGAGGGGGTTAGCCGCATTCGCCGCGGCCGGGAGGTGATCTTCGAGAAGCCGTTCCTGTCGGGCGAGGCGAACATGTCCCACTCGATCGCCAATCTCGAGCACCATCACTTCAAGTACGAGATCTTCCGCCAGCCGGGCGACGTGCACGTGCACATGTTCGGCACGGCGACCTTGTCCTATGCCGACGGGATTGCGACGCAGGACGGCGACGTGTTCGAGATCGAGGCGCCGGCGTTCGGCTATCCGCTGCGCAATGCGCTCAAGTTCGAGGCGGCGCCGCCGGTGGCGGAAAGGCAAGAGGTGCACGTGCTTTGAGAGCTTTCTGAAGCGGCGGCCGCCGGGGAGGAACGGCATCCGCGACGCGAAGGGGAGGATCGGACCGGCGTTCGCGCCGGTCCGGACGCGCAAATGGTGCCGGCGCTGACGGGCCCCATGAAATGAGGCAGCTGGTCGCCCCGCGGCCGGCAGAACCAAGGTGGAGGATCATCATGACCAGAATGCTTTTGGCGGGAGCCGCGCTCCTTGCTCTTTCGGTCGGTGCATCGGCGCAGACCATCGGTTTCTCGCAGATCGGCTCGGAATCGGGCTGGCGCGCCGCCGAGACGACGCTGACCAAGCAACAGGCCGAGGAACGCGGCTACACGCTGCAATTCTCCGACGCGCAGCAGCGCCAGGAGAACCAGATCGCCGCGATCCGCTCGTTCGTCGCCCAGGGCGTCGACGCGATCCTGCTCGCGCCAGTGGTGGCGACCGGCTGGGATGCCGTGCTGCAGGAAGCCAAGGAAGCCGAGATCCCGGTGGTGCTGCTCGACCGTCAGGTCGACTCGTCCGACGATCTGTACCTGACGGCGGTTGGCTCGGACCTTGTCCATGAGGGCAAGGTCGCCGGCGAATGGCTCGCCAAGGAAGTCGGCGACAACAAGTGCCGCGTCGTCGAGCTGCAGGGCACGACCGGTTCGTCGCCCGCCATCGACCGCGCCAAGGGTTTCCGCGATGGCATAGCCGGCAAAGCGAACATCGAGATCGTGCGCAGCCAGACCGGTGACTTCACCCGCGCGCTGGGCAAGACCGTGATGGAAAGCTTCCTGCAGGCCGAAGGCGGCGGCAAGGACATCTGCGCGCTCTATGCCCACAATGACGACATGGCAATCGGCGCCATCCAGGCGATCAAGGAAGCGGGCCTCAAGCCTGGCCAGGACATCAAGATCGTCTCGATCGACGCGGTGCCGGACATCTTCCAGGCGATGGCCGCTGGCGAGGCGAATGCCACCGTCGAGCTGACGCCGAACATGGCGGGCCCGGCCTTCGATGCGCTGGAGAAGTTCTGGAAGGACGGCACCGTGCCGCCGAAGTTCATCCAGACGGAGTCGAAGCTCTACACGCAGGCGGATGATCCGCAAGGCGAGTACGAGCGGCGCAAGGACCTCGGCTACTAAGCCCAGGGCCAAGAGCAGACCGGACCGGGGCGTTTTTCTGACGCCCCGGTTCCTGCACGAAAGGAAGCCGATGCTCCTATCCATCCGCTCGCTCTCGAAGGAATTTCCCGGCACCAAGGCGCTGCAGGGCGTCGATTTCGACCTCGCCGCCGGCGAGGTGCATGCGCTGCTCGGGGAAAACGGCGCCGGCAAGTCGACCCTCATCAAGTGCCTGACCGGCGCCTACAGGCGCGATGCCGGCGAGATCCTGCTCGATGGCGCGCCGATCGATCCGGCCTCGACGGCGGAGGCGCAGGCGCTGGGCATCGGCACCGTCTATCAGGAAGTGAACCTTCTGCCGAACCTCACCGTCGCGCAGAACCTCACCTTCGGCCGCGAGCCGCGCCGCTTCGGTATGGTCGACCGCAAGGCGCAGTCGGCGAAGGCGCGCGAGTTGCTCGCGCAATACGGCATCGACATAGACGTGGAACGCGATCTCGGCGCCTATTCGGTAGCGATCCGGCAGATCGTTGCGATCGCGCGGGCGGTCGAGATTTCCGGCAAGGTGCTGATCCTTGACGAGCCGACGGCGAGCCTCGACGCCGCCGAGGTGAAGATGCTGTTTTCCATCGTGCGCAAGCTGCGCGAGCAGGGGCTCGGCATCATCTTCGTCTCGCATTTCCTCGATCAGGTCTTTGAACTCAGCGACCGGCTGACCGTGCTGCGCAACGGTCGCAAGATCGTCACCGAGCGCACCCGTGACATCGACCGGCTCAGGCTCATCTCCTACATGCTAGGGCGCGAGCTGGAGGAAACGGCGCGCGAGCAGCGCACCGCCAGCAACAGCAAGGACCAGAAGCCGATGCTGCGGTTCGAGCAGCTCGGCTGCAAGGGCGTGATCGAGCCTTTCAATCTCGAGGTCGGCAAGGGCGAGGTGATCGGGCTTGCAGGCCTCCTCGGCTCCGGGCGCACCGAAACGGCGGAACTCATCTTCGGCGTGCGCAGCGCCTCGACTGGCGCGGCCGAGGACGACACGGGAAAAATCTCCCACGGCAATCCGCGCGAGGCGATTGCCGCCGGCTTCGGCTTCACGCCGGAGGACCGCAAGGTGGACGGCATCGTCGCCGAGCTGTCCGTGCGCGAAAACATCATCCTCGCGCTGCAGGCGCGGCGCGGCTGGGCCGCGCCCCTGTCGCGCGCCGAGCAGGAGCGGCTGGCCGAGCACTACATCCGCCTGCTCGACATCCGCACGTCGAGCGCGGACAAGCCGGTGGGCGAGCTTTCGGGCGGCAACCAGCAGAAGGTGGTGCTCGCGCGCTGGCTTGCAATGAACCCGCGCTTCCTTATCCTCGACGAACCGACGCGCGGCATCGACGTCGGCGCGCATGCCGAGATCCTGCGCCTCATCAATGAGATCACGAGGGAGGGGATGGCAGTCCTCCTCATATCGTCCGAACTCGATGAGTTGGTCGCCGCCTGCGACCGCGTGATCGTGGTGCGCGACCGCCGCCATGTGGCGCAGCTTTCGGGCGAGCGGATCACCAGCGAGGCCATCGTCCACGCCATTGCCCAGCCGGGCGCGGCCAGCCATACCGAGGCGGCATGATGGGCCAGACCTTCAGGCGCATCACTCCGCAGCTCGTGACCCTCGCCCTCGTGGTGCTGCTGGTCACGGTGTTCTTCCCGAATTTCCTCGCCGTCAGCTTCGATGGCACGCGCTTCGTCGGCCCCGTGGTCGACGTGCTCAAGCGCTCGGCGCCGGTGGCGCTGCTTGGCGTCGGCATGACACTGGTGATTGCCACGCGCGGCATCGACCTTTCGGTCGGAACGGTGATGGCGATTTCCGGCGCGGTGGCGGCCTGGGCGATCACATCCGGCTATGGCCTTGTTGGCGCGGTCGGGCTGGCAATCGGCGCCGGGCTGCTGGCAGGGCTGTGGAACGGCTGTCTCGTCGCCATCGTCGGCATCCAGCCGATCGTGGCGACGCTGATCCTGATGACGTCGGGGCGCGGCATCGCCCAGCTGATCACCGAAGGGCGCATTCTCACCTTCTCCGATCCCAACCTTGCCTTCGCCGGTTCCGGCTCGGTGCTCGGGGTTCCGTTCCCGACCATCCTCTGGATCGCGACGGCGGTGGTCGTCGCCTTGCTGATGCGGCGCACGGCGCTCGGCATGCTGATCGAGGCGACCGGCATCAACCGCGCGGCAAGCGCGCTCGCCGGCGTGAACGCGACAGTGCTGCTGATTGCCGTCTACATGGCATCCGGCTTCTGCGCCTCGCTCGCCGGCATTGTCGCCACCGCCGACATTCGCGGCGCCGATGCCAACAATGCCGGGCTCTGGCTCGAGCTCGACGCGATCCTCGCCGTCGTTATCGGCGGCAATTCGCTGCTCGGCGGGCGCTTCTCGATTGCCGGCACCATGATCGGCGCGCTGATCATCCAGACGATCAACACCGGCATCATGCTGTCGGGCTTCCCGTCGGAGTACAACCTCGTCATCAAGGCGGTGCTGGTGCTGATCATCCTGGTGCTGCAGTCGCCGAACCTTGCTGCCGACTGGCTGTTCCTGAAGTCGATGCTGAAGGCCCGGCGCGCCAATGTGCGGAGCGAGACGCCATGAGCATCAACCCGCGCCTTTACCCGCTGCTTGCGACGATCGGCATTTTCCTCGTCGGCTACCTCATCAGCTACCTGCAGTTCCCGGCGATGCTGTCGACACGGGTGATCGGCAACCTTTTGACCGACAACGCCTATCTCGGCATCGTCGCGGTGGGCATGACCATCGTCATCCTGTCCGGCGGCATCGACCTGTCGGTCGGCTCGGTGATCGCCTTTTCCGGCGTGTTCATCGCCGTATTGCTGCGCGATACCAGCCTGCATCCGCTCGCGGTGTTCGCGCTGCTGCTCATCATCACCACGGTCTTCGGCGCGGCGATGGGCTGGCTGATCCATGCGCTTGCGATGCCCGCCTTCATCGTCACCCTTGCCGGCATGTTCCTGGCGCGGGGCGTCGCCTACATGATGACGATCGACTCCGTCGCCATCAGCCATCCGTTCTATTCGATGCTGACGAGCGCCTACTGGCTGATGCCGGGCAAGGGGCGGCTGACGCTGATCGGCGTTTTGATGCTGATTTCCGTCCTCGCCGGCGCGATCATCGCGCACCGCACCCGCTTCGGCGCGGCGGTGTTCGCGCTCGGCGGCGGCGAGCAGACCGCGCGGCTGATGGGCGTCAATGTCGGGCGCACCACGGTGCTGATCTACGCCTTCTCCGGCCTGATGGCGGGGCTCTCCGGCATCGTCTTCTCCATCTACACCGGCTCCGGCTATCCGCTGGCGACGGTGGGCACGGAACTCACCGCAATCGCGGCGGTGGTTATCGGCGGCACGATCCTCACAGGCGGCGCGGGCTATGTCATCGGCACGCTGTTCGGGGTCCTCACCATGGGCCTGATCCAGACCTACATCGTCTTCGACGGCACGCTGTCGAGCTGGTGGACGAAGATCGTCATCGGCCTGCTGCTTCTCATCTTCATCCTGCTGCAGAAGGGCCTGCTGAGGCTCACCGCATTCGGCGAGGCACGGACATGAACACCGGTGTGACCATCTACGACGAGCGGCCATGCCTGCTGGGCGAGGGCGCGCTTTGGCACCCGCTGCGCATGCAGCTGTTCTGGTTCGACATTCTCGCCGGCAAGCTGCTGTCGCGTCGGGGCGACCAGGAATTTGCCTGGGAGTTCGGCGAGTGCGTCTCGGCCGCCGGCTGGGTCGATGAGAACCGGCTGATTATCGCGAGCGAAACGCAGCTCTTCCTGTTCGACGTCGAGAGCGGCGAGCGCAAGCATCTCGCTCCGCTCGAGGCGGATGTCCCCGGCACCCGCTCCAATGACGGCCGCGCCGACCCGAAGGGCGGCTTCTGGATCGGCACCATGGGCAAGAAGGCAGAGGAGGGGAGGGGCGCGATCTACCGCTTCCACGAGGGACGCGTCGAGCCGCTGTTCGGCGGCATCACCATCCCGAATGCGATCTGCTTTGCGCCCGACGGCAGCCGCGCCTACTTCGCCGACACCCACGAGGACATCGTCTACACGGTAAAGCTCGATGCAGAGGGCTGGCCGGAGGGCGACAGGGAGGTCTTTCTCGATCTTTCAGCCGAGGGGCTGCACCCTGACGGCGCGGTGGTGGACGCCAATGGCTGCTTCTGGAACGCGCAATGGGGCGCCTCACGCGTTGCGCGCTACTCCCGCGAAGGCAAGCTCGAACATGTGATCGCGCTGCCCCCGACCAACACCTCGTGCCTTGCCTTTGGCGGGCTCGACTTCCGCACGCTCTATGTCACCAGCGCCCGCCAGGACCTCGAGGAACCCCGCCTTGCGGACGGGCTGGTCTACGTCGTGCCGGAAGCCGGCAAGGGCGTGCCGGAGCCGGCAGTGATGATTGAGGCGGAGCGCTGAGAGACATGCCCGACTGGGCATATCAGTCAGCCAAGACGGAATTTGACCGTCATATCACTGCCTTCTATCGCTGAGGAACCGACGACGTTCGGACACAGGCTGGCAGAGGAGAGAGCTGGCCACTTCTGGGAGGAAAAGCCATGAGACTGTTCAAGGCCGCTCTGGCGGCGACACTTCTTGGTGCAAGCCTGTTTTCCATCCCTGCATGGGCGCAGGAGAAAGGCCTGGTCGGCATCGCCATGCCGACGCAGTCGTCAGCCCGCTGGATCTCGGACGGCCACTCGATGGTCGACCAGTTCAAGGAAGCCGGCTACGCGACCGACCTGCAATACGCCGAAGACGACATCCCGAACCAGCTCGCCCAGATCGAGAACATGATCACCAAGGGCGCCAACGTGCTGGTCATCGCCGCCATCGATGGCACCACGCTGTCGAACGCGCTCGCCAACGCCAAGGCCGCCGGCATCAAGGTGATCGCCTATGACCGCCTGATCCGCGACAGCGACGCGGTCGACTACTACGCCACCTTCGACAACTTCAAGGTCGGCGTGCAGCAGGCCGAGACGCTGGTCGCCGGCCTCAAGGAGCGCTTCGGCGACGTGAAGCCGTGGAACGTCGAAGTGTTCGGCGGATCGCCCGACGACAACAACGCCTACTTCTTCTACGACGGCGCCATGTCGGTGCTGCAGCCGCTGATCGATGCCGGCGACATCGTCATCAAGTCCGGCCAGACCGGCATGCAGACGGTCGGCACGCTGCGCTGGGACGGCTCGGTCGCGCAGTCGCGCATGGATAACCTGTTGTCCGCCAACTACACCGACGACCGCGTCCACGGCGTGCTGTCGCCCTATGATGGCCTGTCCATCGGCATCATCTCGTCGCTCAAGGGCGTCGGCTATGGCTCCGGCGACATGCCGATGCCGATCGTCACCGGCCAGGACGCCGAGGTCCCGTCGATGAAGGCGATCCTGCGCGGCGACCAGTACTCGACCATCTTCAAGGATACGCGCGAACTTGCCCGCGTCACGGTCGGCATGGTCGACGCGGTGCTCGGCGGCAAAGAGCCGGAGATCAACGACACCAAGACCTATGACAATGGCGTCAAGGTGGTGCCGTCCTACCTGCTCGAGCCGGTTCCGGTGACGAAGGAGAACTGGCGTCAGGCCCTGATCGACACCGGTTACTACAAGGCGTCGGAGATCGAATAGTCCTCCCCGGACGGCGGCGGGTCCCGGCTCGTGCCGGGGCCTGCCGGCTGGCTGAACCTTGCCGGAGCATGGCCGTGAGCGAAACCATCCTCGAGATGCGCAACATCTCCAAGACGTTTCCGGGCGTGAAGGCGCTGGACAACGTCTCGTTCTCGGTGCGCCGCGGCGAGATCCACGCGCTGGTCGGCGAGAACGGCGCCGGCAAGTCGACGCTGATGAAGATCCTCTCCGGCGTCTACCCGCATGGCGAATACGAGGGCGACATCGTCTACGAGGGCGAGGTCAAGGCCTTCCGCGGCATTGCCGACTCCGAGCGCGAGGGCATCATCATCATTCACCAGGAGCTGGCGCTGGTGCCGCTTCTGTCGATTGCCGAGAACATCTTCCTCGGCAAGGAATGCGCGAAGAACGGCATCATCGACTGGCAGGAGACCAACCGGCGCACGCGCGAATTGCTCGAACGCGTCGGGCTCGACGAGCGCCCCGAAACCAAGGTCATGCATCTCGGCCTCGGCAAGCAGCAGCTGGTCGAGATCGCCAAGGCGCTATCGCGCGAGGTGCGGCTGCTGATCCTCGATGAGCCGACCTCCTCGCTCAACGAGAAGGACAGCGACGCGCTGCTTGAACTGCTGCGCGAGTTCCGCGCCCGCGGCATTTCCTCGATCCTGATCTCGCACAAGCTGAGCGAGGTCTCCAAGGTTGCCGACAACATCACCGTTTTGCGCGACGGCCGCGCCGTCTCGACGCTCGACTGTTCCGCCGGGCCCGTGCCGGAGGACCGCGTCATCCGCGATATGGTCGGCCGCTCGCTCACCGACCGCTACCCGCCGCGCGAGCCGCGCATCGGCGACACCATGTTCGAGGTGCGGGGCTGGACCGTCTTCCACCCGATCGACCAGGACCGCAAGGTGGTCGACAATGTCAGCTTCCACCTGCGCCGCGGCGAGGTGCTCGGCATTGCCGGGCTGATGGGGGCCGGGCGCACCGAACTCGCCATGAGCCTGTTTGGCCGCTCCTACGGCCGCTATGCCGGCGGCGAAGCCTTCATTGCCGGCGAGAAGGTCGACCTTTCGACCGTGCCGGCCGCGATCAATGCCGGGCTCGCCTACGCCACCGAGGACCGCAAGTCCTACGGCCTCGTGCTCGACCAGACCATCCGCCGCAACGTTCCGCTCGCCAATCTCGAAGGCGTCGCCAATTCGGGCGTCATCGACCGCCACCGCGAGGGCGAGGTGGCGGAAGAGTACCGCCGGCGCATCAACATCAAGACGCCCACCATCGAGCAGTCGGCGGTGAACCTTTCCGGCGGCAATCAGCAGAAGGTGGTGCTGTCGAAGTGGCTGTTCGCCGACCCCGACATCCTGATCCTCGACGAGCCGACGCGCGGCATCGACGTCGGCGCTAAGTTCGAGATCTACACGATCATTCGCGACCTCGCCCAAAGCGGCAAGTCGATCATCGTCATCTCGTCGGAAATGCCGGAGCTGCTCGGCATCACCGACCGGCTCTACGTCATGAACAAGGGACGCTTCGTCGGCGAGCTGCCGACCGCAGAGGCGACCCAGGAAAAGATCATGTCCATGATCATCAAGGCAGGCGGGTAGCCCATGGATCAGACCATCACGTCCGCAAGGCCCGAGGCGGCCGACCGCACGAGGAACCAGCATTTTTGGCGCGCCAACATGCGCGAATACGGCATCCTGATCGCGCTGGTCGTGATCATGGCCTTCTTCCAGTTCGCCACCGGCGGCATCCTGCTGCGCCCGGTCAACCTCACCAACCTGATGCTGCAGAACAGCTACATCGTCATCATGGCGGTGGGCATGCTGCTGGTGATCGTCTCCGGCCACATTGATCTCTCGGTCGGCTCGGTGCTCGGCTTCATCGGTGCGCTGGCGGCGGTGATGATCGTGCAGTGGCACGTCAACTTCGTGCTGGCGGCGATTGTGTGCCTCGCGGTGGGCGCGGCGATCGGCGCGGCGCAAGGCTACTGGATCGCCTATTTCCGCATCCCCTCCTTCATCGTCACGCTTGCGGGCATGCTGGTGTTCAAGGGCCTGACGCTGTGGCTGCTTGCCGGCCAGTCGGTGGGGCCGTTCCCGCCCACCTTCCAGCTGATCGCCTCCGGCTTCCTGCCCGACCTGTTCGGCGCCGAGGGCATCAACCTGTTCTCGCTGCTGGTCGGCCTCGGCTTCGCGGTGCTGCTCCTCTACCTCGCCATCCGCAACCGGCGGCAGGAACAGCGGCGCGGGCTGGTCGAGGAACCCTTCGCGGTCTTCACCATCAAGAACGCGCTGATCTTCTGCGCGATCGCCTACATGAGCTACCTGATGGCGTCGTTCCGCGGCCTGCCGAACGTCTTCATCGTCATGGCGCTCCTGATCGCGATCTATTCCTTCATCGCCAACCGCACCACGGTCGGCCGGCGCATCTACGCGATCGGCGGCAACGAGAAGGCGGCCAAGCTGTCGGGCATCCGCACCGAGCGGCTGGTGTTCCTCACCTTCGCCAATATGGGCATGCTGGCGGCGCTGGCCGGTCTCGTCTTTGCCGCGCGCCTCAACACGGCAACGCCCAAGGCTGGCCTCGGCTTCGAGCTCGACGTGATCGCGGCCGTCTTCATCGGCGGCGCGTCGATGTCGGGCGGCGTCGGCACCATCGTCGGCGCGGTGGTCGGCGCCTTCATCATGGGCGTGATGAACAACGGCATGTCGATCCTCGGCATCGGCATCGACTACCAGCAGGTCATCAAGGGCCTGGTGCTGCTCGCCGCCGTCATCTTCGACGTCTACAACAAGAACAAGGCGTAAGACATGGGCTTCAGGAAGGCCGAATGGCCGCGCAAGCTGCGCTCGGCGGAATGGTTCGGTGGCACCAGCCGCGACCACATCTACCATCGCTCCTGGATGAAGAACCAGGGATTGCCGGCCGACCTGTTCGACGGCCGCCCGGTGATCGGCATCTGCAACACCTGGTCGGAGCTGACGCCGTGCAACGCGCACCTGCGCGACCTTGCCCAGCGCGTCAAGAACGGCATCTACGAGGCAGGCGGCCTGCCGCTCGAGTTCCCGGTATTCTCCACCGGCGAAAGCGCGCTGCGCCCGACGGCGATGATGTACCGCAACCTCGCCGCTATGGACGTCGAGGAGGCGCTGCGCGCCAACCCGCTCGACGGCGTGGTGCTGATGGTCGGCTGCGACAAGACCACGCCGGCGCTGCTGATGGGAGCGGCCAGCGTCGACATTCCGGCGATCGTCGTCTCCGGCGGGCCGATGCTGAACGGCTGGTTCCGCGGTGAGCGGGTCGGCTCCGGCACCGCGCTCTGGCAGATGAGCGAGGCGGTCAAGGCCGGCACCATGACCCGCGACGAATTCCTTGAGGCCGAGCAGGCGATGTCGCGCAGTCCCGGCTCCTGCAACACCATGGGCACTGCTTCCACCATGGCGTCGATGGCCGAAGCGCTCGGCATGGCGCTGTCGGGCAACGCCGCGATCCCCGCCGTCGATTCCCGCCGCCGCGTGATGGCGCAGCTGACCGGCCGGCGCATCGTGCAGATGGTCAAGGACGACCTGAAGCCTTCCGACATCCTCACGCGCGAGGCGTTCGAGAACGCGATCCGCGTCAACGGCGCGATCGGCGGCTCGACCAATGCGGTCATTCACCTCCTCGCGCTTGCCGGGCGCGTCGGCATTGACCTCACCCTCGACGACTGGGACCGGCTCGGCCGCGACGTGCCGACCATCGTCAACCTGATGCCGTCGGGCAAATACCTGATGGAGGAGTTCTTCTACGCGGGCGGGCTGCCGGTCGTCATCAAGCGGCTGGCGGAGGCGGGGCTTCTTCACCGCGACGCGCTCACCGTCTCCGGCGCCTCGGTCTGGGAAGAGGTGAAGGACGTCCGCAACTGGAACGAGGATGTCATCCTGCCGACCGAACGGGCGCTCACCTCACATGGCGGCATCGCCGTGCTGAAAGGCAACCTTGCCCCTAACGGCGCGGTGCTGAAACCCTCGGCGGCAAGCCCGCATTTGATGCAGCATCGCGGCCGCGCCGTCGTGTTCGAGGACATCGACGACTACAAGGCGCGCATCAACGATGAGGCGCTCGACATCGACGAAACCTGCATCATGGTGATGAAGAATTGCGGGCCGCGCGGCTATCCCGGCATGGCCGAGGTCGGCAATATGGGCCTGCCGCCGAAGATTTTGCGCAAGGGCATCACCGACATGGTCCGCATCTCCGACGCGCGCATGTCCGGCACGGCCTACGGCACCGTGGTGCTGCACACTTCGCCGGAGGCCGCCGTCGGCGGTCCGCTCGCGATCGTCAGGACCGGCGACTTCATCGAGCTCGACGTGCCGAACCGGCGCCTCCACCTGGACGTTTCGGACGAGGAGATCGCCGCACGCCTCGCCGCCTGGACGCCGCCGGTCAGGCGGCCGGAGAGCGGCTATGCGCGGCTCTTCCACGACCACGTGCAAGGGGCGGACACCGGCGCCGACTTCGACTTCCTCAAGGGCCGCCGCGGCAAGGACGTTCCCCGTGACAGTCACTGACATCGCCATCGTCGGCGTCGGCAAGATCGCGCGCGACCAGCACGTGCCGGCGATCTCCGGCAATACCAGCTTTCGGCTGACGGCCACCGTCAGCGCGCATTCCGGCCTCGACGGCATCGAGAATTTTCCGACGCTGGACCAGTTGCTGGCCGCGCGGGCGGACATCGCGGCGCTGGCGCTCTGCATGCCGCCGCAGGCGCGCTACGAGGCAGCGGCAAAGGCAATCGCCGCCGGCCGCCACGTCCTCCTCGAAAAGCCGCCGGGCGCGACCATCGCCGAGGTCGAGGCGCTGGTGAGGATGGCCGAGGCGCGGAACGTTGCGCTGTTCGCCACCTGGCATTCGCGCTTTGCCGGCGCGGTCGAGCCCGCGCGGCTGTGGCTCAGGGACAAGAGAGTGCGGCACGTCTCGGTCGTCTGGAAGGAGGACGTGCGCCGCTGGCATCCCGGCCAGGCGTGGATCTGGCAGCCGGGCGGGCTTGGTGTGTTCGACCCTGGCATCAACGCGCTGTCGATCGTCACGCGCATCCTGCCCGCGCCGTTCCATCTCGTCTCCTCGACGCTCGAATTTCCCGACGGGCGTGAGGCGCCGATCGCGGCAAAACTGCGCTTTGCGGGGAAGGGGGGCTTCGCGGTCGAGGCCGATTTCGACTGGCGCCAGACCGGCCCGCAGACCTGGGACATCGAGGTCGAAACCGACGCCGGGACGCTGCTTCTGAAGTCCGGCGGCGCCGAGATGCACATTGACGGGCGCGAAACGCAGCAATGGGGCGACGTCGAATATTCGGCCATCTACCGCCGCTTCGCCGAACTGATCGCCACCCGCTCGATCGACGCCGACCTTTCGCCGCTCACCCACGTCGCCGACGCCTTCATGCTGGGTCGGCGGGTGACCGGGGAGGCGTTCGAGGAGTAGGGGAGAGCAGGCGCATACGATCGGGGACAGATAGCCAACGCGCTTTCGCCAACCGTCTCTCCGGCCATCCCTGCCTCGCCAGACTTTCTGCCCGGCACGAAGCTCGTCCTCCTCATTCTACGGCTTGACCGTGGCATCTATGCCAGAGTGCTGCAGGTAAGACCCATCGCCGTGACAGTCGCAGGGCCCGGATCCTCCCCCATTTTATGGGGGAGGTGGCGCGAAGCGCCGGAGGGGGCTCGTAGGGCGCCGGCGCACAACTGTCTGGCAAAGAACAGGGGCCGAGTGTGGCCGGATCATGTGAAGGTGATCACCACCCTTCTTACCCCCTCACTTCTCCCAATTGTGCGGGTTGGCGTGGCGGACGAGGCGGGCCTGGCAACCAGGGCACAGCTCGTATTCGGCATCGAGCCGGGTCGAGCCGCCGACGGCGGCAATGTTGACCCGCACCCACCGATACCTGTCGATCTCCTTCGTCTCGATCTCAGCCCTGCATCCGTCGCAGGTCCAGGCCGGCGGCTCCATTCCCAATTCCTCGTGTCTGCCTCTGTTTTCGAGATAGCACGCGAGGCGCCGAAGAAAAGGCGCAACCCTTCATTAACGATAAAAAAATCAGTTAATTCAGAGCCTTGTGCCAAACTGGCAATGTTGGTGACCGGCTTTCGGACAGCTGTCCCTAACCGGCACGCACCTTGTTCGGGGTTTTTCCCCAGTGCGCGCGCATCATGTGGGTGAGGTGGCTCTGGCTGGAAAATCCGCTGAGGAACGCGACCTCGGGAATCGGCGTGTCCGTCTCGCGCAACAGCCGCTCGGCATGCTCGAGCCGAAGCTCCAGCACGTAGCGGTGCGGCGGCAGGCCGAAGGTCCTGGCAAAGGCTTCCGAAAAATGGCCGGAGGAGAGGCCGCAGAGCGCGGCAAGTTCGGGGATCGTCACCTTGCGGCGGAATTTTCCTGCAAATAGGCTTTTACGCGACCAGTCGCGCTGGCCGAGAGCGACGCGCGCACCCGCCGTTTCGGGCCGTTGAGGTTCGAATAGGTCCGCAGCGCATGCAGGCCCATCAGCGTCACCAGCGATTCCAGAAACAGCTCGTTGCTGCCCGCCGGCGCCTGCAGTTCGTCCTTCAGCAGCGTCGCGAGCTTGAACGCGACCTTGTCGAGCACCGGATAGGTGGGCGAAAGTTCAATGTCGCTGCGCCCGAATTCCTCGGCCGCGAGTTCCTTCAGCCGGCAAGGCTCGATCGCCACCACGACATTTTCGAGCTCGGCGCCCCAGCTCGCCCGGCAGGCAACGCTTGCCGGCACCACCGAAACCATGCCGGCGGTCACATTGGTCGTGCGCGGCTCGTCGTCGCCGAGCGCGAGCCGCAGGCGCTGGATCGGCGACAGCAGCACCAGCAGCCAGTGGTTTTCCGGTGCGAATTCCTGGGCCGAAGGCGAACGAAAGGAATAGAGGGCACCGCCGCGGCGGGTAAGTCTGTGTTGCCCGGAATCCTTCGGCCACGGATCAAACGGCGTGGCTTTGTCGAAGTGTCCGTGCATTCAGACCAGATACCCCATACTCAACAACTTGCAGGTGCGGCCCGGCATCGACGGCGCAAGGGCCCCGGCGGAAATCGTTCTACAACCTGCGATCGTTCCGGGCGCGAGATCAGCAACCGGTTAGTGAGCCCGGGTTACCAATTTCTTAACGCGGGCTTCCCTTACGGAACCGCAATTAATGTGGCCGGAAACGATCCACAGTTTCCTTAGACCGAGGCAACTTCCGCGTTAGCCGCGCAAATCGTCGCGGCTTCGGGAGGACGCGGCATGGGCGGATGGGGAGGTTGCCGCACCTGTCGTAGCGGCAGGTCCGCGAGTGCAATGTCTGGGAAGGAAGGCGCCGGTCACGCCGAATGGGGGCCAGCTGTGAGCTGTTCGGCGCGACCGGCAACGGCGAGCGGATGACGGAGCGGGTGGGGTCTCCGTCATGTTCAGTGCTCGCCGTCATGCTGGCCGGGCGGATTGGGGTGCCACCCGGCCATATGACGGTTGTGTTTTCTTGTGATTGCCCGAAGGGGTGATGGTGCGCAGCCCCGGCCCGCGGCAATTGCGAGAGCCGGCTGATGCCGCACTGATACGACTGGCAGGCTGCTGAGGCGGTGCCCCGCGCGTTTGGCCCGGTGCGGGTGAACACTCCCCCTCATGACGCCCCCTTTGCGACACATGCCTCAACGGGGGCCGCTCACGCCTGCCCTTTCCTCCCGAGTGAGGTGTGTCGAACCAGATTTTCCAGGAAGATTAACATCATGACTGACGGCAAAACGTCTTTCAGGATGCACGGATTTTTGCGTGATCCACTGAAAAAGATGCAGTGGTAATGTTTGCCAGACGCGAAGTTATGCTGGTCCGCCTTTGCCACCCGCACGCCGCAGATCCTCCCCCATTCATGGGGGAGGGGACCGCTGGAGGCGGTGGAGGAGGCGTGACGGAGCAGGGCATCTCGCAAGTTTTGTTTTCTGCGCACACCTCCTCAAGTGGCATTTTACGAGCCCCCTCCGCCGCCTTCGGCGTCACCTCGCCCGCGCTGCGGGGGAGGATCCGGGCGGTGCCTTTCATGGTCGTCGCGCATATCGGTGGCAGCGATCACCCACGACGTAAAACCTGCGAAGCTGATCCAGTCGGATCCTCCCCCAGGGAGGGGGACCGCCTAAGGCGGTGGAGGGGGAGTTGATCGCAAACGCCGAGGGTAGAGAGACCCCTATTCCGCTGCGATCGACCAGGGCAGCAGCTGGCCGCCCTGGAAGACAACGACGTCCTCGCCGTCGACCGGCACGGAGGCAAGCGCCATCGAGGGCTTCTTCACCAGCGTGATCGTGCCCGCGTTGGGCTCCAAGCCATGGAAGCGGGCGCCGTTGAGCGAGGCGAACGCCTCGAACTTGCCCAGCGCGCCTTCCTCGTCGAACACCTGGACATAGGTCTGCAGCGCGGTGGCACCGGAAAAGATGCCGGCCGAGCAGCATTCGGCCTGCTTGTTCCTGCGCGGGTGCGGCGCGGTGTCGGTGCCGAGCATGAAGCAGCTGTCGCCCGACGTTGCCGCCTTGCGCAGCGCCAGCCGGTGCTTCTCGCGCTTGGCGACCGGCAGGCAGTAGAGGTGCGGGCGCAGGCCCCCCTGGAAGATCGAGGTGCGGTTGATGACGAGGTGGTGCGCGGTGATCGTGCAGGCCGCGCGCGCCTGATGCTCGCGCACGATGTCGAGCGTTTCCATCGTGGTCGCGTGCTCGATCACCACTTTCAGGCCCGGATGACGCTTCAAGAGCGGCAGCAGGCTCTCTTCCATGAAGACCTGCTCGCGGTCAAAAATGTCGACTTCCGGATCGACCGCCTCGCCATGCACCAGCACTGCCATGCCGATCTTTTCCATGCGCTCGAACACCGGCGCGAGTGCGGGAATGTCGGTGACGCCGAAATGCGCGTTGGTGGTGGCGCCGGCCGGATAGAGCTTTGCCGCGAGCCACACGCCGTCGCGATAGCCGCGCTCGATCTCGTCCGGGTCGGTGTGGTCGGTAAGGTAGCAGGTCATCAGCGGCGTGAAGTCCGCCCCTTCCGGCAGCGCCGCGAGAATGCGCTCGCGATAGGCGGCGGCCGCCTCCACCGTCGTCACCGGCGGGGTGAGGTTCGGCATGATGATGCCGCGCGCGAACTGCGCCACGGTGAAGGGCAGCACCGCCTTCATCATCTCGCCGTCGCGCACGTGGACATGCCAGTCGTCAGGGCGGCGGATCGTGATCGATTCCGGCTGCGGGGAGGTGGCGGAGCTGCTGTCGAAGAGTTCGGAAACGCTCATGGCAAAAATCCCCGGCTGGTCGGCAAATCACTGCCAGCTGTAAGACCACCATCCGGGCCGGGGTTCAAGGGTTGATGCGCGAAGGCGGGCGGATCAGGGGCGGATCAGGCGCGACGGGTGAAGGCAAGGCAGCCTGCAAGCGCCGGGGTCGAGCTGACGAGCGCCGCGCCGCCGCGATAGAGCGCCAGCATGCCCGGCAGCGGCACGTCGCTGATGCCCCAGACGGCGCCGCTCGCGTCGCTCCAGCGAAGGCTGCCGCCGGCATTCATCAGCGCCGCCATCTTCTCGTCCTCGCTGACGCCGCTGCGGAAGACGACGATCGTCTCCTGCGGGCCGGTCAGCGCAGGGCCGAGGCCGGCGGCAAGACCGGAGGCGAGCAGGAACGCGAGCACCGATGCGGCGACGGGCCGTCCGCTGCCGCCGCGCGGCAGGCACCAGCCAATCAGCAGCGGCAGGAGGCCGAACACGGCCAGCCAGCCGAGGTCCCACAGGAGCGGGTCGTCGCTATCCATGCGGATGCGGTGGATGCCGAGGAGCCAGTGCGACAGGAGTGCGTCGGCGACGTGCCAGGCGCCGAAGCCGAAGAGCGCGAGCTTGAGGACCGGAGTGCGGTCGAACGCGCCCTGTCCCTTCCGCGCCCGCACGACAAGCGCGGTGCCGATGATGGCGACGGCATACATGAGGAGATGGAAGATCCCGTCCGCCAGCACCTGCAGCGGAAGGTTGGGGTTCGCCGGATCGTCGAGGCCGGAGAGGAGGTGATGCCACTGCAGCACCTGATGCAGCAAAATGCCGTCGAAGAAGCCGCCGAGGGCAAAGCCGATCATCAGCCAGCCAATGATGACGCGCCGGTCAGCTCCTTCCATCACTCAACCTCCGCTCCGGCTGCGATGCAGCCCCTGATGGCAATTTCCGGAATGAACCCGGAACAATTTGCGGCGGCCGCGGTTCGGTCCGCGTTCCCGCCTCCCAGGGGACCCCTTGGCGCCCCCACGTGGTCCCCTTGATGGCCCCAAGTTGTCCCATGACCCCAACTGGCCGGCCCCTTCGGGCCGGTCCTTTTTTGCGAGTCAGCCGGCAACGTCATCCGTCACCTCTATATGGATCGAGCGGCGCCCGAGCGGCTCCTTGGCGGGGCCCGTGAGCACATTGCCCGACTGGTCGAAGCGCGAGCCGTGGCAGGGGCAGTCCCAGGTGCGGTCGATGCCGTTCCAGTCGACGACGCAGCCCATATGCGTGCAGATCGCGCTGAGCGCGACGACCTCGCCGGATGCCTCGCGCCGCACGGCAAGCTTTTCGCCGCCATGCGAGACGACCGCGCCCTCGCCGGGCTCGATCTCACCCAGCTCCACCGTCTTGCGGCCGAGCACCCGGTCGCCGACGAGGTGCATGCCGGCCTTCATGTTTTCCTTCAAAAACTCGCCGCCGCCGGCGATCGGTTTGTGGCGGGTGGAATCGTAGAGGGAAAGCGCCGGGTGCTCCTCGCCGCGCACGCAGCAGGCAAGGATTTCGCCAGCGACCGCCCCTTGGGTGATGCCCCAGGCGGCAAAGCCCGTGGCGACCAGCAGTCGCGGATGGTCGCTGTCGGCGGGACCGATGAAGGCCGCGCCGTCCATCGGCCGGAAATCCTCGTTGGTCCACAAATGCGTCGGCTCGCGGATGTTGAGATGCTCGGCAAGGAACCACAGCAGGTCCTCGGTCGCTTCCAGCAGTTCGTCCGGCTCGCCGGGGTGGAACTCGGCGCCCGAGACGATGACATAGGTTTCCTCGCCGATTTCGACCGTGCGCAAGGAACGGCGCGGCTCGCTGATATTGATGAACATGCCGTCGATGACGACGCCGTCGGGCAGCGGGGCCGCGGCCACCACATGCGCGAACGGGTAGGCCTTGGCGAAGAAGTGGCCTTCCGGGATGACCGGCTGCTGCGTGGTCACCACCACATGCGCGGCCCGGACCTCGTGGCCGTTCACCTGCAGCACGCAGGGGCAGCCATAGTCGACCGCGGTGACGCGGGATTCCTCGTAGAAGTCGATCTGGTCGCGCAGCAGCGCGGCAAGCCCCTGCAAATAGCCGAACGGGTCGAACTGGCCCTGGTCCGGGAATTTTAACGCCGCGAGCGCCTCGACCGGCGCCTTGACCAGGTCGACCATGGACGCATCGATGCCGGCATCGCGGGCGGCCTTCTCCTCGCGGCGCAGCTCTTCGACCTCATCGTCGGTCTCGGCATAGATGTAGGCGTCGCGGCTTTCGAAGTTGGCCGCCTCGCCGATCATGCCGGAGATTTCCTCGATGCGGCGCAGCGCCTGCTCGTTGCAGCGCGCGTGGATCTTTGCCTGTTCCGCGCCGAATTTCTGCTCGATCGTCTGGTAGCAGAGGCCGTGCTGCGAGGTGACCTTGGCGGTGGAGCGGCCGGTCGCCTGCCCGCCGATCGTCTTGCCCTCGAACACCGCCACCTTGAGGCCGCGGTTGCGCAGATGGAAGGCGCAGTGCATCCCGGCCATGCCGGCGCCGATAATGGCGACGTCGACCTCGAGCGGGCCTTCGAGCGCGGGATAGTCGTGCATCGGCTGCGCGCCGTCGAGCCAGAACACGTTGCTGAAGGCGGGAAAGTCGAGTCTCATCGCTGGCTTCCTTCCGGTCGATCGTGAAGACGGCCGGAACCGAAGGCGCTGCGTGACGCCGCCTCGAGTTCGCGAAGGCCGAAGGCGAGGCACCCGCCCCAGACGAGATGCACGGCGAGCATCAAGAGGTTGCGCTCGGCCGGATGCCGTGTGGCGGGCTTGAGGATGTTCGCGGCCGGGATCCAGCCGAGATAGCTCGCAGCCCACACGGCCGGGCCATAAAGGAGGCCCGGAACGCCGCGCGGCAGGGCGCCGAAGATGGCGCCGGTGACGGCGCCGTAGCCGAAATGGGTAAGGATGGTGGCGATGCCGGCCGCGCGGCCTTCGACGGGAAGGGTTCCTTCGGTGATCTCGCGGGGCGGCAGCGGGTAGCGGTCTCGCGGCTCAAGCCCTGCATGCAGCGCACGCATCGCCGCCGTCATCGCCATCGTCGCGCAAAAGCCCGCAACCGCCCCAAGGACGATGCGGCCGAAGGCATCCTCGCCGGCCAGGCGGTCCCCCGCGGCGCCGTCGCCCCTTGTGCCGGCCTCGTTCCTCATGCCGCACCCTTCGGGTCGTCGCGGTTGGGAACGTCGGAGCCTCGGCTATCGCCAGCATCATGGGAGCTCTTGCCGGGATCGCCAGCTGTCCGGCCGGTATGGCCTTCGTCCTCGATATGATCCGGCGCGCTCCGATCGCTCCCGCTGGACGAGCTGCCCGAGTCCTGATCAGGGAAGGTGGGATGCACCGCGCCGGAGGGGCGCTGGAAGCCGTCGCCAGCGACCGGCGCTGCTTCGCCCGGGGTTCCTTCCGGAATGCCGGCGTCGCGGTCCGGAACGAGGGAAGGATTATCGGCGAGCGGCCCGCGCCCGTCATTTTCGTGGCGCTTTTCCCACGGCTCGCGCTCGCGTTTCGTGGTCTGGGGCGGCCTGTCATTGCCGGTCATCTTCGCCTCCGTTGCGGGGATCATCCTTCTCCCAACAACACGCGAGGCCGGGAATTGTTCGGCCGGAAGGTGCAGCGTGTTTTCGCCGTGGCGCTTGTGGACGCCAGCCTGCATGAATCGTCCCGCCGAGAGCGAGGCTGCAGGCCGGAAACGGTGAAACCTCAGCGGCGATTCAGAACACGCACCGGATCCACCTCCACGGTTCCACTTTGCCGTAGTGCTGCCAGTTATGCATGCCGGACATGAAAGGCACGGCGCGAATCCTCCCCCGCAACGCGGGGAGTCCGCGGCGTACGGTTTGGCTATGGGCAGCAGATATACAGCGGAACATCGGCGGGATGTTGCGGTTGGGCCCGGTCCCACAAGGCCCACCAAGAAGGAGAACCCGATGTTCTATACCGACAACAAGCTGCAGTTTCCCGTGCGGGTCGAAAAACCCGATCCGCGCTTTGCCCGGGCGCTGCAGCAGGCGATCGGCGGTGTCGAAGGCGAGATCCGCGTTGCGATGCAGTACCTGTTCCAGGCGTGGGGCGCGCGCGGCGACCCGAAATTCCGCCAGCTGCTCCTGAACACCGGGGCGGAGGAGATCGGCCATATCGAGATGCTCGCGACGGCCGTTGCCCTCAACCTCGAAGGCGCGCCACTGTCGCTGCAGGAGGAGGTGTCGGGCGATCCGGTCGGCGGCGCCGTGCTCAACGGCATCAACCTGAAGAACCTGCTGTCCTCGGGCCTGTCGGCGATGCCGGTGGACTCCGACGGCGTTCCGTTCGACATGTCGCACATCTATGCGAGCGGCAACATCGCCGCCGACATGACCGCCAACGTGATGGCGGAGTCGACCGGCCGCGTGCTGGCCGTGCGGCTCTACAACATGACCGACGATCCGGGCATGAAGGAGATGCTGCAGTTCCTGATCGCCCGCGACACCATGCACCAGAACCAGTGGATGGCCGCGCTGGAAGAGCTCGGAGGACCGACCGAGGTGTTCCCGATCCCGAACAGCCACCCGCAGGAGGAAGAAAACCGCGACTTCTCCTACGCCTTCCTCGGCTTCCAGCAGGACGGCAGCGAGCCGCCGCAGGGCCGCTGGTCCAAGGGCGAGTCGATCGACGGAAATGGCTCGTTCTCCTCGCGGCCGATGGAGCCGCAGGGCGAGGAACCCAATCTTGGTCGCGCCAAGCCGAAGTCGGGCGCCCAGGCCGAACAGGAATAGGAGGCAGCGATGGACCGCCGGGGCTTTTTCACCTGTGCGGGCGGCGGGCTGGCGGGCACCGTGCTCGCCGCTCCCGCCTCCGCACGTACCGCCTCAGCCGCGGCTCCCGTCGTCAGCACCTACATCACCGGGCTCGCGCGGGTGGCAGGCAATGCCCTGCCGCCCGCCGGCACCGAGGTGGTGCTGCAACGGGATCTTTCGGACCTGTACGATCCGCACGCGCTTTCCGTCTCGACCGCCGACGGAGAGCGTCTCGGCCGCATCTCGCCGATCCACAGCCGCATGCTCGAGCCTTTCGTTGCGGCCGGCTACAGCGCCCGCGGGTGGATCGAGCAAGGGAAGGGTGGATCGCAACTGCGCATCTCGGTTGCGCTCACGCGAGAGGCAGGGGATGCGTGACCTGCTCGATCTGCTGAAGAGCCTGATCGCCCGCCGCCGCGAGGCGGCGGGGCATCCTCAAAGCGCCGACCACTCGCATGTCGACGCGATCGTGCGGCTTCTCAAGCGCAGCCAGCCCCGCCGTACTACGCGCCGCGCCCACGACGGCACTGGATATCGCCACAACGGCCGGCATGACGGCGAGTGAGGGTAGAGCGCGGCGGGAGCAGGAACGCCGTAGCGCCGTGGGGTCGAAAGCGGAGCGCGGTCCCGCACCCGCCTTCGCCCAGGCACGCGGGCGGCCCGCCATTGAAGAAGCGGTGCTAAGCCCAATCGCCCAGCGACAACACCCCAAATGTGCAAGCGGATGGGCCTTGCAAGAACGAGTGCCTGCACGACAAACTGTCCTCGGAAACTATTATTGCCTATAACTATTCCCTGCGCTATCGGTGAGGGTGGCTGGCGGGCTTGCCGCAGGTTCGGGTTCCTTGAGGAAGCGGGATCGCAAGCGGGCGGCTGGCCGAGGAGGCAGTGGAGGTGAAGTGATGATCCCGTTTGAGGCACCGGTCGACGACATCCTGTTTTCGCTCGCCCATGTGGCGCGGGCGCAAGAAGCCGGCTGGGACCGCGAGACGGGCGAGGCGATCATCACCCATTTCGGGGAGTTCGCCGCGGAGGTGCTGGCGCCGATAAATGCGCCGGGCGACGCTGAGGGCTGCCGGCTCGAAAACGGCCGCGTCCTCATGCCGGACGGGTTTCGCGAGGCCTATCAGAAGTTGGCCGGCGACGGCTGGCTGGGGCTGACCGCGCCGGAGGAATTCGGCGGGCAGGGCGTCGACGCGCTGACCGCTGCCGCGATCACCGAAATCTTCGCCGGAGCCAACCACTCGCTGCAGATGGTGTCGGGGCTGGTGCCGGGCGCGGTCTCAACGCTCATGCACCAGGGCAGCCGCGAACAGCAGGAAGCATGGATCCCCCGGCTCATTTCCGGCGAGTTTCTGGCCACCATGTGCCTGACCGAGCCGGAAGCAGGCTCCGACCTTGCCCGCATCCGCTGCGCCGCGACGCAGGATGACAACGGCTGGCGCATCGATGGCGAAAAGACTTTCATTTCCGGCGGCGGCCAGGACATGTCGGAGAACATCCTGCATCTGGTGCTCGCCCGCACCGCGCCGATGGAGACGGGCCTGCGCGGCCTGTCGCTGTTCCTCGTGCCCGCACAGGTGGAGGGCCGCCCCAATGGCGTTGCCGTCACCCGCATCGAGGAAAAGCTCGGCCTGCACGCCTCGCCCACCTGCCAGATGCGCTTCGACAATGCGCGCGCCGAACTCGTCGGCGTCGAGGGGCAGGGGCTGGCGGCCATGTTCATCCTGATGAACCACGCCCGCATTGACGTTTCCATGCAGGGCGTTGCCCATGCCACCCGCGCCCATGCGATCGCCTCGGCCTATGCGGCAACGCGCGTGCAGGGCCGCAAGGCCGACCGCAGCCCGGCGGTGCTTTCCGACCACGCGGACGTTCGCCGCAAGCTCGACGAGCAGCGCATTCTTGCGCTCGGCGCGCGCGGCATGAGCCATGTCGCGCTGGTGGAATCGCTGCGCGGCGCGCCGGTCGAGCTGATCGACTTTCTGACGCCCATTTGCAAGATTTTCGGCACCGAGTCGGGCATTCGCGCCTCCGACCTCGGCATCCAGATTCTCGGCGGCTACGGGTATCTCACCGAATACGGCCTCTCGCAGTGCTGGCGCGATGCCCGCATCACCGCGATCTATGAGGGTGCGAACGGCATCCACGCGCTGCAGCTTGCCACCCGCGCCCTGACGCAAAAGGGCGGGGCAGGGGCCGATGCCTTCGCCGCCCTGGTCGAGCGGCTGGCGGAAGGCGCCGACTGGCTGCCTGGCGCGATCGACGAATGGCAGGCGCGGCGCGCCGTGGTGGTTGCCTCCGACAACCCGGCCGAGCTGGCGCATGATTTCTCGCGCCTGACGATCGGCCTTTACCTGCGCGCAGTCTGGCACCGCATTGCGGCGGCCGCCGACGCGCATCCGGATGCCGATGAGCTGCGCCGTCTGGCGGCAAAGGTCGCGTCCGTCCGCCTTTAGGAGACAAGGAATCAGACGACGGCGCTCATGCCGCCGTCGACATAGATGATCTGGCCGTTGATGTAGTCTGCCGCCGGCGAGGCAAGAAACACGGCGGTGCCGGCGAGTTCCTCCGGCTTGCCCCAGCGGCGCGCGGGCGTACGCGACTTCACCCATCCGTCGAATTGCGGGTTGTTGATCAGCGCCTCGTTCATGTCGGTCAGCATGTAGCCGGGGCCGATCGCATTGGCCTGGATGCCGAGCTCGGCCCATTCGGCGGCCATTGCCTTGGTCAGCATCTTGATGCCGCCCTTGGCGACTGTGTAGGGCGCGACGGTGGCGCGGCCGAGATCGCTCATCAGCGAGCCGATATTGATGATCTTGCCGTGCCCGCGCGCCACCATGCGCCGTGCCGCCTCGCGCCCGACCAGGAAGGCGCTGGTGAGGTTGGTGTCGAGCACGCGCTGCCAGTTCTCGGTTTCCAGCTCCAGCATCGGCTTGCGGTACTGGATGCCGGCATTGTTGACGAGGATGTCGACGGCAATGCCGCGCGCGTCGAGCTCGGCAAAGGCGGCGGCGACCGCCTTTTCGTCAGTAACGTCGAAGCTCAGCATCTCGACCCGATGGCCGGCATTGCGCAGCTCTTCGGCGGCATCGGCCAGCCGCTTGGTGTTGACGCCGTTGAGCACGACGGCAGCACCCGCTTCCGCGAGCCCTTTGGCGATGGCGAAGCCCAGCCCGCGCGAGGAGCCGGTGACGAGGGCGGTGCGGCCGGAAAGGTCGAACGGGTTCTTCATGAACTAAGCTCCGAGACGCGGGAGGAAAGGTCGGGCCGCTGGAAAACGGCAGGCTGCAGCTCGGTGCCGAGGCCGGGCCCTTCCATCGGCAGGACATGGCCGTCGACGATTCTGGGCAGCTCGGTGACGAGTTCGCGATACCAGCCGGAATAGAAGGCGCGCACCGACTCCTGAATCAGCGTGTTGGGCTGCGAGAAGGAGGAATGAACCGCGGCGACATAGGCGACCGGGCCGGTGCAGTCATGCGGCGCGTAGGGGCGGTGGTAAGTATCGGCGAGCGCGGCGATCTTGCGCCCTTCGGTGAGCCCGCCGGTCCAGACGAGGTCGGTCATGACGACGCCGACGGCGCCGGCCTCCAGCATGTCCTTGTAGGGAAAGCGCGAGCCGAGCGTTTCCGAGGCGCAGATCGGCACGTGCGTCGAGGCGGCAAGTTCCTGCAGCGCGCTCACCGAATTCATACGGATCGGGTCCTCGAACCAGGTGGGATCGAAGGCCTCCAGCTCGCGACAGATGCGCTTGACGGTCGGTAGGTTCCACAGGCAGTGGAACTCGACCATGATCTGCATTTGGTCGCCGACGCGCTTGCGGATCTTTTCGAAGGGCGCGAGCGCCGCCTTCAGCTGTTCGGTGGTGATGAAGCGGCCGTCATTTTCGATCGCGGCCGGGTCGAACGGCCAGATCTTCATCGCGGAAATGCCGTTTTCGAGCAGGTTTTCGGCGAGAGCGCCGGCATCGGCCATGAAGGCTTCGAGGTCTTCGTAAGGCCCTTGCGCGGTGCCGAGGTTCCAGGTGTCGACCGGCTTGATGCGATTCGAGCGGACATAGCGGTAGCCGGCGCAGGTGTTGTAGACGGGCACGCGCTCGTGGCAGAGGCCGCCCAGCATCTGGTGCACCGGCTGGCCGCAGAGCTTGCCAAAAATGTCCCAGAGCGCGAGGTCGATGGCCGAGGCCGCGCGGTATTCGGCGCCGGTGGACGCCTGCGCCAGCGGCAGGTTGACGAGTTCGCGCGCCAGCTGCTCGATGCGCAGCGGATCCTTGCCGAGCAGGCGATGCGACAGCACGTCGTGAATATGCGCCTCGACGGCCCCCGCGCCATAAAAGGTCTCGCCAAGGCCGGTGATGCCGGCATCGGTCTCGACATGCACCCAGAGCACATTGGCGAATTCCTCGAGCCGGAAGGTGCGGATGGCGGTGATCTTCACGGATTTCTCTCCCTAGGCAGCGGCACGCTGCCGTCAGGACCCAAGGTGGCGGAAAATTTAGGAGATGTCAGGGGGGAGGGGGGAGCCGGGATGGGCGACGTGACTAAGTGCCCAGGCGAGCCTCTACGAGTTGCTCGAGCCGGCGCTGCGTCTGCTCATGAGCTTTGCCCGCGCTTCTGATGATGGTCTTGGTGATCGAGCGGAGCAGAACCGGATCGATCTTCTGCAATTCAGCTTTCTGAGTGTGGTCAAGGCCCGCGCTATCGTGCTGAAGTGCCTCGAAATAGCGATGTTCGATCTGTTCTAACAGTTCTTCCAGATCCCGCAGTTCCGCCCTCGCGATCTCTTCTGGTGAAGACGCTTTCGGCAGGGCCTCCTGGCTCCCCGCCACCTGTTCCGCGGCACGGATTTTGTCCAGCTGCTCGATGGTTTTTCTGAGCCTGCGGGAATTCCGACGTTCGTAGGCCTCGACACTGAAAGCAAGCACCAGCAGGCCGCCCAAGGTTACCCAGACAAGAGGGCTCATGGAGGAGAGATATTCCATCACTACACCCTTCCCTTTCTCGCCAGAATACCTTCGGTGAGCGAGTGCATGCTGCGCTGAACGAAATAATAACATATCACAGCGCATCCAGCCATGATCGCAACGATACCGAGTATATTCGGTTCCTGACTGAGAACTTGTTGAACCTCATCCATGGTAAGGCTCTCGGTCTTTCTTGTCAGCTCCGTTAGCAACGTTACAATGGGCGCAAATATGCCGACGGTACATAGAGCGACGGCTAAGTTCATCCACCCGTTTGACCTTTGCCGGAACTGCTCAGCCTGAAGGGCCAGGTCCTCAAGAAGCTCTTCTTTCAACGCGGCCGATCTGGCGGCGGCAGTCTCTGAACTGCCTAGCATATGGGTATCTTCCGGAGCCTTCGCCATAATCCCCCTCCTCAACTTCCCGCGTGAAGATTGCATCCAGCGATCGCGGGCGTAAAGGCAGCACGGCAGACAGGGCTGCGCCCTGCAGGGCGCAACCATCAGTTCTGAAGACTGGGGCGCGTGGCGGTGCCTTTACGCCCCCGCAGCCTCCGCGTCTGCCTTCGTCCCCTCATCCGGCTTCACCCGGAACACGGCGCAGTAGAGGGCCGGGGCGAAGAGGAGGGTGATCAGCGTGCCGGCGATGATGCCGCCCATCATGGCGATCGCCATCGGGCCCCAGAAGATCTGGCGCGAGATCGGGATCAGCGCGAGAGAGGCGGCGGCGGCCGTCAGCAGGATCGGCCGTGCGCGGCTGTCGGACGCCTCGAACACGGCGGCCCAGCGCGAGCGGCCCTTTTCGATCAGCACCTCGACCTCATGTATGAGGATGATCGAGTTGCGGATCAGGATGCCAACCAGCGCCAGCACGCCGAGGAGCGCCACGAAGCCGAGCGGCGCGCTGAAGGCGAGCATCGAGGCAACCACGCCGATGATGCCGAGCGGCGCGACCGCCATGACGATGAACATCAGGCGGAAGCTCTGCATCTGCACCATGACCAGCACCAGCATGGTCAGGATCATCAGCGGCGCGACGGCGGCGATCGGCCCCTGGCTCTTTGAGGTCTCCTCGTTGATGCCGGCGGTGACGATTTTGTGCGTCGGCGGCAGCTCGCCGGCGATCGCGTCGATCTGCGGTGCAAGGTCCGCGTTGACCGTCGTCGGCTGGTCCTTGGAATAGACGGCGGCCTTGACGGTGACCGTCGGCACCCGGTCGCGCTGCATGATCATCGGCTGCTGGATGTCCCATTCGATGCGAGCGATCGACGCGAGCGGCACCGGAATGCCGCTCGGGCTCATCAGCTGCAGCGACTGCACCGCTTCGAGCGAATGGCGGTCCTGCTCGTTGCCGCGGGCGATCACGTCGATCAGCTTGTCGCCGTTGCGCAGCGAGGTGATCGAGGCGCCGTAGGAGACGCTCGCCAGCGCCTGCGCGACATCGGCCTGCGTCATGCCGGTCATGCGCAGCTGTTCCTGGTCGATGACGATGCGGGCAATGCGCACCGGCTCGCTGGTGTCGATGGTGATGTTGTCGAGGCGCGGGTCCGTGCCGAGCAGGGCAGCCACCTTGCGCGCGGCGTCGATGTTGACGGCCATGTCCGGGCCGCTGACGCGGTACTGCACCGGCTTGCCGACCGGCGGGCCGACCTCGATCAGCTTGGCGAAGAGCTCGACCCCGGGCTGCTGCGCCGCATATTCGCGCACTGCCGCGCGAAGGCTGTCGCGCGCCTCGACGTCCGGCGTCTGGATGATGATCTGGCCGCGATAGGGCGCGGGCGTCGGCGCGTCATGGGTGAGGATGAAGCGCGGCGCGGAACGGCCGACATAGGAGGTGAAGTAGGACACCTCCTCGCGGCTGGCGAGGAAGGCCTCCAGCTTGCCGATCGCCTCGTTGGTGGCGGCGATCGAGCTGTTCTGGCGCAGCGTGACGTCGATCAGAAGCTCCGGCCGGTCGGAACTCGGGAAGAACTGCTGCTCGATCTTCGTCATGCCGGCAAGCGAGATGGCGAAGATGATGACGGTGGCGGCGATCGTCACCCACTTGAAGCGCATCGCCCAGGTGAGCGCCCTGTGGAAGGCGCGGCGCAGCCGGCCCGGCGCGGGGTTATGATGCGGCATGCGCTTCGGCAGGAAGGCAACGCCGAGGATCGGCGCAAACAGCACCGCCACGATCCACGACAGGAGCAGCGAGATCGCGATCACGTAGAACAGCGACTGGGTGTATTCGCCCGCCATCGAGTTGTTGAGGCCGATCGGGATGAAGCCCGCAACGGTCACCAGCGTGCCCGACAGCATCGGGAAAGCAATCGACGTCCAGGCATAGGACGCCGCCTTCTCGATCTTGTCGCCCATTTCGAGGCGCGAGATCATGGTCTCGATGGCGATCATCGCGTCATCGACCAGAAGGCCAAGCGCGATGATGAGCGCGCCGAGCGAGACGCGCTGCAGCGTGATGCCCATCATGTCGAGGATGACGAAGGTAAGCGCCAGCACCAGCGGGATCGACATCGACACCACCAGGCCGGCACGCAGGCCGAGCGAGATGAAGCTGACCGCAAGCACGATCACCACCGCTTCGACCAGCGCCTGCATGAACTCGTTGATCGAGTGGTCGACGACATGCGGCTGGTCGGCGACCTTGTCGACGTTAACGCCGAAGGGCAAGTGCCGCGCCTCGGCTTCCATCAGCGCGTCGAGCGCCTCGCCGAACTCGAGGATGTTGGCTCCCTGTTCCATGCCGATTGCAAGGCCGACGGCGTCCTTGCCGTTGTAGCGCACGAGCGCCGAGGGCGGATCCTCGTAGCCTTCGCTGACCTTGGCGACGTCGGCGAGGGTGAAATAGACCTCGCCGGCGCGCAGGGGCGCTGCGGCAAGCTCGGCGGCGCTGTTGAAGCGCCCGCCGACTTCCAGCACGATCTGCTCGGACGAGGTCTGGATCACGCCCGCCGGGCGGATCGCGTTCTGGTCGGCCAGCGTCTGCATGACGAGCTTCACATCGAGACCGAGCGAAGCAAGGCGCCTGGTGTCGAACTCGACATACACAACCTGGTCTTGCGTGCCGATGATGTCGACCTTGCCGACATCGTCGACGGTCAGGATCTTGTCGCGCAGGTCCTCGGCAAGGTCGCGCAGCTCGGCCTTGGAGTAGCCGTCGCCGGTCAGCATGTAGATGCTGCCGAACACGTCGCCGAAGTTGTCGTTGAAGGCAAAGCCCGCGAACTCGGACGGGAACTCGCCGCGGATGTCCGACATCATGTTGCGCACGCGCAGCCAGATGTTGCGGATCCGCTCGCCGCGGATGGTGGGTTTCAGGTCGATATAGACCACCGACACGCCGGGCGAGGTCTCGGAACGGGTGAAGTCAAGCTCGTCCAGCTCTTCGAGCTTGTTCTCGATGCGCTTGGTCACCTGCTCCAGCATCTCGGCGGTGGTGGCGCCGGGCATCTGCGCGGTAACCACCATCGTCTTGATCGAGAAGGACGGGTCTTCCTCGCGGCCGAGATTGATGTAGGCGAGCGCGCCCGCCACCAGCGACACGATCATCAGGAACCAGACAAACGAGCGGTGCTTGAGCGCCCAGTCGGAGAGATTGAAGCTCATCGGCTGATCCTTTCGCCGACTACCTGGCCGGCCGTTGCGGCCTCGATGCCGCGCGTGAGGATTTCGTCGCCTTCCTTGAGGCCGGCGGTGACGATGACGCGGTCCTCGATCTCGGGCCCGAGCTCGACGTCGATTGGCTCGAGCTTTCGCCCCTCGCCGATGCGCCAGACGCGGGGCTTGTCCTCGCGCCGGTCGATCGCGCTTCCCGGAATGCTGATGATGTGACCTTCGCGGAGGTCGGGAGAAACATCGACCAGCGACCCGAGGCGAAGGTTCGCGCCGTCAAGCGCAATGCGCACGCGGTGCATGCGCGCGGCGCGGTCGACGACGGGCTCGACCAGCCGCAGCGTGCCGGTCACCGCGGCCTCGCCGCCGGCAATGCGCGGCGTGACATGGAACTGCATGTCCCTGGTGAAGAGCGGCAGATAAGCGGGCGGAACGTCGATCACCGCCTCGCGGCCTTCGTTGGTCGCGAGCGTGACGACCGGCTGGCCGGCGGTGACGGTAGCGCCGGGCTCGGCATGGATCGCGGTGATGATGCCGGCGGCCGGCGCCCGCAGCGTTGCATAGCGCTCGGCATCCTCGGCGCGCGCGACCGTGGAGCGGGCGGCATCGGCGGCCGCCGTCGTGGTTTCCATTGCCGCCTTCGCCGATTCAAGGTTGCTGGTCGAGGCAACGCCGCGCCTGTTCAGTTCCTCGACGCGCTGATAGGCCTGCTTTGCCTGGGCGGCCTGCGCTTCGGCTGCCCTGAGCGATGCCCGCGCCGCGACCGCGTCGTCACGCAGCGAGCGCTCGTCGAGCGTCGCGATCACCGCATCCCCCTCAACCGCATCGCCGAGCGAGACCGGGCGCGTGTCGATGGTGCCGCCGGCGAGAAAGGCGAGATTCACCTCGCGCGTTGCCCGCACGATGCCGGGAAAGGAGCGGAAATTCGCGGCCGACGGCGTCACGACCTCGGAAAACACCGGCCGCGCTTCCTGTGCTTCCTGCGCGGAAAGCGGGGTCGCGGCGATGGCGCCGGCAAGAAGGAGGGGGAAGAAAAGTCTCATGGCTTTGCCTCCACGGCGACCACTTCGCGGCCCGGATAGATGAGATAGGAGCCCGCGCCGGCCACCAGCTCGCCTTCCTCGAGGCCCTTGCTGATCTGCACGCCGTCGGAGGTGAAGCGCGCGATCTCGACATTGCGGATTTCGGCGCGGCGGCTGTCCGGATGGATTACCCAGACGGCCGGCTTGCCGAGATGCGTCACCAGCGCGGCCGACGGCAGCGACACCAGCTGTTCGCTCGCCATCTCAAGCCGCGAGCTGATCGGCGTGCCGAGCGCAAGCGGCCTGTCCTTGTCGTCGATGCGGGCGCGAAGCGAAATGGTGGCGGTCGACGAGTTCACCAGCGGCGCGATCTCGGAAATCTCGGCCTCAAAGGTCTCGCTGCCGTCTTCCAGCGAGCGCACCGCGATCTTGCGCCCGATCATGGCGTCGAGCTCGGGCACCGGCGGCACGTAGAACTGCGCCTCGCGCGCGCCTTCGCGGGCGAGCGTGACCAGCGTCTGGCCGGCAGCCGCCACCTGCCCGGGCTCGCCGCTTCTTTGCGTGACGATGCCGGTCACGGTCGCGCGCAGGGTCATGTCGGCCAGCGCCTGCCGCGCCTTGGCAAGCTGCGCCTCGGCCTCATCGACGGAGGCGCGCGCCGCCATCAGCTCCTGCTCGGCGTTTTCAAGCGAAGCGCGCGTCGTTGCCCCGCGCTCGACGAGGCCGCTCAGGCGGTCATAGACTGACTGCGCCTGGGTAAGCTGCGCGGTGGCCGCGGCCGATTGCGCGCTCGCAGCCCCCAGCGCCGCATGCGCCTGCGTCGGGTCGAGCTCGGCGATAACGTCGCCTTCCTTCACCCTGTCGCCGACATCGACATTGATGGAAACGATGCGCCCCGCGCTCTTGAACGCGAGCGGCACGACGTCGGCCGCCTCGACCGTGCCGGTCAGCTCCAGCGCTGAGACCGCCGACTCATAGCGGGCGACGATCTCTTCAACCGACAGCGGCCCGCCGGCGTAGAGCGGCGTGGCAAGAGCAAGGGCAAGGCCAAGCGACATGAATGCAGACGAGCGTCTCGGGCGCATGTCAGGCTTCCTTTTTGCGATAGGCATCATGCCGGGCCTGGGCGCGGGCGATCAGGCTGTCTTCGGCAAAGGCGGGGATGGTAAGGTCGATGGCGGCAATCGTCTCCGCCCGCTCGGGGCCAAGCCCCAGCGCGCGCAGGATCGCGGCGACCGTGCCGCGGATATAGGCTTCGGGCTCGAGCGGCGCGGTCTGGCGCATGGCAAGCCGCAGCATGCCGGCGCGCAGCATGCCGAGCACCATGTCGGCGGTAAGCCCAGTGTCGCCCTTCACGAACGTGCCGCTCGCCATGCCCAAATGAAGCTGCTGGTTCAGCCCGTCGCTGATCTCGCGCATCAGCGCCTCGGCGTTGAGGCTGCGCGCGCCCATGAACAGGCCGAGCACCGGATAATGCAGCGCGGCCGACAGCACCGTCGTTGCGCCAAGCGCCACCGCGCCGTCCGCGCTCTCGCTGCCGGCGATGACGTTTTCGGTATAGGCGACGAGCTCATCGGCGAGGTCCTCGCAGATTGCGTCGCAGAGTTCGTCATTGGTGCGGAAATGATTGTAAAAACTGCCGCGCGACACGCCGGCCGCCTCGATGACCTGGCCGATCACCGCCGCGTTCACGCCCTGCTCGGCAAAAACGAGGATGGCGCTTTCGATCAGCCGCCGGCGCATCTGCTCGCGCCGCAGCTTTGCGGTGCGGGAACGATGATCCTCCGCGGCGCCTTCCGGCCCCGCGTCCGTCTCGATGTCGGTTGATGTTGGTCCGCTACCGCTCATGCCGGGAAGATAGGACGATCATCTTCTTCTGGCAATGACAAAAGTGTCATTCTGACAAAAGTGTCAGTCGAGGTCTTCCTCCGGTTCCAGCATCTCGATCAGGCTGGCGATCCGGGTGCCGGGGAGGGGACGGCCCTCGCCCATGAGGGCCTCGTCATTGTTCAGCCAGTTGAACGCCTCGCGCAACTCGGCAACGCTTGCCCCCGTCGCGATCAGCTCCGCGGCGAGGTCCTGATCGACCGGCCCGAGCACGGCAACGATGTCGTCATAGGTCATGATGCCTTCTCCCGCTGAAAACCGAGGTCCTTCTGAGGAGATAGGGGCTTTGCCGGGTTTTCCAACCGCTGCGGGGGGGTGGGCAAGGCTTGCGACAGCGGCGTGCTTCGGGCTATCTGGGGCGCATTCATCCGGACCCGGTGAAATTCCGGGTGGCTCTTCCGGCCGCCGATCCGCCGGACATTCCAGAACTGCAAGGCGACGGGCGCGCTTCCGGCGCGGCCCGGCACTCCAATATTCCCATGATTACAAGCAAAATCCGGCGCGAGTGGTTCTCGAACGTGCGGGCCGACATCCTTGCCGGCATCGTCGTCGCGCTCGCCCTCATTCCCGAGGCAATCGGCTTTTCGGCGATCGCCGGCGTCGACCCGCGCGTCGGCCTCTATGCCTCGGTCGTCATCGCCATCGTCATCTCGTTTGCCGGCGGACGCCCGGCGATGATCTCGGCGGCGACCGCCGCGACGGCGGTGCTGTTCGGCACGCTGGTGCGCGAGCACGGTCTGCAATACCTTCTCGCGGCCTCAATCCTTGCCGGCGTCATCCAGATCGTTGCGGGCTGGCTGCGGATCGGCCAGGTGATGCGCTTCGTCTCACGCTCGGTGATGACCGGCTTCGTCAATGCGCTGGCGATCCTGATCTTCATGGCGCAGTTGCCCGAGCTGATCGGCGTAACATGGCAGACCTATGCGCTGATCGCCTTCGCGCTCGCCATCATCTACCTCTTTCCGCGCGTGACGAAGGCGGTGCCGTCGCCGCTGGTGGCGATCATCGCCGTCACCGCCTTCATGCTCTGGCAGGGCATTGATGTGCGCACCGTCGCCGACCTTGACGAGCTGCCGGATGCGCTGCCCCTGCTGCTCTTGCCCGACGTTCCGCTCAACCTCGACACGCTTCTCATCATCCTGCCGACCTCCGTCGCGGTGGCGGCCGTGGGCCTGCTCGAAAGCCTGCTCACTGCCTCGATCATCGACCAGATGACCGACACGCGCAGCGACAAGAACCGCGAGAGCATCGGCCAGGGCCTCGCCAACATCGCTTCCGGCCTGTTCGGCGGCATGGCCGGCTGCGCCATGATCGGCCAGTCGGTTATCAACGTGAAGTCGGGCGGACGCACCCGCCTGTCGACCTTCACCGCCGGCGCGTTCCTGCTGTTCCTGCTGATGGTGCTCGGCGACCTCGTCGGCCTGATCGCAATGCCCGCGCTGGTCGCGATCATGATCATGGTATCGATCGGCACCTTCAACTGGAAGTCGCTCACTGACCTTGCCCGCCATCCGCGCCGCTCGAGCCTCGTCATGCTGGCAACCGTCGTCGCGGTTGTCGCGACCCGCAACCTTGCGCTCGGCGTCGGTATCGGCGTGCTTCTGTCGGGCCTGTTCTTCGCCTGGAAAGTCGCACAGATCTTCCGCGTGACCTCGACGCTTTCGGCGGACGGGCGCCGGCGCGACTACCAGGTCGTCGGCCAGCTGTTCTTCGCCTCGGCCGACGAGTTCCTTGCCGCCTTTGACTTTGCCGAGGACATCGACGAGGTCGTCATCGACGTCACCGGCGCGCATATCTGGGACCTGACGGGCGTCAACGCCGTCGACAAGGCCGTGTTAAAATTCCGCAAGAACGGCATCCACGCCACCGTCACCGGCCTCAACGATGCGAGCGCCACGATCATGGACAAGTTCGCGCAGCACAACCGCCCCGACGCCATCGAGCGGGTGCTGGGGCATTGAGAAGGTGAGGGGAGTAGGGGGAGTAGGCGAGTAAGTGAATAGGGGCCCCCGGAGGCTTAGGGAGGCTGGGCAGTTGCCAAGGATCAGTTTTTAAGAAGAACCTTCGATAACGAGCCGTGCCCGGCAGGAGGGCGCGCGCCTGCCGCTTCCTCGGCAACAACCTCATTGCCGATGGATGAGGGAGACGGGGGAGACAAAAGCAGAGGCAGAGAACCGCGGTCACCCGCGCGAGCGTCAACGTTCAGGCATGGACCCTCGGATCAAGCCCGAGGGTGACGAGCGGGGATGCTGAGGTAAATCGCGAGGGCACAGGCGAACCCGAAGCGTCGCTACACAGGCGAACCCGAAGCGTTGTTACCCCCAACATCCCCTGCCTCTCCGCTTCGTCATGCCACGGCTTGACCGTGGCATCCAGGCCGGACCGCCTCGGCCAGATGAAGCGATAGGGAGAAGGTGAGCAGACCGAGATCCACCTGAAATATTTTGTGTAGGGAACATTATCCTGCTTCGCCAGTTGCGCAGCCAATTGCGGGACAAACCGCAGGCTGGAGGAAGCGATGCAAGGAAGTTACAGGCAAGGCCCGGCAGAAACGCACGGGGCCGAAGATATCTGGCCGTCCGAAGACACCGAGACCCAACTCATTCCCGACAATGACGCCCCTCAAGGTGGCGAAGCCGCCTGGCAGCTCACGGAGCGCTGGGCGAAGCGCACGCTCGAAAAGCGCGCGCTCGACCGCAGCGTTCCGTGCGACGACGTCTTCTGGTCGTGGGCCGCGCCCCGCCAATAGACGTCACGTGCTTCCGGCATGAAGCCGGGAGAAAATACCCTGATCCTGTGAACGCCTCGGCGCCGGCCTTACCCACCGGCGCCGTTTTTTGATGCCCCAGGAACGGAGGCATGGACCAGTCAGAAACCGCCGGCCGCCAGGCTGTCGGTTCCATAACAGAGCTTACGCGATTTTTGCGTCCGCCATCCCCACCCGGCCAGGACTCCACCCTCCACCGAACGCACGGCTTGAGCTTTTGCGCGCATATGCGAGGCTGGCCGAAGATTTCGCAGCCATCCGCCGTCGGGGGAGCCGGAACGCATGCCAAAGCCTCAGCTGGTGGTTCTTGGAGCAAGCGGCAATGCGCTCGATGCGCTCGATGCGCTGCAGGCCGGGCACGAGATCGTCGCCTTCGTCGATGATGACCCGGCGCGCCATGGCGAGATGATCGACGGCGTGGCGATCCGCCCCCGCGCGGTGCTGGGCGACTATCCCGACGCTAAGGTGGTCGCCCTGATCGGCTCGGAAAAGAGTTTCGCCCGCCGCGAGGAGATCATCGCCGGGTTTGGCGTGCCGGCCGGGCGCTTCGCGACGATCGTCCATCCGCGCGCGCATGTCTCGCGGCAGGCAAGGCTCGGGCGCGGCACGGTGGTGCTTGCGGGCGCGACGATCCCCTCCAATGCGCGCCTCGGCGATCACGTGCTGGTGCTGCCCAATACGGTGATCCACCACGACGCGGTGATTGAGGATTTCTCCATCATCGGCGCGGGCGTGATCATTGCCGGCCACGTGCGCATCGGCAAGAGCTCCTATGTCGGCAGCGGCAGCACGATCAAGAACGGCATCACCCTCGGCCCGAAAAGTCTCGTCGGCATGGCAGCCAACGTGACCAAGAGCTTTGGCGAGAACGTGGTTCTGGTGGGAAATCCCGCACGGGAGATGAAGCGGTAAAGCTTCGCGTCGTCCGCACCATCCGCGAACTTCCTTAACCTCCAGCAATTTCCTCCTTCCGCTCGGGAACATCCGCTTCCTCAACCTGTTCGGGGGGCCCCGGCAGCCTGCGCGCCGGTAGCATCCGACGAAAAGACCACAAGACAACGACAAAAAATTTCCCGTCTCAGGCGAGGTTGAGCGTGTTGCAGCAGTCCAGAGGTTCCGGTTTCTCTGAAAGTTCCCCTCAAGGCCCGCAAGGGTCCGCAGCGGGCGGGTCCGAAGCGCAAGGTTCCGCGCAGCGCCTCAGGGACGACGAAGCCCCGCCCCGATTACTGTTCGTCACCTCCGAGATGACCGATTTCGTCAAGGTCGGCGGCCTTGGCGATGTCTCTTCGGCGCTGCCGCGCGCGCTGCGCCAGACCAACGACATCCGCGTTCTCATTCCCGGCTACCGGCAGGTCACGCAGGGCCGCGACATCACCGAGGTGGCGCGTCTTTCGGCCTTCGCAGGGCTTCCCGCCTGCAGCCTCGGCCGCATCGACATGCCCGACGGGCTGGTGATCTACGTGCTCCTCTGCCCCGACCTGTTCGACCGCGAGGGCACGCCTTACGCCGACGCCGCCGGCACCGACTGGGCCGACAATGACGTGCGCTTTGCGCGGCTGAGCTTTGCCGCGGCCGAGATCGCATGCGGCGTGCCGGAGCTCGGCTGGCAGCCCGACCTCCTCCACCTCAACGACTGGCCGTCGTCGCTGGCCCCGGCTTACCTGGCCTGGCGCGGCCAGGCGGTGCCGAGCGTGCTGACCGTCCACAATCTCGCCTATCAGGGCCTCTTCCCGCGCGAGCGGCTGCCGATCCTCGGTGTGCCGGATGCCTCGTTCCAAATGGAGGGCGTCGAGTTCCACGGCGATCTGTCGTTCCTGAAAAGCGGCATCTACTATTCCTCGCATGTGACGACGGTGAGCCAGACCTACGCGCGCGAGATCACCACGCCGGAATTCGGCTGCGGCCTCGAGGGCCTGTTGCAGACGCGCGCCAGCCAGCACGCGCTGACCGGCATTCTGAACGGCGTCGACGAGAGCTGGGATTCAAGCCGCGATCCAAGCCTTCCCGCCGCCTTTTCCAGCAGCAACCTGAAGGGGCGCGCCGTCAATGCGGCGCAGGCGCGCGAGGCGTTCGGATTGGGCGTGTCGCGCGGGCCACTGTTTGCCATCATCTCGCGGCTCGTCCACCAGAAGGGCATCGACCTTGCGATCCGCGCGGCGGAAGACTTCGTCCAGAAGGGCGGCAGCTGGCGGTGACCGGCCAGGGAGATCCCGCGCTCGAACAGGCGATGCTGGACCTTGCCAAGCGCCACCCGGGCAAGGTCGGCGTCCGCATCGGCTTCAACGAGGCCGAGGCGCGCTGCCTGTTTGCCGGCAGCGATTTTCTGCTGATGCCGTCTCGCTTCGAGCCGTGCGGGCTCTCCCAAATGTATGCGCAACGCTATGGGTCCCTTCCCGTCGCCTACCGCACCGGCGGCCTTGCCGACACCATCGAGGATGGCGAAACGGGTTTTCTGTTCCAGGAGATGACGCTGTCGGGACTGATGGACGCGGTGATGCGCGCGCTCGGCACCTACGCCTCGCGCCAGGCACTGTCGCGCATGCGCAGAAAGGCGATGGCGCGGCCGTCCAACTGGCTGCACTCCTCGCGCCGCTACAACCACGTCTACGAGGGGTTGCTGGCAACGAGGTGAGCCGCCCCCTGCCCGCACCTTCACGGAACAATCCGCGCCCGCGCGATGTTGGCATCAGGAACACGGCTGTCGAGGGGCCGAGCTGAAAGGAATGACTTATGGCTGAACTATCCTGGCTGCTGGTTGTGGCAGGCGGCGCCGCCCTTATGGGGCTGGTGATTGCCTATGCGCTCATCAACCGCCGCCGCCTCACCGCGCCCGAACGCGCCCGCCGCGACGCCAAGGTGGACCGGCTGTATGAGGAAGAGACGCCGGAGGCGGTAGGGGCTGTGGTGCGATTGCTCTGAACCTTCCGGGCGGCTACGCGTCTGCCCCTTCCACCATGCTTCGCATGGTCCCCCTCCCCCATAAAATGGGGGAAGATCCGCCGCGGCGCTGCGGGTGCTGGATCCGAACCGCCGGGGAGCGGCAGGTTGCGCGTTCTCACCCGTCGGCAAGACGTCTCGGTTCAGGCATGGATCGTCGGGTCAGGCCCGACGATGACGACGTTGAAACGCTATTGGCAAATCGTTGACCCGAACGGTTGAAGCGGCACTGCCATCCTGCCCCCTCCAACCTCCAGCCGTCGTCATGGCCTCGGCTTGGCCGTTTCCACTTCGTGGGTCATCGCTGCCAGATATGCGTGCCGCCAATGAAAGGCACGGCCCGGGTCCTCCCCCGCGGCGCGGGGGAGGTGACGCCGAAGGCGGCGGAGGGGGCTCGTGAAATGCCACCTCTGGAGATGTGCGCAGAAAACAAAGACGTCCGAGATGCCCCGCTCCGTCACGCCCCCTCCACCATGCTTCGCATGGTCCCCCTCCCCCACATGTGGGGGAGGATCCGCGGTGTGGGGACTGCGACGGCGGGCGATCAGGATAAAGAGCGGCGACATCAATTAACCGCCATACGTTGAGAGTGTTTCCGCCCTCGCCTCACGCCACCTCCCTGACCCTTCGCGCGTTCTGGAATGGCCCGTGCGGGATTTCCGGCGGTGCGAAACTGTCGGCATTGGCGCGGTCCCAGCGGCTGTACCACTCCGCAAGCTCCGGAATTTCCTCCTCGCTGAGGAGGAAACCTTCGGGCAGGTACGGATAGGCCTCGTTGCCGTCCAGAAACTCGTTTTCCTTCTGCCGGAACATGAAATGATACGGCATGAAGTCGCTCGGATTGCTGAGGCCCGCCGCCCCCGCGATCTCGCCCAGCGCCTTCATCGTGTTGCGGTGGAAGCGCGCGACGCGCTCGGCCTTGTCGCCGGTGTCGAGCGCGCGCTGGCGCGTCGGGTCTTGCGTCGCGATGCCCACCGGGCAGCGGTTGGTGTGGCAAGACTGCGCCTGGATGCAGCCGATCGCGAACATGAAGCCGCGCGCGGCGTTGCACCAGTCGGCGCCGAGCGCGATCGCGCGGGCGATGTCGAAGGCCGACACCACCTTGCCGGCCGCGCCGATGCGCACCTGGTTGCGCAGGCCCGCGCCCCGCAGCGTGTTGTGGACGAAGGTCAGTCCCTCCAGCATCGGCATGCCGACGTGGTTGGCGAACTCCACCGGGGCCGCGCCCGTGCCGCCCTCGGCGCCGTCGACGACGACGAAGTCGGGCACGATGCCGGTCTTCAGCATCGCCTTGACCATGCTCATGAATTCGCGGCGGTGACCGATGCACAACTTGATGCCGACCGGCTTGCCGCCGGAAAGCTCGCGCAGCTGGCCGACGAATTCCATCAGGCCGGTGGGCGTCGAAAAGGTGCTGTGGGCGGGCGGCGACACGCAGTCGATGCCCATCGGAATGCCGCGGGCCTCGGCGATCTCCGGCGTGATTTTCGCCGCCGGCAGCATGCCGCCATGGCCGGGCTTGGCGCCCTGGCTGAGCTTGATCTCGATCATCTTGATCTGGGGGTCGACGGCGACCGCGCGGAACTTTTCCGGCGAGAACGAGCCGTCGTCGTTGCGGCAGCCGAAATATCCGGAAGCCACCTGGAAGATGAGGTCTCCGCCGCCGGCGCGGTGGTAGCGGCTGATGCCGCCCTCGCCGGTGTCGTGGGCAAAGCCGCCCCTGGCCGCGCCCTTGTTGAGCGCGAGGATCGCGTTGGCCGAGAGCGAGCCGAAGCTCATCGCCGAAATGTTGAGGAGCGAGGAGCTGTAGGGCTGCTTGCAGTCTGGCCCGCCGATGGTGACGCGAAAATCGGTGTCGGTGATGTGGAGCGGCGCGGCCGAATGGGTCAGCCACGCATAGCCCGAGGAATAGACGTTCTCGATCGTGCCGAACGGGCGCTTGTCCTCCTCGCCCTTGGCGCGCTGGTAGACGAGCGCGCGCTGCTGGCGCGAGAACGGCAGCTCGTCGTCGTCGCCTTCGATCATGTACTGGCGGATTTCCGGACGGAAGCTCTCGAGCATGAAGCGCAGGTGCCCGACGACCGGATAGTTGCGCAGAATCGAGTGACGGCGCTGGCAAACGTCATGGACGCCGAGGCCAAACAGCGCGCCCGTCACCACCGCCGGAATGAGCCACCAGGGCTCCAGCACGGAAGCGGTGAGGAAGACGACGGTCGCGGCGCCAAGGCCGGTGAAGATCGCGAAACGGGGGAAAGCCTGGACGAAGTTGCGCATGAGACCCGGTTTTGGTTCGGCAAGCGAACGGAACTGGTGATGAATTGGGTACCCGAAGACCCAACCAGTTATAGCCGGGAAGAAAGGGTTGTCGAGGGAGTGTGCCCTGCGGTGCCAGCGGGTGATCGTGGAGCGGCGAGAGCACTGCGATTGAGACCGGGGGCAGTCCCGGAGGGGGCGGTGTTCCCGGGATGTCCCAAGGCGTTCGAACGGTTCCTACCCCCACCCCTAACCCCTCCCCACAAGGGGGAGGGGAATTTTGGTTGGGGCAAAGCTGGTATGGATTGGTTGGGACGCCGAACACACGCCGGTCAAGCGCCACCCCGCCCCTGACGCCTCCTCACAAGGTGGAGGGGGACTTTGGCCCGGACAAATCTGATGGTCTTGTTCAGGGAGACATAAATGGGAGTTCCTCGGCGACGGCCTTCCGGAGAGAACCCCTGAAGACGTCAAACGCCGTTCGCCCGCGCACCCCGTCGAAGGAACCCCACCCCTAACTGATGCGATCTGTGCTTCCGGCGCGGTGCTACCAGCGGCTCACGGGCGGTGCGTATGTATATAAGCGATCGCTCACGAAGCGACACCTGCGCGACTGATCCAGCCGGATCCTCCCCCACTTGTGGGGGAGGAGGACCATGCGAAGCATGGTGGAGGGGGCGTAACGGAGTGGGGCATCGCGGAAGTCTTCGTTTTCTGCGCCCGCTTCCGCAGGCAGCATTTCACGCGCCCCCTCCGCCGCCTTCGGCGTCACCTCCCCCGCGCTGCTGGGGAGGATCCCGGGGGTGCCTTTCATTGGCGGCACGCATATCTGGCAGCGA
>NZ_JAGL01000028.1 GCF_000526635.1 Aminobacter sp. J41
TCTTTGACTTTGCGGTGAACAGCGGACCGGCTCGCGCGGCCAAATATCTGCAGGCGGTGCTCGGTGTAGCGCAGGACGGCCGGGTCGGGCCTCAGACGATTGCAGCGGCCGAGAAGGCGAATGCGCGTGATGTGATCGATGCGCTTTGTGACAACCGGCTGGCCTTCCTCAAGCGCATCAAAAACAACGGCAAGCTGATGTGGGAGACCTTCGGCAAGGGCTGGTCGCGCCGAGTTGAGGATGTGCGCAAGACCGCTCAGCTGATGGTGGGCCATCCAGCCGACGTCAAAGAGGTGGTGCGGGAAGTTTCGGTTCCGGTCGACAAGCCCACGGTCCCGATGTCGGTCGAGAACGAGGTCAAGCAGAAGACCGGGCTGTGGTCCTGGATCACTGGTCTCTTCTCGTCCGGCGCCCTTGGCCTTGGCTGGCTCGCTGGCATGGACTGGCAGGCGATTGTCGCGATCGGTGGGGTCGTCCTCGTCTTTCTTGCCGTCATCTTACTGATGCGCCGGCAGATCATCGCCGGGGTGAAGGAGATCCGCGAGGGGCTGGTCTGATGCTTTTCTTGCTCGACGATGCGCTGAAAGTTGGTGCCGGAGCGCTTGTCGGCGCTGCGCTTACCCTTTTCTGGGCCGTGTTCTCCTACGGCCCCGACCAGTACCACGCGGGCGGAATATCCAAAGCAGCAGAACTCGATGCAGCCACCAACATAGCCATACAGGAGCTTGCCAATGAAGCCGATCGTGCTCGCGTTCTTCGTCGCCAGTGCCTTGAGCGTGACGGGGTGTACTCCTTCGCAGCAGGTCGCTGCGTCGAGTGAGCGGCTGACGCGCACAACACGCAGCATTGTCGGCACGTCGCTAATCGGGGCACGCGGCGCAACCGCCGCCGACCAGGACAAGATCGATGACACGATTGCGGGCCTATGCGGTGCCCGCGCCTGGACGCAGAGCGAGTGCGCCCGCCATCAGGCCGAGGTGGCGAAATGAGCCTGCATGAGATCCTGTCTTCGATCGGCATTGACCCAGCGGTGCTATATGCCGGCGCCGGCGGCGGGCTGCTGCGTGCCATCTCGAGACGGCGGCTACGGATCCGCGAGGTTGTGCTGTCGCCGGTCTGCGGCGCACTGGCCTCCGCCTACCTGACGCTGCCGGTTGTCCAGTACGTCACGCTGATCGGGGCGCCGGTGCCGGACGATCCGGCGAAGGTAGTGCTCGCCATGGCCTTCCTGATCGGCACTTCGGCCATGTGGCTCAGTGACCTCTTCCTATCGGCGCTGGCGCGGAAGCTGGGTCTCTCACCCCGCGATGTCACCACGACACCATGAATTGCGGCGGGCGGCGTGATCCGCGCCAGGCGGACGCCGGTTTCTCCGTCGTTACTCTCCAGCGGTGTGCTGATCAGGACTTGCCGTCACCAAGCGGTGGCGGGCTTTTATGTTCCGGCGCCTAGTTCATCGAACTGCCTGGGGATTCGCTGGTTTCTATTTGACACCAGCCCGAACGGCGATATTCCGCTGCGAAGCCATTGCAACGACCTCGCCTGGGCTTTCACCTGCTTCAAGTTCGTACTTGATGTCGTTGAGGAGAGACTGCACGCCCCTCGAGTCCGGGGGGAGCCGTGCATTGGCGTGACTTTCTGTTGCGCGCCGGCATCTGCCTCGTCAACCTTCGTCGGCTGGGCCTTCGGCGTCTACACATGGCTGACCGGGCGGCCGCCGCCCTGATGACGAATTGCGACCTGGTCGCGATCCGTGCCGGCCGGTTGCCGGCGGGCCTCGTTGTTCTTCCTTCCGGCGAGGCTCTTCTCCAAGGCTGTCGACTTGCCCGCCATCTCGCGATGGCGGGCTTTTTTGTTTTCGTTTCCGGGCGGCCTAAAAAAAGCGCCCCGCACATTGGGCGGGGCGCGGAAGTCAGTGCGGAGTTATCAAGCGGCCTTCTTGACGGTCTCGGATGCGCGTTGGTTACTGAGGAAAAGCGAAGTCTGCTTGAACCTATCCAACCCGAACGTTTCGATGGCCTCAACGATCACGTCCTTGATGGCAGCCCTAAGTTGCGGTTCCATCGTAAACCCTTCCACAAACATTCCTCCCACAATCTGCAGAACCATCTAAGGTTCCGTTACTTTCGCGAGATGTATAACCACATTCCCCGAGTGTGGATAGACGCAAAGATGTCGCGTTCGCGAAAGCCTTGCTCGATGGTCGTGAAGAAAGCAATGTCCTGAGGACTGCGGAGGTGGAATTTGATGTGCCGCGACGCCAACTCAGGGTCCAGATAAGCCAGTCCCAGTACTTCTGTAAACACCCCGGTGAGTACACTACCATACTCCAGCGGCGACTTATCGGTGAGATCGTACTCCGGCGAAAGCGTTATGAACCTTGTGCGAAGGACGGGACCCACGAACTTTGGAAGGTCCGCCTTGTTCACCTGGCACATGGCGGCGAAGGTGTTGTCCTCGGCCTGAAGGCCGAAGACGCCCGCCCTTTTGTCTTCGGACGCCACCAGATCGGACACGACGGCAAAGGTTGATCCTGCGTATGCCTCAAAGTCTTCGCCAAGTTCAGCGCACTGCCTGCGCCAGTCGTCTTCAAAAGCATCCCACGTTCCGTCGCTGGCGAGCAGGCGGATCAAGTTGAAATCTCGCAAATTGCTTCCCCCTATCATCGTAACCCCGGATAATCGTCTTGCGGAGAGACGCCAAAATGTCAACGGTCATCGCAAAACTTCTCTGAAGCTCGTCGGGGGGCGCCATTTGACTGTCAGCCGTTGGCGGCGGGCATGCATGGGTCTGCTCGCTGCTGTTGATGGGCGCCGCAGGTTGGCGGGGAACCGCAAGTTCTCGTTGACCAGAAGTGGAATTTGTTCCTATTCCGTTCTTATGTCGAACAAGCGCAAGGGCGTGCCGCCCGTCATGCTGTCGGAAGCCGTACGGGCCGGTGCACTTCTGCGGATTCGCTGCATCTGCTCCCGAGTGTGCTGGTATCACCCGGCCGACATGATCAGGCTTTACGGAGATATCCCGGCGCTCAATCTCGAGCGCCGGATGCGGTGCGAAGCCTGCCGCGCCAATCCTTACGTCGAGATCTCGAACCCAACGGCTGAAGAGATGCAGACGATCAAGCTCCGACGCCTTGA
Organism: Aminobacter sp. J41; assembly: GCF_000526635.1. Classification (GTDB taxonomy): domain Bacteria; phylum Pseudomonadota; class Alphaproteobacteria; order Rhizobiales; family Rhizobiaceae; genus Aerobium. Next base: position 3,138 of record NZ_JAGL01000028.1, read on the forward strand.
CCGCGTGTGGTGGGAGCGGCGGGTCACCTGGCGAGAGGGCTAAGATCTGGCCGAAGTCCTATCGGGGGTAAAGCCATGGTGCACCCGAGCAGTATCATTTGTGGCAAAAGAAAACGAGGCTGAAACTGAGGAAATCCGGTTCTTGTTAAGCAAGGACAGGAGCCCCTTCTACATAGGGCGCGATGCCATCTGGGCGATATTGAACCATTCGCTCCATGTGTTTCCTGACGTTTTCATCGTCGGCATGCTTGGCGTACCACTTGCGAACATCCGCCATAAAATTCCGGCAGAAGTCACTTACGCTGTAGAAATACGCGTCATTGAACAAGCAGTTCACGAAGACGCCTGTGCCTGGAAGCGAAAAGATCACTCGACCGACGTTATGGTCCAAACCACCGAACCGCCCACTGTGGCTTGCTCCGCACCGCAGACTCCATAAATCGTTGCCGGTCACATATGCAAAGTTGTCCCCGAGGTTCTTGTCGCACCACTTTGCGTATCTTTCCCCACGCTTTTTCCGTCGGTCTCCATCAACCAAGGATACGCAAATGTCAGGGAGGGTGAGTGTTGCGGCCACCGCCAAGTAGTAGAACCCACTGTCTAATGCGCGATCAATTTCATCTATAATCGTCTCAAGAGGAGAGTTCGCCTTTTCCATGTCCAGCAACGCCCCCAAACGCCGAAGACTTAAGATCAAGAGAGTTCATAATGATCGCCGTTAAGCTATTGTCAAGCTTCGCTGCTGACTCAACGTCCGCATAGACAGTCTCTGTTACCAGCCCGCCTGTATCGCGGTATCGATAAACATGCGAAGGGGCAGGTCGAGCGCCTCGAGGTCGAGCTGATAATCGGGGTGATCGGGTTGCCAACGAGCGGGGCAATCGGCATGGGTTCCGCCACCTCAAAAAGGTGCGGGGCGGGGAAGAAAAACCTCAATCAAAACAATGGGTCAGGTGCGGGGTGAGCTTGGACAAAATCCGTTGATTTCATTGAGAAATTACACAACGGCCAGGGGCACCAATCCGAATTCTTTTTCCCGAGAATTAGTTGGTCAAATTGGTGCACGGCTGCGCGCGTCAAGGTGTGGAACGCGGTGTTAGCGGCCAGAAAAAGGAAAACCCGGCGGTTGCCCGCCGGGTCCCTCAGATCAACTCAGAGAGCTGATTAGAAGTTGCGCTGGAAGCGCAGGGTTGCACCCCAGTTGTCGTCGACGTCGCGGTTGTTCACGTAGGTGATTTCCGGACGAATCTGCAGGCTGTTGTTGCCGAACGGCTGCCAGTTCAGGCCGACCGAAGCTTCCCACTCGCGCTGAACGAGGCCGCTCGGGCCGTCGTCGTACCATGCGCCAACGAGGTTAACAGCAACGGTGTCGGTAGCCTTGATGTCAACAGCGGCGAGGACCGACCACTCCGAACCGCCGAGAGCGGCGCGGTAGTAGCCCGGCTCGTCGTTCACGTACTGGACTGCGACGCGGCCGGTAGCGATGCTGCCGAGAGCGACGTCGACGCCACCGCGAACCATGAACGAACCCTCGTCGGTGTCATAGCCAACGGCCAGGCGGGCGAAGTTGGTCGACGGACGCGGGCCCCAACCGTAGCCGATACCGGCTTCGATCGACGGATGGAAGTCACGGCCGTCGGACTCGATCACCGACACGAAGCCGCTGAAGCCGATGCCGCCGCCAATGCCGGCGCCGTTGGTGGCGTTGAAGGCATAGGTGATCTGGCCGAGGTTGTAGACACCAGCCGAGAGCTGCTGGTCGTTGATGTTGTTGCCGGTCGGTACCCACGAACGGAGCGGGTTCCAGGCCTTACCGATACGCAGGAAGTTCTGGTCACCGATGTCGATGAAGGCGTGACGCAGGGTCATGCCGTTTTCGTAGCCGGTGCGCGTGCTGTTGAGGGTCCAGTTGAACTCGACCTCAGCGTACGAACGGAGCGTGCCCCACTCGGTGCTGTTGCGAGCGTCGAAAGACGGAGCAAAGCGGGCCAGCTTCCAGACGTCGTCGTCGGAGTCACGGTAGTCGATCTGGTAACGGAGGTAGCCGCCGATCTTCAGGCAGGTCTCGGTGCCCGGAATGTAGAAGAAGCCCGTGCCGTAGGTGTCGCAGATGCGGACATATTCCATGGGCTCCGGCTCGGCGACGACGATCGCGTCGGCAGCCTGAGCACCGGTGGCTGCAACCATGGCAGCCGCGGAGCCGAGAAGCAGGCTCTTAATGTTCATTTTTCCCTCCAAACGAGAACTGTAGTTGGTTGGCCTGTCGGCCGACTGGTGAAAAGAATCCGGTCCTAGCCCCTCTTTTCATCGACATTCATTGTTCATGGCGGCGAGTCATTCAAGCTTGTTGTGCGCATAAGTGCCGCCTGCACAAATATTGGGCCAGAAGATGTGGCGTTATCGGCACACTACCAAATGGTAGCAGCGGTACAATTTGGACGGAAACCGGTCAACGTATGGACAATTAAGCGAAACCGTGGTTATTTTTACTTCTCGATCTCCAGTCGAGGTTACTATTTCCCCTCAAATGCCTGCATTCGTGCCGCATTTTTGAGGGGATTTTTTTGCCTATACGAAACAGTAGGCTATAAGCGTGGCCGAATAACGTATAAGTGCGGGTAGTGAGCAGCCGTCGACGAAGAAGATAAGCAGGTAACCCGCGTGGGTGTGGTGGGAAGATTTGCTTGGTGACGGCGTATTGCGGTCCTTGGGCGCGCCGGGAAAGCTACTTCTGATCTTACGTAACGTGATGAGGTCTGCTTCACACCCTGCAGATCTCGCGGCTTGGACCGCCAATACAGATAATATGTGAAGCAGTGTGTGTGCCCGTGCCGACATGTGGCTCGGGAACGTGCGGGGACTTCTGCGGACCCTGCTGCGAAATTCGCGCGTGCATGTTCCCGCCGCGATGACTCGGCGGGGGATGACGAGAAGGCTTTATTTGGAGGCTGTCAGCCGAGCTGGATTTCGATCACGCTGCGCGTGCCGCGAGAGCCGTCGCTATAGCAGATCGTCGTGCCCAGCTGATTCGCCATCGTCGAGATAAGGCGGGTGCCGAGGCCGGACCCTTTCGGGGTGCCGGTACCGTTCCAGCCGACACCATCGTCCTCAACGACCAGACGCGCCCGGTTGCCCTCCGTTCGCTGCAGCATGACCCGGACCTCACCGGCGTCACCGCCGGGATAGGCATATTTGTAGGCGTTGGTCAGCAGCTCGGTGACGATGACGCCGATCGAGACAGCCTTGTCCGTCGGCAGCTGCACGCTTTCGAGCTGGGTACGGATCTGCGCCGTGTGGCCGTCGGCGCGAAGCGTAGTGTCGAGTTCGTCGATCAGCGCCTGCAGATAGGCATCGAGCGAGACGGACCTCACATCCTCTGAGGTGTAGAGCCGCCGGTGGAGGCCTGCAATTGCCGAGATGCGCGCCTGCGTCTCGTTGAGGGCATTCCTGGCATGCTGGTCAGTGATTGCCGAAGCCTGCAGGCGGACGAGAGCCGCGACCAATGCGAGGCTGTTGGCGACGCGGTGGTTGACCTCATGCAGCAGGATCTCGGCACGGTCACGCGCGGCGCGCACTTCGCGCTCGGCTTCGAGCCGCTGGCGTTGCAGCCGCGCCTTCTCGATCGCCTGCTCGATCGCGCTGATGAGCAGGACGAGAAATTCGTCGCCGACGGTCTTGATAACGTAATCTGCCGCACCCGATTTTAACGCCTCGACGGCTACGCGCGGCTCCTGCGAGCCGGTGACATAGACGACTGGTGGCGCCGAGGGCTGCTCCTTCAGCTTCTCGAGCAGGCCGAGGCCGATGCCGCCTTCCAGGAAATGGTCGAGGACGACGACGTCGATGTCGCCGCCGGCGATGCGCTCGAGGCCGCTGTCAGCATCCGGAGCGTGTTCATAAGCATATCCGAGCCGGGTCAGGGCCTTTTGGACGAGCCGCGCAAGCGCGGGGTCGTCGTCGATCTGCAGGACCCGGTATGTACGGTTCGGCAATTTATTCGGTCTCCGGAACTTGCATCACCGAGAAGAAGAGGCCGAGCTGGCGGATGGCATTGGCGAAACCGTCATAGTCCACCGGCTTGGTGATGTACACGTTGGCGCCGAGGTCATAGCAACGCCGGATCTCGCGTTCGTCGTCGGTGGTCGTCAGAACCACGACGGGCGAGCGGCGGGTGTGCTGATTGTTCTTCACCTTCTCCAGGATGGAGACGCCCGTCATGTCTGGCAGGTTGAGGTCGAGCAGGATGAGGAGATGCCGGCCGGCGCTTTCCTGACCCGAGCCGTCAGGGCCTAGCAGATAGGCCAGCGCCTCGGTCCCGTTGGTGAACGGAATGATCTCATTGTTCACGCCGGCGCGGCGGATGTTCTTCTCGATGAGGCGCGCGTGCCCCTCATCGTCCTCGATCATGATGATGGTCACCGGGGTCGCGCGGTTCATGCGTCGCTCCTTGTAATGGTCCTGACGTCCTGCGGCAGGACGATGGTGAAAGTGGTTCCCTCGCCGAAGGTCGAGGACATGCTGATCTCGCCGCCAAGGCTACGCACCAGGGTACGAACATGGGCAAGACCAATGCCTTCGCCCGGCTGGTCCTGCTGGCCCGAACGGCGGAAGAGGTCGAAGACGCGCTGGTGGTCTTCGGCGGCAATGCCGCGACCGTTGTCGGACACGGAAATCCGCACCTGCCGGGCGGGGGCGTGCTCCGCGCTGATCCGGATGTTCAGCGGCCGGTTCTTGTCGCGGTACTTTACGGCATTGTCGAGAAGGTTGCCGACGATCTGTTCGAGCGAAATCCGGTCAGACACGATCCGCGGAACGCTCACCGCAAGCGACGTCTCGCCGTCCGCTTCAGTCACCTGATGCTGGATCGTGTCGAGGTTCGCCTGAAGGAGCGCCTCCAGGTCGATGTCCTCAGGCTTGAGCGGCCGCTTGCCGTCGCGCGAGATCTTCAGGATCGCGTTGATCAGTGCATCCATCTTCCGGGTCGAGGAGCGGATGAAGCTGATCGCTTCCGGAAGGTCCTCCTCCGCCGCCTGGCGCGCGTTGCGAATATCCTGTTCGCCTACCTCGCCATCCGCCAGCACATAGGCCTGGATCGCCTTCATCGTCTCGTCCAGCTCACTGGTGAACCCCATGATGTTGACGAGGGGCGCGCGCAAGTCATGCGTCACGATGTAGGCGAAGCGCTGGACCTCCTCGTTGGCGTTGATGAGATCCTGCGTACGTTCCTTCACGCGCTGTTCCAGGCCTGCATTCAGCGCCTCGACTTCCGCGCGGGCCGCGAGAAGATCGCGGGTGTAGCTGAGAGCGGTGATCACCGAGCCGCCGACAACGATGAGGATAACAAGGCCACCGGCGATGGCGACGACGCGCAAGGTATTTGCGCTGCTTTTCTGGTCGCGAATGATCGTCTCGAGGCTGGTGTCGGCATCATCGACAATTTCTGTGAGCAGATCGCGCGCGTCATCCATGATCTGGCGGCCACGATCGGTCCGCACCACGGCGACCGCATCCGCCATCCGATCGTCGCGGACGAGGGCGATCGTTTCATCAAGCTCATCGAGTTTCTGCTGGAGCGCGGGGCCGAGGGCTTCGACGCGGTCGCGGTATTTCGGCTTGCCGGCAACGTCCTCACGAAGTTCTTCGTAAAGGGGCATGACGCGGTCGCGTGCCGCGTTAAAGGGGGCAAGGTAAGCTTCGTCCTGCGTGATGATGAAGCCGCGCTGGGAGGATTCCACCTGTTGCAGGGCGACGCGCAGGTTGACCGTGTTCACGCGCAACGTGCGCGCGTCGAGAACGTCGTCGAAGAAATACTGGGCGCGGTCGATGAGCCAAACGGTGGTGCCCACCACCGCCACGAGCGCGATGAAGCCGACTATAAGAAGCAACGCGCTATTGCGCACGAATGCAGTCTGGGTGATCGGCATGTATGTCCCCGCCTGTTCGAGCGAACACTCGCCCGGCAACCTTTAGATGTTATTAATTCAGCATATCTCGAAATGAAAATCCGGCCGATCCGATGTTGTCCTCTGATTGACGAGCGAAATGATTTGGCTAAGGCTCTCCTCCCGCCGCTGATCCTGCCGGTACCCACGGAGCGTCCGGAATGCTGGAAAGACGCGATACTTATGCAGCGCTCTACAGGGACTTCCGCTGGCAGATGCCGGAGCGCTTCAATATCGGCCGCGCGGGGTGCGACGTCTGGGCCGAACGCCAGCCGGAACGGATAGCGCTCTTCGATTATCGCAGCGATGGCGCTGCCGAAACGCTGACCTATGGCGAGCTGCGCCGCCGCTCGGATGCGCTCGCCGCGGCACTGCGGGCGAAGGGTGTTGCGCGCGGGGACCGTATCGCGCTGCTGCTGCCGCAATGCTTCGAAACCGCCATCGCCCACATTGCCATCTACAAACTCGGCGCGATTGCGGTGCCGCTGGCATTGCTATTCGGCGTCGAGGCGCTTGAGTATCGACTGCACACGGCCGGTGTGCGCGTCATCATCACCAATGAGGCTGGCCGCGCGAAGATCGCGCAGATCCGGCCGCGCCTGCCGATGCTGGAACAGGTGGTGTCGATCGACGGACCCGGCTTTGGCGCGCTCGATTTTCACAAGCTCCTCCATGATCATCCGGGACCCTTTGAACTCGAAGACACCGGGCCGGACGATCCGGCGCTGATCATCTTCACCTCAGGCACGACCGGCCCGCCGAAGGGGGCGTTGCACGGCCATCGCGTGCTGCTGGGCCATCTTCCGGGCGTCCAGATGCCGCACGAGTTCCTGCCGCAGCCCGGCGACCTGATGTGGACGCCGGCCGACTGGGCCTGGGCGGGCGGGCTGCTCAATGTTCTTCTGCCGGCGCTCTATTTCGGCGTACCGGTGGTGGCGGCAAGGTTCGAGCGGTTCGATCCGGAAGCAGCGCTCGGCTTGATGGAGAAGATGAAGGTGCGCAACGCTTTCATCCCGCCGACGGCGCTCAGGATGCTGAAGTCGGCGACGGGTGTGACGAAGCGCTTCAACCTGTCGATCCGCAGTATAGGCTCGGGCGGAGAGTCGCTTGGTAGTGAGACCTATGACTGGGCGAGGAACGAGCTCGGCATCACGATCAATGAGTTCTACGGCCAGACCGAATGCAATTTGGTGCTGGCCTCATGTGCCGCGATCGGCGTCAGCAGAGGCGGGGCGATTGGCAAGGCGGTGCCGGGGCACACGGTTGCGGTGATCGACGAGGAGGGGCGGCGCGTGCCGAAGGGGGAGGCCGGTCAGATCGCGGTGCTGAGGCCCGATCCGGTCATGTTCCTGGAGTACTGGGAGAACCCGGAAGCGACCGCGAGGAAATTCATTGGCGACTGGATGGTCACCGGCGACCAGGGGATCGAGGACGAGGACGGCTACTTCCACTTCTTCGGGCGCGACGACGACGTCATCACCTCAGCCGGCTACCGCATCGGTCCAGGCGAGATCGAGGATTGCTTAACCGGTCACCCCGACATCGCGCTGGCAGCAGTGGTCGGCAAACCCGACCCGCTCCGCACCGAGATCGTCAAGGCATATGTCGTGCTGCGCGAGGGTGCCGAGCGGCGCGAAGGGCTGGAGGCCGAGATCAGTCGCTGGGTGCGCGAGCGGCTGTCGGCGCATGAATACCCACGTGAGGTCGAATTCGTGGACTCGATGCCGCTGACGACGACCGGCAAGGTCATCCGACGCATCTTTCGCGATCGTGCCCGCGCCGAGGCGCAGGAGCGCCGCTAGGTGCGCTTCAGGAGACGTTTGGCCTTGTCACGCAGGCCGCGCGCGAAGGAGCGCACCTGCTCCGTCCGCTGCAGCTCGTGGGCGGTCTGGCGGGTCTGGCGCGCCGCGTCGGGGGTAAGGCCGATGACGAGTATGCCGAGCTGGCGGCGCTCGCTCCACAGCCGGTTCATGATCTGGTTGTCCGGCACGGCGCAGGAGTCGGTCACGGTGACGTTCGGGTCCTCGAGGTGCGAGCGGGTGACCTCGATCATCAGCAGCGTCCCCGGTGAATAGGCGGCGTATTCCTCGTCATAGGCCGTCTTCCAGGTGTAGGCGACGCCGTGCTCGATGAAGACGATGATCACCGCGATCGGCAGTCCTTCGAGGGTGAGGGTGTGGACGCGGCACATGTCCTTTTCGGCGAGCCTCTGCACCGCCTCGCGGGCGAAGGCGGCCTGGAAGCGATCGATCGCCATCGCGGTTCGGGCGCGGCCTTTCCAGCCGCTTGCCTCCAGCGCAAGGAACGCTTCGACGGCGAAGCGGACCTCGTCCGGCTGGCGCGCAACGGTGTGTTCGACCGCGCCCTTTTCCTCAAGCTTCCGCTTCAGGCGCCGGAACTCACGGAGGTGATGCGAGCGCAGCGAGTTGCGAAGATATGCATCGCCATCGAGGTCGCTCTCGATGAAGGCCCGTTCGGCAGCATTGGCCGTCTCGACCGGCAGATTGCGGCTGTCGGCGAGGCTGCGCACCATCGAGGCAAAGGGCCCGTCGAGCCTCACCTCTGGCATAACGAACACCTTCGGCAGCTTGAGGTGCGGGCGGGCCAGCATCTCGAAGAAGTCCTCGATGACGCGGGCCGGATCGTCGCGGTCGACGAGCGGCGTGCCGAGCGGCGCGAACGGGTTCGCCCAGGTGCGCAGGTGAGGCGTGGCAAACGGAACCGATGGCTTCTCGACGGTGAAAGGCACGAGCAGGCGCAGGCGGCTGCGTACCTCATCGCCATCGCGGATGACGGCGAGCCGCACGTCACGATCCTCGAGGCGCGGCATGGCCGGAGCGAGGAAGCGCGGATTGAAAAAGATGTTGGGCTCAATTGAGCGCGCGGCGAGGAAGTCCAGCTCCTCGACCAGCTCGAAGCCGGCGGTTGCCGGATAGATCGACAGCCGTCGCTCGCGCCGCGACATCACCTGTTCGACCAGCGATGGCGGCATCGGCGCATCCGCCATATTGGCGAAGCCGCCGATCATGCGCCCGGAGGCGCTGCCGCTCAGCTCTTCGAGAATAGGAACAGCAGCCATCACGCTTCTCCCATGACGGGTTGTCGCCGCACCGGCACGACCATGGCGATGCCGAGCTTCTGCCAGACGACCAGTGCCAGCACGACGGCCTCAAAGGCCATTGCCGTGACCATGCCAGCCGCGGCACCCCACAGGCCCAGCCGTGGAATGAGGATCATGTTGATGCCGACATTGACGACGAGGGCCGCGCCATAGATCGCGGCGCAGACATTCTGGTGGCCAGTCATGGTCAGCAGGCTTTCCGCAGGACCGACCGCGGCGCGGGCGATCACGCCCAGCACCAGCACGAACAGCAACGGATAGCCGGTGTCGAAGTCGGGGCCGAACAGCATCAGCATCGGTTTGCCGATGATGAGCACGCCCACCGCCATCGCCACTGACGGCCATAGCGTCCAGGCAACCGTTGCGCGGGCAAAGGAGGCAAGGCGCTGGTGATCGTTGGCCTGATAGTACTCGGCATAGCGCTGGGCGGAGCCTGCCTTCACCGAGAAATAGACGAAGTGGACGAGCGCCAGGATCTTCACGCTCGCGAAGTAAATCGCGACGTCGTGCGGGTCCATGAACCAGCCGACCATCAGCACGTCGGCATTGGTGAGGATGAAGACGAAGCCCTCGATCAGGAAGATCGGGAAGGAAACGGCCATCCATTCGCGCAGGTGCCAGACCGGGCGGGCGTGGCGTGTCTCCGTCGCCGCGCGAGGGATGATCGTCGCTGCCTGCCAGAGCGTCGTGATCAGCGTCGCCAGGATCGCGCACACCATCGCCGTCTGTCCGGTGTGCGGGTAGTCGAACACCATGGCGAGCGCCATCAGCACGAGGATCAGGATCGGGCGCAGGATATAGATCGGGCCGAGCGCCAGCACGGCCCACGAATTCGCGCGCGCTGTGCCCTCGATCGTGTCCGACATGGCCAGCATCGGCAGGCAGACCATGCCGAGATAGAACGGGATGATGTAGTAGTTCTCGAAATGATCGCTGAACAGCCAGATGCCGGCGATGCCGAGGGCGGCGATCAGTGTCGAGACGCCTGCCACGATGACGCGCGAGGCCTGCATGACGCCGCGCAGCTCGCCCATCGCGCCCTGCACGCGGTATTGCGGGATGTAGCGGACGATCGAGGTGTGGAAGCCGAGGCAGGACAGGTTCCCGGCAATCAGCATCGTCGTCCAGACGAGCACGTAGATGCCGTATTCGTGGCCGCCCATCCAGCGGGCCATCAGCACCTGGCTGAACAGGGCGATCAGCGCGCTGGCGACGCGGATGATGAAGGCGGTCAGCGAGGTTCGGCCGGCATTGTTCTTGTTCTCGGCCGAGAAAATCGTCGCGTCGATCCGATCGAGCAGCGGCTTCAGGCGCACTGCCAGCGGTTCCGGCAAAAGCCGGTCAGCCGTCGCAACAGCAGAAAATCGCACCCGTCTACTCCGAACACTTCCCGGGAACTTGCTCCGGCAGTGTTAGGACGGACTCTTTAAGAAACGGTGAGATGTGCCGCAGCGGCAGTCCGGGTGGCAGCTCGGGGTGTGGACAAAGAAAATCGCGCACCGGTTGCCCGATGCGCGATCTGATCTTTCCGGCAGCTGGCGCCTAGAACGCGCCGTGGCAGTGCTTGAACTTCTTGCCCGAGCCACAGGGGCAGGCCTCGTTGCGACCGACATGCCCCCAGGTCGACGGATCGTTCGGGTTGCGCTGGTCAGCCGGCACGAGGCGCGACGAAGCCGCAGCGACTGCGAGCGAGCCGTCGCCGAAGGAGTCGTCGCCGGTCGAGGCGTCGACGTGTTCGCCGCGCACGTTGCTCGGCGCCTGCGGGGCGGGGGCGTCGGCCGCCTCGCGCACCAGCTCGACGCGCATCAGCTGCGCCGTCACGGCCTGGCGCAGGTTGCCAAGCATCGCCTGGAAGAGCTCGAACGCCTCGGACTTGTACTCCTGAAGCGGGTCGCGCTGGGCGTAGCCGCGGAAGCCGACGACCGAGCGCAGGTGGTCGAGGTTGACCAGGTGCTCGCGCCACAGATGGTCGAGCGTCTGCAGCATGATCGACTTCTCGACATAGGCCATGATGTCCGGACCGAAACGCTCCGCGCGGTCCTGAGCGGCCGCGTCGGCAGCAGCCTGGATGCGCTCGCGGATTTGCTCCTCGTCGATGCCTTCTTCCTTGGCCCACTCGTCGACCGGCAGGTCGAGGTTGAGATAGGCCAGCACGGCCTCCTTGAGGCCGGCGGTGTCCCACTGCTCCGCATAGGCGTTCTCTGGGATGTGCTTGGCTACGAGGTCCTCGACGACGTCCTGTCGCATCTCGGCGACGGTCTCGCTGAGGTTCTCGCCGTCCATCAGCTCGAGACGCTGCTCGAAGACGACCTTGCGCTGGTCGTTCATCACGTCGTCGAACTTGAGAAGGTTCTTGCGGATGTCGAAGTTGCGGGCCTCGACCTTCTTCTGGGCCTTCTCCAGCGCCTTGTTGATCCAAGGGTGGATGATGGCCTCGTCTTCCTTCAGACCCAGCTTCTGCAGCATGGAGTCCATGCGATCGGAGCCGAAGATGCGCATCAGGTCGTCCTGAAGCGACAGGAAGAACTTCGAGCGGCCAGGATCGCCTTGGCGGCCGGAGCGGCCACGCAGCTGGTTGTCGATGCGGCGCGATTCATGGCGCTCGGTAGCGAGCACGTAGAGGCCGCCGGCTTCGAGCGCCTTCTGCTTCAGCCGCTCGACGTCCTCACGGATCGCCTTTTCCTTGGCTTCGCGCTCGGGGCCTGCAGGCATGTCGCCGAGTTCCTGCGCGATGCGCATGTCGGCATTGCCGCCAAGCTGGATGTCGGTACCGCGGCCAGCCATGTTGGTTGCGATGGTGATCGCGCCCGGACGGCCGGCCTGCGCAACGATCTGCGCTTCCTGCTCGTGGTGACGGGCGTTCAGCACCTGGAAGTCGGTGAAGCCTTCTTTGCGCAGGCGATCTGCGAGGTATTCCGACTTCTCGATCGAGGTGGTGCCGACCAGCGTCGGCTGGCCCTTGGCGTGCGCCTCGCGGATTTCGCGGATGATGGCGCGGTACTTCTCCTCGGCCGTGCGATAGACCTCGTCGTCCTCGTCGATACGCTTGACCGGCAGGTTGGTCGGGATCTCGGTGACTTCGAGGCCGTAGATGTTGGCGAATTCTTCCGCTTCGGTCGCAGCCGTACCGGTCATGCCGGAGAGCTTGGTGTACATCCGGAAATAGTTCTGGAAGGTGATCGAGGCCAGCGTCTGGTTCTCGGGGTGTATCTGCACCTTCTCCTTGGCTTCGAGAGCCTGGTGCAGGCCTTCCGAGAAGCGGCGGCCCGGCATCATGCGGCCGGTGAACTCGTCGATGATGACGACTTCGCCGTTGCGGACGATGTAGTCCTTGTCGCGCTGGAACAGGCGGTGGGCCTTCAGCGCATTGTTCACGTGATGGACGATGGCGACGTTCTCGACGTCATAGAGGGAAGCGCCCTTCAGCAGGCCCGCCTCGCGCAGCATGTTCTCGAGCTTCTCGGTGCCGCCTTCGGTGAAGGTGGCGGTGCGCTGCTTCTCGTCGACCTCGAAGTCTTCTTCCGACAGGCGCGGAATGAAGGCGTCGATGGTGATGTAGAGATCCGAGCGGTCTTCGAGCGGGCCGGAGATGATCAGCGGCGTGCGCGCCTCGTCGATCAGGATCGAGTCCACTTCGTCGACGATGGCGTAGTGGTGGCCGCGCTGCACCATCTGCGCGCGGTCATACTTCATGTTGTCGCGCAGGTAGTCGAAGCCGAGCTCGTTGTTGGTGGCGTAGGTGATGTCGCAGGCATAGGCCGCTTTGCGCTCGTCGTCCGACATGCCGTGGACGATGACGCCGGTCGTGAGGCCGAGGAAGCCGTAGACGCGGCTCATCCACTCGGCGTCGCGCTTGGCGAGGTAGTCGTTGACGGTAACGACGTGGACGCCCTTGCCGGGCAGCGCGTTGAGGTAGGTCGGCAGGGTTGCAACCAGCGTCTTACCTTCACCGGTGCGCATCTCGGCGATGCCGCCGCCGTGCAGGACCATGCCGCCGATCAGCTGCACGTCAAACGGCCGCAGGCCAAGCGCGCGCTTCGCCGCTTCGCGCACTACGGCAAAGGCCGGAACGAGAAGATCATCGATGGAGCGACCCTCGGCGAGCTGGGCACGGAACTCGTCCGTCTTTGCTCGCAGTGCTTCATCGGAGAGCGCGGAAATCTCGCCCTCGAGGGCGTTGATCGCTTCGACGCGCGGGCGGTAACCCTTGACGCGTCGATCATTTGAAGAGCCGAAAATCTTGCGGGCAAGAGCGCCAAAGCTGACCATCAATGGTCCTTTCAGTACGGAACGCCACGGGGTGACGCGGCCAAGCCCACTGTCGATGTGCCTGGCGGGCCGTGAAACGGGGATAGCGCCCGTGAAAACCCTTCTGGACGCCAAGTGGAAGGACAGATAAGAGGGGCCACAAGCGATGTCAACGCTACGCGACCCAAGGCCTGCAAGCGGAAAATCGCCACATTTCGGCTGGTTTGAAGGATCCACGTCCGTACCGGCCGATCCCATACTGGAGACACCCGAATGATTCACTCCTTCCGCCGCCTGCCGATCATCAGCATCGGTGTTGCAGCCACCATGTTCGCTTTCGCTGGAGCGGCGGGAGCGCAGGCTGACAAGCCGGCCGACGCGCCGACCAATGCAGTCGTGGCAACCATCAATGGTAAGCCGATCACCGAGACCGACCTGCAGGTCGCGATGGCTGACCTCGAGCAGCAGTTCGCTCAGCTTCCGGCCGAGCAGCGCCGCGCTGCCGCTCTCTCGGCGATCATCGAGATCCGCCTGATGGCCGATAAGGCCGAGGGCGCCGGCCTCGCCGAGACCGACGAGTTCAAGAGCCGCATGTCTATGCTGCGCGACCGCGCGCTGCACAGCGCCTACATCGAGAAGAACATCGCCCAGTCTGTGTCCGACGACGCGATCCGCGCCCGCTACGACGAAGAGATCAAGGAGCTGCCGGCGGCAGAGGAGATCCGCGCGCGCCACATCATCGTCAACACCGAGGAAGAGGCCAAGGCGATCATCGCCGAGCTCGACGCTGGTGGCGACTTCGAGGCGATCGCCAAGGAGAAGTCGCAGGACGGCGCTGCTGCCCAGGGCGGCGACCTCGGCTACTTCGGCAAGGGCCGCATGGTTCCGGAATTCGAGCAGGCTGCCTTTGCCCTCGAAGTCGGCTCCTACTCCAAGGAGCCGGTGAAGACCCAGTTCGGCTGGCACGTCGTCAAGGTCGAGGACAAGCGCAACGCCGAGCCGCCGGCATTCGAGCAGGTTCAGCACCAGTTCCGTTCGCTGCTGCTGCGCGAAGCTTATTTCGATGCAGTCAGCAAGCTCCGCGATGAAGCCAAGGTCGAGATCACCGATTCGGCGCTGAAGGATGCCCTCGAGGCTGCCGAAGCCGGCGACGAAGAAACCCCGGCCAACGAGTAATACAAGCACGTCCGCGAAAGCTGTCCAAAATGTCGGATACCATCTCTCCGCTCGCTCCGAAAAAGCAGCCCCGCATGCCGGCCATCGAGGGTCTGCGCATCGCCACCGCCGAGGCCGGCATCAAGTACAAGGGCCGTACGGACCTGCTGACGATGGTGTTCGACGAGGGGACGACTGTCGCGGGCGTCTTCACCCGTTCTAAGTGCCCGTCGGCGCCGGTCGACTTCTGCCGGCAGAACCTGCCGGGCGGGTCGGCCCGCGTGCTGGTGGTTAACTCCGGCAACGCCAATGCCTTCACCGGCAAGAAGGGCCGCGAGACGACGGAAATGACCGCCGAGGCTGCGGCCAAGGCGGTCGGCTGCTCGACCGGCGAGATCTTCCTCGCCTCGACCGGCGTGATCGGCGAGCCGCTTCCGGCCGGGAAGTTCACGCATTTGCTGGCCGAGATGGCGCAGCGCGCCGAGCCTGGCTTGTGGGCAGAGGCCGGCAAGGCCATCATGACCACCGACACCTATCCGAAGTACGCCACCGCCAAGGTGGACTTCGGCGGCGTAGAAGTCACAATCAACGGCATCGCCAAGGGCGCGGGCATGATCGCGCCTGACATGGCGACGATGCTTTCGTTCATTGCCACCGACGCGCCGATCGAGGCGCCGGTACTGCAGAACCTTCTGTCGGCCGGCGTCGGCAAGACCTTCAATGCGGTGACCGTCGACAGCGACACGTCGACAAGCGACACGCTGCTCCTGTTCGCGACCGGTGCAGCAGCCAAGCGCGGCGCGGCGCGCGTCAACGATGCCAAGGATCCGCGCCTGGTGCCGTTCCGCCGGGCGCTCAACAAGATGCTCAAGAACCTCGCGCTGCAGGTCGTGCGTGACGGTGAAGGCGCGCGCAAGCAGGTTGAAGTCACCGTGACCGGCGCCAAGTCGGCGCGCTCGGCCAAGCGTATCGCGCTGTCGATCGCCAACTCGCCGCTCGTGAAGACGGCGGTTGCCGGCGAAGACGCGAACTGGGGCCGCGTCGTCATGGCTGTCGGCAAGGCCGGCGAGCCGGCAGATCGCGATCTGCTGGCAATCTGGTTCGGCGACATCCGCGTTGCCGTAAACGGCGAGCGCGACGCGGACTACTCGGAAGAGGCGACCTCAGCCTACATGAAGCGCGACGAGATCGTCATCCGCGTTGACATCGGCCTTGGCCGCGGAAAGGCGACCGTCTGGACCTGCGACCTTACCAAGGAATACGTTGCCATTAACGGTGACTACCGGTCGTAAGGCCGCCAGGAAGGTCCGATGCAAGGCAGCGACCCGCAACGCCAGAACCTTTTGCCGGCGGTCCGCCGGCTGGAGGCTGCGGGATTCCGTGCCTGGCCCGCAAGTTCGGTGCAATATGACGGCCTGTGGGCGATCCGCTTGACGGGTGGCCATCCGGCAAAGCGCCTCAACTCGATAAATCCGCTCGACCCGGCCGACCATGGCAACATGGCCGAGCGGATCGAGCGCGCCGCCGGCAAGTTCGAGGAGTGCGGCCGGCCGCTGACCTTCCGCATGTCGCCTCTCGCTTCTGAAAAGCTGACCGAGCATCTCGACAGCGAGGGCTGGCAGCGGTTCGGGGAGTCGCTGGTGATGCAGTCGGATCTCAGCAAAGAGGTACTGGACGGTGCTTTGCCTCAGGAGCCGCTGCAGGACGCTGACCAGTACGTCAGCGCTGCGATCGAGATCGGCAACGTCGCCGCGTCGCTCAGGCCGGGACTTTCCGAGGTAATTGCCGGGATCAAGCCGGAAGCCGGCATGTTCGTGCTGGAAGAGGGCGGGGTGCCTGTCTCCACCACGATCTGCGTTCGCGACGGCGACCTTGCCGGCATTTTCGAGGTGGCGACCAGCAAGGAACAGCGTGGCCGCGGCCATGCCCGGCGGCTACTGCTCTCTGCGCTGAAGTGGGCGCAGCACCGAGGAGCCAAACGCGCCTGGCTGCAGGTCGAGGCTACCAACGGGCCCGCATTGCAACTCTACCGGTCGATGGGGTTCGGCGAGGTCTATCGCTACCACTACCGGCAGCCAGCAAGGGGATGAATCAAGTGAGCGAGACGCCGAAGAAACTTGTTCTGGTTGCCGCCTGTGCGCTGGTGGACGCGGACGGGCGCGTGCTGATCGGCCAGCGCCCCGAAGGAAAGCAGCTTGCGGGGTTGTGGGAATTTCCCGGAGGCAAGGTCGAGCCTGGCGAGACACCGGAGGAGACGCTGGTGCGCGAGCTGGCTGAGGAACTCGGGATCGAGACGAAGGTCGCGTGCCTGGCCCCGCTCACCTTCGCCAGCCACTCCTACGACACCTTCAATCTCCTGATGCCGCTTTATGTCTGCCGCCGCTACTGGGGAATTCCGCAGGCGAAGGAGCATCAGGCGCTCAAGTGGGTGCGCCCGAAGAACCTGCGCGACTACCCGATGCCGCCAGCCGACGCGCCGCTGATACCCTTTCTGATCGACCTCCTCTAGGGTCAGCAGAACTTTAACAAAACGTTCAGCGAGTTGTGAAAGGTTTACCCATCATGTGCGTGATGGGAACCTTGCATGAGCAGCAATGAATGGGGCCGCTCCCGCGCGGGGCGCAGGACCGGCCTGGTCAATGCGGGCATGGGTGCGCTGAGGCTGTCGCTGCTGTTCGGTTCGGCAGCCATTGCGCTGGCGATGATCCTGACCCCGATCGTGGCCAAGCAGACCGAGAGGCTCGCGCAGTCCGACCGCTCGTTTGCGGGCGTGGACATGATGTCGACCGGCTCGATCAGCCCCGGCAATCAGCGCTCCGGCTCCACCTACATTGTCCGTCGTAGCGTGCTGCAAGCCGACCCGAATGCCGTCTGCGTCATCCGCCAGAACGGAACGCGTTCCGGCGCCTGCTGAGGCGAGTTGTGGGCCGGACGAGGCCCGTTTGCACTTTATTCACCTCAAACCAATCAGGCCGTTCGCGTTAACCTTTTTTACCGGGACCGTCCTTACCCTTTGGTCAAACGCGCAGGTGCGCCCCGACAAGGGATAAGGATATGCTCAGGAAGTTCTTCAGCGATGAAAGCGGTGCGACGGCAATCGAGTACAGCCTCATCGCCACTCTTGTATCGCTGGCGATCATGGGCGGCGTCGGCCTGGTAGCGGACAACGTCGCGGCCATGTTCCAGAAGACGTCCGAAGGCTACAGCAACGCCACCAGCGTGCGCTGATCGCAGCCGATCAGGCGATCAAGGCGTCTCAGAGCCCTTGCCCAATACCTTTGCGAGCGAGACCTGGCCGCTGCCCGGCTTGAGCGGCTTTTGCTGCGACGCATGCGGCGCCCAGCCCGACAGCCAGATGGTGGCGAATGTTGCCCGTACTCTCCCGTCAGGGTCGGAGAAGCGCTCCGCATAGATTTCTGCCGCCCGCAGGAACAGCGCCTTCGATGCAGGTTTGCGGCCGCGCTGGACCAGCACGTTGGTCGCGCCCATAGCGCGCAGGTCGCGGATCAGCCCAAACATCGAGTCATAGCGAACCGTTACCGTCTCGAGGTCCGCGACGGGAAGCGCCAACCCCGCCCGCTGCAGCAGGCCGCCGGCGTCGCGCACGTCCGTAAACGGGAAGACGCGGGGGCTCGCGCCGCCATAAAGCTCCGTTTCCGCGGCCAGCAGCGCTTCGCGCAGTTCGGCAAGCGTGCCGTTGCCGGCCATGCAGCCGAGGAACAGGCCGTCGGGGCGCAATGCCCGGCGGATCTGCACCAGCATGCCTGGCACGTCGTTCATCTCGTGCAGCGCATAGAGCGAGACGGCGAGATCGATGCTCTCTGGCTCGAACGGTACGGTCTCGGGGACAGCGGTAATGCCGTCGAAGCCTGTCTGGCCGGCATCGACCTCCACCCGCGCGACGCTGGCGACCTTGCCTGACTGCGCCATCACACGCGCGGCGGCATCCGTAGTCGAAAACAGGGCAGCACCCTTCTCGAAGCGGCGCTCGACGGCGCTCAGCCGATCGGCCAGGTCTTCCGCCGCCCGTTCCATCAGAAAGGCAGCGCCCTCATCGGCGATACGTGCCGCGCGGCGCTTGCGTGCAAGCAGGCTCTCAATGTCGAAAACGGGTTCCATCGGGACTCCTTTGTCCGTCCGGTATATGGTGACGGCAGGGTGGGATGTCTCGTGGCTGAAACGTCGGTTCAGTTCAAGAGCCTGATCGCCGCTGCGGCGCAGTGGGCCGGGCGGATGCTGTTTCCGCCTGTCTGCGCGGGGTGCCAGAGGCTGGTGGCCGAGACCGGCGCGCTATGCGGTGAATGCTGGCCGAAGCTTCGCTTTCTCGAACAACCTTGGTGCGATGTGCTTGGCACGCCCTTCTCCTACGAGGTAGGCGAGGGGATGCTGTCGGCGGATGCGATCGCGAACCCACCGCCGTTCCGGCGGGCCAGGGCAGCGGTTTCCTACAATGGTGTCGCGCGGCAGATGGTGCTGAACCTGAAATTCGGCGACCGCACCGAGCTCGCGCCATCAATGGCGCGCTGGATGCTGCGGGTCGCGCCGGATCTCGTTGCCGATGCCGATCTCATCGTCCCGGTGCCCTTGCACCGCACCCGCTATTTCAACCGGCGCTTCAACCAGTCTGCCGAGCTTGCCCGCGCCCTGTGTGCGCTCACCGGTAAGCGACTCGCGCCGGAGGTAGTGATTCGCGCTCGCGCGACCCGGCAGCAGGTCGGCCTGACCGCCCGCGCGCGTGAGGAAAACGTCCGCGGCGCGTTCCGTGTGCCAAAGCACATGGTGCCTCAGGCACGTGACAAGCACATCCTCGTGATCGACGACGTCTATACGACGGGCAACACCGTTACCTCGCTGACGAAGACCCTCAAGCGGGCAGGCGCGACCGAAGTCGACGTGCTTACATTCGCGCGCGTGCTGCCGGGGGACTTCCAGCCGGAAGAAGCCGGCTCTATATGAGAGACAACAACGGTGGATAGAAAAATGCCCGAAGTGACCATCTACACGCGGATGATGTGCGGTTACTGCGCAGCCGCGAAACGTCTTCTCGACCAGAAAGGCGTTGCCTATGTCGAGCACGACGCCAGCTTTTCTCCGGAGCTGCGGCAGGAGATGATCCAGCGCTCGGGCCGTAACACCTTTCCCCAAATATTTATCGGCGACATTCACGTCGGCGGCTCGGACGATCTTCACGAACTGGAAGCAGCAGGGAAGCTCGACGCATTGCTGGCCGGCGAAAATTCATAGGTAGGACAGATGAGCATTGTGAAGGTCGCAGCGGTCCAGATGCGTTCCGGAACCAGTCCGGAGCGGAACGCTGCGGATTTTGAGAAGCTGGTGCGCGAGGCAGCGTCGAAGGGCGCGCAGTATGTGCAGACGCCGGAAATGACCGGCGCGCTGGTGCGCGGCAAGGACGAGTTGAAGGCGATCCTCAAGCCTGAGGCTGAGGATCTGATCGCGCGCAAGGGAGCAGAGCTCGCAAAGGAGCTCGGCATCTACCTGCATGTCGGCTCGACCGCGATCGCGCGCGACGACGGCAAGGTCGCGAACCGCGGCTTCATCTTCGCGCCTTCGGGCGAAAAGATCGCCAGCTACGACAAGATCCACATGTTCGACGTCGACCTCGACAATGGTGAGAGCTGGCGCGAATCCGCGACCTATGAGCCGGGTACCTGCGCGTCGGTCGTCGACCTGCCGTTCGCCCGCCTCGGCATGGCCGTGTGCTACGACATCCGCTTTCCGCAGTTGTTCCGCGCGCAGGCGATGGATGGTGCGCAAATTCTGACTGCACCTGCCGCCTTCACCCGCCAGACCGGCGAGGCGCACTGGCATGTCCTGCAGCGCGCCCGGGCGATCGAGAACGGCGCCTGGGTCATCACCGCCGCACAGGGCGGCAAGCACGAGGACGGCCGCGAGACCTACGGCCACTCGCTGATCATCGACCCGTGGGGTCGCGTCGTCGCCGAGGCCGATCATGACGAGCCGGGCGTGGTCGTCGCGGCAATCGATCCCGCCGCGTCCGCCGAGGCCCGCAAGAAGATACCGAACCTGAAGAACGGGCGTCCGTTCGAGGTGGCGAACTTCTGGGCATAAGGGAGCAGCGCGCCGCCATGATCCGCTTTACGCTCTGCTGCGAAAAGAAGCACGAGTTCGACGGCTGGTTCCGCAGCAATGCTGATTTCGACACCCAGAAGGAGCGGGGGCTGGTGACCTGCCCGATCTGCCACTCGCCCAAGGTCGAGAAGACGCTGATGGCGCCCAACATCTCGACCGGACGGCAGCAGGAAAAGATCGCGCTTGCCATGGGCGAGGAGCAGCGCATGGCCCTCGAGAAGCTCAAGGAGTTCGCCCGCAAGGCCCGCGAGAGCGCCGACTATGTCGGCGAGCGCTTTGCCGAGGAGGCCCGCAAGATCCACTTCGGCGAAGTGGAGCCGCGCGGCATCTATGGCGAGGCAACGCCGGAGGAAGCGCGCCAGCTCATCGACGACGGCGTCGACTTCATGCCGCTGCCCGTATTTCCAGATGACCAGAACTGAGGCCGCATGAGGGGCCTCTGGAATTCCGCCATTGGTCTCCTCATCGTGACCGGCACGCTGCTCGGGCTGATGCTGCCATTCGGCAAGGTGGCGGGCGAGGCAGGCGTGCCGCCAGTGGTCTGGGCGATGCTGGTCTCGGCTGGGGCCGCAGCGGTGCTGCTTATCACCATGCGTGCCCGCAACGAACGGCTTGGCCTCGATGCCCGGCGGCTGCGCTTCTACGGCATCTCGGCTGCCGTCTCCTACGCCATCCCCAATTTGGTCGTGTTCTCAGCCATGCCGCACCTTGGCGCGGGCTACATGGGCATCATGTACACGCTCTCGCCGATGTTCACGCTGATCCTGTCGGTTATCTTTCGGGTGCGGAAGCCTAACCTTCTGGGCATGCTCGGCATCGTCATCGGCTTCGTCGGCGCCGTGCTCGTTGCGACGACGCGAGGGGAAGCGGGTGCGCCGGCCTCGATAACCTGGGTTGGCATTGGGCTGACGCTTCCGGTGCTGCTTGCCTGCGGCAACGTTTACCGGACCTGGGACTGGCCGGAAGGTGCCGGTCCGACCGAGCTTGCCGTCGGCAGCCATCTCGCTTCCGGGCTGATGCTGCTCGGGCTCGCAGCCGTGACCGGGCAGCTCGCTGGCATTGCCCTGTTGGGTGATCTGCCGGGACTATCGCTGGCGCAGGTCGCATCGGCCGCCGGCATGTTCGTCTGCTACTTCCGCCTGCAGGCGGTGAGCGGGCCGGTTTATCTCAGCCAGATCAGCTACGTCGCCGCCGCGATCGCGATTATCGCCGGCACGCTGCTGCTTGGCGAAACCTATGCGTTTCTGACCTGGATCGGCACGGCGATCATCTTCGTCGGCGTCGTGATGACAACGAAGGCACAGGCAGCGGGGTAGGAGCTTCTGGGCTGTCTGCCGTCCCACAGGGGAGACATTCCGGCATGGATCCGCGGGTCAAGCCCGCGGATGACGAAGGGAAGGATGCTTCGCCCTTGTCGGCTCCGCGGCGCTTTCCAGTTACGTTTGTTACTGGAGGCGTGGCGAGCGGAATGGTGAAAACGGCCACCGACGCCGCTCGCGATTGTCATGCCACGGCTCAACCTGGCATTCATGCCTTCCGCTGAAGATCTGCTCGCAGGCTGAAGAAACAAAACAAGGCCGCAGGAGCTGCGGCCCAGGTTACTGCGCCGTCTTCTCCGCCAGGACCATGTAGTTGACGTCCATGTCCTTGGAGCGGCCCCAGCGGTCCGCGAGCGGATTGTAGGTAACGCCGGTGCGGTCGATGACCGTCATGTTGGCATTGTTGAGCGCGCGTTCGAGCTCTTCCGGGCGCACCAGCTTCCCGTACTGGTGGGTGCCGCGCTTGAGCCAGCGCAGGACATATTCGGCGCCGATGATGGCGAGCGCGTAGGCCTTCAGCGTGCGGTTGATGGTGGCGACGAACATGATGCCGCCGGGACGCACCATCTGCGCCGACTTGGAAATGAACAGCTCGACGTCGGCGACGTGCTCGACGACTTCCATCGCCAGCACGACGTCAAAGGTCTCGCCGGCGTCGGCGAGGTCTTCCGCCGTGGTTGCCCGGTAGTCGATCGATACGCCGGCTTCCTGGGCGTGCAGCTTGGCGACCTCGATGTTGGTCTCGGACGCATCCGCACCAACTACTTCCGCGCCAAGGCGAGCCAGTGGCTCGCACAGCAGGCCGCCGCCGCAGCCGATGTCGAGAATCCGCAGCCCCTCGAACGGCTTTGCCGCTCGCGGGTCACGACCGAAACGCGCCGCAACCTGGTCGCGGATGTAGGCGAGGCGGACCGGATTGAACTTGTGCAGCGGACGGAATTTCCCGTTCGGATTCCACCACTCAGCCGCAAGCGCGGAGAAACGCTCCACTTCGCCCGCGTCGATGGTCGTTCGTCGGGGTTGGGTCATAGTCTGTGTCTCCTTCAGCGCAATGAAGTCGGGGAGGGCGCCCAGAATGTCAACCCGCAACCTAGCCATTCGCTTGCGAAGCTGCGCGGATTTGGCTATGGAACCCGCGCATTCGCGCCGCCGCCCGGCAGGCGCTTCAATTTGAAGTTCTCCGGAGTTTTTGCTCCGGCCGTATCGAGGACATATCGCTTCCATGGCGCGCATCGTGATGAAATTCGGCGGAACCTCCGTCGCCGACATCGCCCGCATCCGCAACGTGGCGCGGCATGTGAAACGCGAGGTCGATGCCGGCCACGAGGTTGCCGTTGTCGTGTCGGCGATGGCCGGCAAGACAAACGAACTGGTCGGCTGGGTTCAGGAAGCTTCGAAGGCCGAAGGCGCCAACCTGAACATTTACGACGCACGCGAATACGACGCCGTCGTCGCTTCGGGTGAACAGGTAACGTCGGGTCTTCTTGCCCTCGTCCTGCAGTCGATGGGCATCAACGCTCGGTCCTGGCAGGGTTGGCAGATCCCGGTCAAGACCAACAATGCCCACGGTGCCGCGCGCATCGAGGACATCGACGGTTCGTTCCTGATCGAGCGTTTCAAGGAAGGCCAGGTCGCGGTCATCGCCGGTTTCCAAGGCATTGCTCCGGACAACCGCATTTCGACGCTTGGCCGCGGCGGCTCTGACACCAGCGCGGTGGCGATCGCGGCTGCGGTGAAGGCCGATCGCTGCGACATCTACACCGACGTGGACGGCGTCTACACGACCGATCCGCGCATCGAGCCCAAGGCACGCCGCCTTGCCAAGATTTCCTTCGAGGAAATGCTGGAAATGGCGTCGCTTGGCGCGAAAGTGCTTCAGGTCCGTTCGGTCGAGCTTGCGATGGTGCACAAGGTGCGCACCTTCGTTCGTTCCTCGTTCGTCGAGCCCGACGCCCCTGGAATGGGCGATCTTCTCAACCCGCCCGGAACCCTCATTTGCGACGAGGATGAAATCGTGGAACAGCAAGTCGTCACCGGCATCGCCTACGCCAAGGACGAGGCGCAGATTTCCCTGCGCCGCGTTTCGGACCGTCCGGGCGTTGCTGCAGGCATCTTCGGCCCTCTGGCCGAGGCCGGCATCAATGTGGACATGATCGTCCAGAACATTTCCGAGGACGGATCCTACACCGACATGACCTTCACCGTCCCGGCAGGCGACCTGCCGAAGGCGCTGCTGACGCTCGAGAAGGTCAAGGAAACCGTCGGGTTCGACGCTGTCCAGCACGAGGACGGCATGTCGAAGGTCTCGATCATCGGCATCGGCATGCGCAGCCATACGGGCGTGGCGGCCACCGCCTTCCGCGCCCTGGCGGAAAAGGGTATCAATATCCGTGCGATCACGACCTCGGAGATCAAGATCTCCATCCTGATCGACGGCCCCTACACCGAACTGGCAGTCCGGACTTTACATTCAGTCTACGGCCTCGATAAGCAGTAGGCAGTACGCACCGGAACTCTGGAGAGGACGGGGACCGCGCGAGTGGTCTAGCCGTCCTTCCGGCATTGGAGGGAAGCGCTCATGCGTGACACGGCCGCTGGCCCACGCCTATTGCTGAGACGGCTTCGTGAGCTGATGGCCGAACCGCTCGAGCCGCAGGAGCGGCTCGACCAGATCGTGTACCATATCGCCCAGAATATGGTCGCGGAGGTCTGCTCCCTCTATGTGCTGCGCGCTGATTCGGTCCTCGAGCTCTACGCGACCGAGGGCCTCAACCGGAACGCGGTCCACAATGCGCAGCTGCGCCTCGGCGAGGGCCTCGTCGGCACCATCGCCGCGAGCGCGCGGGCGCTGAACCTTTCCGACGCGCAAAAGCACCCCGCCTTCGCCTACCTGCCGGAGACCGGCGAAGAGATCTATCACTCGTTCCTTGGTGTGCCGGTACTGCGCGCCGGCCGCACGCTCGGCGTCCTTGTCGTGCAGAACCGCACGCAGCGCGTCTATCGCGAGGACGAGGTTGAAGCGCTGGAAACGACGGCGATGGTGATCGCCGAGATGATCGCGACGGGCGACCTTGCGCGCCTTGCGCGGCCCGGCATCGAGCTCGACCTTTCCCGCCCCGTGACGCTCAAGGGTGCTCCATTCAGCGACGGCGTCGGCCTCGGCCATGTGCGGCTGCACGAGCCGCGCATCGTTGTCACCAACCTCTTCAACGAGGACAGCGAGGCAGAACTCCAGCGCCTCGAAAAGGCGTTGAGCTCGCTGCGCCTGTCGATCGACGACATGCTGTCGCGCCGCGAGATCGCCTTCGAGGGGGAGCACCGCGAGGTGCTCGAGGCCTACCGCATGTTCGCGAACGACCGCGGCTGGGTCCGACGTCTCGAGGAGGCGATTCGCAACGGCCTGACGGCGGAAGCGGCGGTCGAGAAGGTGCAGAGCGACATGCGCGCGCGCATGCTGCACATGACCGACCCCTATCTGCGCGAGCGGATGAGCGACTTCGACGATCTGGCCAACCGCCTGTTGCGGATGCTCTTGGGCGGTGGCCCGGAGATGCTTGCAAGCTCGCTGCCGCGCGACGCGATCATCGTTGCCCGCTCGATGGGGGCGGCCGAACTCCTTGACTATCCGCGCGAGAAGCTGCGCGGCCTCGTGCTGGAAGAGGGCGCGATCACCAGCCACGTCGTCATCGTGGCGCGCGCGATGGGCATTCCCGTCGCGGGCCAGATGAAAGGCGCCGTCTCCATGTCGGAGAACGGCGACGCAATCATCGTCGACGGCGACGAGGGCGTCGTCCACCTGCGCCCGCAGGCCGACGTCGAGAAGGCCTATGCGGAAAAGGTCCGGTTCCGCGCGCGCAAGCAGAAGCTCTATCGCGAGCTGCGCGACAAGCCGAGCGAGACGAAGGACGGCGTCAAGGTCGACCTGCTTATGAACGCTGGCCTGGCGGTTGACCTGCCGCAGCTTGAGCAGTCGGGTGCGGCGGGCATCGGCCTGTTCCGCACTGAGCTGCAGTTCATGGTGGCGTCTACCTTCCCGCGTGCCGAGGCGCAGGAGCGTCTCTATCGCGAAGTGCTGGATGCCGCCGGTAACCGACCGGTCACCTTCCGCACCATCGACATCGGCGGCGACAAGGTGCTGCCCTATTTCAAGGGCGTTGGCCACGAGGAGAACCCGGCGCTCGGCTGGCGCGCGGTGCGCCTGACGCTGGATCGTCCCGGCCTCTTGCGCACGCAGATCCGTGCGCTGCTGAAGGCTGCCGGCGGGCGCGAGCTGCGCGTCATGCTGCCGATGGTCACCACGCTGACCGAGATCCGCCAGGCCCGCGAGATCATCGACAAGGAGGTCCGGCACCTGTCGCGCTTCGCGCATCACCTTCCGAACACGCTGAAGCTCGGCGCCATGGTCGAGGTGCCGGCGCTGCTGTGGCAGCTGGAAGAGGTGATGAACGCCGTCGACTTCATTTCCGTCGGCTCGAACGACCTGTTCCAGTTCATCACGGCGACCGACCGTGGCAACAACCAGGTCGCGGACCGTTACGATCCGATCTCCGTGCCGTTCCTCCGCGTCCTGCGCCAGATCGCCGACATGGGCCAGGAGACGGGTACCTCCGTCACGCTCTGCGGCGAGATGGCCGGCCGGCCGATTTCTGCGATGGCGCTGCTCGCCGTCGGCTACCGCGCGATTTCCATGTCCCCGGCCGCCATCGGCCCGGTCAAGGCGATGCTGGTGGAACTGCCGCTTGGCAAGCTGACCGAAATCATGGATGACCTCTTGAACGGCCAGAGCTGCGAGCGCGACGTGCGCGCATTGCTCAAGGCATTCGCCGAAGAGCACAACATTCCGCTCTGATCCTTTTTGACGCCCATTACGGACAACACATGATCGATTTGCCGCGCGACCGGATGGACCAGGTCCTGAAACGCTTCGAACTGCTCGAAGTGCAGATGGCGGCTGGTCCGGAGCCAGACGTCTACGTCAAGCTCGCGTCGGAATATTCCGAGCTTCAGGAAATGGCAGGCAAGATCCGTGAGCTGCGTGCGGCCGAGGATGAACTTGCCGACCTTGAGGCGATGCTCGAAGACAAGTCGCTCGATGCGGAGATGCGCGAGCTCGCCGAAGCCGAGCTGCCGGGCGTCGAGGAAAAGCTCGAAGAGCTGAAGAAGGAGATCCAGATCCTTCTGCTGCCGAAGGACGCTGCCGACGAGAAGAACGCGATCCTCGAAATCCGCGCAGGCACCGGCGGCGACGAGGCCGCGCTGTTCGCCGGCGACCTGTTTCGCATGTACGAGCGCTATGCTGCTTCCAAGGGCTGGCGTGTCGAGGTCGTCTCGGCGAGCGAGGGCGAAGTCGGCGGCTACAAGGAAATCATCGCCTCGGTGTCGGGCAAAGGCGTTTTCGCGCACCTGAAGTTCGAATCGGGCGTCCACCGCGTCCAGCGCGTGCCAGAGACGGAGGCGGGCGGTCGCATCCATACGTCCGCAGCAACAGTCGCGGTGCTTCCGGAAGCGGAAGAGGTCGACATCGAGATCAAAGCCGAAGACATCCGCATCGACACGATGCGTGCGTCCGGTGCTGGCGGCCAGCACGTCAACACCACCGACTCGGCCGTGCGCATCACCCACCTGCCGACCGGCATCATGGTGGTGTCGGCGGAAAAGTCGCAGCACCAGAACCGGGCCCGCGCCATGCAGATCCTGCGCGCCCGTCTCTACGACATGGAGCGCGAGAAGGCCGCGAGCGAGCGTTCGGAAGCTCGGCGCCTGCAGGTCGGCTCTGGCGACCGCTCGGAGCGCATCCGCACCTACAACTTCCCGCAGGGGCGCCTGACCGATCACCGCATCAACCTGACGCTCTACAAGCTCGACCGGGTGATGATGGGTGAGCTCGACGAGGTCATCCAGGCGCTGATCGCCGACCACCAGTCGAAGCTGCTGCTGGAAGCCGGTCAGGACGGCTGACGAGATGCAGCAGCCGCGCCCGGCGCTGGGACCTCTCATCCGGCATGTGCGTTCCGTACTGGAGCAGGCCGGCAAGCAGAGCGCGGCGCTCGATGCGCGCCTGCTCGTCGAACACTTTACCGGCACCAGCCGCACCGATGCGGTGCTTGATCCCGAACGTGTGATCCCGCAGGAGCGGGTAGAGGCGGTGCTTGCTGCACTCGATCGCAGGCTTAACGGTGAGCCTGTCCACCGCATCATCGGCTACCGGGAATTCTACGGCCTGCAGCTAAAGATTTCCGCTGAAACTCTGGAGCCCCGGCCCGATACGGAATCGCTGGTGGAGCTCGCGCTGCCCTATGTCCGTCGCATCGCGGAGGAAAAGGGCAGCTGTTCGATCCTCGACATGGGCACCGGAACGGGCGCGATAGCGCTCGCGCTCATCCATGAGGAACCCCGCGCGCGGGCGCTGGCGACAGATATTTCGCCCGATGCCCTTGCAACGGCGAAGAGCAATGCCGATATCAATCGTGTCGCGGATCGTTTCGAGACCCTAAGGTCCAGCTGGTACGACAATATTGACCGGCGATTTGACGTAATCGTCTCGAACCCGCCCTACATACCGACAGACGTGATTGCTTCACTTGAGCGCGAAGTCCGGGATTTCGATCCCCTCGCAGCGCTCGATGGCGGGCCGGATGGGCTGGATGCCTATCGGGCTATCGCGGCCGGTGCTCCGGAACATTTGCTGGAAGCTGGCGTTGTAGTTGTTGAAGTCGGATACGATCAGCCTGATGCGGTCGAGGCGATCTTCAGGGCCCGCGGCTTCGTTCTCGTAGAAGGCGCAGATGACCTTGGTGGACACCGCAGATCCCTTGCCTTTAAGCTCTAGCTGCTTGGGTGAGTCGAAGAAAAAAGCGCTTGGCAAAGGCAGTTATTGCCGCTAGTTTCCCGGCACCGGATGTGACGAGGCAGGCAGTGCCGTTATCGATTCGGTTCCCTGTGAACAGCGTGAACAGACTGCCTTCTTGCATAAGCCATAGCGCTTGAGCTTCGTGCGGGGAACGTCCGGAAAGTACATGAACGGGACAGGAATTACGTGGCGATAGCCCGTTTCCAGCGGCTGACCGCCATCAAAGGACGCTACGCGGACGGCGACTCCGTCTGAGCGGACATTGGCATCCTCAAAAGAGAGACCAGAATGAGGCCACAGCAGAACAGGCGCATGCGCGGGCGCGGCGGCGGCAATAACAACGGCAATAACCAGAACCGTAAAGGCCCGAATCCGCTAACCCGTACGTACGAGAGTAACGGCCCGGACGTAAAGATCCGCGGCTCCGCTCAGCAGATCGCCGAAAAGTACACCGCACTCGCACGGGACGCCCAGAGCGCCGGCGATCGTGTCATGGCCGAGAACTACCTGCAGCACGCAGAGCACTATAACCGCATCATCATGGCGGCGATGGCGCAGATGCCGCAGCAGCCGGTTCGCGACATTCGCGACGACGAGGATGCCGACGACGAGATGGACGACGGTTTCACGCCGGTCCAGCCGCAGCAGCAGGCAGCGCCTGCCGAGCAGCAGCAGAATAACAATCAGCATCAGCAGCGCCACGAGCGTCGTCGTCACCGCGATGGCGATGGTGCCGAGCAGCCGCGTGACGGCAGCGAGCCGCAGCCGGTCATCGAGGGCACGCCTGCTGAGGTTGCCCTGACCGACGCGGCGGAAGTCGAGGCTCCCGCCCAGCCGAAGCAGGAAGGTGGTCGCCGTTCGCGCGCTGCCGCTGCAGCCGAGGCTCCGGCCGAGGCGCCGCAGGCTGAAGCCGCCGAGGAGGCAGCACCCGCTGCCGCAGCCAATGGCGAAGCTTCGCCGACGGATGGTGAACAGGAAGATGCTCCTGCCCGTCGTCCGCGCCGCACCCGCCGCCCACGCCTGAAGTCCGGCGAAGAGGCGAGCGAAGCAGGAACGTCCGGCGACGAGCCGATCACCGAAGCGGCACAGTAAGCTTTAGATACAGCAGTTCAGGACGGCGGGCTCAGGCCCGCCGTTTTCGTTTGTGTCGCCGGAAAATGCGTTATCGTGTCCATGCGGCGGCGGTGAAAAGGCTCTTCGCGAGACCCTGCAAAAAAGTTCTTCTTGTCGCCTTCACAAGCTCTTGAGCCGATCGGCTGACATGCCCATATCCGCGTCAACGGGGCCTGCCGCGAAGACGTTTTGACTACGGTCATGGCGTTGATGGGGGTCCGTCACATTGAATCTGATCCGGTGCTGCCTGGCGGGCCGGTCAGGGAATGGAGACACAGATGAACATTGAGAAGTATTCCGAGCGCGTGCGGGGTTTCATCCAGTCTGCCCAGACGATGGCGCTTTCCCGCAATCATCAGCAGTTCACGCCCGAGCATATCCTGAAGGTCCTGATCGATGACGAGGAGGGCTTTGCATCCTCGCTGATCGAGCGTGCCGGCGGACGCTCAAAGGACGTGCGCCTCGGCGTCGAGGCAGCCCTTGATGCACTGCCGCGGGTCGAAGGCGGCAACGGGCAGCTCTACCTGTCGCAGCCGCTGGCCAAGGTTTTCGCGACCGCCGAGGAACTGGCGAAGAAGGCCGGCGATTCCTTCGTCACTGTCGAGCGCCTCCTGACCGCACTTGCCGTCGAGAAGTCGGCAAAAACCGCCGACATCCTGGCGAAGTCGGGCGTGACGGCGACCGCGCTCAACCGCGTGATCGAGGACATCCGCAAGGGCCGCACCGCCGATTCGGCATCTGCCGAGCAGGGCTATGACGCGCTGAAGAAGTATGCGCGCGACCTGACGGCTGACGCGCGTGCCGGCCGACTTGATCCGGTGATCGGACGCGACGACGAAATTCGCCGCACCATCCAGGTGCTGTCGCGTCGCACGAAGAACAACCCGGTGCTGATTGGCGAACCGGGCGTGGGCAAGACCGCGATCGCGGAAGGCTTGGCGCTGCGCATCGTCAATGGCGACGTGCCGGAGTCCCTCAAGGACAAGCAGCTGATGGCGCTCGACATGGGCTCGCTGATCGCCGGCGCGAAGTATCGCGGCGAGTTCGAGGAGCGTCTGAAGGCAGTGCTGTCCGAGGTGACGGCAGCCGAAGGCGGCATCATCCTGTTCATCGACGAGATGCACACGCTGGTCGGCGCCGGCAAGTCCGAGGGGGCGATGGATGCATCGAACCTTCTGAAGCCGGCGCTGGCACGCGGCGAGCTGCACTGCGTTGGCGCGACCACGCTCGACGAGTACCGCAAGTACATCGAGAAGGATGCCGCACTTGCCCGCCGCTTCCAGCCGGTCTTCGTTGAAGAGCCGACGGTCGAGGACACGATCTCGATCCTGCGCGGCATCAAGGAAAAGTACGAGCAGCACCACAAGGTGCGCATCTCCGACTCGGCGCTGGTCTCGGCGGCAATGCTGTCGAACCGCTACATCACCGACCGCTTCCTGCCGGACAAGGCGATCGACCTTGTCGACGAATCGGCTTCGCGCCTGCGCATGCAGGTCGATTCGAAGCCCGAAGAGCTCGACGAACTCGACCGCCGCATCATGCAGCTGAAGATCGAGCGGGAGGCGCTGAAGGTCGAGACCGACGAGGCGTCGAAGGATCGCCTGGTCAGGCTGGAGAAGGAACTCGCCGAAGTTGAGGAAAAGTCAGCGACGCTGACGGCGAAGTGGCAGGCCGAGAAGCAGAAGCTGGGCCTCGCCGCGGAACTGAAGAAGCAGCTCGACGAGGCGCGCAATGAACTGGCGATCGCACAGCGCAAGGGCGAGTTCGCCAAGGCGGGTGAGCTCGCCTATGGCCGCATCCCCGAGCTCGAAAAGAAGCTCGCTGAAGCTGAAGCCCATGACAGCGCGGGCTCGATGGTCGAAGAGACCGTGACCCCGCAGCACATTGCGCATGTTGTGTCGCGTTGGACCGGCATTCCGGTCGACAAAATGCTCGAAGGCGAGCGCGAGAAGCTGCTGCGTATGGAAGACGAGCTTGGCAAGCGCGTTGTGGGGCAGGGTGAGGCAATCCAGGCCGTCTCCAAGGCGGTGCGCCGCGCGCGTGCCGGCCTGCAGGACCCGAACCGGCCGATAGGCTCGTTCATGTTCCTTGGCCCGACGGGCGTCGGCAAGACGGAGCTGACCAAGGCGCTGGCTGCATTCCTGTTCGACGACGACACCGCGATAGTCCGCATCGACATGTCGGAATTCATGGAGAAGCACTCCGTGGCCCGTCTGATCGGCGCCCCTCCCGGTTATGTCGGCTATGAGGAAGGCGGCGTTCTTACCGAGGCGGTTCGGCGCCGACCGTATCAGGTGATCCTGTTCGATGAGATCGAAAAGGCGCACCCGGACGTCTTCAACGTGCTCCTGCAGGTGCTCGATGATGGCCGCCTGACCGATGGACAGGGCCGGACCGTCGACTTCCGCAACACGCTGATCATCATGACGTCCAACCTCGGCGCCGATTATCTCGTCTCGCTCGGCGAGAATGAGGACGTCGACAAGGTCCGCGACGACGTGATGGCGGTGGTGAAGGCGTCCTTCCGTCCGGAGTTCCTGAACCGTGTCGACGAGATCATCCTGTTCCACCGCCTGCGGCGTAAGGACATGGGCCAGATCGTCCAGATCCAGCTGGCTCGTCTCGAGAAGCTGCTCGAGGATCGCAAGATCGTCCTCGACCTCGACGATGAGGCGGTCGAATGGCTGGCGGAAAAGGGTTATGATCCTGCCTATGGAGCGCGTCCGCTGAAGCGCGTGATCCAGAAGGAACTGCAGGATCCGCTCGCTGAGAAGATCCTGATGGGCGAAATCTTCGATGGCTCTTCCGTCAAGATTACGTCCGGTTCGGACCGGCTGATCTTCCGCCCGAAGCAGCGCGCGGCGGAAACCGAGGCGGCAGCGGCCTGACGACCACAACAACAGGCACCCTTCCCCCATGGGGGAGGGTGCACAACCATGACGGGGACAAAATGCCATGCAGGGCAAGATGATCCTCTTCTGGCGGCGGCTCGACCTAACGGCGCTCGAACGTCTGGAACTCGAGGCCGGGGTGGGCGGCATTCGCGCCAGCTCAACCATAGTCAGCATCGAGCATTCGGGCTTCCAGCTCGACTACGAATGGCTGCTCGATCACGAGTGGCGAACTACATCCCTCGAAATGCACAAATATGGCCCGTCCGGCCGGCAGGACGTTCGGATGGAACGCGTGGGCGGCGGCTGGTCGGTCAACGGCGAGGTGCGCAGCGACCTTAACGGTGCCGACGAGCCGGACCTGTCGGCGACGCCGTTCTGCAACACGCTGCCGATCCGCCGGCTCGGGGCGGAGGTTGGGGCGGAGCTCACCCTCGATACCGTATACGTCGACGCGGCCGATCTTTCTGTTGTCCGCTCGCGCCAGCGCTATCTGCGCCAGAGCCGTGACATCATCCGCTACATCGACCTGGGCACCGCCGCTGGCTTTGAGGCCGAACTGGTCGTCGATGCGGACGGCCTTGTGCAGGAGTATCGCAATCTGTTCGAGCGGGTTCATGTAACCGAGTGAGACCACAGGCCTCACTAGAATTGTTCGCGTGCCGGTTTCACTCAGACGCAAAATCATCTACAGCATCCCGCGAAAGTGGAGGAACTGGCCGGGCTTGTCCCGTGCCTTGGCAGAGCATGACCTTTCCCGGACTGCTCTGAATACTACAGCCCAGGGGAGGGGCCGTGACTGCAGAACCCGTGATTATTGCTGGCGGTGGCATCGCCGGCCTTTCGCTTGCGCTGACGCTGCACCAGATCGGTGCGCCGGTCCTCGTCCTTGAATCGGTGCGCGACCTGCGGCCGCTCGGCGTCGGCATCAACCTGCAGCCGAACGCAGTGCGCGAACTTTTCGACCTTGGGATCAGTGAAGCCGATCTCGATGCGATCGGCATGCAGACCCGCGAATGGGCGCTGGTCGGGCTCAACGGCAACGACATCTATTCCGAACCGCGGGGGCTGCTGGCCGGTTACAAATGGCCGCAATATTCGGTCCACCGTGGCGAGCTGCAGATGATGCTCTATCGCAAGCTGGTTGAGCGGGCAGGGCCGGAGGTCATCCGATTCGGCGCGCGCGTCACCGGCTACCGGAACAATGCGGACGGAACCGTCACCGCCATTGTCGAGACGGCTGATGGCGAAAAGTTCGAAGAGAATGGCTGCCTTCTCATCGGCGCGGACGGTCTGCATTCCGCGGTGCGGGCGCAGATGCACCCCGATCAGCCGCCGATCCACTGGGGCGGCGCGATCATGTGGCGCGGCACCAGCCCTGGGGTCCCGATCCGCACCGGCGCTTCGTTCGTCGGCCTCGGCACCCACCGGCACCGCTTCGTCTTCTACCCGATCTCCGCTCCCGATGCCGAAACCGGCCTTGCGACCATCAACTGGATCGCCGAGGTGACGGTCGATCCGTCCGAAGGCTGGAAGAACCGCGGCTGGTTCAAGCCGGTCGAGATCGACGACTTCGCGCACCACTTCGACGGCTGGACCTATGAATGGCTGGACATTCCGGCGCTGCTGCGTGGTGCCCAGATCGCCTACGAGAACCCGATGATCGACCGCGATCCGGTTCCGACCTGGCATGACGGCCGGGTTCTCTTGATCGGCGACGCCGCACACCCGATGTACCCGACCGGCTCGAATGGCGCGAGCCAGGGGATCATGGATGCGCGTCTCCTCGGCGCTCTTTTCCTCTGGCATGGCCTTACACCGGATGCGCTGGCGGCGTTCGACACAGAGTATTGCGGCCCCGTCTCTCAGATCGTGTTGCGCAACCGCGGTGCGGGACCGTTCGGGCTGCTCAACCTCGTTGACGAGCGCTGCGGCGGCACGTTCGACAATATCGACGATGTGATCCCGCCCGAGGAACGCACCGAGTTCATGGCGGGCTACAAGGCGGCCGCGGGCTTCGCCGTCGAGAAGCTGAACGCATCACCGCCGACGATAGCGCCGGGCGCAACGCTCACTCGCACGTGACGTTGCGTTCTGCCATTTTCATGTCCCGTTCATGTCGCATGCGATAGCGTGGTCAACGAAATCGGCCACTTTGCAATCGGGACAACGGAATGACGGCGAGACTGATTCCCCTGACTTTGGCTCTCGTGGCGGGCCTTTCGCTGGAGGCGGCTGCACAGAGCCGCCAGGTCGAGGTCTTCTATGACCAGTATGGCCGGGAAGTGCTTCTTGACGTCTATACCGGCGAAGTCGTGGCGATCCGTGAGCCGCGCGGCCGCGCGCGCGGGGAGATCCGCCGCGAGGAGCTTGGCCGCGGCGGCTACGATGACCGCTACCGCGACTATGGCCGCCGCTACCCGGCGGAGCCAGTGTACCCGGACGACGAGTACATTCTCGAGGACAATGGGGACGACTATGTCTATCCCGACGATGGCTATGCGCGCGAGGAACTCCCACCCTATGAGGAGGCGCCTGCTCCCTATCCGGACCTGGTGACGCCGGGGCCGGTCGAGCGCAAACCGCTGGAGCAGCCTTCGGTCATCGCCGTTCCCGGCGAGCAACAGCAGCCCGTCACCGGCGAGAGCCAAACGGCGACGGTTTCGCCTGACACGCCGACGATCCTTGAGGAACAGCCGCGCGCGATTCCCGACGTCAGCCAGGCGCCGACGATTTCGCGTACCGGCGCCACCGAGGAAATCGCCAAGATTCAGATCCTGCTCGAC
Source organism: Aminobacter sp. J41 (assembly GCF_000526635.1). Classification (GTDB taxonomy): domain Bacteria; phylum Pseudomonadota; class Alphaproteobacteria; order Rhizobiales; family Rhizobiaceae; genus Aerobium. Next base: position 38,674 of record NZ_JAGL01000028.1, read on the forward strand.
CGCGTCGGCGCTTCGCCCGGAGTTATCGACGGGCGCATCGGCGACAACGTCAACAAGGCGATCGATGCCTATCGCGAGCTCACCGGCGAGACGCTGCGCACCTACGACGCCGCCTATATCGACGAAAAACTCGCGGCGACCGGCGGCGATCCGTTCATCACCTACGAGATCAAGCCGGAAGACGTGGCTGGCCCATTCGTCGCCGCGATCCCGAGCGACTATGGCGAGAAGGCAAAGATGGAGCGCCTCGGCTACACCTCGGTAGTCGAGATGCTCGGCGAGCGCTTCCATGTCGACCAGAAGTACCTGGTCGCGCTCAATCCCGGCATCGACTTCAACAAGCCGGGCTCCATCGTCAAGGTGCCGAATGTCGGCAAGCCGCTCACCGGCAAGGTCTCGCGCATCATTGCCGACAAGGGCCGCAAGCAGCTGCGCGTCTATGATGACGCGGGTAAGCTCCTCGCGATCTATCCGTCGACCATCGGCTCGACCGCAACCCCGTCGCCGACCGGCACCCACACGATCGAGCGGATCGCGATGAACCCGGTCTACACCTATAATCCGAAGATCAACTTCCAGCAGGGCAACAACACCAGCATCCTGACCATCCCTCCGGGGCCAAACGGTCCGGTCGGCACAGTCTGGATTGCGCTGTCGAAGCCGACCTACGGCATCCACGGTACGCCCGACCCGGAAAAGATCGGCAAGACCAACTCCAACGGCTGCATTCGCCTGACGAACTGGGACGCGGAGGAGCTGGCAAAGATGGTTTCGCCGGGCGTCACCGTCGAGTTCATCGAATAGGCGACTCACACGAAAAAGAAAAAGCCGGCGGTCGCTGACCAGCCGGCTTTTTTCTTGTCCATTCTTTCTTCTACCGGACGCTCGCCATCTTGAGCCGCGGCTCGTCCCCATCGCGCAGCAGCTGGTCGATGCGTTCGCGTTCCTTCTTGAAGGCTTCGAGCTGTTCGCCCTTCAGCGCCTTCTCGTTCGGCAGGCGCACGCGCATCGGGTCGACCTTGGTGCCGTTGACGATGACTTCGTAGTGGAGGTGATTGCCCGTCGAAAGACCGGTCGAGCCGACATAGCCGATCACCTGGCCCTGGCGAACTTTCGCGCCTTCGGTGACACCTTCTGCAATCGCGCTCTGGTGGTTGTACGAGGTCTTGTAGCCATTGGCGTGGCGGATGATGGTCTGTCGACCATAGCCGCCCGCCCAGCCTGCCTTCTCGATGACGCCGTCGCCGGAGGCGATGATCGGCGTGCCGCGGGGAGCGGAGTAGTCGACGCCGGTGTGCATGCGGGTATAGCCGAGGATCGGGTGTTTGCGGCCGCCAAAGCCGGAGCGGAAGGTGCCGTTCGGCACCGGATTGCGCAGCAGGAACTGGCGCGAGCTGCGGCCTTCCTCGTCAAAATACTCGACCGAGCCGTCTTCCATCTGGAAGCGATAGAAGGTGCGGGTCGTGCCGCTGAAGGTTGCCTGGACGTAGAGCAGCTCGGAATTTTCCGTCGCGGCATTGTCCTCGTCGGGCTGGGAGAAGAAGGCTTCGATCCGGTCGGACGGGGTGAGGCGCGACTGGAAGTCGACATCGGATGCCAGCAGCCGGATCAGCTGCCGGGTCATCGGGCGCGACATGCCGTAGGAATAGGCGGCACGGTGGATGCCGTCATAGACGGTCGGCAGGTCGCCGCGGCCGCGCACCGCCGGCTGGTTCGTGTCGAAGGCGGTCATGATCGCCGGATTCGGCTCCGGCTCGCTGCCCTGCACATACTGATTGCGGTCGTCGAGCGCGATGGTGATGACGTGGCTGCGGCCCTTGTAGATGCTGGCGCGCACGATGCGCCCCATCTCGCCCCTGGTCTCGATGCCCAGACGAATCACGTGGCCGGCCTTCAGCGCTTCGGTGCGCATCAGCTTTGAGATCGCCCGCACCATGCCTTCCGAATCGGCGCCGGCATAACCAGCCTCCTCAAGCGCCTCCGCGACGTTGCGCTCGACGGGGAAGGGGATGATGTCCTCGGCATAACCTTCGGCATCGGTGCCTTCGGTATCGCGCGGTGCGTAGGAGACGTTCTCCTGCACAATGCGGATGCCGAACGAGCTGCCGAGCGTCAGGCTGGAGAGCGCAGCTTCAGCGCCGCCGAATCGCTGCGGATCAACATAATGAAGCGACGCAACCTGGACGTCGCCGTCGGTGAGGATCGCGCCGGTATTGCGCACGACCTGCTCGACCTCGTCGGCGGAAAGGGCGCTGCGCTCGTCGAACTGGGCGACGTCGAGGGGGAAATCCGTGGTGCGAAGGCTGACCTCGCTGTCAACCTTGGCGCCGTAGATCACGCCGGTGCTGGCGAAAAGATCGTTGCGGGGCCGCGCCGCGCTCTCGTCTTCCGCGAATACCTGCAGCGGATCGAAGGGCGGATAGGAGCGGGTGGTGGTGTGACCTGCGGCGAGCGCCATCTTCACATGCACGAACGGCATGGTGCGAACGACGTCGCGGTCGCCGGCACGGACCATGGTCGACACTTCCATGCGCCGCCGGTCGGTGGCGCGGGAAAGCGTGCGCGGCGGCACCAGCCTGGTGGTTTTGGCGGCATCGCCCGCGGCCGTGGTGCTGATCGAGGCTGGGTTGAGAATCTCCGGGGGGGTCGCGAGCTTTTCGCGTCCGTCGAGAGCCGTGAAGAGGGCCGCCCCCATCAGCACGCTGGAGGTAATGCCGGTCATGAATGTGCCCGAGAGCCAGCGTGCCGACACCTCGCGGCGGTCCGGCGGACCCGCGCGCCCGTCGCCGACGAGCGGCGGCTCGTTGCCGAGCCCGGCTATGGTGTCATCGAACTGCTGCATCGCGGTCGGCGGTCTTTCCCCTCGGGCGGACTGCATTCGAATTGTCGAGCGCGATGACAATTGCCTGTCACACGCCCCCAAGTCAACGAAAGCTCCAAAATCCGGAGCCCACTCTCTCTGTATAAAGGATGACGCTTGTGCGGAGACTGCGGTGCAATCGCGCCCGCGTCATGGGAGGAACGGACTATGGGCCGAATGGGGCTCCAATATGACCTTGGCCCGTTGTCCACCGCCCGCCGATTTTTCGACCATAGCCTTGATTTTGCGCAAGGTTTGGGCAGGCGGGAAAAAGTTCATTGGGGCGAAAAAATCTCGCAGAATGTCGTTGACAGGGTTGGGGAGTGGGGCCTATATACGCCTCACCAACGACGGCGGCGGCGCTGCTGGCGGCGAAGAGCTTCGCTCTTGTGATCCGCGAGTTGGACGACATTCAAGCGAGCCGCGTGAGCGAACCTCGTCGGGCTGAAGCCGATGGTGATGGAGCCCGGGACACTGTTTTGTGTCTGATCTTTGACAACTGAATAGCGAAGAAAGAGAAACGTGGGCGGCAGAGGCTCGCGGGACTTGAGAAGGATCTTCGGATCTGGATGGGTTCCAAACGAGACTTTGGCGGATCACGTTTCGAGAGACAGTTACATTCGCTTAAGGTGTTCGCAAGGATG
>NZ_JAGL01000029.1 GCF_000526635.1 Aminobacter sp. J41
TCGAGATAGGCCGGCTCGCAGCCGTCAAGGCAGATCGCAATCGCGCAGACGCGCGGCCATGAATAGTCCCGGCCATTGGCAGTGACGCTGACGGGAGTGTGCTGGTTCATTGAAAAGTCTCCTAAAAAATTCTCAGGCGGCAAGGCGCGAACGTTCGGCGAGCGCGGCAGCCGGCGGGGCGGCGGTGGCGACCCCCATTTCTTCGAGCGACTGCTTGGCGGCAGCAACCACGCGGCGCATGACATGCTCGTCCATGCGGCCGATGCAGCCGATGCGGAACGAATCCACGACAGTCAACTTGCCCGGATAGATGATGAAGCCCTTTTCCTTCATCAGCTCGTAGAAGCGGCTGAACTCGAATTTCTCGTCCGCCGGGCAGAAGAAGGTGACGATGATCGGCGACAGCCAGCGGTCGTCGAGCAGGGTCTCGAAGCCGAGCTCGCGCATGCCGGCGACCATCACGTCGCGATTGCGGGCGTAGCGGGCGCCGCGACCGGCCACCCCGCCTTCAGCCTTGTGGGTCTTCAGCGCTTCGAGGAAAGCGGCCACGACATGCGTCGGCGGCGTGAAGCGCCACTGGCCGGTCTTTTCCATTGCCGCCCACTGCGCGTGGATGTCGAGCGACAGCGAGTGGCTATTCCCCTTGGCGGCCTCAAGCGCCGACTTCTTGGCGATGACGAAGCCGAAGCCAGGCACGCCCTCGATGCACTTGTTGGCGGACGAGACCATTGCCTCGAACGGGATCTTGCTGACCTCAAGCGGAACGGCGCCGAACGCGCTCATCGAGTCGATCAGCAGCTTGCGGCCGCGCGCGAAGGTGGCTTCGGCGATTTCCGGAACCGGGTTGAGAATGCCCGAGCTCGTCTCGCAATGGATCGCAAGCACGTGGGTGATCGCCGGGTCGGCGTCGAGCGCGGCACCCACCTCATCGCCACGCGGCGGCAGGTAATCGCCCTTGTCGATCAGCGTATAGGCGCGGCCGAGATACTCCATCGTCTGCGCGGCGCGCAGACCGTAGGCGCCGTTGGCGAGCACGAGGACCTTGCCATCCTTCGGCACGAAGGTGCCAAGCATCGATTCGACGCAGTAGGAGCCCGAGCCCTGCATGGGAACGCAGTCGTACTCGCCGTTCTTGTCGTCGATCAGCTCAAGCAGCCCAGTGCGCAGGGCCTTGGTCATGGCGCGGAAATCGCCGTCCCACGAGCCCCAATCCTTCAGCATCGCCTGCTTCACTTCCCAGGAGGTGGTAAGCGGGCCAGGCGTCAGCAGGAACGGCTCGCCAAGACGCGGATCTTCAAAGGCTGATGCAGCTGCATCGTTCGACATTTTCCAGAACCTCCGGGAACGGTATTTGAGGCGACACTGATGCGCCCCAGATCATATGTAAAATCGTTAATTCCTATTGGACCTAACGATTTTTCCGATTAACTATCCGCCTGTGCGGATTGCTCGTCCGCAGATGCGGGAAGCCGCCGCAGGGACGGAGTAATCTCCGTCCCGCAGTCCCGTCTGGGCGTAAATTTTTCCCCAACAAGGCGAGGGCGTTGAACCGCCCTCAGCGCTGGCGCCAGGCCTGCAGGCGTCCGAACACGAACCGGTCGAGCACGATGTGCAGCGCCTTCACGCCGATGGCCGTTCCGACAAGCAGCGTCGCCATCGCCGCGGCGCCCGCGATGAAGCCTGCCTCGTCCATGTGAACGATCGAGATTGAGGCGAGCTTGGTGCCGGCGCCATAGAGGAAGATCACTGCCGAGACGGTCGTCAGCGCGTTGACGAACATGTAGACGGCCACGTCCAGGATCGCTGGCATGCAGATCGGCACCGTCACGCGCCTGAAGGTGCGCCAGAACGGCACCTTGAGCGACGCGGACACCGCCTCGAACTCGCGGTCGATCTGCTTCAGCGCCGTCAGGCAGGTGATGTGCGAGACGGTGTAGAAGTGCGTCACCGTGTTGATCACCAGGATCGCCAGCGTCGCATAGAGGAAGTTGAGCGGATTCCACGGCGCATTGAAGAAGAAGATGTAGCCGAGGCCGAGCACCAGTCCCGGCACCGCCACCGGCATCATCGCCAGGAAGTGCGCGAACGCGCGCATGACAGGCGAGGCCTGCGTCTTCTCGATCAGATACGCGCCGGTGAAGATGATCGCCGTGCCGATTATCGCCGTCAGCGCCGCCATCTGCAGAGAGGTAAAGTAGGGAGCCCAGCCCATCGGCTCGTAGCGCTGGAAGTTGTAGTTGTTCAGCGTGAGACTGAGATTGTACGGCCAGTATTTGATGAACGACGCCCAGATCGCGATGCCGAGCGCGACGGCCAGCAGCAGGCCGACGAACAGGCAATAGGCGGTGAAGCCGAGATCGCGCCGCGACGACGGCTTCGGCTGGTAGGGCACCGCGCGCGCCGAAAGCAGCGCCACCTGACGGCGGTTGGTCGCTCGATCGACCACGAAGGCGAGGATCGCCGGCACCAGCAGGATCATGCCGACAACCGCGCCCATCTCGAAATTCTGCTGGCCGACCACAGCACGATAAACGTCAGTTGCGAGCACGTTGAACTGGCCGCCGATCACCTTCGGGATACCGAAGTCGGTGATGACGAGGGTAAAGACCACGAAAGCGGCGCTGATGAGACCGTAGCGCGCACCCGGCAGCGTCACGGTGAAGAAGATGCGGCGCTTCGGCGTGCCCAGCGCATCGGCAACCTCATAGAGGCGGCCGTCAGAGATGCTGAGCGCGGTGACGAGGATCAGCATCGCGTGCGGGAAGGTGTAGGTCACCTGCGAGATGACGATGCCGATCGGGCCATAGATCGAATGCCCGAACAACAGGCCCTTGGCGAAGCCCTGGTTGCCGAAGATGTAGACCAGCGACAGCGCCGACATCAACGACGGCGCAAACAGCGGCAAGAGCGCCAGCGCGTAGAAGAACGGCTTGGCCGGCATGCAGGTGCGCGTCAGCGCATAGGCATAGGTAAAGGCGAGCGGTATGACGATCGCCGTCGACAGAACCGCGACCCAGACGCTGTTGAACAGCGAGTCCATCAGGATCGGGTTCGAGAAATAGGCGCCGAAATTGGCAAGGCCGACGAACTGCCCCGCGGCGTTCAGAAACGCCTTCGACAACAACGTCCACAGCGGCAGCACAATGCCGACAACGAGCGCAAGGCAGAGGACTAGCAGCAGGCCGTTTGCTATCCGCTCCTCGCTGAGGAGGCGGCGTGCCGGACGTGCGGCAACCGCCGTGGCATGTTCAGGCGACGCGGCGATGCTCATGCCGCGACCTCCTGCGCATGCGCCTCACCGTTCGGGAAGACGCGCAGCGCCTCGGGCGGCAGCGCCACCCAGATTTTCTGGCCGCGCTCGACCGCGAGGTCGCGCATCAGGTTGGCGGAGAAATCGGCAAAGAGCGGCGTCTTCACGCCGGCAATTCCGAGCTTGGCGCGGCAGAACGCGCCCATGAATTCGAGCTCCTCGACCTCGGCGTGCAGTGCGTTGACGTCATCGGGGCTGACGTTGCGCACGCGCACCTCTTCGGGGCGCAGACCAACCGAAACCGGACTGCCGGGCAAGAAGCCGCGGCAGTCGTCGCACGCGACGTTGATGCCCGCGAAGCTGACCTTGCCCTTCTCGAACAGCGTGCCGTGGAAGAAGTTCATCTTGCCGACGAAATCTGCCACGAAGGCGGTCGCCGGCCGGCGGTAGATCTCGTTGGGCGTGCCGATCTGCTCGATGACACCGTGGTTCATCACCACGATGCGGTCGGCCATGGTGAGCGCCTCTTCCTGGTCGTGCGTCACCATGATAGTGGTCACGCCAAGGCGCCGCTGCAGGTCGCAGATCTGCTCGCGAAGGTGCAAACGCACGCGCGCATCGAGTGCCGACAGCGGCTCATCGAGAAGGAGCAGGCCCGGCGAGGTTGCGAGCGCACGGGCGAGCGCCACGCGCTGCTGCTGGCCGCCGGAAAGCTGGATCGGAAATTTCTTGCCCTGGTCGGGCAGGCCAACAAGCGCGAGCAACGAGGAAACGCGCGTTTCGATCTCGGCCCGCGGCGTGCGGCGGTTGACGAGGCCATAGGCGATGTTGTCGGCGACTGTCAGGTTCGGGAACAGCGCATAGGACTGGAAGACGATGCCGAAATCCCGTTCGGAAGGCGGCGCATTGGAGACATCGACTCCGCCGATCTCGATACTGCCTTGATCCTGCCGGTCGAGGCCGGCAATGGCCCGCAGCAGCGTCGTCTTCCCGCAGCCCGAGGGGCCAAGGAAGCAGACAAACTCTCCGCTCGCCACATCGAGGTCGATGCCATGCAGCGCCGTAAAGGCGCCGAACCTCTTGAAAAGGCCGCGAACTCGCAGCGACGAGGAGCGAACACTGGGGTCTTTGGACGGGATATTCAAACTTCTCTCCTGACGGGCACGATAGTTCCGAGGAAAGGCGCATTTTGAGCGCCTAGCCCGCGCCGCAGGTCACTTCGAACAACCGCATCGGGGTGGCACGAAGGAGAGGCGGCTGGCGTTGGCTCGCCCCCGTGTGGGGCCGGAGCAGCAGGCAGCCCGGAGGCTGCCCGCGGGACGGACCGGTCCGTCAGTTCTTCGGAGCCGCCTTGGACTCGTAGCGCTTGCTCCACTCGGCGAGGATGCGCTCGCGGTTCGCAGCCATCCAGGCGAAGTCGTTGTCGATCAGCTTCGCTTCCATGTTCTCCGGATAGCCGTCCGGAGTGTTCTGCACCTCAGGATGAGCAACGACTGCATAAGTCTGCGAGTAGACCTCGTTGGCTTCCTTCGAGGCGCCCCAGTCCGCGACCTTCTTAGCGAGATCGAGGTTCTTCGAGCCCTTCACGATCGCCGTCGCTTCCATTTCCCAGCCGGAGCCTTCTTCCGGAACGACGATCTCCAGCGGCGCGCCCTGCGAACGCTCGTAGACGCCGCGCATGTCGAGGGCGATACCAGCGACGCGCTCGCCGCGGGCAGCCTGGACGCAAGGAGCCGAACCGGAGTGGAGGTAGGCCGCAATGTTCTCATGCAGGCCGTCCATGAACTTCCAGCCCTCTTCCTCGCCCATCATCTGCAGCCAGCCGCCCACCATCAGGTAGCCGGTGCCGGACGAGGCCGGGTGCGGCATGACGATCTTGTCCTTGAACTCGGGCTTCAGCAGATCCTTCCACGAGGTCGGCTGCGCGATGCCTGCGCCCTCAGCTTCGGCGCTGTTGAAGCAGACGACGCCGACATAGGCGTCCATCCCAGTCCAGGTCGGGGCGTCGCGACGGTCGCGGAACTTTTCGCGCAGGCCATCCTGGGCGGCCGGCTTGTAGCTTTCGAGCAGGCCCTTTTCGTCGAACATCAGCAGGCTCGACAGTGCGAGGCCGAGCACCATGTCGGCCTGGGGATTCTCTGCCTCGGCAAGGAAACGGGCGGTGATGACGCCGGTGGAGTCGCGGACCCAGACGACCTCGACTTCCGGCACGGCAGCTTCGATCGCCTGCTTGAACGGCTCAAGCTGGTCGTTTTCGACTGCGGTGTAAATCGTGAGTGGTGTGCGCTGCTGCGCCTCGGCCATGCCGGTGACTGCAAGCGCAACGGCGGCCGCAAGACCGGCCTTAAACAGTGATCTCATGCGTAGTGCTCCCTCTTCTTTACGCCGCCGGTTCCATGCGACGGCCATGCCCTTGTCGTTTTGCGCATCACTGCGCTCCGATGTGTCCTGTTACACGTCAGCGCGTCGGCCTCCCATCTGACCGACGGCCAAAGTCTTTTCACTCTCCTTGATGTGTGTAGATGACAGCCGTGTGAAGGCGATTGCCAGCGACAGAGCCATACCATGCGGACCTGTTCATTTCCGGCATCCAACTTCCTTCGACCGAGCCTTGTCTTTCCGACCGTAGGTGCAACCCAGACATTTGAATAATCGATAATTTTAATGCACCTGAAAGTCTACCTTATATACTGATCTTGCCGATCAGCGTCGGAACAAGGACTCCGCGGCGAGCCTGCTGCTTCCCTTGCTGACAAGCTCTGCTTCGAGGCGCTTCACCTCCGCCTTGAGCTGTTCGATGCGCTCGCGCAGTTCATCTACCGAGAGCAATGAAAGGTCCTGCCCGATCTCGTGGACCTTCTTCGGCCTCAAGGGTTCATCATCGAACAGTGCCATTTTGAACTCCTTCAATTGCCCTGGCGGAAACAAGTCTACATAAGGACCACAATGAAGGAAACGCAGGGATGAGGTGGCAGAGATGATTCCCGAGGTGATGACCGCGATTGCCATCAGCGAGCCGGGCAACCCGTTGGTGCTGAAGCCCGAACGGCGGCCGGTGCCGCAGCCGGGCGAAGGCGAGATCCTGATCCGGGTCCGCGCCGCCGGCGTCAACCGGCCGGACGTCCTGCAGCGCAAGGGCGCCTACCCGCCGCCGCCCGGCGCATCCGACCTTCCGGGTCTGGAAGCCGCTGGTGAAGTCGCTGCGGTCGGCAACGGCGTCACCCGCTGGCGCGTCGGCGACGGTGTTGCTGCACTCACGGCTGGCGGCGGCTATGCCGAATATGTCGTCGTCCACGAAACCAATGCGCTGCCGATCCCGCACGGATTTACTTTCACCGAAGCGGCAGCAATCCCGGAGACCTTCTTCACCGTCTGGCACAACGTCTTCCAGCGCGGCGGGCTGAAGGCGGGCGAGGACTTTCTCGTCCACGGCGGCTCGTCCGGCATCGGCACCACCGCGATCCAGCTCGCCAACGCCTTCGGCGCGCGGGTCTTCACAACGGCGGGGAGCGAGGAGAAGTGCCTCGCCTGCGTCAGCCTCGGCGCCACCCGCGCCATCAACTACCGGGAGGAAGATTTCGTCCGCGTCGTCAAGGAGGAGACCGGCGGCAAGGGCGTCGAGGTAATCCTCGACATGGTTGGTGGCGATTATGTCGACCGCAACTACCACGCCGCCGCCGTCGAGGGCCGCATCGTCCAGATCGCCACGCTTGGCGGTGCCAAGGCCACCGCCGACATCTCGCGGCTGATGGTCAAGCGCCTCACCCATACCGGCTCGACGCTGCGGCCCCGCTCGGTCGAGTTCAAGGCGAAGATCGCCGCCGAACTCGAGGCGAAGGTCTGGCCGCTGCTTGCCGCCCGCAAGGTGCAGCCGGTCATGGACATGATCTTCCCGCTCACCGAGGCCTGGCGCGCGCACGAGCGCATGGAGGAAGGCGAGCACATCGGCAAGATCGTGCTCGACGTATTCTGAGAGGAAAGAAGCAATGACCACCTACAACGGCGCGTGCCACTGCGGTGCGGTGCGCTTCCGCACGAAACTCAAGAACGGTCTTGCCAGCGCGCGCCGTTGCAACTGCTCGCTGTGCCGCATGCGCGGGGCGATCGCCGTGGGTGCGGCTCGCGACGAGTTCGAGATCGTCGAGGGGGCTGAGCAGCTATCCACCTACACCTTCAACACCGGCACCGCGCAGCACTATTTCTGCTCGCAGTGCGGCATCTACACCCATCACCTTCGTCGTTCGAACCAGAATGAGTACGGCGTCAATGTCGCGTGCCTGGAAGGCATAAGCCCGTTCGATTTCGAGGAAGTACTGGTCATAGACGGGATCAACCACCCGGCCGACGACAAGGAGCAAAAGGGCCCGCGCATAGCCGGAACGCTGCACTTTGTGCGTAACGACGGGTAACTCGGCTTTTCTGCCGCTTTTCGTTGCGGACGGAACAAAATGCCGCTATATGCGTCACTGATTTCCCATAAATTGGTGGCTTGCCACCGCCCGCGACAGGGACGCGGGCGAACGAGAGGATTTATCCTATGGCCAACACACTGCTGATGCCGAAGGCGACCGCCGTCTGGCTGGTTGACAACACGGCACTGTCGTTCGACCAGATCGCCACCTTCTGCAAGCTGCATCCGCTTGAGGTCAAGGCTATCGCCGATGGTGAAGCCGCGCAGGGCATCAAGGGTCTCGATCCGATCATCACCGGTCAGCTGACGCGTGAGGAGATTGCCCGCGGCGAAGCGGACACGAACTACCGCCTCAAGCTGTCCGACCCGAAGGTTCGCGTGCCGGAGTCGAAGCGCCGCACGCCGCGCTACACGCCACTGTCGAAGCGCCAGGACCGCCCGAACGCGATCCTGTGGCTGGTCAAGAACCATCCGGAGCTCAAGGACGCGCAGATCTCGCGCCTCGTCGGCACGACCAAGTCTACGATCGAGCAGATCCGCAACCGCAGCCACTGGAACTCGGCCAACCTGGTTCCGATGGATCCGGTCACGCTTGGCCTGTGCTCGCAGATCGACCTTGATCTCGAAGTCCAGCGTGCGTCGCGCGGCCTGCCGCCGGCACCGCCGACCGGCGACACCCTGCTGCCCGCCTCGATGACGGAAGATCTCGACATCAACGAGAACCAGGAAGACGAAGAACTGGACGCAGATGCCGTCTTCGCGAAGCTGTCCTCGCTGAAGTCGACCCGTCAGGACGAGGACGAAGACGAGGAGTAATCCTCACGCGTTGCCGCGCGCTTCCCAGCAGCGGTAGAAATCGGCAAGTTGCTTGCCCCTCTCGGGCCGGAACGTCCGGCCCGCAGACTTTGCTTCCGAAATGCGGTCCAGCCTGAACGCGCGAAAATCGTTGCGCATTTCGCACCAGGCGACCAGCGTCCACACCTTCCCCCAGAACCAGAGCCCGAGCGGGCGAACGTCGCGGATGGTCGAGTTGCCGGCTTCGTCCCGGTAGTCGAGCGTCAGCACGTCGCGCGTTTCGATGGCGCGCTCGAGCATGTCGACCAGCTTGCGCTCGGCCTCACTCACCACCCAGTCGGGCATGTGGATCTCGTTGCGCGCAATCCGGGCCTTTTCAGGTTCCGGCAATACGGCGCCGATCTTCACCAGCGCTTCCTCCGCCGCGCGCGCCATCTGCGCGCCGCCGAAGGCGCGCACCATGCGTGCGCCCGCAACGAGGGCGACGATCTCGTCGCGGGTGAACATCAGCGGCGGGAGTTCAAAGCCCTCGCGCATCAGGTAGCCGACGCCGGCCTCGCCGTCGATCGGCACGCCTGTCGCCTGCAGATCGGCGATGTCGCGATAGATTGTGCGCTCGGAGACCTCGAGCCGCTCCCCGAGCATACGCGCCGTCACAAGGCGCCCGCCGCGCAGGTGCTGGACGATCTGGAACAGGCGATCTGCGCGTCGCATGGCAAAGGGTCCTCGAGAAGGATTTCGGGGGCACTATGCCAGCATCCTCCTGACACCATTCTGTCAGGAGGACGGCAGGAGGAAAAGCCTCAGGCGAAGCGGCGGGCGGCGTCGAGCGCGAGCCCCAATCCGACCGCACCGTAGCGATCAGTGTTGACGACGCGCGCGTGCGGAAAACGCTCGGTCGAGGCGCGGCGAACGAGTGGCACCTGCGCGCCGCCACCGGTCATGACGACGGTGTCGATCTGTTCGGCGGTCACGCCTGCCGCCACCAGCGCCTCGTCGATCGCGCCCCTGATCTTGCGCACGAGGTCGTCGCTCGCCGTCTCGAACTCGCCGCGCGTCACCGGCACCTCAAGGTGTAGTCCCGGCTCCTTCAGCCGAACCGCTGTTTCTTCGGCGTCCGAAAGCTCGATCTTCGCCTTTTCGACCTGAGCCGCCAGGCGATGGCCCGAACGGTTCTCAAGCAGGTGCATGTAGCGATCGAGCTTTTCCGGCTCCGCCGCCTCACGCTGGAGCGAGTGAATGTCGCGCACGATCTTCGGCGTGTAGAGCAGGTTGATCTTGTGCCAGGTGGCCATGTCGTTGAAGTACCAGACTGGCAGCTGGCGCTTGCCGTCCTTGGTGCTGCTGCCGAGGCCGAAGTGCGGCATGACGCGTGCAATGTTGAGCTGGCGGTCGAAGTCTGTACCGCCGACATGAACGCCTGAAGTCGAAAGAATGTCGTCGCGCCGGTCTATCGACTGGGCACGCTCAGGCGACAGGCGCAGCACCGAGAAGTCGGACGTGCCGCCGCCGATATCGACGATCAGTGCGAGCACCTCGTCGTTGAGCTCGCGCTCGAAGTTGAGCGCGGCCGCCACCGGCTCGAACTGGAACTCGATGTGCCTGAAGCCTTCCTCGCGTGCGGCAGCCTCGAGCTGGTCCTGCGCCGTGCGGTCGGCAGCCTCGTCGCCGTCGATGAAGAACACGGGCCGGCCGAGCACGACGCTCTCCGGCATGCTGCCGTGATGCGCCTCCAGCTGCTTGCGCAAATTGCGCAGGAACCGGCCGATCAGTCCCTGGAAGGTCATGCGGTCGCGGCCGACCTGCGTGGTTTCCTTCATCAGACTGGTGCCGAGGATCGACTTCAGCGCCCGCATGAACCGGCCTTCGGCGCCGTCCATATATTCATGCACGGCGGAGCGGCCAAAGTGCACGCTGCCATCCTCGAGGCTGAAGAACATCGCCGACGGGATCGTGACATCATTTCCCTCGACCGGGATCAGGTACGGCGCGCCACCGGCTGCGCAAAGGCCAACGGTGGAGTTGGTGGTGCCGAAGTCGACGCCACAATGAAGAACGGACATTTGTGTGCTCGCATGGCTTCGCCGCCGGCGCGAAAACGCGCGAAGGCGAAGGGGGTGTGATTTGGAAAGGGACGCCCCTCTACCGCATCCCGCCCGGCTTGAAAACCGCAAAGCGGCTTCCCGCGTCAATCCGACCGGATGATGGGGGCACGGCTATGACGTCAGTCCTTTGTGGTCAGCCAGACGCCCGCGAGCGTCACGACCAAACCGATCATCATCGGCAGGGTCAGTGGCTCGGAAAACAGTGCCCAGGCCCAGATCATGGTGACCGGCGGACTGAGGTAGATCGCTGCGCTGACCTTTGCCACCGGGTACATGCGTAGCATCCAGTAGTAGATCGAGTAGCAGGCGAAGGTGGCAATCAGCACCAGCCAGATGATGCCGATCGCAAACTCACGCGTGAGCGGCGGCGCCAGACCATCCTGCGCCAGGGCGCAGATGCCGAACAGCACGGCGCCGGTCAGCGAATGGATGCAGAGGCTCTGGTGCACCGGCATGTCGAGGGCCTTGCTGCCACGGCGCAATACTGATGCAAACGCAAAAACCAGCATCGCCCCGATCGTGAGCCCATAGGCCCACAAAGGCGCGGTGCCGATGCTGAGGCTGTCGAACGTAACAATCAGCACCCCGGCGACCGCGACCGACGTGCCGAGCCACTGTCTCGGCGAAAGCCGCTCGCCAAGCAGCGGCTGAGACATGGCGGCGATTGCCAGCGGCACGAGGTCGGAGATCAGCGCGACCAGTCCGGTCGGGACCCGTTGCTCGATCGCAAGCGCGAAGCCGCCGAGGTAGATGAACACCGCGAGGATGCCAAAGGCAGCCTGCGATAGAACTGCGCGGAGCGACATCTTCGGGCCGCGCAGCAGCGCGAAGGGAAGAAGGAGCAGACCCGACAACAGCGTGCGCCAGAACAGCATCATGGCAACGCCGGCATCTTGATTGGCATAACGAGTGCCGACGAAACCCGAGCTCCAGGTGATGACGAGCAGCGCCACCATCAGCGGCCAGAGCAGCTTCGGATGGAGCAGATGAAAATCTCGGGGGGAAGGTTCGATCATGAATGCGGGCTCATTGCCCGCAATGCATAGCGGGTCCGCAGCCAGCGCGCATGCGAAATCGTGGGCCAGACTTGTTGCGCAGCACTTATTCAGCAGCGTCCGGCAGCCCGTCACGCCCCTCCGCCATGCTTCGCGGGCCCCCGTTATTTGGGGAAGTGCGGCGAAGGCTGCGGAGGGCGTGATGGGCAGTGCCCCAAGATGTTATGGCAATGAAGAGGCGTTACACAGGTGGTAGAGGAGGCGAGTCAGTAAATAGTGACTTACGCTCTGCATCCTGAGGCGCGGGAGCCTTTAATACCCCCTCCTCTCCTACTCACCTATTCCCTCTAAACGCCGATTCCCTTCTCCTTCAGCGCATCGCCGATTTCGCCTAGGATTGCCGGATCGTCGATGGTCGCCGGCATGTTCCACTGCTCCTTGTCGGCGATCTTCTGCATCGTGCTGCGCAGGATTTTGCCGGAGCGAGTCTTCGGCAGGCGCTTGACTGTCACCACCGACTTGAACGCAGCCACGGGGCCGATCTTCTCGCGCACCAGCGCGATCACTTCCTTTTCGATCTGCGCTGGATCGCGGCTGACACCCGCATTCAGCACGACGAAGCCGCAAGGGATCTGTCCCTTCATCTCGTCATGGATACCGATCACCGCGCATTCGGCGACGTCTGGGTGCTGCGCGACTACCTCCTCCATGCCGCCCGTCGACAGCCGATGGCCGGCGACATTGATGATGTCGTCGGTGCGCGCCATGATGAAGAGATAGCCGTCCTCATCGATGTAGCCCGCGTCGGCCGTCTTGTAGTAACCGGGGAACTCGTCGAGGTAGGAATTGCGGAAGCGCTCCTCGGCGTTCCAGAGCGTCGGCAGGCAGCCTGGCGGAAGCGGCAGCTTGATGACGACATTGCCGAGCCCGCCCGGGGCGACAGGCTGACCGCCATCGTCAACGACCTGCACGTCGAACCCCGGCATAGGAACAGCCGGCGAGCCGTACTTGATCGGCAGCATGCCAAGACCAACCGGGTTATGGCTGATCGGGTGACCGGTTTCGGTCTGCCACCAGTGGTCGATGACCGGAACGCGCAGCCGCGTCTCGGCCCACTTCACCGTCTCGGGATCGGCGCGTTCGCCAGCGAGGAACAGCGTGCGGAGCGTCGAAAGATCGTACTTGCCGATGAACTCGCCCTGCGGGTCCTGGCCCTTGATGGCGCGAAAGGCGGTCGGCGCAGTGAACAGCGCGACGACATTATGCTCGGAGATCACGCGCCAGAAGGTGCCGGCATCGGGCGTGCCGACCGGTTTGCCCTCGAACAGCACCGTCGTGCAGCCGGCAAAGAGCGGCGCATAGACGATGTAGGAATGACCGACGACCCAGCCGACGTCCGATGCGGCCCAAAATACTTCGCCCGGCTTGATGCCGTACTCGTTCTCCATGGTCCAGGTCAGCGCGACGAGATGGCCGCCATTGTCGCGCACGACGCCTTTGGGCTGGCCGGTCGTCCCGGAGGTGTAGAGGATGTAGAGCGGGTCGGTCGCTGCGACCGGAACGCATTCAACCTTCGCACCCTCGGCCTTGGCCTTCGCGACGGCTTCGGCCATGTCGACGTCGCGCCCCTCGATCAGGTCGCAGCCCTGCTGCTCGCGCTGGAAGATGACGCAGCTCTCGACCTTGTGCGTCGACATCTCGATCGCTTCGTCGAGCAGCGGCTTGTAGGCGATGACGCGGCCTGGCTCGATGCCGCAGGAGGCGGAGACGATCAGCTTGGGCTGGCAGTCATTGATGCGGGTGGCAAGCTCGCGCGCTGCAAAGCCGCCGAAGACGACCGAGTGCACGGCGCCGAGGCGCGCGCAGGCGAGCATAGCGAACATCGCCTGAGGGATCATCGGCATGTAGATGATGACGCGGTCGCCCTTCTCGACGCCCTGCTGACGAAGCACCGCGGCGAGCGCCTCGACCTCTTCCTTGAACTCGCCGTAGGTGTAGGTGCGCTTCGCGCCCGTGATCGGGCCGTCGTAGATGATTGCCGGCTGGTCGGCGCGGCCACGTTCGACATGCCGATCGATCGCGTTGTAGCAGGTGTTACATACAGCATCCGGGAACCAGCGACCGAACACACCGCTATTGGCGTCGAATATCCTGGTCGGCGCCTTGATCCAGTCTACCGCTTTTGCAGCCTCAGCCCAGAAAGCGTCCGGGTTAGACTTCCAGCTTGCATAGACCTCGGCATAACGTGACGTCAATTTAACTTCCTCCATTTCTCGCCGGCCTGCTTTATTGAGCCGATCTCCTCCCGAGTCCACTCAACTATGTGACACAATCGTCATGCTTTGACAGAGATCAACTATGCTGATCAAAGAAGACCAGCATGACAAAGATTCTCTCGATCATCATCATCGGCCTCATGATCATCCAGATCATCAAGCCACTCGGCCTTCCGGGCCTCAAACGCCGCGCCGATTTCTGGAAGCTCGCCATCATTGCGCTCGGCCTCATCGTCATCACCGCAGGCCTCAGCCACGGCAAATAAAAAACCCGGTCCGCGAGCGGACCGGGTGCATGGAGCCGATGGCTGCGGACGCCTCAGCATCCGCAAAATCCCGTCCTTATCGGGCGCGGGACGCCTCGAAGATGCTGTCGATCGCCGAAGCGAGGACCGCATTGAATTCCTCGTCGCTCTGCTGTGCCGACAGGCCCTCGGTCAGGGCACGCGAGAAGGAGGCGATCACGCCGTCGTTTTCCATCAGCTTCGCGTTTGCCTCGTCGCGGGTGTAGCCGCCCGACAGCGCCACGACGCGCATGACGCGCGGGTGGTCAACCAGTGGCTTGTAGAGGTTGGCCTTGGTCGGCAGCGTCAGCTTCAGCATGACCTGCTGGCCTTCCGGCAGCGCGTCGAGCTGCTTCAGGATCTCGGCGAGCAGCAGATCCTCGGCCTCAGCCTTGTCGGCGATCGAGATCGTCACTTCCGGCTCGATGATCGGCATCAGGCCCTTGGCGAGGATCTGCTTGCCGACCTCGAACTGCTGCGCGACGATTGCCTCGATGCCAGCCTGGTTGGCGGCGTCGATGACCGAACGCATCTTGGTGCCGAAAATGCCCTTCTCGACCGCGCGATCGAGCAGCGCGTCGAGCTGCGGCATGTCCTTCATCAGCTTGACGCCATCCTTGGCATCGGCAAGGCCCTTGTCGACCTTGAGGAAGGGCACGACGCCGCGGTTCTTCCAGAGGTACTCCGCGGTCGGCGTGCCGTCGATGTCGCGATCCATCGTCTGCTCGAACAGGATCGCGCCCATCACCTTGTCACCGGTAAAGGCGGGCGACTTGATGATACGCGCACGCATCTGGTGGATGAGGTCGAACATCTCGGCCTCGCTCGACCAGGCGCCCTCGTCGATGCCGTAGAGCTTCAGCGCCTTCGGGGTCGAGCCGCCCGACTGGTCAAGTGCCGCAATGAACCCATCCTTGTTTGCCGCCTGAGCGGCCATTGCCGCCATGTCCTGGGAACGTTCGCTCATTCACCTGCCTCCTGAACTTGACTATGCAGGCCGCTTACCAGATGCGGCGAACGAACGGAATGCGACCGCCCCGGTCGAATCGGTTTAAAGCAATTTCAAATGTTTAAGTGACGGCGACGCAAGGGCAGTTGCCCCACCCGCAGGAGGGAACCATGCGTCGTTCGGGGGCTCTTGCAGCCGCCAGAGACACCATTGCGATGAGACATGTTTCGGTTGTCGGAGGACCTACGCGGCCATGCCGGCGCCCTCGGTGGGTTCGGAGGCGCCACGCTCGCGATCGACCAGTAGCAAGCGACAACGAGATGCCAGTGGGCAACTTTCTCGAACGTACCTGATGCCCTCCGCTCCATGACGCCCCCTCCACCATGCTTCGCATGGTCTCCCTCCCCCATAAATGGGGGAAGATCCTGAGGGTGAGGACGTCATGACAAGATGCGCCACTTCCTGCGCCGCGGGACAGTTGATCCGCCAAAATTCCAACCTGCACACCCCGGATCCTCCCCCGCGGCGCGGGGGAGGTGGCGCAAAGCGCCGGAGGGGGCTCGAAGGCACTACGGTCTTAGTGGACGACCAAACCCAACCAGACGCCAAACAAAAACGGCGCGGGGGGTCCCGCGCCGTCGGTGACAAAAACTAGCCAGCGAAGACTACTTCATCAGCGCCACAACGCCCGGCAGCTCCTTGCCTTCCATCCATTCGAGGAAGGCGCCGCCGGCGGTCGAGACATAGGAGAAGTCGTCGGCAACACCGGCATGATTGAGAGCGGCGACCGTGTCGCCGCCGCCGGCGACCGACACCAGCTTGCCGGCCTTCGTCTGCTCGCCGGCGAATTGCGCGGCGGCAACTGTTGCCTTGTCGAAGGGGTTGAGCTCGAACGCGCCGAGCGGGCCGTTCCAGACAAGCGTCTGCGCGCGATCGATCCACTGCTTAACGGTCTCGACGGTCTTGGGACCGACGTCGAGGATCATCGCGTCGGCAGGTACAGCCTCGACGCCGACGGTCTCGTTCTCGGCATTGGCCTTGAAGTCGCGCGCGACGACGGCGTCAGTCGGCAGGATGATGGCGCAGCCGGCCGAAGCCGCCTCGATCATGATCTGCTTGGCGGTGTCGGCAAGGTCATGCTCGCACAGCGACTTGCCGACATCGGTACCGCGGGCTGAGAGGAAAGTGTTGGCCATGCCGCCGCCGATCACCAGCGCGTCGACCTTCTTCACAAGGTTCATGAGGAGGTCGATCTTGGTCGACACCTTCGCGCCGCCGACGATGGCGACGACCGGCTTTGCCGGCTTGCCGAGGCCCTTCTCCAGCGCTTCGAGCTCAGCCTGCATGGTGCGGCCGGCATAGGCCGGGAGCAGGTGGGCGAGCCCTTCCGTCGAAGCATGCGCGCGGTGCGCGGCCGAAAAGGCATCATTCACATAGATGTCGCCATCGGCAGCAAGCGCCTTGGTAAACTCGGCGTCGTTCTTCTCCTCGCCCTTGTGGAAGCGGGTGTTTTCAAGGAGGAGCACGCCACCCGCCGGGAGAGCCTCAATCGCGGCAGCCGCCTTTTCGCCGATGCAATCCTCGGCAAAGGCGACCGGCTTGCCGAGCACCTTCGACGTCGCGTCCACGATCTGCTTCAGCGAGAATTCCGGGTTCGCCTCGCCCTTGGGGCGGCCGAAATGCGCGAGCAGCACGACCTTCGCGCCCTTGTCCGAAAGCTCGCTGATCGTCGGCGCGACGCGCTCGATGCGCGTTGTATCGGTCACTTCGCCATCCTTTACCGGCACGTTGAGGTCGACGCGCACCAGGACGCGCTTGCCGCTGATCTCGCCAATGTCGTCGAGTGTCTTGAAGCCGCTCATTTCCTGCCCTTTCCAGAAGTTGCCAGACCGTTGCGCCAGTCATCGTGTAAATTCCAAGCGCGTCAGGCCCCGGGTTGCAATCATGTATAGAGGTAACGGTCGCCTTCGAGCGGCGGCGGGGCCTTCTCGCCGAGTGCCTCGAAGACGGAAATCTCGCAGACCCGGCACAGGCCGTCGAGCGGAAGGTCGTTGGCTTCGGTGCCGAACGGATCCTCCAGTTCTTCCGACAGCGCGTCGAGTCCGAAATAGGTGTAGGTGATCAGCGCCGTGAACAGCGGCGTTGCCCAGCCCGTCGCCGATACCAGGGCGAACGGCAGCAGCAGGCAGACGATATAGGCGGTGCGGCGCAGAAGCAGCGAATAGGCGAACGGCAACGGTGTTCCTGAAATGCGCTCGCATCCCGCCTCCACGGCTGCCAGCGACGACAGGCGCTCATCGAGGATGCGGTAGCCGATGGGGTCGATCGCGCCTTCCTGCAACAACGCGCCGGCCTGCTCGCCCATGCGCCGCAGCACGGCGTCGGTCCTGTTGCGGTAATCGACAAGCTCCTCCGCGCGATCGCCGGCGAGTTCGCGCGCCTTGTCCATCGCGTCCGTCCGGCGCAGATGCGCGCGTAGGAAGTGGCAGAACAGCAGCGCGTCGATCAGGAAGGACCGGCGTCGTGCTTTGTCCGCGACCAGCGAGTTCGACACGCGCGCCAGATTGCGGATGTCATAGACGAGCTGGCCCCACAGCTTGCGCGCTTCCCACCAGCGGTCGTAGGCGGCGTTGTTGCGAAAGCCGAGATAAATCGACAGCGAGATTCCGACGAGACCAAACGGGGTGATGTTGAACTTCTCGAAGCTCAGCCCCGACATCTGCACGGCAATGACCACAGCCACCGCATAGATCGTCATGCCGATGATCTGCGGCAGCGTGCGCGGCACGATCGAGCCGCGCATCACGAAGAACAGGCTGAGAAAGCCGGGCCTTGGCCGAATGATCATCTTGCTGGATCCCTTACGGCCGTGGCGGCCGTACTGCCCTAGCAAAACGCCCGGACGAAGCCGGGCGTTTCGTTCGGGTTATGCCTTGCGCATCAGGCCATGGTCTTCGCAAGCGCGATGGCCGTGTCGGCCATGCGGTTGGAGAAACCCCACTCATTGTCGTACCAGGACATGACGCGGACGAGGTCGCCCTCAATGACCTTGGTCTGGTCGAGCGCGAAGGTCGACGAGGCCGGGTTGTGGTTGAGATCGATCGAGACCAGCGGGTCCTTGGTGTAGGCGAGGATACCCTTGAGGTAGCCATCGGCGGCAGCAATGAGCGCGTTGTTGACCTCCTCGACCGTGACCTTGCGGCTCGGCACGAACTTGAAGTCGATGACCGAGACGTTGGGGGTCGGGACGCGGATCGACACGCCGTCCAGCTTGCCCTTCAGCTCCGGCAGCACCAGGCCGACGGCCTTGGCGGCACCGGTCGAGGTCGGGATCATCGACAGTGCCGCAGCGCGGGCGCGGTAGAGGTCCTTGTGCATCGTGTCGAGGGTCGGCTGGTCGCCCGTGTAGGCGTGGACCGTCGTCATGAAGCCCTTCTCGATGCCGAAGGCCTCGTGCAGGACCTTGGCGATCGGCGCAAGGCAGTTCGTCGTGCACGACGCATTCGAAATGACGATGTGGTCCTTCGTCAGCTTGTCGTGGTTGACGCCGTAGACGACCGTCAGGTCAGCGCCGTCGGCCGGAGCCGAGACGATGACGCGCTTGGCGCCGGCGGCAAGGTGCGCCGAAGCCTTTTCCTTCGAGGTGAAGATGCCGGTGCACTCCATCACGATGTCGATGCCGAGGTCGCCCCACGGCAGCTTGGACGGATCGCGCTCGGCAAACACCTTGAACGATTCATCGCCGACGCGGATCGTGTCGCCCTCGACGGTTACTTCCGTCGGAAAGCGGCCATGGACGCTGTCGTAGCGAAGCAGATGGGCGTTGGTTTCGACCGGGCCGAGATCGTTGATGGCAACGATGTCGATGTCCTTGCGGCCGCTCTCATAAATGGCGCGGGCGATGTTCCGGCCGATACGGCCAAATCCGTTGATAGCGACTTTCACGGTCATAGAGCGGTCTCCCGAGGGCTAAAACTAGCTATCCGGCGGAAACTCCGCAGCTTTCGCCGGGTCAGGCCTCCCATAGCGGGGCGCTGGATAAGAATCCAGCGGCCCTTTGGGATAAAACCGATTAGTACAGGATGAAGGTCACAGGAACGCGGCTCACGCCTTGTTCAGGCGACCTTCAACGGCCTCAACAACCGCCTCGGCTGTGATGCCGAAGTGCTTGTAGAGGGCATCAATCGGGGCGCTGGCGCCGAAACCGGTCATGCCGACGAACAGACCGTCGGAACCGATGATGGCATCCCAGCCGAGACGCAGGCCGGCCTCAATGGCGATCTTGACCGGCGCATTGCCGATCGTTGCCTGGCGGTAGGCCTCGTCCTGCGCAAAGAACAGCTCGAACGACGGAACCGAGACGACGCGAGCCGGAACGCCGCGCTTGTCGAGCTCGGCCTTGGCAGCGAGTGCGATCTCGACCTCGGAGCCCGAAGCAAAGATCGTCGCCTTGGCCTCGCCTTCCGCGCCAGCGAGCTCGTAGGCACCGCGGGCGGTCAGGTTTTCCGGGGTGTGCTCCGTGCGCAGCGTCGGCAGGTTCTGACGGGTGAGCGCCAGGGTCGAAGGAGTGCGGGTCGACTTCAGCGCAACTTCCCATGCTTCCGCCGTCTCGACGGCGTCTGCCGGACGCAGCACGATGTGGTTCGGAATCGCGCGCAGAACGGCGAGGTGCTCGACCGGCTGGTGGGTCGGGCCGTCCTCGCCAAGGCCGATCGAGTCATGCGTCATGACGAAGATCGAGCGGATGCCCATCAGCGAGGCAAGGCGCATCGACGGGCGTGCATAGTCCGAGAAGGTCAGGAAGGTGCCGCCATAGGGGATGACACCGCCATGCAGCGCCATGCCGTTCATGGCAGCAGCCATGCCGTGCTCGCGGATGCCCCAATAGACATAGCGGCCGGAGAAGTCGCCTGCCTTGATCGGGCCGGTCTGGCTGGTCTTGGTATTGTTGGAACCGGTCAGGTCAGCCGAGCCGCCGATGGTCTCCGGCACGACGCCGTTGATGACCTCGAGCGCCATCTCCGAAGCCTTGCGGGTCGCGACCTTCGGCTTGTCGGCGGAAAGCTTGCGCTTGTACTCCTCGATCGCTGCATCGAGGCCTTCCGGCAGCTCGCCGCGCATGCGGCGCTCGAATTCGGCGCGGGTTGCTGCATCGGCAGCAGCAAGACGCGCTTCCCAGGCCTCGCGCTTCTCGGCACCGCGTGCGCTGGTGGCGCGCCATGCCTCGAGGATGTCGCTCGGGATCTCGAACGGCGCATATTCCCAGTGCAGCTTGGCACGTGCACCGGCGATCTCTTCTGCGCCGAGCGGCGAACCGTGTGCTTTGTTGGTGCCGGCGCGGGTCGGGGCGCCAAAGCCGATCGTAGTCTTTGCGGCGATCAGGGTCGGGCGGTTCGACTTCTTCGCGGTTTGGACCGCGGTCGCGATCTGCTCCGGATCATGGCCGTCGACGCTCAGCGTATTCCAGCCGGAAGCTGCGAAACGGGCGCGCTGGTCGGTCGAGTCGGTCAGCGAAATCGCGCCGTCGATCGAGATGTTGTTGTCGTCCCAGATGACGATCAGCTTGTTGAGCCGCAGGTGGCCAGCGAGCGAGATCGCCTCCTGGCTGATGCCTTCCATCAGGCAGCCGTCGCCGACGAGGGCGTAGGTGTAGTGATTGACGAGGTCATCACCGAAGCGCGCATTGAGGATGCGCTCCGCGATCGCCATGCCGACCGCGTTGGCGATGCCTTGGCCGAGCGGGCCGGTCGTCGTCTCGATGCCGGACGCGTGGCCCCACTCGGGGTGACCAGCGGTCTTCGAGCCCAGCTGGCGGAAGTTCTTGATCTCGTCGATCGTCATGTCCTCGTACCCGGTCAGGTAGAGGAGCGAGTAGAGCAGCATCGAGCCATGGCCCGCCGACAGCACGAAGCGGTCGCGATCGGCCCAGTTCGGAGCCTTCGGGTCGAACGACAGGAACTTGCTGAACAGCACGGTGGCAATGTCGGCTGCGCCCATCGGAAGGCCGGGGTGGCCTGAGTTGGCCTTCTCGACCGCATCCATGGAAAGGAAGCGGATCGCATTGGCCATGCGGTCATGCTGTTCACGTGTAGTCATGAGTGGCTCGCTTGTCGTTCCTGCGAAAGGGAAAGGGCAAATTTAACCCTGAAAGAGCGATGGGACACATAGCAGGCGTGCCGCGCGAGTCAACGGAGAGCCTCAGTCGAAGGAATGTGGTCGCTACGCTTTCAAGGGGACAGTTAAGGTCACGCGTTGACGGTTCCTCCGCGCGCTGCCTAATGTTTCACTTTAAACACGCTGGGAAAGCGTGCGATTCGGCACCGGATCGGCGCTGGAGCGAAGACCATGACTGGGGAAGCTACCCTCAAGGAAGTAATTGCCCGCCTCGGGAAGGCGATCGACCTGCTGGAAGACGCTGTGGCGGCAAGGCTTGAGCGTGATCAGGACTACGGCGAGGCAGAGGCGGAGGTTCAGCGGATGAACGCTGACCGCGCACGCCTTGCGCAGGAACTTGACGCGTCGGAAGCACGTGCCGAGAGACTTGAGGAAGCGAACAAGGAAGTTTCACGCCGGCTCGTGACGGCGATGGAAACCATCCGGGCCGTGCTCGACAGATAGGAACACGCAAGATGCCACAGGTCACGGTGAGCATTGACGGGAAGGCCTACCGGATGGCCTGCGACGAGGGCCAGGAACAGCACCTGATGGACCTCGCCGCCAGTTTCGACCGTTACGTGTCCCACCTGCGCAACTCGTTCGGCGAGATCGGCGACCAGCGACTGACCGTCATGGCCGGCATTATGGTCATGGACGAGCTTGTCGAGCTGCAGAAGCGCGTGAAGGGCATGGAGACCGAGATCGCGACGCTACGCAAGACGCGTGACGACGCGCTCGCCAAGGCCGACAAGAACGATGCGGCACTCACCGGCGCGCTGGCCAACCTCGCCGAGCGGATGGAAAATCTCGCAGCCCGGCTCAACGCCGACCGCGCGGGAAGCTGACAGTCAGAAGTAGCGGTAGTGGGAAAGAGGAATGCATTCCTCTTTCGTCCACTTGTTCCAGCTTTCTAACGCATCGCGGTTTTCCTCAACCCACCGCTTTGCGTGTTCGTCTCGGTCAGTTGAGCGAGTTTTGCCGGACATGATGCACTCGATCGCGGCGAATCTTACCGGCCTTTAGCACGGCCGTCAGCCCTCGATCTCCTCGCGCAGCATCTCGAGTTCCAGCCATTCCTCTTCCATGGCCGCCAGCTTGGCGCGGTGGGCGTCGATCTCAGCCGCCACCTTGGCAAAGCCGTTCGGGTCGCGGTTGTAGAAATTCGGATCGGCCATTTTCTGCTCAAGCCCGGCGATTTTCGCCTCGAGTTCCGCCATCTGCTTGGGCAGGTTCTCGAGCGCGAACTTCTGCTTGTAGGACAGCTTCTTCGCCAATGCCGGCTTTGCGGACGCGGCTGCTTCCTTCTTCGCCGCCGGCTCTTCCTTCTTTTGACGCGGAGCGCGCTCGTCGAGCTTCTCGCCGCCGCGCTGCGCGAGCATGTCGGTGTAGCCGCCGGCATATTCGATCCAGCGGCCATCGCCCGCCGGCGCGATCGTGCTCGTCACGGTCCTGTCAAGGAAGTCGCGGTCGTGGCTGACCAGCAGCACCGTGCCGGGAAAGTTCGCGACGAGCTCCTGCAGAAGGTCCAGCGTCTCCATGTCGAGGTCGTTGGTGGGCTCGTCGAGCACCAGAAGGTTCGCCGGCCGCGACAGAAGCCTGGCCAGCACCAGCCTTGCCCGTTCGCCGCCCGAAAGCTCCCGCACCGGCGTGCGCGCCTGTTCCGGCTTGAACAGAAAATCCTTCATGTAAGAGACGACGTGCTTCTGCTCGCCGTTGACGATCAGGTTCTCCCCGCGTCCGTCGGTGAGGTAATGCGTCAGCGTCTCCTGCGGATCGAGCGAGCGCTTCTGGTCGAGCGTGGCGATTTCTAGGTTGGCGCCAAGGCGCACCGTACCACCGTCGGGCGCAAGCTCGCCGATCAGCATCTTGAGCAGCGTCGTCTTGCCTGCTCCGTTCGGTCCCACGAAGCCGACGCGGTCGCCGCGCTGGATGCGGGTCGAAAAGCCCTGGACGACCACCATGTCACCGAAACGCTTCTCGATGTTCTTCGCCTCGATGACCAGCTTGCCGGACTCGTTCGCATCCGCCGCCGTCATGGTTGCGAGACCCTCCGGCCCTTTGCGCTGGCGGTATTGCACGCGCATCGTCTGCAGCTCGCCGAGACGGCGCATGTTGCGCTTGCGCCGGGCGGTCACGCCATAGCGCAGCCAGTGCTCCTCGCGAACGATCTGGCGACCGAGCTTGAAGTGCTCCTTTTCCTCTTCCTCGAGGATCTTGTCGCGCCACTCCTCGAAATGCGCAAAGCCCTTCTCGAGACGGCGGGTGACGCCACGGTCGAGCCAGATGACGGCGCGAGAGACGCGCTCGAGGAAGCGGCGGTCGTGCGAGATCATGATCAGCGCCGACTTGGTGCGCTGCAACTCGCCTTCCAGCCACTCGATTGTGGTGAGGTCGAGGTGGTTGGTCGGCTCGTCGAGGAGAAGGATGTCCGGCTCCGGCGCCATGACGCGCGCAAGCGCGGCGCGGCGCGCCTCGCCGCCCGACAGCGTCTTCGGGTTCTCGTCGCCGGTGAGGCCGAGATTCTCGATGAGATAGGCTGCACGGTAGACGTCATCCGCCGGCCCCAGCCCCGCCTCGACATAGGCGCGGACCGTATCGAAGCCCTCCATGTCGGGCTCCTGCGGCAGGTAGCGGATCGTCGCCGAGGGCTGGCGGAAGATCTCGCCGTCCTGCGCCTCGACCATCCCCGCCGCGATTTTCAGCAGGGTGGACTTGCCGGAGCCGTTGCGCCCTACCAGCGCGATCTTGTCGCCGGCCGAAGCCGCGAGATCGGCGCCGTCGAGAAGCGGCGTGCCGCCAAAGGTCAGCCTGATGCCGTCAAGGGAAAGAAGCGGTGGTGCCATGGGTCACATCGAGAAGGAGGAAACGGGATGAGCGACCAGCAGGGCCCTGCCGGAAGCAAGACGCGCAGTGAGGGTACCGCGCACTTCATTGGATAGGGTAAGCGACGAACCGAACGGAACGTGATGGTCCGTCAGCGGCCACTTCGCGCCCGATATGGTGAGCCCGTTGAGCTCGGAAAAGGGGAGCACGCTGAACAGCGTGCCGTCGTCGTAGTCGAAGCTGCGGTCCTTGCCCACAAGCAACGGCACGCCTTCCTGCACGCCGCTGGTAAGCAGGCAGCCAACGCCGCTTTCGGCAAGACGCATCGCGGCCGCCAGATGCAGGAAAGCATGGTCGGCCCGCGCGCCGCCGAACGCGCCTACCAGCAGGAGTTCGCGCGCGCCGCGCTTCAGCGCCGCCTGCACCGCGATCTCGCCGTCGGTCTTGTCCTTGTCGCGCGGAAACTCTTCGACTGGCGTTGCCGAATGCTCGGCGCGCATCGCCTCGTCGACGGAGTCGAAGTCTCCGGTCCACAGTTCCGGCGCAACACCCAGCCCCGCCGCATGCCGCATGCCGGAATCTGCTGCGATTACGCGCGCGCCCTCCACTTGCGCAAGCAGGCGCGGAGTCACGACGAGATCGCCGCCAAGGAGGATCGCGAAACGGGTGGTCGGATGCGTCATGGGCTCGCCTCTACCACGCCACGCAGCGGAAGTTAAACCGCTTGCATGTGCACAGGACCCGCTCTATCTCTTTCCCTGCTCTAACGGGGTGCCCGGTACGCGAAGGCGTGTCCGGGCTGAGAGGCAAGGGACGCAAGTCCAGCCAACCCGCTGAACCTGATCCGGCTCGTACCGGCGGAGGGATTAGACGCTCGACATGGCGCCAATTCCCTTGCAACAACCAGAGGAGGCGCCGATGCGCAGACAGTTTCTTTCGCTACTTGCTCTTTCGACCGCTCTCGTGGCCGTTCCGGCCGCGGCGCAGGACAAGCTCACCATCTACACCTACGAAAGCTTCACCTCTGAGTGGGGTCCCGGCCCGGTGGTGAAGAAGAACTTCGAGGAAATCTGCAACTGCACCGTCGACTTCGTCGCCGTGGCGGACGGCGTTGCGCTGCTCAATCGCGTCAAGCTCGAGGGCAAGAGCACCTCAGCCGACATCGTGCTCGGCCTGGACACCAACCTCACCCACGAGGCGAAGGAAACCGGTCTGTTCGCGACGCACGGTATCTCGCTCGACAAGGTCGACGTCCCCGGCGGCTGGAGCGACGACACCTTCGTCCCCTTCGACTACGGCTATTTCGCCATCATCCAGGACACCGAGGCGTTTTCGACGCCCTACAAGAGCCTGAAGGACCTCGTCGACGGCTATCCGGAACAGAAGATCGTCATCCAGGACCCGCGCACCTCGACGCCGGGCCTTGGCCTGCTCCTGTGGGTGAAGGCGGTCTATGGCGACAAGGCGATCGAAGCCTGGGAGAATCTCAGCTCGCGCGTGCTGACCGTCACCCCCGGCTGGAGTGAGGCCTACAGCCTGTTCACCAGTGGCGAGGCGCCGATGGTGCTGTCCTACACCACCTCGCCCGCCTATCATGAGATCAACGAAGACTCGACCCGCTATAAGGCGATGGCCTTCGAGGAAGGCCATTACCTGCAGGTGGAAGTCGCCGCCGCGACCACCAAAGGCGCGGAGAACCCGCTGACGAAGCAGTTCCTTGAATTCATGACTGGCCCCGGCTTCCAGGACGCGATCCCCAAGACCAATTGGATGTTCCCGGCCGGCGAGACGTCCGGCCCGCTCAACCCGGCTTTCGACCGCGCGGTGAAACCGGCGAAGACGCTCGCCTTCTCGCCCGAGGAGATCGCGGCCAACCGCGATGCCTGGATCCGGGAATGGCTCGACGTCATGAGCCGCTGAGCGCGCCGATGGGAGTCTACCGCGACAGCCGCGTCCTTGCCGGCATCGCCGGTCTCGCGGCGGTCGGGCTGCTGATTGGCGGGGCATTCGCAGGGCTGATCAGCGAGGCGCTCGACGACTGGTCGGGCGCTGCTTCTGCGTTTGACTCCTACCTCTTCCGCATCACCCGCTTCACGCTGTGGCAGGCGCTGCTGTCGACGCTGCTGTCGGTCTGCCCGGCAATCCTCGTCGCCCGCGCTCTTGCACGCCACCCAGTCTTCTGGGGCCGCAGCTTTATCCTGCGGCTGTTTGCGCTGCCGCTGGCAGTGCCGGCGATCGTTGCATCGCTCGGCATCCTTGCTCTGCTCGGCCGCGCCGGCATCTTCGCCGATGCGCTCGCCTGGCTTACCGGCGAGCCGTGGCAGGGCATCTACGGCCTTTCCGGCATTCTGGTTGCCCACGTCTTCTTCAACCTGCCGCTTGCCACCCGCTTTCTGCTGCATGCGCTGGAGACGGTGCCGACAGATCAGTGGCGGCTCGCCGCCCAGCTTGGCATGGGGCCTAGGACAACCTTCCGCCTGATCGAATGGCCGGTGATGCGCGCGGCGCTGCCGGGCGTTGCAGGGCTCATCTTCATGCTCTGTATCACCTCCTTCACGATCGTGCTGACTCTCGGCGGCGGTCCGCGGGCAACGACGCTGGAAGTCGCGATCTACCAGGCCTTGCGCTTCGACTTCGACCCGGCGCGGGCCGTGGCGCTGACCGCGCTGCAGATCGCCCTAACCGTTGTCGTCGTAATCCTGCTGGTGCGCGCGGGCGCCGACATGGTTGCCGACGCCAACATGCCGGTCGCGCGCCGGCGCCCCAATATGGCGCGCGCACCCGAGACCGTGTTCAACGCGCTGGTGATCATCGCCGCCCTCGCCTTCGTCGCAGGTCCCTTCGTCTCGACTATCATTTCCGGCGTTCAGGCTGACCTTGTCCGGCTGGCGAGCGATCCGGCTGTCCATCGCGCCACGCTCACCAGTCTTGGCCTTGCCTTCATTGCCGCAGCGCTCAGCTTGCTGCTGTCGCTGTCGCTCACCATGGCCCGCAGCGCCATGGAGCACAGCCGGAACCGCACGGCCTCGCCATCCTTCCTCGAGCGACTGTTCGACACCGGCGCCGGCTTCGTCCTTGTCGTGCCACCGGTCGTGGTAGGTGCTGGCTGGTTCATCCTCCTCATCGACAGCGGCAGCGTCTTTTCGCTCGCACCGGTGATGGTGGTGACCGTCAACGCCGTGATGGCGATGCCCTTTGCCCTCCGCGCCATCCGCCCCGCCTGGGACGGTGCAGCCGAGCGCCACGACCGGCTCTGCGCCTCGCTTGGCATTTCCGGTTTCAACCGCCTGCGCCTGATCGACTGGCCGTCGATCCGCCGCCCGGCCTTCACCGCCTTTGCCTTCGCCATGGCTCTGTCGCTTGGCGATCTTGGCGTCATTGCGCTGTTCGGCAGCGACGTGGTGAAGACCCTGCCCTATCTGCTGTTCGAGCGCATGGGCAGCTATCGCACCGCCGATGCCGCCGGCATTGCCCTCTTTCTCGGCATCGTCTGCCTTGCGCTGATGATGCTCGTTGACCGCACACGGAGAAGCGCATGAGTGGCGCATCGATCGAACTCCGCAATCTCGTCTTCAGCTACGACGAGACGCGCATGGAGTTCGACCTCTCAGTTCCCGCATCTTCCGTGATCGCGATCATGGGGCCGAGCGGATCGGGCAAGACCACCCTGCTCAACCTGATTGCCGGCTTCGAGAAGCCTGTCTCTGGCAAGGTGCTGATCGACGGCAGGGATGTCACCGGCCTCGAGCCCGCTGAACGCCCCGTCTCGATGGTGTTTCAGGAAAACAACCTGTTTGCCCACCTCACCGTCGAGGACAATGTCGGCCTCGGTCGCTCGCCCTCCCTGCGCCTGACCGATGCTGACCGCGCCGACATCGCCCAGGCGCTGGCGCAGACTGGGCTTGCCGGCAAGGAGCGCCGTCTGCCGTCGGAGCTTTCGGGCGGCGAACGCCAGCGCGTGGCGCTCTCGCGCGTGCTGGTTCGCGACCGCCCGGTGCTACTGCTTGACGAGCCCTTTGCCTCGCTTGGGCCTGCGCTTAGACGCGAGATGCTGGCGCTCGTCCGTCAGCTCCACTTCGACCATGGGATGACGATCCTGATGGTCACCCACCACCCCGAAGATGCGCAGCTGATTGCCGATCGAATCGCCTTCATCGAGGCGGGTCGCATCGTGGCATTCGAGGACACCACCACCATGTTCTCGCGCGCTGCGCCTGACGCTTTCCGTGCCTACATTGGTGCCTGACTGCATCCATTTCGCCCGGATGCGGACATATTTGCCACGCATTGCTCGCTGACTACATGGTATGTGTGCGTTTGCGAAATTGGCTTGGAAACGGAGCAACCCTTCCCGATCCGCTTCGTTTCATGATGGTTAGAGGAAAGGGCTGGAATCTGCCGACAGCATTGGTTGATCCGATGAGGGACCGGACTTCGCAGTCGCCGGCCCGCCTCCTGCGGCGCGGGCTGATTGCCCTTGCGCTTGGCGTCAGCATGGCTGGCTGCCAAGTCCTGAGCGGCGACGAAAGCGCCTTCAAGCCATCCGCTAATCCCGTCACCGTGGACACCGTCACCCGCGGCGACCGCCTGACGGCGCTGGCGCGCGAGCAGCATCCACGCATCCTTGCCACTTATGGCGGCGAGTATTCGGACCCGAAGCTGGAACGCATGGTCGCGCGGGTCGTCGGGTCGCTGACGCTCGATCCGGAAAACCCGAACCAGACCTACCAGATCACCATTCTCAACTCGCCGAACATCAACGCCTTCGCGCTACCCGGCGGCTATCTCTATGTTACGCGCGGCCTGCTCGCGCTCGCTAATGACTCGGCCGAGCTCGCGGCGGTGCTGGCGCACGAGATGGCGCACGTGACCGCAAATCACGGCGTCCAGCGCCAGCAGCGCGAGGCCGAGGAAGTTCTTGCGACCAAGGTAGCGACGGAAGTGCTTGGCGGTGACCCGGCTGCACGCGTGGCGCTGGTGCGCGGCAAGCTGCGCCTTGCCCAGTTCTCGCGCAATCAGGAACTCGAGGCCGACGCCGTTGGCATCCGCTCCATCGCTCGCGCCGGTTACGATCCGTTCGCCGCAGCCCGCTTCCTGCAGTCCATGGCCGCTTATAGCGCCTCGCGCAGCGTAACCGGCCAGGAGGACCAGGGTCTCGACTTCCTTGCAAGTCACCCGACCGCGCCGCAGCGCATTGAACTGGCGCTTCGCCATGCTCGCCAGTATGCGCCGCCCGGAACCGGCAACCGCGACCGCGACTCCTTCCTTGCCGGCATCGACGGCATGCTCTTCGGCGACACGCCGCAGGAAGGGTTCGTGCGCGGCCGCACCTTCCTGCATCCGAAACTGGGCATCTCATTCTCGGTACCAGAAGGCTTCGTCATCGACAATTCGGCGGCAGCGGTAACGGCGGCCGGCCCTGGCGACATCGCCATCCGCTTCGACGGCGTGTCGATCGACCGGCGCGTGCCGCTTACCGATTACATCCAGTCCGGCTGGGTGGCGGGGCTCGATCCAAGCAGCATCCGCAAGCGCTCCATCAACGGCAACGAAGCCGTCTCCGCCCGCGCGCGCGCCGAGGGCTGGCAGTTCGACGTGACCGTGATCCGGGCCGAGGGCGAGGTCTACCGCCTCCTGACGGCTGCCCCGGCCGCCAGCACCCGGCTGGAGTCAACGGCAAGCGCCGTCAGCAACAGCTTCCGCGTACTCAGCGCGGCCGAGCGCCAGTCGCTCAACCCGCTGCGGGTGAGGATCGTGACGGTCCGCCCGGGCGATACGGTGGCAACGCTCGCGGCTCGCATGGAAGGCGTCGATCGCAAGGTCGACATGTTCCGCCTGATCAACGGGATGAGCGAAAGCGCCACCGTTTCAGCCGGCGGCAAGGTGAAGATCATCACGGACAGGTAGCGGGGCGCTGCCTAGGCAGCGTTGCGGTTGCGCGGCTCGTTGTGGCTCAGGGCAAACCGCAACTTTTCGATGGCGCGACCCTCAATCTGCCGCACACGCTCCTTGGAAATCCCAAGCGTCGTGCCGAGCGACTCGAGTGTAGCTCCTTCGTCACGCAGCCGGCGTTCGCGGATGATCTGCAACTCGCGCGGGTTGAGCGTCTTCAGCGCCCGCTGCAGCCACTGGAGCCGCCGCTCGGTGTCGATCGTGTCGCCGACAACCTCATCCGGTAGCGGCTTATCGCAGACCAGAAAATCCTGGCGCTCTGCCGTGCCCTCACCTTCCGAACCCACCTGCACATTAAGCGAGGTGTCGGAGCCAGACAGCCGCGCGTCCATCGTCTCGACGTCGCTCACCGGCACACCGAGCGCTTCTGCGAGTTCGCGATAAAGCGCCTCGCCGGTCAGCTCGCGATTGTCCTGCGCGAGCCGAGCCCGCAAGCGCCGGAGATTGAAGAACAGCGCCTTTTGCGCCGATGAGGTGCCGCCGCGCACGATCGACCAGTTGCGCAGGATGAAGTCCTGCATCGAGGCACGGATCCACCAGGTAGCATAGGTCGAGAAGCGGACCTGCCGGTCTGGTTCGAATCGGGAGGCTGCCTCCAGCAGGCCGACATGGCCTTCTTGGATCAGGTCTGCAGTCGGTAGCCCGAAGTGGCGGAACTTCCCAGCCATGGAGATGACCAGCCGCATGTGCGCGGTGGCGATCTGATGCATGGCGTTCTGGTCGCCCTGGCGCCAGCGCAGGGCCAACTGGTGTTCCTGCTCGCGTTCGAGATAGGGGGCCTTCATGGCCTCGCGAACCATGCTGCGGCGTGCGGAATCGTCCATGTCGCGCTCCATTCGTCGCGGGCGAGCGGGGAAAAGCTCGCGCACAGGAAATGGGACCGATCGGGAGATCGGCCAGCGCAGCATGAGGGGTGGCCGGATGCTGCGTCAGTAAATACGCAGATCCCGGTCCATAAGTTCCAAAGGTGGCGCAGCAGGAGCAAAAGAAAAGACCCGGCCGTGAGCGACCGGGTCTTTTGGAAGTACTTGAAGCTTTGGAAAGCTTATGCGGCTTCTTCCTGCTCGGACTCCTCGTTGTCCGCCTTCGCGCCGCGGCGCGGGCCCTTGGCGAGATTGAGCTCGATCAGGCGGATAGCCTCGGTGTCCGACATCTTGTTCACGGCAGCGATCTCGCGCGCCATGCGGTCAAGGGCGGCCTCGTAGAGCTGGCGTTCGGAATAGGACTGCTCGGGCTGGTTTTCGGCGCGGTACAGGTCGCGGACAACCTCGGAGATCGAGATGAGGTCGCCCGAATTGATCTTCGCGTCATACTCCTGGGCCCGGCGCGACCACATGGTGCGCTTCACGCGGGCACGTCCCTGAACAACCTTGAGCGCGCGGTCGACGTAGTCGGTCTCGGAGAGCTTGCGCATGCCGATCGTGGCGGCCTTGGCCACCGGCACCTTCAAGCGCATCTTATCCTTCTGAAAGTCGATGACGAAGAGTTCCAGCTTGTGTCCCGCGACTTCCTGCTCTTCGATGGCAGTGATCTGACCGACGCCGTGAGCCGGGTATACGATGAATTCCCCGGTCTTGAAGCCGTGCTTAGTCGCGGTTTTCTTCTGCTGGGTTGCCATACGCCCTGTACTCCTTCTTTATCACGCGCTATCGAGAGCGCGTGGATTCGCGGCCGACAAGCCGGCCAGCCAACTGCCACGCATGACAAAAAGGCCGCATCATCCGAAGGAAGCCTTTGTGTCGGGCAAGGTCAAAGAACCGGCCCGACCCAGGGTCGCCCTGGTTCGGATGAGTTGCAGCCTTTCGAGATTAAAGCGCTAGCGCCATGAATCGACAATTTGTCATCGGCATGTTGCTAGATATGTAGCATAAAAAGTCGCGAGATTCAACAATTTGCCGCATGCGCGAACTTGCGTTGCCGCATTTCGCGCTATAGGGCGAATCAATCGCAGGTCGGGCGGCACAACCTTACCTTGCGTAAGGAAGCCCTAAAAATCCTCGGATTTCAGTCACCTGAGCCGGGTTCGGGCGAGAAGTACTGGTCGAACTTGTCCGGAACGCCGTCGAATTCCTTGGCCTCCGGAAGCTCGTCCTTCTTCGCCGTGATGTTGGGCCATTTTGCCGCATATTCGGCATTGATCTGCAGCCACTTGTCGAGGCCGGGCTCGGTATCCGGCTTGATAGCGTCTGCAGGGCACTCCGGTTCGCAAACGCCGCAGTCGATGCACTCGTCCGGATGAATGACGAGCATGTTCTCGCCTTCATAGAAGCAATCGACCGGGCATACTTCCACGCAGTCGGTGTATTTGCATCGGATGCAGTTGTCTGTGACGACATAGGTCATGAGTGGCTCCGCCCGGCTTTCAGTCTGCTAGGGTCCGGCGGTGAGGTAAACCCTTCGCCGGATGTGCGCAAGGGTGACCAATCCGCGCAAGTGCGCAATGCAGGAATGCATTTGCGCATCGCGCCTCAGGCTGGCGGTTCCTCGCGCGTCGTCAGGTCTTCGTAGAGAGTACGCGTTTCTTCGGCCGGGCCGCGCCGCTTGCCGGGCAAAAGCACCCGCCAGACGACCACGCCGCGTTCCAGCTTCATCGTCAGCACGTCGCCGGTTTTCACCAGCTGCGCGGCCTGGTCGATCTTTTCGCGGTTCAGGCGGACATGCCCCGCCTGAACCAGTTTTGCTGCTAGCGAGCGGGATTTTACCGCGCGCGCGAAGAACAGCCACTTGTCGATGCGTTGCCGCTCGACGCCGTTCATCTACTTCTTGGTCAGCTGCTCGCGCAGGGCCGCGAGCTTGGCGAACGGAGAATCCGGATCGAGCTTGACCGGGCGCTCCTCGCGCGGCTTCTGCGGACGTGCCTGCTTGTCGGCGAACTGCGGCTTGCCACCTTCGCGACGGTCACCACGGCCGCCTTCGCGGCGCGGCTTGCCCTCACCTCGCTGCTCTCCAGGCTTGCCCTGGAACTTGCCGCGAGCGGGGCGCTCGCCCCTGCCCTCGCCGCGTTCCTGGCTCTCACCTTCGCGGCGCGGCCCACGACTGTGCTGGTTGCGGTTCTGGTGCTGGCGCTGCTGGCGGCCCTCGAAGCGCGCCGGACGCCACAGCAGGATTGGTTTCGGCTCTTCGGCCGGCTCTGCAGCAGGAGCTTCCTCCGCAGCGGCCTCAACCGGTGCGGCCTCGGCGGCGGGAGCCTCAGGAGCAGCTTCCTGCGCCTCGCTTGCGGCATCCGTGGCGGTATCGTCCGTAGCTGCGTCTGCAGCGGGGGCTTCGCCAGCCTCAGCCTCGACAGCTGCTTCAGCAGGTGCCTCAGCCGGCTGCTCGGCAGCAGCCTTGGCCTCGGCAGCAGCAGCGTCGAACTCCGCAAGCTTCGCAGCGACTTCCGCTGCGGGCTTCGCTTCAGCGCGGTAGCCGAGGCCCTTCAGCGTCTCTTCCATGTCCTCAGAAGTGGCGCCGAGAATCGACATCATCGCGGGCGTTACGTAGAACGACGCCCCGTCGAAGGCGCCGTCCGGACGCTGGCCGGAGCCGGTACGCCAGGCAAGCGCCGGACGGATCAGGTCGGCAAGGCGCTCGAGGATGTCGACGCGCACCGCACGGCGGCCAAGGACGCGGTAGCCGGCAAGGCTATAGAACATCGGCTCGAAGGACGGATCGACCACGATCGAGGTGCGGCCCGAGGCAAGGGCGGTGACGACGTCGCCGAAGCCCGGCTTTTCCTTGCCGTCATTGACCAGCGCCCACAGCAGCGTCAGGAGACCCGCCGGAGCCGGCTTGATCAGCGCCGGGGTGAAGATGTGGAAGGCGCCAAAACGCACGCCCAGGCGGCGCAGCGCGGCGCGGGCCTCCTGATCGAGCGACTTGACGTCGTTAGAGATCTCGCGGCGATTGATCAGGCCGAAATTCTCGACGAGGCGGAACGCGATGCCGCGCGCAATGCCCGTCAGCTGGTCGGCAGCCTTGAGGTCGAACAGCGGCTTGAGCAGCGTCTCGATCTGGAAGCGCACGAAGCGCTCGGCACGCGCCACGACCTTTTCGCGAGCCGGGCCCGTCAGCTGCTCGTCGGCGAGCAGGATTACGCGCGGTGCAAGCGGATCATCGCCAGCAACCAGAGTCGCGATCGGAGCACCGATCCAGCGCAGCAGCCCGTCCGAAGCAAGCGCGAAGTCGCCATTCGGGGCGTTGGCGAACCGTTCGGCACGCGCCTCGAACTCGGCAGCCAGCGCCTTCTGCGCAGCCGCCTTCATCGCCTTTGCGTCTTCGCCCGCCGCTGTCTGGTCAACCGTAAAACGGAAGCCCTGAAGGGAGCCAACATGATGCCCCTCGACAGTAACGTCGCCGGACGGATTTATTTCAGCTTCAAGCATTGCATTTTCTCTCAGGCGCCTCATGAGCACGGAAGTCCTGCGATCTACAAAGCGTTTCGTCAATCGCTCGTGAAGCGCATCGGACAACCTGTCCTCTATCTCGCGTGTTTTTTCTTGCCAGTGTGCCGGATCGGCAAGCCAGCCAGGGCGGTGTGAAACGAAGGTCCAGGTACGAATCTGCGCAATCCGGTGCGACAGCGTGTCGATATCGCCTTCTGTCGTATCGGCCCGTCGCACCTGTTCGGCCATGTAATCTTCATCGACATGGCCTTTCCGGGCCAGATCAAAATAGATACTGCCAATTATGTCGGCATGTTGTGCCGGAGCAATACGCCGGTAGTCGGGCAGAGCGCATGCTTCCCAAAGAAGTTCGACCCGCTTGGGCGTCGTGGCAAGGCGGCGGACGGCCTCATCCTGCGCCAGATGCTCGAGCGCCCGCTGGTCAACAGCCGGAAGCGCGCGCGTCAGCCCTTCGACCGGCGGCGTCACGTCGATCGAGCGGCGAAGCGCATCAAGACTTGAGAAATCGAACGCTGCCGAGCGCCACTGCAACACCTTCACCGGATCGAAGGTGTGCGACTCGATCCGCTCGACGAGCTCATCCGGGAACGGATCGACCTGGCCGGTGACGCCAAAGGTGCCGTCGCGAACGTGACGGCCGGCGCGGCCAGCAATCTGGCCGATCTCGGCTGCCGTCAGCTCGCGGTACTGGTGGCCGTCGAACTTGCGGTTCTGGGCAAAGGCGACATGGTCGAGGTCGAGATTGAGACCCATGCCGATCGCGTCGGTCGCGACCAGATAGTCGACGTCGCCGGACTGGTAGAGCTCGACCTGCGCATTGCGGGTGCGCGGGCTCAGCGCGCCCAGCACCACCGCCGCGCCACCGCGCTGACGGCGTACCAGCTCGGCGATGCCGTAGACCTCGTCAGCCGAGAAGGCCACGATGGCCGAGCGGCGAGGCAGGCGGGTGAGCTTCTTCTGCCCCGCATAGGCAAGGTGCGACATGCGCGGGCGGGTGATGACCGAAATACCGCGCAGGAGCATTTCGAGAATGCCGCGCATGGTGGCGGCACCAAGCAGCAGAGTCTCCTCGCGCCCACGCAAATGCAGCAGGCGGTCGGTGAAGATGTGGCCGCGCTCAAAGTCGGCGGCGAGCTGCACCTCGTCGATCGCGACGAAAGCGACGTCCGCCTCGCGCGGCATCGCCTCCACGGTGCAGACCGAATAGCGCGCACCCTGCGGGACGATCTTTTCCTCGCCGGTGATGAGGGCGACGTTGGCGGCACCCACCTTTTCGACAACCCGGGTATAGACCTCGCGCGCGAGCAGGCGCAGCGGCAGGCCGATGATGCCGCTCGAATGCGCCACCATGCGCTCGATAGCCAGATGCGTCTTGCCGGTGTTGGTCGGACCGAGCACGGCGGTCACGTCCCGGCCGGATAGGACGAGCGGAGCGTCGTGTCTTTTCTGGAGGCTCATAATGCGGGGTTCGCTCTCCTCGGCGCGGCGGATGCCTCCGTTAGCACACCCCACCCCACAAGCGGAAGATACCGCAGTGTTTTGTAGCAAAAAGGGCGGCGGAAACTACCGCTGTTAATCAACGGAACGAGTCTGGAACGAATCAGCGACGAATCGCTGACTCGGCGTCGTTCCCGTTGCGTTCACCGCTATATGTAGATCCTTGGCGATATTAACCA
Source organism: Aminobacter sp. J41 (assembly GCF_000526635.1). GTDB lineage: Bacteria > Pseudomonadota > Alphaproteobacteria > Rhizobiales > Rhizobiaceae > Aerobium. The sequence continues at coordinate 36,055 of NZ_JAGL01000029.1, forward strand.
CCATATGCATGCGCATTCGTGCGACCGCGCAGGGAACAACCGCAGGGAGCGGCTGGAATCGTTAACGACGCCAACCTTCGCCCTTTGCAGGCCACCAACAAGGCCTTCCCCTCCGCCCTTCAACTTTAAGAATTCATTAGGGTTTCATTTACGTGAAATTTACCTGTTGCGGCCGCACCGCTCATCCCTGTTAACATTCAGGCCAAAGCCGGAACGAATCAGCGACGAATCACTGCCGCGCCCAGTTTCCCGGTTTGTTCTCCACAACATCTGGTATTATCCCCAACCTCCCCACAACTAATCCACAGGTTACGCACAGCGAATCGCACAGACTTTTTCGCGCTCGCGTTAACAATTTCCGCCAGTTGAGCGGAAATTCCCGCAAGTTTTCCCTGCAGTGGCTCGCCGACTGCAACCAGTCGGATTGTCAACCGCCGAAGCTTGGGCGCACATCTTCCAGCGTGGGGGCTCGTGCGTCTTAGGAGGGATTTTCATGACAAGGCGCCTTGTGGCCGAGTTCTTCGGCACTTTCTGGCTGGTGTTTGGTGGTTGCGGCTCCGCGATTTTCGCCGCGGCTTTTCCGGAACTTGGTATCGGTTTCTCAGGCGTAGCGCTCGCCTTCGGACTGACCGTCCTCACGATGGCTTATGCAGCGGGTGGCATCTCGGGCGGCCACTTCAACCCGGCGGTATCCGTTGGCCTGCTGGTCGCCGGCCGCTTCGACGGTAAAGACCTCATTCCATATGTCATCGCGCAATTGGTGGGTGCGGTACTTGCTGGCGCAGCGCTCTACCTGATCGTCAGTGGCAAGGCCGATTTCACTTCGGTCGGCGGCTTCGCCTCGAACGGCTATGGCGAGGCGTCGCCCGGCGGCTATTCGATGACTTCGGCGCTGATTACTGAAGTATTGCTGACCTTCTTCTTCCTGCTGATCATTCTGGGTTCGACCAGCGGGCGCGTCCCGGCCGGTTTTGCACCAATCGCAATCGGCCTTGCGCTGACCCTGATACACCTGATCTCGATCCCGGTGACCAACACCTCGGTCAATCCGGCGCGCTCCACCGGCGTCGCCCTCTTTGCCGAGGGGCCAGCGCTCGCTCAGCTCTGGCTGTTCTGGGTCGCGCCAATCGTCGGCGCTGCGATTGCGGGTGTCGTCTACAAGGCGCTGCTTACCGACGAATAGTGACGCACCGATAAAAACGGCCCCGAAAAGGGGCCGTCAGTTTGTTGACAAACCCTCGACGCACCTTTCCGGAGCCCGAGATTCACGGAACGTCTCAGATTCAAAGTGAGAACGGATCGGAATCAACAAGCCTGATTTGAAGGCTCGCGGAACTTTGTCAGCAGTCTGACGGCCCCGAAAAGGGGCCGTTCCGTTTCCGCTCTCAGCCTCAAGCTCAGGCCATGTACTGCCCGCCATTCGCCGACAGCGTCGAGCCGGTGATGAAGCCCGCCTCGTCGGAGGCGAGGAACAGCACCGAGCGCGCGACCTCTTCAGGCTCGCCGAGACGGCCGACGGGTATCTGGGCAATGATCGACTCCCGCACCTTCTCCGGCACCGCCATCACCATCTCGGTCGCGATGTAGCCCGGGCAGATCACGTTGACGGTGACGCCGAAGCGCGCGCCTTCCAGCGCCAGCGCCTTGGTGAAGCCGATCTCGCCTGCCTTGGCGGCGGCATAGTTCGCCTGGCCGACCTGGCCCTTCTGGCCATTGATCGACGAGATCGTGATGATGCGTCCGAACTTGCGCTCGCGCATCCCCGGCCACACCTGGTGGCTCATGTTGAAGATGCCGTTGAGGTTGGTGTCGACCACTTCGCGCCATTGCTGCGGCGTCAGCTTGTGGAACATGGCATCGCGGGTAATGCCAGCGTTGTTTACCAGCACGTCTACTGGCCCAAGGTCGGCCTCGACCTGCTTCACGCCTTCCGCACAGGCCTCGTAGTCGGCAACCGACCACTTGTAAACAGGGATGCCCGTCTCCTCGTTGAACTTGCGCGCGGCCTCGTCGTTGCCGGCGTAGTTAGCGGCAACCTTGTATCCGGCGTTCTTCAGCGCCACGCAGATTGCAGCGCCAATACCGCGCGACCCGCCGGTCACGAGTGCAGTTCTTGTCATAAGGGCTGTCCCCCCTTCTCTGATCGCACGGACGGGCCGACAGGAGGTTCCCCTTGTTCTGTCTGCCCCTGGCGTCCGGCCGCGCGTATCTGCCTCAAATTGGTGATCAGGAAAACTAGTTCATCGCCTCAACGCACATGGCGACGCCCATGCCGCCGCCGATGCAGAGGGTGGCCAAGCCCTTCTTCGCCGAGCGACGCTTCATCTCGTACACCAGCGTGTTGAAGATGCGTGCGCCCGATGCACCGATCGGGTGACCAATCGCGATTGCGCCGCCATTGACGTTCACGATGTCGGGGTTCCAGCCCAATTCCTTGTTGACCGCGCAAGCCTGCGCGGCAAAGGCCTCATTGGCCTCGACGAGATCGAGATCGTCGACCGACCAGCCGGCCTTCTCCAGCGCCTTGCGCGAAGCGGGGATCGGACCGGTGCCCATCACCTGCGGATCAACGCCGGCGGTCGCCCAGGAGACGATGCGGACCAGAGGGGTGATGTCGCGGCGTACGGCCTCTTCCTCGGTCATCAGGACGACCGCGCCGGCGCCGTCATTGATGCCCGACGCGTTACCCGCGGTGACGGTGCCTTCCTTGTCGAAGGCCGGGCGCAGCTTCTGCACCGCCTCGAGCGTGGTGCCGTGGCGGATGTACTCGTCCTGGTCGACGATCACCTCGCCTTTGCGGGTCTTCACCGTCACCGGAACGATCTCGTCCTTGAAGCGGCCGGCTTTCTGAGCGGCCTCGGCCTTATTTTGCGAAGCAACCGCAAAGGCATCCTGCTCGTCGCGGGTCAGCTGCCACTTGCGGGCGACGTTCTCCGCCGTGTTGCCCATGTGGTAGCCGAAGAAGGCGTCGGTCAGGCCGTCCTTGATCATTGTGTCGATGAACTTGAGGTCGCCCATCTTCGTGCCGGCGCGCAGGTGCTGGCAGTGCGGCGCGAGCGACATCGATTCCTGACCGCCGGCGACGATGATCTTCGCGTCACCGGTCAGGATCTGCTGCATGCCCACCGCAATCGCGCGCAGGCCCGAGCCGCACAGCTGGTTGAGGCCCCATGCGGTCGCTTCCTGCGGGATGCCGGCGCCCATCGCCGCCTGGCGTGCCGGGTTCTGGCCCTGACCAGCGGTCAGGATCTGGCCCATGATGACCTCGTCGACTTCCTCGCCGGCGACGCCCGCGCGAGCCAGCGCCTCCTTGATGGCCGTCGCACCAAGCACATGGGCCGGCGTATCGGCGAACGCTCCATTGAAGGAGCCAACGGGAGTGCGAGCGGCACTCGCGACAACAATTTCGGACATCGGGTTTCCTCGCTGTGAAGCTTTGGGAGTTGGGGTGCTTGAGGCGATGTTGTCCCCTTTCGCGCGAGCGAGTCAAACCCCAAAGTGCAAAGCGGTATAGTTTCACTGCACTGCACCAAACCCCTTCCCATCATCTGCCGTTTGGGCATATCCTCAGGCTTCGGCGTCGGGGGAGAGGCCGAGGGTAATTGCCCGCTTACGCAGCATCCCAACCGGGAGGTCACGAATGCCAGCAAAACAGGACCCTGTGGTCATCAAGAAATACGCCAACCGACGGCTCTACAACACAGGGACAAGTACCTATGTGACGCTGGAAGACCTGGCCCAGATGGTGAAGCGCGGCGAGGAGTTCACCGTGCAGGACGCCAAGACGGGCGAGGACATCACCCACCCGGTGCTGACGCAAATCATCTTCGAGCTGGAGAACAAGGAAGGGCAGAACATGCTGCCTATCTCGTTCCTGCGGCAGCTGATTTCCTTCTATGGCGACCAGATGCAGATGGTCGTACCGAGCTTCCTTGAGCAATCGATGATCGCCTTTGCCAAGGAGCAGGAGCGCTTCCGCGAGCAGATGAAGGAAGCGATCGGCAAGACGCCGATGGAGATGATGCAAGCCGCGATGCCGATGAAGGCGATCGAGGAGCAGACCCGCCGCAACATCGAGCTGTTCCAGAACGCGATGCGTATGTTCACGCCGTTCCCGCCGCAGCCCCCGCAGCGCGAGGAGCCGGCACCGCGCTCCGAGTCCAGCCAGAAGGACGACCTGCAGGAGCTCAAGGAGCAGATCGCTGCGATGCAGCGCAAGCTCGACCAGCTGAGCAGCTGATCCGACCGAAGCCTCAATCCCCTGTTCGCAACCTGTGAATGGCGCGGCCTTTTGCGCGTCCGCATCCACGCAGCCCATTACCAAAGCGGCAATGTTCCCTTAAGTCAGAGCCGCGATGGAATGAGGAGGATCACCCGCATGACGCAAATTTCGCTGGCTCAGGCCAACACCATCATCGAGGCAACCCTGGCGAAGGCTGCCGAGCTCAAGCTCAATCCGCTCTGCGTCGTCGTCGTCGACGCCGGTGGCCACACCATCTCGGCGCAGCGCCAGGACGGTTCGCCCTTCATGCGAATTGAAATTGCCCGCGGCAAGGCGTTCGGGGCAGCCGCAACCGGTGCCGATACCCGCAAGCTCAACCAGGCGGCGATCGAGCGCCCGCACTTCGTCAACGCCTTTGTCGCGCTGACGGGCGGCAACATGATCCCGGTGCCAGGTGGCGTAGCCATCAAGACGAAGGACGGCGATTTTGTCGGCGCGGTCGGCGTGTCGGGCGACACATCCGACAATGACGAGCTCGTCGCCAAGGTCGGCATCGAGGCAGCCGGCTTCGTCAGCGACAACGCCTGATCCTGCCGCGAGCAGACACAAGAAGAGCCCGGGTTCCGGGCTCAGTTTGTTGACAAACCCTCGACGCACCTTTCCGGAGACCGAGATTCACGGAACGTCTCAGATTCAAAGTGAGAACGGATCGGAATCAACAAGTCTGATTTGAAGGCTCGCGGAACTTTGTCAGCAGTCTGAGCCCGGGTTCCGGGCTCTTTCTTTTTCTGACTAGCGGAGATTGATGTCGCGTGAGGAGGCGCGCAACGAGACGACGAAGCCCGCCAGCACGTCAACGAAGGCGATCGTCATCAGGATGAAGAACAGCGACGACGTCGCGCGTTGCACCAGCAGGAAC
>NZ_JAGL01000030.1 GCF_000526635.1 Aminobacter sp. J41
GCAGCGGTGACGCCCACCGGCTGGCGGATGACGGTGATGCGCTTGTCGGCCTGCGGGGCGGGAATGGTGTCGCCGTAGACGCGCTTGGCTTCCTCGGCGAACCATTCGACGAAGGAGGCGGCGTACATGATCTCGCCGCGGGCTTCCGCCACCGGCTTGCCCTGCTCGCTGGTGAGGATCACCGCAAGGTCGTCGGCATGCTCGACCATCAGGTCGAACCACTTGCGCAGGATCGCCGAGCGCTCCTTGGCCGGGCGCTTTGCCCAGGGGCGGAAGGCGGCGTCGGCATGGGAAATGGCTTCCTCGACCTCTTCGGCCGAGAGCGACGGCACGCGGGCGATCAGCTCGCCGGTTGCCGGATTGGTCACGTCCACCGTCTTGCCCGAGCGGGCCTCGACCCACTCGCCGTTGACGAGGCACTTGTCGCGCAAAAGTCCCGGATCTTTCAGGGGCAGCATGTCTGTCTCGCTAAAAAAGAAAAAGAAGGCAGCCGCGTTCAGCGGCTGCGGGATGGATCTAGGGTGGAAACGATTCAGGGCTCCGCCAGCCTCGGCAATGCGCGGGCGAAGGCCTCGACGATCTCGTCGATGTCGTCGAAGGTCATCGGCGTTGAGAAGCAGACGAGGCCATTCGACGCGATGATCACGCCTTCGTCGAACAGAAGGCGGGCCAGCGCCGCGACCTTCTTCGCACCGTCGGCGCTTGCGAGCACCGTTGAGCGGAAATCGGAGAGCCTTGCCTTGTTCAGATGGATACGGCGCAGCGAGCCAAGGCCAGTCACCTGCGCTTCAATGCCGAGTTCCTCGAAGACTGTGGCGATTTTGGCTTCAAAGCGGTCGCCGAGCGCTTCGAGATGGGCAAAGGCTTCCGGCGTCAGGGCTTCCATTGCAGCAATGCCGGCCATCATCGACATCGGATTGGCGCTGAAGGTGCCGCCGTGCTGCACTTTCGGTGCGCCATTCGTCGGGTCGTAGACGGCCAACACATCCTTGCGGCCGGCGACCGCGCCGATCGGGAAGCCGCCGCCGATGATCTTGCCGAGCGCAGTGACATCCGGATTGATGCCATAGCGCCCCTGCGCGCCGTTATAGCCAAGGCGGAAGGTGATCACCTCGTCGAAGATGAGCAGTGCGCCGATCTCTTTCGTGACGCGACGGAGCATCTCGAGGAATTCTGGGGTCGCCGGAACCAGGCCGGCGCGGTTCGGCATCACGTCGACCAGGACACCGGCGAGGTCGTTGCCCTTGGCGCGCAGTATCTTTTCGCCAAGCTCGACATTGTTGAACGGGATGACGACGACGTCATCCAAAACGCCCTGCGGGGTGCCAGCGGCCGTTGGCACCGATTTCGGCGCGTCGAGGTCGCCCCAGTTCTCCGGCCGCGCCTCCTGGCTGGTTTCCACCACATCATAGGTGCCGTGATAGGCGCCTTCGCACTTGGCGATCTTGGCACGACCGGTGAAGGCACGCGCGACTTTCACGGCATTCATGACTGCCTCGGTGCCGGAGTTGCAGTACCGCACATGCTCGACCGAAGGCAGGCGCTCGACGAGGATTTCGGACAGCCGCACCTCGCCGGGCGTCGCCATGCCGAAACAGAAGCCCTTCTCCAGCTGCTCCCGCGCGGCGGCCTTGATGGCTTCGCAGCCATAGCCGTGGATCAGCGAGGTGAAGTTGCCGACGGCGTCGATGCGGCTGTTGCCGTCGATGTCGATGATGCGGCAGCCTTCGCCGCGTTCGGCATAGATCTGGTAGGGCGCGCGGAAGACCGTATGGCGCGTATTGCCGCCCGGCATCACCTGCTTGGCGCGCTCATACAGGCTGGCCGACTTTGGCGTCTCGAAAGTGCTCATGGTATCCTCGGAACATGCTGATGAAAGTGGTGCGGACGAGGGGCCCCGTCCGCAGCCTCAGCGGGGGAGTGCTGTCCCGTTGCAGGCGTCAGAACGCCGCGCGATAGAGAGCGAGCGCGTCTGCTTCGGTCACTTCGACCGGATTGTTGCCGAGAAGGCGGGTCTGCAGCATCGCATCGGCAGCAAGCTGCGGCAGCATCTCTTCGGCAACGCCGGCATCACGCAGGCGACGCGGCGCGCCGGAGCCATCCATCAGTTCGATCAGCCGCTTCACGAAGGCCTGGGCCTTTGCCTCGTATCCTGCATCCTGCGCAACGTCTGCGCCGACGGCTGTTGCGAGTTCGGCATAGAGCGGCGCGGCAGCCTTCATGTTGAACTCGAGCACCGGCTGCAGCATCAGCGCGTTCGAGAGTCCATGCGGAATGTGGTAACGGCCACCTAGCGGGTAGGCGAGGGCGTGGACCGCCGCGACCGGCGCGTTGGCGAACGCCTGGCCGGCAAGCAGCGCGCCGATCAGCATTGCCTCGCGCGCATCCCGGTCCGCGCCGTTCTTGCAGGCGGCGACGAGGTTGGATGAGAGGAGGTGAAGCGCCTCGCGCGCAGCCGCGTCCGACAGCGGGTTCTTCTTGTGCTTGCTGGTATAGGCTTCGATCGCATGCACCATTGCGTCAATGCCGGTCGCCGCGGTGTGCAGCGCGGGCAAACCAACGGTGAGCTCGGCGTCGAGCAGCACACGGTCAGCATAGAGCTGGTCGGCGACGACGCCCATCTTCGAATGGTCGGGCCGAGTCAGGATCGTGATGTTGGTGACTTCCGAGCCGGTTCCGGCCGTCGTAGGCACCTGCACCAGCGGCAGGCGCGAGCCCTGCACCTTGCCGATGCCGTAGAGTTCGGACAGCGGCTGTTCGCTAACCAGCATCACCGCGGCGAGCTTGGCGACGTCCATGGACGAGCCGCCGCCGATGCCGATGACGATGTCTGCGTCCGCCGTGCGGCCTTGTGCAACGCAGTCGAGCAACACCTGCTCGGGGGGATCGGCGACGACCGCATCGAACACGGTGACCTTGAAGCCAGCGGCGGCGAGCGACGCCTTGGCAGGTTCAAGTACGCCTGCCTTGTGGAGGCCGCCGTCAGTCACGAGCAGCAAGTTGCGGGCGGGGAACCAGTTGCCGAGGAGTTCGCCGAGCCTGGCGGCGGCGCCCCACTCGACGTGGATCTGCCCGACCGTGGTGAAAGAGAATGGGGTAGAAGTCATGGCTGCATTCCCTGGGATATTCCGGCGGCTGCCGGACGCGAATTTCTGAAGGAGATTGCGGCGTCAGATGATGCCCTCGACCTGGCGGGTCGCCAGCTCGCGCGCGATCTTCTGCTTGTGTTCGAGTGTTTCGCCGGAGCGCGGACGGTACCAGATCGCGGTCCAGTTGACTGCGCCCAGCATGCCCTTGACGGCGATGGAGGCGTTTTCGGCGCGGATGCTGCCGTCCTCCTGACCTCGGCGGAAGACGTCTATGAACAGGTGCTCGAAGTCGCGGCGGATCGCCATGATCTCGTCCAGCACCTGGCGCTGCGCGAGCGTCGTTGCGCCGAGGCGATGCATGTGTACGCCCTGCACGACGACGGCGAGGTACGCGATGTTCTGCAGCATGGTCAGGGCATGCGCCTCAAGCATTGCGTGCAGCGTTTCGCGGCCGGTGCTGCCCGTCTGCATCGCGGCGTGAACCGCTTCGTTGAGGCGGCGCATCCCTTCGCGGTGGACGTCGAAGAACAGATCGGTCTTGGAGCGGTAGTAGTGGTAGATGCGTCCCTTGGTGGCGCCGAGCCGGCGAGCAACGTCATCGATACTCGCTCCCTGAAAGCCCATTTCCATGAAGCACTGGGCGGCAACGTCGAGAATGTCGATGTTGTTGTCGGCAGGCTCCCCGTCGGCGTTCTTCCGTCGCGCGCGAGTTGGGCGGCGCGGACGATCGGCTTCCACAAGAGCTTCTGCTTCGCTCAGTTCGCGCTTGTCTCCCTCATCGAGCCGCGCGTTGGCCATCAAATCCTCCAAAATTCTCTCTCCCGCCTGCATATCAGCGGATTTGCATAAGGGACGCAATTGCTCAGCGCCCAACAGTTGCTACGCGAAACGCTAGACGTCTGCCATTAAACATACTACTGGGTATGTTGCAATTGTCGATTACGCGGCAGAGGTTGAGGGAGAGGATAGCCACATGAATGAACTGACCCGCCAGAACGAACCGTTGATCTCGGAGTGGATCACTGTGGATCAGCCGTTCGTGGACCGGTTCGCCGACGCGATTCTGGATCATCAGTTCATTCACGTGGATCCGGAGCGCGCGAAGGCCGAAGGCCCATATGGCGGCACGATCGCCCATGGCTTCCTGTCGCTGTCGCTGCTTACCCATTTCACGCATAGCGCCATGCCCTTGCCTGCGCCCGGCGTTGTCGAGGTGAACTACGGATTCGACAAGATCCGGTTCCTGACGCCTGTGCCGGTCGGATCGCGTCTGCGCGGCAAGTTCACGCTCGTCTCCGAAGAGCCAAAGGGTGGCGGAAAGCTCCGGCGCTTTGCGGTGGAAGTTGAGATCGAAGGAATTCAGAAGCCGGCCGTCATCGCGGAATGGCTGGTTCTGGTAGTGGAAGGAGAGAATTAATGGCCGTCAGCTTCAAGGATCAGGTTGCCATCGTCACCGGCGCAGGTGGCGGGCTGGGGCGCTCGCATGCGCTGATGCTGGCCGCGCACGGCGCGGCGGTCGTCGTCAACGATTTTGGCGGCTCGCGTGACGGCACTGGCGGATCGACCGCAGCGGCCGAGGCTGTCGTGCGCGAGATCCGGGAGGCTGGCGGCCGTGCAATCGCCGACGGCGGCAATGTTACCTCCGAGGCCGACATGGAGGCGATGGTGGAGCGCACGCTGAACGAATTCGGACGCGTCGACGCTCTCATCAACAATGCCGGCATCCTGCGCGACAAGACCTTCGCCAAGGTGACGATGGATGACTTCCGCGCCGTTGTCGACGTGCACCTGATGGGCACGACGATCGCGACTAAGGCGGTCTGGGGCGTGATGCGTGAGCAGAACTACGGCCGCATCCTAGTGACCTCCTCCACCTCCGGCGCCTACGGCAATTTCGGCCAGTCCAACTACGGCGCGGCGAAAATGGCGCTGCTCGGCCTGATGAACACGCTGCACCTTGAGGGCGCGAAGTACGGAATTCATGTGAATGCCATCCTCCCGACGGCAGCCACCCGCATGACCGGCGACATGATGAGCGACGAGATGCTGCAGATGCTTGCTCCCGAACTCGTGTCGCCGGCTGCGGTATGGCTTGTCAGCCGGGACGCGCCGTCGCGCACCGCACTGCTGGCCGGCGCCGGCACGGTTGCGCGCCTTGCCGTCGTTGAAAGCGAGGGCGTCTGCTTTGCCGGCAAGTCGCTGACGCCGGACGACGTCGCCGCGAACTTCGATCGCATTGCCGATATCTCTTCTCCGATCGAGCCGGCGGAAGGCCTGCGCCACGTCGACCGCATCATCGAGAATGCGCGGAAAGCCCTCGGCCAGGCCTGATAGATGAGCGAACGTCTCTATCCTCTTCCCCGCAGCGCCTATCCCTGGCATCAGGAGACGGTGCTGCAGTGGGAGGACTGTGACATCTACGGCCACGTCAACAACGTGGCCTACCTGAAGTACTTTGATACCGCCCTGAACATGGCGCTGATCGACTATGGCGCGCTGGATCTTTCGCCGGAAGCAACCGATCCGATCGGCCTTGTCGTGAAGAACGGCGCCGAGTTCTTCAGCGAGATCAACTTCCCAACCCGGCTCTGGGTTGGGGCCCGGGTCGAGAAGGTGGGGCGCACCAGCCTCACCTGGGGGTTCGGCCTGTTCTCTGCCGGCGCGGAGTTCTGCGCTGCGCGCGGAACCTACGTGCATGTCTATGTCGACCGGCAGACCCGCCGGCCGATCGAACTGACCGACAAGCTTCTTGCCTGCGCCAAGGCGCTGGCGGCGCCTGACGACAACTGATTTTGGGAGAAGCAGATGAGAGAAGCAGTAATCGTCTCCACCGCGCGCACGCCGATCGGGAAGGCGTATCGTGGTGCGTTCAATGCGACGACCGCGCCGCGCCTGATCGGCCACGCGATTGAACACGCGGTCAAGCGCGCTGGCGTAGACCCGGCTGAGATCGAGGATGTGGTCGTCGGTGCAGCCCTGCAGCAGGGTACGACCCACATGAACATCGCCCGCACAGGCCTTCTGCGCGCCGGCCTGCCGGTGACGGTTCCCGGCCAGAGCGTTGACCGCCAGTGCGCGTCGGGCCTGATGGCGATTGCCATTGCCGCCAAGCAGATCATTTCCGATGGCATGCAGGTCACGATTGGCGGTGGCGTGGAGCAGATTTCGCTGGTCCAGAACGCGCAGATGAACGTCACAAACTGGCGCGATCCCTGGATCGACGCTAACCTGCCGCAGACCTACATGACGATGCTCGAGACGGCTGAAATCGTCGCTGACCGCTATGGCGTCAGCCGCGAGGCGCAGGACGAGTATGCCCTTCAGTCGCAGCAGCGCACCGCCGGCGCGCAGGCAGCGGGACGCTTCGATGACGAGATCGTCGCGCTGACGACGATCATGCAGGTCACCGACAAGGCGACCGGCGCGGTTTCCGAGAAGGAAGTCACGCTCGCCAAGGACGAGGGCAACCGCCCGGAAACGACGCTCGAAAGCCTGGCGGGCCTCAAGCCGGTTTTCCGCGATGGCCAGCGTATTGCCGAAGGCCGCTTCATCACCGCCGGCAATGCCTCGCAGCTGTCTGACGGCGCGTCGGCTTCAGTGCTGATGGAACGTAGCGAAGCGGAGAAGCGCGGCCTGACGCCGCTCGGCCTCTACCGTGGCATCGCCGTCGCGGGCGTTGGTCCCGAGGAAATGGGCATCGGTCCGGTTCCGGCGGTGCGCAAGCTGCTTGCCCAGCACAACCTCAAGGTCGAGGATATCGGCCTGTGGGAGCTGAACGAGGCCTTTGCAGCGCAGGTTATCCCGTCCCGCGACCAGCTCGGCATCCCGAACGAGCTGCTCAACGTCGATGGCGGTGCGATCTCGATTGGGCACCCCTATGGCATGTCGGGTGCGCGCATGGTCGGTCACGCGCTGATCGAGGGCAAGCGCCGTGGTGCCCGCTACGTTGTCGTCACCATGTGCGTTGGTGGCGGCATGGGCGCAGCTGGCCTGTTCGAAGTGCTCTGATACGTTTACGACCTACAAGAAGAAGGGCCGGCGGAGCGATCCGCCGGCCCTTCCGTTTGTCTGATTGATTTTTTCAACTATTTGCCGAGGCCGATCCGCTTCTCGATATGCGCGAGCGGCGGGATTGCGGGGGCTTTTTGAGCAGCTTCCTTGATCCGCGCCGCGATATCCTCCGGGAACGCCGCCGCCTTCGGCAGGCCCGAAGCGCGGGAGACATGCAGCTGCACCTGCTCGTTCCAGGCTAAGAGGTTGCCATCGCCATCATGCATTTCGAGGTAGAGATGCATGCGCTTGGCGTCCGCCGCCAGCACATGCAGCGTCAGCTCGAGCGCCAGGCCTTCGTGGCACTCGCGCTGGTAGCCGATGCGCATGTCGAGCGTGTAGAGCGTGGAAGACGTTGCATCCCGGTAGGTCCGGTCGATGCCGATGACGTCCATGAAGGCCGTTACCGTCTGGGAAAAGGCGATTGCATAGGCGAAGTCGCCCATGTGACCGTTGTAATCGACCCATTCCGGGCGGACGACATCCGCCCGGGTAAAGGTTGCGGCCGCGCGGCGGTCGGTCATCCCTTGCGGCGCTCCAGGAGGTGGAGGAACTCGCCAACGACGCCACGGCGGAAGAGAAGCACGCAGATCATGAACGTGCCGCCCAGCACCATCGTCACCGGCAGGCCGGAAGTGGCGAGGAAGTTCTGCATGCCGACGAGGATGCCCGCGCCGACGACGGGACCTGCCATAGTGCCGATACCGCCGATCAGCGTCATCAGGATGACTTCACCCGACATCTGCCAGGCAACGTCGGCCAGAGTCGCGAACTGGAACAGCAGCGCCTTGAGCGCGCCGGCAAGACCAGTGAGACCGGCGGACATCACGAAGGCTGCGAGCTTAAAGCGCTGGGCCGAATAGCCGAGCGAGATCGTGCGAGGCTCGTTTTCGCGGATGGCGCGGAGGATCTGGCCGAACGGCGAGTTGACGATACGCCAGATCAGGGCCAGCGAGAGCACCGAAACCGCGGCGATGAAGTAGTAGAGGTTCATCGTCTCGTTGAGATCGATGATCCCGAACAGGTTGCCGCGCGAGAAGCCCTGAATGCCGTCCTCGCCGTTGGTGAACGGGGCCTGCAGGCAGAAGAAGTAGAACATCTGCGCCATCGCGAGCGTGATCATCGCGAAGTAGATGCCCTGCCGGCGGATGGCCACAACACCGATGATGAGGCCAAGCACGATAGAGGTCACCACGCCCGCGATGATCGCGAGTTCGGGCGTCACCTGCCAGACCTTCAGGGCGTGTGCCGTCACATAGGCTGCTCCGCCGAAGAAGGCCGCGTGGCCGAAGGACAGCAGCCCCGTGTAGCCGAGCAGCAAGTTGAATGCCGCTGCGAACAGGACGAAGCAAAGCAGCTTCATCACGAATATCGGGTAGACGAAAGCCGGCAGGATCGCGAGGATCAGGATCAGGCCTGCGAAGGTGATCGCGGGAACCGGGCTCTTGCGGGTGGGCATGACGATGGTGTCGGCGTGTGTCGCGGACATGTCAGCTGTCCTTTCCGAAAAGACCGGCCGGGCGCAGCAGGAGCACGATGGCCATGATGACGAAGACGACGATGTTGGCGGCTTCGGGGTAGAAGACCTTGCACAGGCCCTCGACGATGCCGAGCATGTAGCCGGTGACGATCGCGCCGAGGATCGAGCCCATGCCGCCAATGACGACGACCGCAAAGACGATGATGATGAGGTTCGAGCCCATCAGCGGGCTGACCTGGAACAGCGGCGCGGCAAGCACGCCAGCAACGCCGGCCAGGGCGCAGCCGAAGCCGTAGGTCAGCGTGAGCAGCACCGGCACGTTGACGCCGAAGGCCTGGACGAGAGTTGAATTCTCGGTTGCCGCGCGCAGGTACGCGCCGATCTTCGTCTTCTCGATGATCGCCCAGGTGCCAAGGCATACCACCAGCGAGGCAAGAACCACCCAGCCGCGATAGTTCGGCAGCACCATGAAGCCAATGTTGGTGGCGCCGCGCAGCGCCTCCGGTGCCGCATAGGGCTGGCCGGACGTGCCGAAGTAGTGGCGGAATCCGCCTTCGAGCAGCAGGGCAAGGCCGAAGGTGAACAGCAGGCCATAGAGATGGTCGAGGCCGTAGAGCGCGCGCAGCATCGTGCGTTCGATCACCATGCCCACCACAGCAACAACCAGCGGCGCCAGGAACAACGCGCCCCAGTAGCCGATGCCGGCGTAATTGAGCAGCATCCATGCCGCAAACGCGCCCAGCATGTAGAACGCGCCGTGGGCGAAATTGACGATGCGCAGCAGGCCGAAGATCACGGCGAGGCCGAGCGACAGCAGCGCATAGAAGGAACCGTTGATCAGACCGATCAGGAACTGGCCCGTGAGGACGGGCAGCGCCACTCCGAAAATGGTGGTCATGGTCTCACACCCCCAGGGCCGTATTGAGTGCCTCGGTGCGGGACGGCAGTTCCGAGACCGAGAAACTGTCGATCACCTGGCCGTGGTCCATCACGTAGAAATGGTCGGCAATGCGCGATGCAAAGCGGAAGTTCTGCTCGACGAGCAGCACGCTGACGCCGTGCGCCTTGAGCACTTTCAGCACCTCGCCGATACGCTCGACGATCACCGGAGCAAGCCCCTCGGTCGGCTCATCCAGGAGGATCAGGCGCACGCCGGTGCGCAGGATGCGGGCGATCGCGAGCATCTGCTGCTCGCCACCCGAAAGCTTCGTGCCCGGGCTGGTGCGGCGCTCGAGCAGGTTCGGGAAGATCTCATAAATCTTCTCGATGCTCATGCCACCCCTGGCCACGACCGGCGGCAGGGTCAGGTTTTCCTCAACGGTCAGGCTCGCGAAGATGCCGCGCTCTTCCGGAACGAAGCCGAGGCCCGCATGGGCGATGCGGTGCAATGGCACGCGCATGATCGACTTCTGCTCGAACTCGACCTCGCCCTTGCGCTTGCGGATGATGCCCATGATGGCGCGCAGCGTGGTTGTCTTTCCGACGCCGTTGCGGCCAAGCAGTGTGACGGTCTCGCCGGGGTAGACGTCGAGGTCGACTCCATGCAGCGCATGGCTCTCGCCGTACCAGGCTTCCAGCTTGCGCACCTTGAGCTGCGGTGCCGCGCCGCCGCCGCGCGCAGCCTTTGCGGGCGCAGTCAGCGTATCAGTGGCTGTCATCTTCGGAACCCATATATGCTTCGCGCACGCGCGGATCGGCGCTGACGGTCGCGTAGTCGCCGCGCGCCAGGATCTCGCCCCGCTGCAGCACGGTGATGTCGTCGCCAATATCGCCGACGACCTTGAGATTGTGCTCGACCATCAGCAGCGCGCAGTCGCGCGAGACGGTCTTGATAAGCTTTGCCATGTGCTCGACGTCCTCCTGGCCCATGCCGGCCAGCGGTTCGTCGAGGAGTAGGACGCGCGGCTCGAGGGCCAGCGTCGTCGCGATTTCAAGCGCACGCTTTCGTCCGTAGGAAAGGTTGTTGGCGCGAAGGTGCGCCATGTCGGCAAGGCCGACGCGGTCCAGCAGTTCCATCGCCTGCCGGTTGAGCCGGTCAAGGCTAATCAGCGAGCGCCAGAACTGTCGCGACAGGTTGTTCGGCCGCTGCAGGGCAACGCGGACGTTGTCCAGCAGCGTCATGTCGCCAAAGGTGGCGGAGATCTGGAACGACCTGACCATGCCCATCCGCGCCACGCTGGCCGGATCCATCGCCGTGATGTCGGTCCCATCGAGCACGATGCGACCCGCAGTGGGCTTGAGGAACTTGGTCAACAGGTTGAACACGGTGCTCTTGCCGGCGCCGTTGGGGCCGATCAGCGCGTGGATCCGACCGTGGCAGACGTCGATGTCGACGTTGTTGACGGCGAGGAACGGTCCGAAGCGCTTGGTCAGCCCCCGTGCCGAGAGAACGGCACGGGGCGCGCCAGCATCGGCAGGAGCCGCGGCTGGATGAGTGGTCATGGTCGCTGGGATCACTTCTTGACGAGCGGGCAGGTGCTGTTTTCGAGCGAAGCGAACGCCTCGTTGCCCGGGATCGTGGCGAGAACCTCGTAGAGGTCGCCCTCGGAGGTGGACTCGGACGGCTTCTTCACGCGGACGAGGAACATGTCGTGCACGACGCGGCCGTCTTCACGCAGGTAGGCATTGCGGTTGAAGAAGTCGTTGATGTCCATGCCGCGCATGGTCTCCATGACCTTCGAGCCGCTCTTGGCCTGGCCGGAAGCTTCCGCAGCCTTCAGGTAGTTCATGACGGCCGAGTAGACGCCGGCGTGGACCATGGTCGGCTTCTTGCCTTCCATGCGCTCGCTGTAGCGTGCCGACCACTCGCGGGTCGCATCGTCCATGTCCCAGTAGAAGGCGGTGGTGAGCGTCAGGTCCTGCGCGATGTCGAGACCAACGCCCTGGACGTCGGTGAGGAACAGCAGCATGCCGGCGACCTTCTGGCCAGCCTCGGTGATGCCGAATTCCTGCATCTGCTTCAGCGCCGTCATGGTGTCGCCCGACGAGTTGGCGAGCGCGATCACGTCTGCGCCGGAAGCCTGCGCCTGCAGGATGTAGGACGAGAAGTCGGTGGTCTCGCGCGGATGGCGGACGGAACCGATGACCTCGCCCCCAGCTGCGGTCACAGCCTGAGTGGTGTCAGCCTCGAGCGCATGGCCGAAGGTGTAGTCGACAGTGATGAAGTACCACTTCTTTGCGCCGCCCTGCGTGAGCGCGCGGCCGGTGCCGTTGGCGAGCGCATAGGTGTCCCAGGTCCACTGCGCCGTCGACGCCGAGCAGGCTTCGGCGGTGAGCGCCGACGAGCCGGCGGTCGAGATCAGGAACGCGGTGTCCTTCTGGCGGGTGATTTCCTGAACGGCCATGGCCACCGACGAGGTCGGCACGTCGACAACGGCGACGACGTTCTGCTCGTCGATCCAGGTACGTGCGAGGGTCGAGCCGACATCCGGCTTGTTCTGGTGGTCGCCGACGATGACCTCGATGTCCTCGCCCAGCAGCTTGCCACCGAAATCCTCAACGGCCATCTGCGCTGCGACGACGGAGCCCTGGCCCGCGAGGTCGTAGTTCATGCCGGACATGTCCGTCAGAACGCCGATACGGTACGGATCCGCGAAGGCGGCGGTTGCCGACAGCGTGAACACCGTCGACAGGATGATGGTCTTCAAATTCTTCATTCTCATGCTCCTCCTTAAGGCACAGATGTGCCTGATGCCCGGATGCCGTGCTCCCGCCCGACCCCGTCTTGATTAGCGGCTGGCTTCTTCGAGAATTCGCCGCGACAGATAGAACTGATCAGCCTCGCTCCACGCCGCCCAGTTCTGGCGGGCGTGCCCGTCAATGGCGGACTTGGTCATCCGCAGGGCGAGCGCAGGGATTTCGGCAAGTTCGGCCGCCCAATCGCAGGCGGCGGCTACGGCGGCGCCGTCCTCAACGATGCGGTCGCAGAGGCCAAGCGACAGGGCTTCCTCCGCGCCGATCTTCTCGTCGCAGAACAGGATGCGCTTTGCGCGCGACGAGCCAACACGCTCGACCAGGAGCGGCAAGCCGCCCCAGCCCAGCGTCATGCCAAGACGCACTTCCGGAAAGCGCATATAGGAAGAAGCGGCCATGACGCGGAAATCCGCGGTGAGCGCCAGAATCGCACCGCCGCCAATGGCGGGGCCCTCGATCGCGGCGATCACGGGCTGCGGCACCTGCCTCCAGGCATCGGTCATGCGCCCGCCGGCGTTCATCGCCTGCGCGCGTTCCACGTCGCCAGCGCCCGTCTTCCAGAGCTGATCGTCCTTGAGGTCGACCCCGGCGGCGAAGATTCCGGCTGCGCCCGTCAGAACGACGGTGGCAACGTCGGCACGCTGGCCCACATCGATGGCGGCCGTTTCCAGTCCGCGGATGAGTTCCGAGTTCAGGGCATTCGCCTTGCCGCCACGGTCGAAACGAACCGTCGCTACCTTGCCCTCAACGGACGTCACTACTGCCGTCATTGGCCCTCCCAAGACCCCAGCCGATGCGCGGTTCCTCATAAACCGCTTTGACATACTACCGAGTATGTTGCATATCTGTTTTCGGGATTGCAAGGCATATTTTCGTCGGGCACATAGCGACTGGGGAGGAGCCCAGCGGCTTTGAAATGCCCTGAGGCCTTCGGAAGGAGAGGACATGACGACCGGTACAGTCTGCGCATCGGATCCGGCACTCGACCGCAACCGAGCGGTGCTCCGTTACATACTAGAGACCTACGCGGCCGAGCGGCCCGAGGCGCCGTTCGTGCAGTTCTGGCCGGGCGACGCATGGAGTTACGCCGAAACGCTGCGGCGCGTGCGCCTGCGCGCCACCACGCTCGCCCGCGCGGGGGTGAAGCGCGGCGACCACGTGCTGTGCATGATGGGCAACGGCCCCGACCTGCTCTGCACCTGGTTCGCCATCAACTATCTCGGCGCGGTCTACGTGCCAATCAACACGGCAGCCCGCGGTCGCGTGCTCGAGCACATTCTTGAAGACGCTGACGCGCCGCTTCTTGTTGCGGCTTCCCCGCTGGTCGAGCGCCTCAGCGAAGTCGCTCCGGGCAAGGTGAAGACCGTGCTGGTCGTCGAGGGTGAGGCGCAGCCAGTTGCCGGGCTTGACGTTCGCCAGCTGGAAGACCCGGCAGACGAAGACGCGAGCCTGCTTGAGCTCTCCAGCCCGATCGAGCCGTGGGATCTCTACGCCATCATGTATACGTCCGGCACGACCGGAAACGCCAAGGGCGTGATGAGCAGCTACACGCAGCTCTACACCATGGGTCCGGATGCATTCGACTGCGTCGACGAGGACGACCGCTGCATGATCTGCGGCCCGATTTTCCACTGCGGCTCGACGCTCTATGTCTACGCCATGCTGGCGCGGGGCCTCTCCATCGGCATGATGCGCGAGTTCAAGACCGGAACCTTCTGGCAGGCCGTGCGCGACACCGGCTCGACCTACTGCCTGTTGCTGGGCGTGATGGCGAGCTTCCTGCTGAAGCAGCCGCTGTCCCCGGACGACAAGAACCATCCGCTGCGCCGCGCCTTCATCACTCCTTTCGGCGAAGACGGTCCGCTGTTTGCCGAGCGTTTCGGAGTCGACGCCTGGACCATCTACAACATGACGGAGATTTCCTCGCCAATGGTTGCTGGTCCTGGCATCACGGCCAAGGGCATCGCTGGCAAGCCGCGCCCCTGGTATGAACTGCGCATCGTCGACGAGAACGATGTCGAGGTACCGGACGGACAGGTTGGCGAGCTCATCGTGCGCACCCACCGTCCGTGGGCGCTGATGCGCGGTTATTACAACAATCCGAAGGCCACCGTTGAGGCGATGCGCAACGGCTGGTTCCACACCGGCGACGGCTTCCGCCGCGATACGGACGGCACCTACTTCTTCGTCGACCGCCTCAAGGACGTGATCCGTCGCCGCGGCGAGAACATCTCGTCCTTCGCGCTTGAAAGCGAGGTGCTGAACATTCCGACGATCCGTGAATGCGCCGCCGTCGCGGTGCCGTCCGAGTTCAGCGAGGACGAGGTGCTGATCGTCGTGACACCGGTCGAAGGCGCCACCATCGATCCGGTGGCGGTTACGGAAGAACTGACGAGGACGCTGCCGCACTTCATGGTCCCGCGCTACGTTCGCGTGCTGGATGAGCTGCCGAAAACCGCCTCCGGCAAGGTGCAAAAGCACATCCTGCGCACGGAAGGCGTTACGCCGGACACGTTCGACCGCAATACGCACGCGCCGGCCCGGGCCAGCGCCTGACACTCGCCAGAGGTTCGATCAAGGATTTTTCACATGTCTCAGACCGCACTGCCGCGCGTCACCTATTCCAACATCCAGGCCGATTTTTCCGGCGTCCATGATCTGCTCGACACGGTGATCGCGAAGGTGCGCGCAGAACTCCTCGGTCAGACCTGGCCGCATCGCATTGGCGGCGAGGATCTTGCTGCAGGGGCGAGCTACGAAGCCTTCTCGCCTATCGACAACCGTATCCTGCTTGGCCGCTTCCACCGCGCAGACGCCGCGGTCGTCGAACGTGCCGTTGCCGCTGCCCGCACCGCTCAGAAATCGTGGGGCGCGATGCCGTGGCAGGAGCGCCTCGTTGCGATGCGCCGCTTTGCCGACCAGCTCGAAAAGGAAAAGTTCGAGCTCGCCGCCGCCTGTCTCATCGAGGTCGGCAAGTCGCGGCTTGAAGCAATGGGCGAGGCCGAGGAGGCGATCGACCTCGTGCGCTACTACGGCGCGCAGATGGAGGAAAACAACGGCTTTGTTCGCCCGCTTCAACGTGCGTTCGATAATGAAGAGACCAGCGACCGGCTACGCCCCTACGGCGTCTTCGGCGTGATCGCGCCGTTCAACTTCCCGCTGGCACTGTCGGTCGGCATGCTGTCGAGCGCGCTGATCGCCGGCAACACGGTCGTCTACAAGCCGAGCGAGTTTGCGGGGCTGACGGGGGCCCTCATCATGCGGGCTGCCGATGCTGCCGGGCTTCCGGCCGGCGTTCTCAACATGATCTGCGGCGACGGCAGCACCGGACAGGCGATGGTCGATCATCCGGGCTTTGACGGCTTTGCCTTTACGGGCAGCCACAAGGTCGGCTCCGAGATGCTTCGGAAGGTCGCGAGCGGCGTCTTCAATCGCCCGGTGATCGCCGAGATGGGTGGCAAGAACCCGACTTATGTCGCCGCTTCCGCCGATGTCGAGCGCGCGGCGCAGGGCATGATGCGCTCGGCCTTCGGCCTCCAGGGCCAGAAGTGTTCGGCGGGCTCCAGAGTCTATGTCCATTCCAGCATTCGCGACGCCTTCGCTGACCGGCTGGTGGCGCTGACGAAGTCGATCCGCATAGGTGATCCTTGCGGCCGCGACATCTTCATGGGCCCGATCATCAACGAGGCAGCATTCCGCCGCTTCGAGAAGGCGAGCGCCGAAGCGGCGCGCGACGGACGCATCCTTGCGGGAGGCAACAGGCTCTCCGGCGGCATCTACGATCACGGCTTCTATGTCGAGCCAACCATCGTCGACAGCCTGCCGGCAGACCATGCGCTTCACCGCGACGAGCTGTTCCTGCCGTTCCTGACGGTTCAGGTCTTTGACGACCTTGAAGCGGCTATCGCCGACGGCAATGCCGTCGCCTATGGCCTCACCGCAGGCTGCTATGCGAGCGACCAGGCCGAAATCGACCTCTTCCTCGACAGGGCACAGGCCGGCGCGCTCTACGTCAATCGCGCCAGCGGCGCAACGACCGGCGCATGGCCCGGCATCCAGACCTTCTGCGGCTGGAAAGGCTCGGGCCTGTCCGGCAAGGGCGGGCTCGGCCCCTTCTACCTGCCACAGTTCATGCGCGAGCAGAGCCATACGATCTGGAAGGATTGAACCCAAAGACGGGCCGGCTTCTCGGACAGCATTTCAGCATCGTCGTTCCTCTCCGAGGAGCGGCGATTCTCTTTTGGTATGAGGTATTACGCCGACGAACGCCAACGTGACTGCTTCTGTATACCGCGTGTCGAGTACGCCTCCGGTGGGGCTTTGGTTGGCCGCGGCGCGTACGAAGCACAGATGCGCCGTTCTCTTCAAGCAGTGCAGGGACTTTGGACCCAGCGACCAGCCGGCTGAAGAAAACGGACCGAGCGTGCAACCGCATGCGCAGAGGTGAGCTGCTTGGCGCCTGTCTTGATGCCTTCCGCGACCGGCACCATGTCGAGGCGGTTCGCCATCTGCAGCACGGCGTCGATCACCGCGGGCGCCTTGCCGTCATTCGCGCCGATCCGGTCGATGAACGATTTATCGACCTTGATGACATCGGCGGTAAACTGCCATTTTTGAACTGCGGGGCGGGCCGACACGATTGACGAGCGTCAAGGCCGCCGGATCAGAAGCGACGTTCACTATCCTTGCGCGCACTATCGAGTGACAATGGCAGCGGGCGTGTCGACTGCAGCGCCGGGCGGAGAGTCTTTAGCCGCCCGCGGCGAGAATTCGAGCTGCCACTACTCGGACAATGAAGAGGAGGCGATGATGATCATCCGGGAACTGACCCACAATCAATGCATCAGCCTGATCGAGGCGAAGCGGGTGGCGCGGCTTGGCTGCTCGCTGGACGGCCAGCCCTATGTCGTCACCATCTTCTATGCCTATGCGGAAGGGCACGCCTATGCGTTCACTCTGCCGGGGCGCAAGCTCGACATCATGCGCGCGAACCCGAAGGTGGCGCTTCTGGTTGAGGAGACCGGCAGCGGGCGCAGCTGGAAGAGCGCGATGGCCGAAGGCAGCTTCGAGGAGCTGCCCGACCGGATCGGGCACAAGACGCTTCGAGAACGGGCGTGGACGCTGCTCAGCAAGTACTCGGACTGGTGGGAGCCGGGGGCGCTGAAACCCGAGCTACCCCCGGTGACGGACCAGTCGCCGCATACCTTCTTCCGGATCCATATCGACCGGGTGACCGGGCGAGAGGCCATTGACGTCGAGGAACAACCCTAGCGGGCAAGGAAGGTCGGCAGCGCCGGCGCTTCCAGCATCGACCTGGTGACGCCGCCAAAGATCTTCTCGCGCATGCGGGAATGGCCGTACGCGCCCATGACCAGCATGTCCGCGCCCACATCGCGCGTATAGCGGCGGATGATGTCCGCAACCGGCTTGCCCAGGCTTGGCAGCCGTTCGACCGTCGTCTTGACGCCGTGGCGGGCGAGATACCGGGCAGCATCCGCGCCTGGCTCGGCGCCATGGCCGTTCTCGCCCTCGCGCGGATCGACCAGCAGCAGGCGCACGTCCTCGGCGGCGACGAGGATCTGAAGCGCTTCGCGCACGGCACGTGCGGCCTCGACCCGCGCGTCCCAGCCAATCACGACGCGCTTCGGATTCAGAGTCGCATTGGCATCCTTCGGGAGGATCAGCAGCGGGCGGCCGGACGCAAACAGCGCGCCCTCGAGCGCCTTCGGGCCGAGCTCTTCCGAGCCAAGCGTCTCCGGGCCAAGCACGGTGAGGTCGGCATAGCGGGCGCGGCGGCCGATTGCTTCGTCGGCAAAGGCGACTTCGGTAAAAGCGGTCGCTACATCCGACGAGATCCGCTTGCTGGCGAGGAATTCGGTGATGGCCCGTGCTCGGTCGGCCACACGCTTCTCGTCATTTCCGCGCTCCTGCACCCAGGCGTCCGACACCACCGCGGCCGTGTAGAGGCCGACGGGCGGAGGGGAGGCCATCCCCACCACCAGGACGGCAAGATGTGCTCCGGCGCTTTCGCACATGTCGGCCGCGTGCCTGAGGTCGTCGAATTCCTGGTCTGGGCCGGTGACTGTGAGGATCGTCCTGAACGTCATTTGAGCCTCCGTTAGCGCTCATACTGGCTTCTGCGAAGACAAATATGCGCGGTGATGCGGATTTGCTTTGCGTTACGTCAATGAGTTTCCCCGGAAATGTGTAAACGGGAGACGAGCTTGTCACCCCCTTCCTGGCAGCCTGCCGTGTTGTCGTGGATCAATGCGGCGGAGTAACAATTCGCCTAAGGCCGCCTAGAACGTATTCACTTTCCCCGGCCGGATAACTGCCGCTCGGGCGGGCCAGATAGAAGAATGTGGCATCTGCGCGGCCGATGCCGCGAAACGCATACTGCCGAGCAAGGGGCGCATCATGTCAGAAACAATATTTCGGCGGGCCCTCGCATTTCTTGCATTCGCGACGCTGTGCCTTGGCCTGCTTATCTCGGCCGGCTGGGTGCCGGCTTGGGGCGGCATGACCACCACCGTTGTCTGGACGGCAGGCACTGTGCCGGTGATCGTCGTTCTGGTCGTTTCGATCGTGCGGGACTTTCTCATCGGGCGAGTTGGTGTTGACGCGATCGCGCTCGTGTCGATGACGGCCGCGCTGCTGCTGGGCGAACCGCTGGCGGCCGTAGTCGTGGCGCTGATGTATTCGGGCGGCACGCTGCTCGAGGATTTCGCTCGTGGCCGTGCCGAGCGTGACCTGCGGGCGCTGCAGGACCGCTCGCCGCGCACGGCGCACCGACGCCGCAACGGTCAGCTGGAAACGGTGCAGGTTGCTAAGGTCGAGATCGACGACGAACTGATCGTGCAGGCGGGAGAGCTTGTGCCGGTCGATGGCGAGCTTCTTGATCCCGAGGCAAGGCTGGATGAATCCGCGCTTACGGGCGAGCCGCTGCCTGTCACCCGTCACGCCGGGCAGGTTCTGCGCAGCGGAATCGTCAACGCGGGAGACGCCTTCGCGATCCGGGCAACGGCGCGTGCCGAACAAAGCACTTATGCGGGCATCATTCGGCTGGTCGAAGCTGCTCAGACTGCACGGGCTCCGTTTACACGTATGGCTGACAGGTTCGCGCTCCTCCTCCTGCCGGTCGCGCTGCTGGTTGCGGGCGCGGCTTGGTGGTGGTCCGGCGATCCGCTGCGCGCCCTTGCGGTGTTGGTTGTGGCGACGCCGTGCCCGCTGATCCTTGCGGCACCCGTTGCCTTTATCGGCGGCATTTCGCGCGCGGCCCGGTTTGGCGTCCTGATGAAAGGAAGCCAGACCATTGAGGCGCTGGCCAAGGTCAGGACCGCCATCTTCGACAAGACCGGAACGCTGACGCTGGGAGGCGCCGAACTGCTCGAAGCGGAGTACGCGCCGGGGGTCGACGAGGACGAGGCGTGGATGCTGGCAGCGTCGCTCGAGCAAGTCTCGAACCATGTGGTTGCAGGCGCCATCACCCATCTTGCCCGCACCAAAAACCTTGTGCTGCCGACGCCCGACAACGTCAGCGAGACGCGTGGGGCCGGGCTGTCAGGAATGGTCACAGGTCGCCGCGTCAGAGTCGGGTCGCGCGACTATCTCCTCAATGGCAACAGCCTGCCCGGCTGGTGCGCGGCGAGCGAGGAGCGCTATCGCGACGAGGCGGTCCTGCGCGTCTATGTTGAGGTCGACGGCAAGGTTTCGGCGATATTCACCTTCGGCGATGCGCTTCGCCCGGATACGGCACAGACGCTTCGGCGCCTGCACGAACTCGGTATATCGCGCATGGTGCTGCTGACCGGCGACGTCGCGGACGCTGCCACGCGCATGTCGGCCGCGCTGCCGCTCGATCGCGTCGTGGCGCAGGCGTCGCCAGAAACTAAGGTCAATGTGGTTCGTGAGGAACTGGCACAGCAGCCGGTCATGATGGTCGGCGACGGCATCAACGATGCCCCGGCGCTCGCCACTGCGACGGTCGGCGTGGCGATGGGCGCGCGGGGCGCAACCGCATCCTCGCAGGCCGCTGACGTGGTCATCCTGCCGGACAGGCTTTACCCCGTGGCGGAAGCCTTCGGGATCGCGCATCGCACGCTCCGCATCGCGTTGCAGAGCGTAATCGCCGGGTTGGCATTGTCGGGCCTCGGCATGGCAGCCGCAGCTGCCGGGTATCTCACGCCGGTGCAGGGCGCGCTCATGCAGGAAGGCATTGACCTTGCAGTGATCCTCAATGCGCTGCGGGCCCTGCGCGCGCCAGGTGACACGCGAAAGACTGACGCGTTAGCTTCGCATTAGCGCGGTGCATGTTTCGTAGGCCGTAGAGTTCGAATCCGAGGAGATTGCCATGTGGCGACGCGTAATCCTGATGATGGCCGCTACGGCGGGGCCGGCCGCTGCGGATGATGCCGTCGAAAGCGCCTTTCGCGGCCGCCGCATCGCCGAGGCGAACTGCGCGGAGTGCCACGCCATCACCCAGATCGATGAAAGTCCGCTGAAGGAGGCCCCGCCGTTCCGGGAAATTCCGGCAAGGATTCCTGCTGATGCGCTCGCGAAGATGCTGGAGGGCGCCGTGTTCAAGAAGCACGCCGTGATGCCGGACTTTGAGCCCGATCCGCAGCAGGCCGCTGATCTCGTGACCTTCATGCGCGACATTGCCGGTTCCCAGTGAAACAACCGGGTCAGGTCCTGACCCAGCGTAGCTTGCTTCCTGAACCGAATAGCGCAGTTCCACAGCGTGGATACTGTGAAAGCAGCAAGTAGTTCGGCCAGTTGACGAAGGTCAATTCGGCACCCCGTTCGCAGGAGTATGCGACACGCGCGCGGCGAGGGGGCAGTGACATGATTCATCAGCACAGGCAGGAACGAGGCACCACATATGTGAGCGTCTGGACGGTCTCACCCGACCGTTCTCCCGGAACCGCGCCGGCAAGCATTCGCAAGAATGCCTGAACTACCAGCGTTTCCCCCACGAAGATGCTAGATCACACGAACCCCTGGACTGAACCGGAAGGCGCGTTGCACGACGAAGCACCGATGCCGGCCGATTTGCGCGTTGCCTATCTCGGCGAGCGCACATGGCAGGTAGCTCCATCCTCTGAGCGCGGCCGCGCGCTTGTGGCCGTCTACGCGGTCTATGAAATTCACCAGGAGATCCGGCCGCTTGATACGGGGATCTTTCTCGACCTGCGGGAGGTGAACCGGATCGCGGCTTCGGCTCGCAAACGGGGCTTCGTCATCGAGTTTTCCGGTCGCAACGAGGTCATGTTCCTCTGAAGGCCGAACACCGCAGCGCAATTTTGACGGCCGTCAAGGCAGGTCCAGCAGCCATGGCCCACTCTTCCAAAACACCCGATTGGAACGAGCGAGGACCAGATCGATGCCTGTCAACCTCCACGGCCGCAACGTACTGAGCCTGAACGATTTCTCCGGTGATGAGATCCGGTACCTGCTGCGGCTGGCGGCCGATCTTAAGGCGGCGAAGCGGGCCGGCAACGAGGTGCCGCGGCTCGCGCGCAAGAACATCGCCCTGATCTTCGAAAAGGACTCGACGCGCACCCGCTCCGGCTTCGAGGTCGCGGCCTACGACCAGGGTGCGCATGTGACCTATCTCGGCCCGTCCGGCAGCCATATCGGCCACAAGGAATCGATCAGGGACACGGCCCGGGTGCTCGATCGGATGTACGACGCGATCGAGTACCGTGGCTTCTCGCAGCATCAGGTCGAGTTGCTGGCCGCCTATTCCAGCGTGCCGGTCTACAATGGCCTCACCGACGAGGCGCATCCGACCCAGATCCTCGCCGACTTCATGACCATGCGTGAATTCACGCACAAGCATCTGTCAGACACTGTCGTCACCTTCGTCGGCGACGGAAGGGACAATGTGGCGAGGTCTCTGGCGATCGGCGCTGCCAAGGTTGGCATGGACATGCGCATCGCCTCGCCGCGCGCGCTTTGGCCGGACACCGAGTTCTGCTCGCATGTCCGGCGTCTGGCGGAGCGCAGCGGCGGCAAGTTCCGGCTGGACGATGACGTCGAGTCCTGTGTGCGCGGCGCGGACTTCATCTACACGGACGTCTGGCTGTCGATGGGCGAGAACGAGAGCGCTTGGGGCGAGCGCATCGAACTGCTGCTGCCCTACCGGGTGACGCGCCAGCTGATGGCCGCGACCAGCAACCCGCACACGAAGTTCATGCACTGCCTGCCCGCCTTCCATGATACCGAGACTGAGGTTGGCCGGCGCATTGACAGCGAGTTTGGGATCGACTGCATGGAGGTCGAGGACGCGGTGTTCGAGTCGGAAGCCTCGATCGTCTTCGATCAGGCCGAGAACCGCATGCACACCATCAAGGCGATCCTCGTCGCCACCATCGGTAACTGACGATGCGTATCGTCGTCGCGTTGGGAGGCAATGCGCTACTGAGACGCGGTGAGCCGCTGACGGCCGAGAACCAGCGCGCCAATGTCCGGCGCGCGGTAGCCGAACTCGCCAGGCTGATCGAAGCCAGCCATTCGCTGGTGATCACCCATGGCAACGGACCGCAGGTGGGCCTGCTTGCCCTGCAGGCGGCGTCGACCCCGCATTCGCCGCTGCCGCTCGACGTGCTGGATGCGGAGTCGGCGGGCATGATCGGCTACGTTATCCAGCAGGAGCTGGCGAACGTCGTGAAGGACCGGTTGTTTGCAACCCTGCTGACGCAAGTCCGGGTCGATCCGAACGATCCTGCCTTTGCCAACCCGACCAAGCCGATCGGTCCAGTCTACGACGGGGAGACGGCGCACCGGCTTGCC
The DNA here is from genome assembly GCF_000526635.1 of Aminobacter sp. J41. Lineage (GTDB taxonomy): Bacteria > Pseudomonadota > Alphaproteobacteria > Rhizobiales > Rhizobiaceae > Aerobium. The sequence continues at coordinate 23,107 of NZ_JAGL01000030.1, forward strand.
ACCGAGCGCGGCTGGACAGTTGCCCCGGACAACGACAAGTGGCGCCGGGTGGTGCCGTCGCCCCGCCCGCTGGAAATCCTCGAAGCTGAAGTTCTCTCCTTCCTCGTTGAGCGCGGGGTGATCGTGATCTGCGCGGGCGGGGGGGGCATTCCGATCGTCCCGCTTGAAGGCGGCAGCATTGCCGGCGTCGAAGCGGTCATAGACAAAGACCTTGCCTCGTCGTTGCTGGCCCGGGACCTGAAGGCGGATTTCCTGCTGATGCTGACCGATGTCGATGCGGTCTATCTCGACTGGGGCACGCCGCACGCCCTGCCGCTCGGCAAGGCCCGCGTTGACGAAATTTCCGCCAGCTCCTTTGCCGCGGGTTCGATGGGACCGAAGGTCGAGGCTGCGATTGCCTTTGCCAGCGAAATGAAAAAACCAGCCGCCATTGGCAGGCTGGAGGATGCGGTCGACATCATAGAGGGCCGTCGCGGAACCTGGATCGTTCCCGCGAACTAGCTCTGGATACCGGAGGAATGGGTCTCCGGGCTAGCGTCAGCAGAGTCCTGCCATGGTCGCCAGGGGGTCGGCGATACTTCGAGCCTTTGCCGCGTCTTTGAGGCAACCCATCCGGTTAGGGTGCGCTGGCAGGGGAACACCAGCGTGTGCATTTCCTCGCGATCCTGAACAGCCAGTTCCAGGTCGCAGTTGAAAGGCGCAGTCGTGATAGGTTGCCACATGGATTGTCTTGGGGACCGTCGCCCTGAGCGAAGGTCCTATTCCCTGAATATGCGTCAGGCCTTCATGCCGCGAGGTTCTGGAGTGTCTTCAGCTTGGTCAGTTCGACGCTGCGCAGGTTCGGCAGCCTGATTACGCCCTTGGCCTTCAGCTTGGAGAAGACTCGGGACACGGTCTCGATGGTGAGGCCGAGATAGTCCGCGATGTCCGAGCGCGGCATTGGCAGCTCGACGAGCCTCATCCCGCCCTGTCGTTCGGACATTTCGAGCAGGAAGGCTGCAACGCGCTCGATGGCGTTCTGGTGGCCGAGCACGAGAAGCCGCTCCTGTGACCGAGCAAGGTTCTCAAGTGCCAGCGGCAGCAGTTCCAGCCGGTCGCTCGACGATGGGCGCAGGATGCGGATGCCGGTCGCGCAGATCGCTTCGGCGAAGAATTGGTGGGTGCCGAACCCTTCGAGGCCAAATATCTCGCCCGGCATGTGGAACGCCGAAATCTGGCGGCGTCCGTCCGCCAGGAGGCGGTAGACGCGCACGGCACCGAATTCGACCTGATAGAGGTTCCCGCACTTTTCGCCCTGGGCGTAGATCTCGGAACCTGCGGGAAAGAAGGTGATGGGCTGGCTGTTGTCCAGCAGCCTGGCGGGGCGATGATCGCCAATCACGATGTCATCGGTAATCGAAGAACGGCCTAATGTTTCGATGGTCGTCATGGATCGTCCCTTTCCTGTTAGAAGGGACAATCGCGCCAAATGCTGCAATTCGAAATTCGGTTATTTCCGTAAGGGAAATCACTAAGGGAAACTACGTAGTGGTGGCGGCTTCATGCACCGCCTGTAGCAGCGCTTCACCAAGGAGTGGCTTTGCCACCAGCTTTTCCGGGCCGACGGCGAACTTAAGGTGGGAACCAACCAGCAGCACCACCGGTCGGCCGAAACGCTCGAACTGTGCCCGCGCATAAGCCCAGTCGTCAACGGCGTCCTCATCCACGACCGCGCACAGGAATCCGTCCGGGCCGGTCGATGCAAACGCCTCATCAATGCCGGCGAACGGTGAAACCCGGAAGGCGCCGCTTTCCAGCACGAAGACAAGCGAGTGCCTGAAAGCCGCATCCGGTGCAACGACGATGACTTCATTCGCCGACATTCAAAGCACCCACCATGAAAATTCGGGGTCAGATGCACTCAACCATGGAGCGCGCCCAGTCGCATTGCGCTCCGTCAAAAAGGGGAGATTCCTCCGGGCCAGCCGGGGAGGGGGCTCAGTCAAGCGGCCCCATGGCGATGCTCATGCGCACCAGCTCCGGCAGGTTACGCGCCTGCATCTTCGACATGATGTTGGCGCGGTGAACCTCGACCGTGCGGGGGCTGATGCCGAGATCGTGCGCGATGGTCTTGTTGGGCAGCCCAGCCACGACCGCCGTCATTACCTGTCGCTCGCGATCGGAGAGGGTTTCGGCGCGGGCGCGCAGCGTTGCCGCATCCTCGACGGGAGCGACATGCACCTCGAACTGGCTCGCCGCGCGCTTGATCGCCTCGATCAGCACCTCGTCCTCGACCGGTTTTTCGATGAAGTCGACGGCGCCGGCCTTCATTGCAGCAACCGCCATCGGCACGTCGCCGTGGCCGGTGATGACGATGGCAGGGATCGATGCCCCGGTCTCCTTCAGCTTTCTCAACAATTCGACGCCGTCCAGGTCGGGCATGCGTAGGTCCGTGACGAGGCACGCATTGCCGCAATTCTTCGCCACTTGAAGGAAACTCGTTGCGGAGTCGTGAACCCGCACCGTGAAGCCCGTCATCGTCAGCAGGAAGGCGAGTGACTTGCGAACGGGTTCCTCGTCGTCGACGACATGAACGACATAGTCGTCAATTTGCATACGACACCTCATCAACTGGCAGCGGGAGCGAGAAGCGGAAGGTCGCGCCTCCGGCCTCGTTCCGGCTTGCAGAAATCCTTCCACCATGCGCCTCGATGATCCGCTTGGAGATCGAGAGGCCGATGCCCATGCCGCCGGCCTTGCTGGTGACGAACGGCTGGAACAGGCGCGCGCCAACCTCGTCCGAAATGCCCGGGCCGGTGTCCGAAACTTCGACGATGACCTCGCCGCCTTCGACGCTGGTGCGCACCAGCAGATCCTGATGCTCGCAGGCGCGCATCGCCTCTATCGCATTGCGCATGAGGTTTATCAGCACCTGCTGGATCTGGACGGAGTCCACCAGCACGTCCGGATTTTCCGGGGCGAACTCGAAAACCGACCGCACGCCCTGCTCGCGCGAGCCGACAAGGGCCAAGGCGCCAGCTTCCTCGACCAGCTTGCGCATGCTCTCGAGCTTCATCTCGGCCTGTCCGCGGGTGACGAACTCGCGCAGGTGCCGGATGATCTCGCCGGCACGCAGCGACTGTTTCACCGTCTCCTCTAGCGCCTCACGAATACGGTCCGCTACCGGGTCTTCGACGGTGCGGAGAAAACGCACGCAGCCCTGCGTGTAATTGGCGATCGCCGCGAGCGGCTGGTTGAGTTCGTGCGCGAGGGTCGACGCCATTTCGCCGAGCTCATTGAGGCGGGCAAGGCGCGCGAGCTCGCTCTGTACTTCCTGCAGGCGCGCCGCCGACTCCTCGCGCTCGGTGAGGTCGCGCACGAAGCCGGTAAAGAATCGCTGGCCCCCCGACCGCATCTCGCCGACCACGAGTTTCATCGGGAAGGTCGACCCGTCCTTGCGGCGTCCTACGACGACGCGGTCGATGCCGATGATGCGCTTCTCACCGGTGGCGATGTACCGTCTCACATATGCATCGTGTTCGCGGTGGTATGGCTCCGGCATCAGGATGCTGACGCTGCGGCCAAGAACCTCCGCTTCCGTGAAGCCAAACTGGCGCACGGCCGCCGGGCTGAACGAGGTGATCCGTCCGTGCTCATCGATCACGACCGTGGCGTCGGGAACGGTGTCGAGGATCGACTGCAGGTGCTCGCGCTGGGCCCTTAGCGACGCCTCGGTCTTGTCGAGGGCGCGGCGGGCATGATGCAGCATCTCGCCCATCCAGGCGATCGTCAGGCCGACAACCGTGAACACGGCGCTCTGCAGTCCGGCCGTGAAAGCCCAGCCGCCGATATAGGACGCTCCCAAGAAGGAAAGGATGAGGGCAAGCAGCCCCGGTCCGATGCCGCCCGCGATCGCCGGAAGCAGGATGGCTGGCACGAAAAGGATGAAGATAGCGGTGTTGCCGAGGGCAGCTTGCAGGGACACCCGGAGAGCAAATACGCACGCCACGCACACGACTGCGAGCACGTATCCGGCCTTGCCCTCGAAGCGAGACGACATGATCGACTGCAGGAGTCGACCCTGTAACCCTGGCATATCTCTCGCGGGCACCCCCGATACCTCTTGAAACAGCTAGACTGCCTGGCGGCTCAAAAACATCACGACGGCCGAACTGTGCCGGGTCACACCGGCTCGCAACGGAGAATAACAGCTGACCGCAGTTACGTAATCCATAAGCCACGTGAACGATGTGAACAACGAGCCCCGCCTGTTGAGGCGGGACTCCGGGCAGCCACCTTATCTGTTTTCTGCGGGAGTTCGTTTCAGCTGCAAGAGCTACCTCATCGCGAAGATTTCCTGATGGAAGCGCTCGGCAACCGGCAGTCCGTGGTGGGCGAAGTCCTGCCGCAGCGCCTGGCCGAAGCCCGCCGGCCCGCAGAACCAAATACTGGCGTTGCGCCACTCGGGGACCAGCTCGCGGATGCGGTCGCCGCTTAAGCGGCCATCGCGGGCATCGACCAGAACATGCATGCGAATTCCCGCTGCCTTTGCATCTTCCGTCAGCTTGGCGATCGCCGCCTCGTCATATTCTCTGGTTGAGTGGAACAGGTCGATTTCTGACAGCGATTTACCTCGGTGATCGCACCGCACCTCGGCAAGATGCTTCATCGCGGCAATGAACGGCGTGATGCCGATGCCGCCACCAATCCAGATCTGGCTAGGCTGGATGTCCTCGAAGTCGAAGCAGCCGTACGGGCCCTCAATCTTCACTTCCTGCCCGACCTTCAGCTTGTTGCGCAGCAGGCCGGTATGGTCGCCAAGCTCTTTGGCAACGAAGATGATGCGGCGGTTCTCGTCATCCCAGGCCGAGGCGATGGTATAGGGGTGCGCCCCTTCCCTGCGATCAGACATCGCGAAGGCGAACTGACCAGGCTTGTGGCCAGGCCAGCCCTGCGGAACGTCGATGACGACCTCAAGCGCCTTCACGCCCGGATAGTACTGCAGTGCGGCGATCGTTCCCGTCACTTGCCGCGCAACGCCGACGCGGCGGAACAGGGCGACTAGTGCGGCATAGGTCCCGGCAATCATGGAGATTGCCATGAAGATGCCGACCGGCGTCGTCCAGTAGTCGAACTCCATCAGCACAACAGAGTGGAAGACGAGTACCAGGTAAGCGATCGCGATCAGCCGGTGCGTCTTGTAGAACAGCCGGTACGGGAAATACTTGATGAGAGCGAGGGCGATCAGCACTACAGATGCGTAGTAGGCCCATTCGCCAAGCCCTTCGGCAATACCCCGGTACGACATCAGGAACTGCCTGATCGGGTCCTCGATCGGCGGACGAGCACCGCGGGTACCTCGCTCCATAAGACCCCAGGCCACCGCCCATTTCGGAGCCTGTCCCCAGACCCAGTGCGCGATGGCGACGACGAGGGCGGTGATGCCAAGCCACTTGTGCAGCCGGTACATCTTGTCAAGTCCGCCGAACCAGCGCTCCGGCCAGCGCGGCCGCAGCGCGAGCACCAGTGCCATGCTCATCGCGAACATGGCGAGGAGGCCGCTGTATTGAACCATGAACCCGCGCAGCCCCATGAAGCTGGCTGCCTGGAGTACGTCGGGTACGGCGAGAAGCCATAAGGCGGTGAGGAGCGCCAGAGCGCCCCAGAAGGCGAGCTTGATGTGCCGCATGGCGGCATCCTTTCTGAACAACCGGATGTGCTTGGCGTAGAGCCGCCCGACACGGCGTTCCTTGACGGTAGTCAATTTCGCTCGCGCAAGATCCGGAGCCGTTTCACGGCCGCCGCGAAATTTATCCAGAATCAAAGACAGCTTCTTAGCCGCAGGGTTGGATGTCGCTCGTTGGTCCGTGCCGACGAGTTTATGCAGACCCTGTTTCTGTAGCTATCGAGACGATCTGCGCCCAGCCGGACACCTGCCAACAATGACGCTTCGCATCGCGGTCTTCGTTCACCGTGATTCCAGTCAGGAAGGAGCTGGCAACGACATGACGACTGCATCCGACACCACAACATCAGGCAAGTTTCGGTTTCCGACCGCGTTCACCATCCTGTTCGGGCTGATCATCGCTGTTGCTGCGCTGACCTGGATCATCCCCGCCGGTCAGTACGAGCGCGTCGAGAACGCCGCGCTCAGCCGCGAGGTGCCGGTGGCGGGCACCTATGCCCCCACCGATCCCAATCCGCAGGGGTTTTTCGACGTCATCATGGCGCCGATCAGCGGCTTCTATGATCCGGCTTCCAATGTGGCGAACGCCATTGACGTTGCCCTCTTCGTGCTCGTCATCGGCGGCTTTATCGGCGTCGTCACGTCCACGGGCGCCATCAACGCCGGCATCGGCAATGCGATGACAACGCTCAAAGGGCGCGAAAAGTGGATGATCCCGGTACTCATGGGATTGTTCGCCTTCGGCGGCACCACCTACGGCATGGCCGAGGAGACGCTCGCCTTCTACGTGCTGCTGATCCCCATCATGATTGCTGCCGGCTACGACGCCGTCACGGCGGTGGCGATCATCCTGCTTGGCGCCGGTGTCGGCGTGCTGGGCTCCACAGTCAACGCCTTCGCCACGGTCATCGCTTCGGACGCTGCCGGCATGCCCTTTACCCAGGGCATGGTGCTGCGCCTCGTCATTCTGGGGCTCTGCTGGCTGGCCTGCGTCATCTACGTGATGCGCTACGCCGAACGTGTGCGCAAGGACCCGACGCAGTCGATCGTCTACGATCGCAAGGCGGACAACGAGGCATACTTCCTTTCGGGCATGGACACGGGCGCGGGCGAGTTCACCGGCCTGCACAAGATCGTTCTGGCAATCTTCGGCATCACCTTCATCGTCATGGTCTGGGGCGTGTTGAAGGGCGGCTGGTGGATGGGCGAGATGAGCGGCCTGTTCCTCGCCTCGGCGATCCTGATCGGGCTGATCGCACGGCCCGGCGAGGAGAACTTCGTCAACTCCTTCCTGGGCGGCGCGCGCGACCTGCTCGGCGTTGCCCTCATCATCGGCCTCGCACGCGGCATCGTGGTGGTGATGGACGCCGGTCGCATCAGCGACACCATCCTGCACTGGGCGGAGCTGTCCGTGGCGGGGCTTGGGGAGGTTGCCTTCGTCAATGTCATCTACTGGATCGAGGTGCTGCTCTCCTTCTTCGTCCCGTCCTCTTCGGGCTTGGCGGTCCTGTCCATGCCCATCCTTGCGCCCGTGGCCGACTTTGCCGGGGTCGGACGTGAATTCGTCGTCACCGCCTACCAGTCCGCAAACGGCATCGTGAACCTCATCAACCCGACCTTCGCGGTGGTCATGGGCGGTCTCGCCATTGGGCGTGTGCCCTACGAGCGCTGGCTGCGCTTCATGTGGCCGCTGCTGCTCATACTCACCGTCATCATCATGGCGAGCCTCAGCATCGCCGTGCTCACAGCCTGAAGGAGAACAAAATGTCCGTCACCTACGGAGTTCATTCCGAGGTCGGCAAGCTGCGGCGGGTGCTGGTGGACCGGCCGGGCGCAGCACTTGCCCGCCTCACTCCGTCGAACTGCGAGGAGCTGCTCTTTGATGATGTGCTATGGGTCAAGCAGGCGCGGATCGAGCACATGACCTTCGTCGACGCGATCCGCTATCGCGGCGCCGAAGTGGTGTTCCTGCGTGAGGCGCTGGCCGAAACAATGAAGGACATGGAGGCCCGCCGCTGGCTGCTTGAGCGCCGCGTCAACGAGAACACCGTTGGCGTTGGCCTTGCCGATGACCTCAGGGCGATGCTGATGGAGATCGACGCCGATCAGCTGTCGAATATCCTGATGGGCGGCATGAACAAGGCAGAACTTCCCGTCGAGCACAAGGGCGTGGTTGCTCCGGTGCTGCGACCGGAGGATTTCATCCTGCCGCCACTGCCAAACCATCTGTTCACGCGCGACACGACCTGCTGGATCTATGGCGGCGTGACGCTCAACCCGATGCGCTGGAACGCGCGCAAGCTCGAAACCGTCAACATCACCGCCGTCTACCGCTTCCACCCGGATTTTCGCGATGCCGGCTTCAACGTCTGGTGGGGTGACCCGGACAAGGATCATGGCAATGCCACACTCGAAGGCGGCGATGTGATGCCGCTCGGCAAGGGGCTGGTTCTGGTCGGCATGGGCGAGCGCACGACACCGCATGCCGTCGGCCAGCTCGCCCGCGCGCTGTTCAGGAAGGGCGCAGCCGAGCGCGTCATCGCCTGCAAGCTGCCGATCGAGCGCGCCTCCATGCACCTCGACACGGTCTTCACCTTCTGCGACCGTGACCTGGTGACGCTGTTTGCCGACGTGGTCGACGGCATCACCGCCTATTCGCTGCGGCCGGGCGAAAAGGACGGCGAGATCGACGTGCGCAAGGAAGATGGTCATCTGACCAACGTTGTTGCCGAGGCGCTGGGCCTGCGGAAGCTGCGCGTGGTGCAGACGGGTGGCGATGCCTATGTCGCCGAACGCGAGCAGTGGGACGACGGCAACAACGTCATTGCGCTCGAGCCAGGCGTTGTCATCGGCTACGACCGCAACACCTATACCAACACACAGCTGCGCAAGGCCGGCGTCGAGGTCATCACCGTTCCGGGCGCCGAGCTTGGGCGCGGCCGCGGCGGTGGACATTGCATGACCTGCCCACTGATCCGCGATCCGGTCTACTGAGGCTTTTTAACAGACAGATTGCAGCGGCGCTTGACCGGCGCCGCTGCAGGAGAACTCTCTTCGGTACAGCACGATTTCACGACTCGCAGGGAAGGAACTGCCGTGACGATCCGAAACCTGAACCACGCGTTCCAGCCGAAATCCGTTGTCGTCATCGGAGCTTCGGGAAAGCCGGGGTCGCTCGGCGCGGCGGTCCTGAAGAACATCATCGATGGCGGGTTTGGGGGCGATATCTGGCCGGTCAACCCTCGGTATCAGGAACTGGCCGGCCGGCGCTGCTATGCCTCGGTGAAGGACATCCCGGAGGTGCCGGACCTTGCCGTCATCATGACGCCTGCCCCGACTGTCCCCGGACTCGTCAGCGAACTTGGCGAGAAGGGTACGCGCGCCGCCGTCGTCATTACCGCCGGCATCACAAAGGCCAACGGCCTGCGGCAGAAGATGCTTGATGCCGCCAAGCCCCATCTGCTCCGCATCATTGGTCCGAACGGCATTGGCCTGATGCTGCCGCCGCACAAGCTCAACGCGGGCTTCTTCCACATGCCGGCCAAACCCGGCGACATCGCCCTCCTGTCGCAGTCGGGCGCGGTGGCAGCTTCGTTGATCGACTGGGCAGTCGCCAATGACGTCGGCTTCTCGCACATCGTTTCGCTCGGAGACATGGCGGACGTCGACATCGGCGACTGCATCGACATGCTGGCGGGCGACCCGAACACCCGCGCGATCCTGCTCTATCTCGAGTCGATCCCGCATCCGCGCAAGTTCATGTCGGCCGCCCGCGCTGCATCGCGGGTAAAGCCGGTGATCGCCATCAAGCCCGGCCGCCACGCGGAGGCTGCTAAGGCGGCGGCGACCCATACCGGCGCGCTCGCAGGCGTTGACCGCGTGGTGGATGCCGTGCTGCGACGCGCTGGCGTTGTGCGCGTCATCGAGCTTGCCGAGCTTTTCAACGCCACCGAAACGCTTGCCCGCTTCTCGCCGCTGGAGCGGGCGCGAGTGGGAATTGTCACCAATGGCGGCGGCGCCGGCGTGCTGGCGGTCGATCGGATGATGGATTTCGGTGCTGAACTTGCGGAACTCTCCCCCGCGACGATCGAAAAGCTCGATCGCCCCATGTCGTCCAACTGGTCGCGAGCCAATCCGGTCGACATCATCGGCGACGCGCTGCCGGAGCAGTACCGCACGGCCGTCGAGCTGGTCGTGGCAGACCCCGGTGTTGACGTGCTCCTGGTGATGAACTGCCCGACGGGAATGGCATCTTCCGCCGACGCGGCCGCGGCCGTTGCCTCTCTGGCCGAGAAGGGAATGATCCACAGCAAGCCGGTCCTCTCCTGCTGGCTCGGCCAGGCGACCGCCCGGAAGGGGCGCGAGATCCTGCAGGCGGCGGGTGTCGCCAGTTATGAAACTCCGGCGGCTGCGGCTGCCGCGGTGGCCTATCTGACCCGGTGGTCGCAGTCGCAACAGGCCGTGCGGCGGGTACCAGCGGCCGCAGGCGAGGCGGCTACCGACCGCGCGGCGGCACTCGCCATCTTCCGGCAGGTTGCTGCCGAGGGCCGCACCATGCTGACCGAGCCAGAGGCGAAGGCCGTGGCGGCTGCCTATGGCATTCTGGTGCCGGAGACGCTGGTCGCCCATACCCCTGTGGAGGTCGAAGAGTTCGCGGGACGGCTGCTTGAGACCTCGCGCAAGGTTGCGGTGAAGCTGTTGTCGAAGACCGTGACGCACAAGTCAGATGTCGGCGGCGTGGTCCTCAGCCTCGAAACACCCGCCCAGGCACGCGAGGCGGCCGAGGGGATCGAACGGCGCCTGCGCGAGCATGTGCCGGACGGTATTATCGACGGCTTCTCTGTCCAGCCGATGATCGAGCGCAAGACGGCGCAGGAGCTGATCCTCGGCCTCAGCCACGACGTCATGTTCGGTCCGGTGGTGCTGTTTGGTGCGGGCGGCGTTGCCGTCGAGGTGATGGACGACACGGCGATTGCGCTGCCGCCGCTCGACGATTTTCTGGCTGGCAAGCTGATCGACCAAACGCGCATTGCGCGGCTGTTGGCAGGCTTCCGCGACCGCAAGCCTGCGGACCGGGCGGCGATCATCGGCGCGCTGAAGGGGCTGTCGCAGCTGATCGTCGATTTCCCCTGCGTGAAGGCGGTCGATATCAATCCGCTGCTTGCCGACAGCGAAGGCGTTGTCGCGCTTGACGCGCGTATTGAGATTGACCCCGCCGCTGTGGAGCAGCCGGGGCCCAACCCGAAGCTGATCATCCGGCCGTATCCCGGCTCCTGGGCGACCGACGTGACGGTACGCGGACACCGCTACCACCTTCGCCCGATCCGCCCGGCCGACGTAGACCTCTATCCCGAGTTTCTCTCTCGGACGACCGCAGCCGACCTTCGCCTGCGTTTCCACGGCTCAGTCAATGCCTTCTCCGATCGGTTGCTAATCCGCCTGACCCAGCTCGACTACGACCGAGAGATGGCATTCGTCGCGCTGGACGAGGAGGGCAAGCTCGGTGGTGTCGCGCGGCTGGCAAGCGATCCGGACCACGAGACCGCCGAATATGCGATCTTGGTGCGCAGTGATCTGCAGGGGCAGGGGCTCGGCTGGGCGCTCCTCAACCGGCTGATCGAATACGCCAAGGCTGATGGCCTCAGGCGCATCGAAGGCCAGGTGCTGAGCGTCAACACGACGATGCTGCACATGTGCCGCCAGCTCGGCTTCCAGCTCACCGACGACCCGGACGACGACGGCACCATCCGCGCCGCGCTGGAGCTCGATCCCGCCCGCGGTTAGCGAGATTGATCGCCGTCAACCAAAGTTCCATATCGGCATGGCACTAAGCTTCGTGCGCAATCTCGAGGGTTGACTGCCGTGGACCGAAAGCAAACGTTCAACGTCGGCTATTTCATCTTCGCGCTCTGCGTGATGGGCCTGTTTCAACTCTGGCTCGCCTCGCAGGAGGTGGCGCAACTGTCCCACACCGAGCTGATGCGGCTGGTGGATGAAGGCAAGGTTGCCTCCGTCACCATCACCGAAACGACGGTTAGGGGCGAGTTCAAGCAGCCCGAGGATGGCAAGGCCTACTTTATCGCAAGCCGGGTCGATTCAGATGCGGCGGAAGCATTCGAGAACGCCGGCGTTGACGTCCGGGGCGGGACAGACAGCAACTGGCTGACGACGCTCCTGTCCTGGGTTGTGCCCGTTCTGATCTTCTTCGTTTTCTGGATGTTCGTGTTCCGGCGCTTTGCCGAGCGCCAGGGGTTGGGCGGACTGGTCAATGTCGGCAAGTCCAAAGCCAAGGTCTATGTCGAACGGCAGACGGGCGTCACCTTCGATGACGTCGCCGGCGTCGACGAGGCCAAGGCCGAGTTGCAGGAGATCGTCTCCTTCCTAAAGGACAAGGAAAAGTACGGGCGCCTCGGCGCGCGCATCCCGAAGGGCATCCTGCTCGTCGGCCCTCCCGGCACTGGCAAGACGCTGATGGCGCGCGCTATAGCCGGCGAGGCCGGTGTGCCGTTCTTCTCGATCTCGGGTTCGGAGTTCGTGGAGATGTTCGTCGGCGTCGGTGCAGCACGCGTCCGTGACCTGTTCGCTCAGGCGCGGCAGGCTGCGCCCTGCATCATCTTCATCGACGAGCTCGACGCGATGGGCCGCGCCCGCACGCCGTTCAGCGGCTATGGCGGCGGCGATGAGAAGGAGCAGACGCTGAACCAATTGCTGACCGAGCTCGACGGCTTCGATCCCCGCGTCGGGATCGTTCTGCTCGCCGCGACCAACCGCCCCGAAATCCTCGATCCGGCGCTCACCCGAGCAGGCCGCTTCGACCGCCAACTCGTGCTCGACCGCCCGGATCGCACGGGCCGCGGGGCGATCCTCAAGGTCCACATGAAGAAGGTGAAGGTTGCGGCGGATCTAAAGATCGACGACATCGCCGGCCTCACTCCCGGCTTCACCGGTGCCGATCTCGCCAACCTCGTCAACGAGGCGGCGATTTTCGCCACCCGTCGCAACGCCGACGAGGTGACGATGGAGGACTTCACCAACGCCTTCGAGCGCATCGTAGCCGGTACCGAGCGGCGCGGCCGCCTGCTGCGGCCCGAGGAGCGCGAGCGCGTCGCCTATCACGAGATGGGCCATGCGCTGGCTGCCGCCTCGCTCATTAAGGCGGATCCGGTCCACAAGGTCTCGATTATACCCCGCTCGATCGGTGCGCTCGGCTATACTTTGCAGCGTCCGACCGACGACCGTTTCCTGATCACGGTAAGCGAGCTCAAGGAGCGCATGATCGCCCTTCTCGCTGGGCGTGCTGCGGAGGAAATCATCTATGGCGAGGTCTCGACCGGCGCCGCAGACGATCTCGCGAAGGCCACCGATGTTGCCCGCCAGTGCATCACCCGCTTCGGCATGAACTCGGTGCTGGGCCTTCCCGTCCTCGAGGAGGAAAAGCAGCAGTGGCTTGGCGACGGCTCGATGCTGCATCCGAAGGATTATTCGGAGGCGACCGCGCGTGAGGTGGATCTTGCGATCCGCAACGCGCTGGACGAGGCGAGCAAGGGCGCGAAGGAACTGCTCCTTTCGCGCATCGATGACCTGAAGGCGGGCGCTCGTCTGCTGCTGGAGCGCGAGACGATCACGCCGGAGGACTTCCCGCCGTTGCAACGGGCCGACGCAAAGACCGAAGCCGCCGACTGAAAGGTCGGCGGCGTTCGCCTTCTCAAGATGATGCAGGGGAACAGGGCAGATTGCTGCCCGGAGGATTCGGGCTGATCGATCAAGGCCGCCAAAAAGGTCACATCGGTGCGCGGGGTCTGGCGCACCGATGCTCGACCGTCATGATGCAGCTTTGATGTCGATCTTTTTCTCAGCCTTTGCCTCGGCCGTTTTCGGCAGTTTCACCGTCAGCACGCCCTTGGTGAAGATGGCGTCGATCTTCTCGGCGTCGACGCCGTCAGGCACGCGGAAGCTGCGCTGGAAAGAGCCATAACGGCGCTCCGACAAGTAGTAGTCCTTCTGCTTGTCCTCGTGCTGCTCCGACTTCTCGCCCTTGATGGTGAGCGTGTTGTTGGCGAGCTTTATCTCGACGTCTTTTTCGTCGAGGCCCGGTAGTTCCGCGGTTATCTCATAGGCATCGTCCTTCTCGACGACATCGATTGCCGGGGCGAACTGCCAGTTGGCGTTCGCTACACGCGGCACTTCGAAGCCGAGGAAGCGCGACGGCAGCCGCCAGTCCTCGAAAAGCCGGTCGATCTCGCGGCGCAGGCTCTCGAACGGGGCCCAGTCGTGGATCTTCGCAGGAGATTCAGGCTTCTTGACGGGGATGTTGGTGGCATCATCAGCCATTGGAGGACTCCTTTCTTGGCGAACATCCTCAGGTCCGCGTCCTCCGCAACTCCACCGATGGATCTCTCTGGAGGCGCGATCCGGAAGGCAGCGAACCTGCCTGCCGAACGTCGTCGCTGACTCAGGCGATCACGTGCCGACTCTTCGTTGGCTCTGCTTCGCTGATATGCTCGATCCGGCAGCAAGGTTAGCAAACCGCCTTTAACCTCTTCGTTCATTGATGACCGTCAAAAATGGACCGGTAGGAAAATTCTTGTTTTAATTCCGAAACTTAATCCTCTTAGGCACCGTGTTAATCACGCATTCGCACTGCCGATTTTGACGACCGTCAAAGCCGGCTCCCTCTACGTGATCTAGAGTTTGGGACGTCCGGGAAGGGCGCCGCCCGCAGGGAATTTGCGCCCACGCTGAACAAGCGGACAAAAGAAGAGGAAGACAATGATCCTGTCAAATGGAACGACGGTCGCGGTGGTTGACGGCGGAAAGCTTCGACTGTTCCGGAACAAGGGCCACGAGCCGCAGGTCGAGCTGGCCTCCCTGCCTGAGCCGGAACTGCAGCCTGCCAATGCAGGATCAGGAAATCATCACCGGACCGGCGCGAACAATCCGGACGACAACCGGCTGAAGGAAGACAATTTCGCCGCCGCGGCAGCCGAGTACCTCAACCGGCAGGCGCTCGCCGGTGCCATTGAGAAGCTTTATGTTGTTGCCGATCCGCGCACGCTCGGCGAGATGCGCCGCCGCTTCCACGACGTGCTGACCGCGAGGGTGGTGGGAAGTCTTGCCAAGGATCTGACGGGGCAGGGGCCGGAAGCGATCGCATCGGCGATCGTCCGCTCCTGACGAGAGCCTTCCTCCCTGCGCGCCGGGCTTGCGGCGCAGGCGGCCGATGGCAACAGCCGCGTCCATGGGACGACGTGGAAGTCGCGCTGCGCACGGGCGACCTCGACGGCGTTGCCTGGTGCGGCTTCACCGAGACCTATGAAGTGGGTTGGGCGGACGTGTGCAAGTACGCGCTGTCGAACTCGGTCACCGGCGCCTGGTTTGGCTCCTACTTCGTCAACACCGAGAGCTGGAACAAGGTGCCGCCGCACCTGCAGCAGCTCTATCGCACGACGATTGACCAGTCGCACTACTACCGCAACGTCTGGTACTGGGGCGGCGAGGCACAGCTGCGCGTCCACGGCGAGAAGCTGGAGCAGACCGAGCTTCCGAAGGAAGAGTGGGCACAGATCGTCAAGGATGCCGAGAGCTTCTGGGACGAGATCGCGGGCGAATCCGAGCGCGCGCGCAAGGTCGTAAAGATCTTCAAGAAGTACGCTGCCGACCAGGAAAAGGCCGGCTACCCGTACCGCTAAGAGATATCAG
>NZ_JAGL01000031.1 GCF_000526635.1 Aminobacter sp. J41
GATCGACGCAACGGCGACGGCGAGCGGGGCTCAGAAGTTTCCCGAGGCAGCCTCTTTCAGGATCAGCTTCTCGAGTGTCAGGTCCGACACCGCCTTGCGCAGCCGGTCATTCTCTTTCTCAAGCTCNTTNAGNCGCTTTACCTGGTCACCCTTCAGGCCGCCGAACTCCTTGCGCCACCGATAGTATGTAAACTGCGTCACGCCGATCGAGCGAACCGCTTCTCCGACCGATCGGCCTTGCGACAACAACACGTCGACCTGGCGCAGCTTCGCCACGATCTCTTCAGGTCTATGCTTCTTCTGGGGCATTCAAACGTCCTCCTACGGCTCAATAGCCTACTTCAGGGAGGACCACTTTTCAGGGGGCAGACCAAAAAGCGGCCGCTTTCAGCGCTGTCGAGAAATGTTGTCGCCGTACCGGACCCGTGCGCCCCGCAGCTTTACCTGCGAGGTGAAATGAAGACCGATGACGCGCGAACCTTGCGCACCCTTCGGACCGGGTCAGTCCGTCCACGCAGACAACACAACATATTGCACATAATATATCAAGAAGGATTTCCAGACGAAGGGAGACGCAGCGTCAGCAGGCAGAATGCCCAGCAATTGTGCGGTGTTAGCCCGCATTTTGGGCTGCTTGCAGAGTTCGGGTGAGTCGGTCCGGCACGGCCACCTAAGTGCAGGGCGTGACCTGCGGGGCGCCAGCCGCCGCCGGGCACCACCTGCCATGTGGATGAACAACTGCAAGATAATCCGTGCGCTGCAAATATTTGCTTATGCAGGTTCATTCAGATATCACCTGATATGCTCAGCGTGCCTGCACGGGCACGGGCAGCGGGGGAGCTGCGGAGGGGACAATGAGAGATCAACAGGGGCAGCGAATGGCTACGACACCAGCACGGCGCAAGGCCGCGGGCGGCACTGCCGCAGCCAGGGCAACCGGCGGCACGGCGCGCAAGAAGAAGAAGGCGACGTCGCTCACCGAGAGCGTCTACGCGATGCTGCGCAAGGAGATCCTGACCTGCGCGCTGGCGCCGGGAACCGAGATTTCCGAGGCGGAGCTCGCCGACCGCTTCAAGATGTCGAAGACGCCGGTGCGCGAGGCGCTCGCGAACCTGCGCGCCGAGGGGCTGGTGCGTTCCTTCCCGCGCCGCGGCTATCAGATCGTGCCGGTCACCTTCGGCGACATGAACGAGCTGTTCGACCTGCGCACGATTCTCGAGGCGGGTGCGGCCGAGCTTGCCTGCAAGCGCATCACCGAGCCGGAGATCGAGAACCTGCGCAAGCTGGCAGACATTGCCTATGATCAGTCGGAGCCGCCGAGCCTCGAAAACTTCATCAAGGCCAACCGCGACTTCCACTTCGCGATCGCCAGGGCGTCGGGCAACGAACGTCTCTTCCAGCTGCTGGCGAAGCAGATCGACGAACTCGAGCGCTTCTTCTATCTCGGCGCGCGCCTGCGCGACGTCAGCACCGAGACGCAGGCCGACCACCGGCAGATCGTCGAGGTCCTGAGCAAGCGCGATCCGGAGGCGGCGCGCGACATCATGATCCGCCACAACGACATTACCCGCCAGGGCCTGTTCGAGGCGCTGACCAGATCGCAGGGCCTCAGCGCCTTCGCGCTGTGAGGCGCGGGGACTGCCTGCGGGAACCGGCGTTCCTTCCGCCAGGCGCGCACGACGTCTGGTTTGCGGACCGGGGTTGATCTCCGCCCGCGCTTGTCGCCTGTCAGATCACATACCATACCCCCACCCCTAACCCCTCCCCACAAGGGGGAGGGGAACGTTGGCAGCCGCCGAAGTATCAGAGTGAGCGAAGGTGGGGAGTGCCACTCGGCCACCGCAAAGCATCCTCTGGCTGACCCCCATTGCGTGCTAGCTCGTGACGCTCAGGCCCAAGAGCCTTGTCCCTTACAAACTAGCCTTTGCGATCGCCAAAATTCCCCTCCCCCTTGTGGGGAGGGGTTAGGGGTGGGGGTACGAGGTCGCGCAGCGTGAGCGGGATATTTTCCTGAAGCGATGGTCCTCCCCTCCTCATCCCATAGAGAACGAGGCCCTGATGCGTTGTAGCGACTAAAACTGAAAATTTGTTTTTGATGCGAAAAAGCGGCCGGAAGTGGCTGTGTCACAATAATGGCAAACAAGAAGGCCGACCACAGTCGGGGCACATCCGTTGTGGAACGGGTGTTAGCATTTCGAAGGCAGGCACTTGCGTCCACTCGGCAAGGTTCGGGGCAGAACATGCCGTTTAGACTTCACGCCTTGCGCCCTCGATGCTCTTCGATCTGATGAGGCAGGTCGTAGATAACCTTCAGCAACATACGCAGGTATTCCACCACCGCTTGAGCATCAGCGCTTGTAGTGCCGGACGCACCCGGAATTGGGTGAGCGTTGTCGTTGCCAAGTTCTCTTACCTCATGGGTCCACTCGATCATGACCGGGGGTAAAAGCCCTCTGGCACCGAGGTCTTCTATCTCCTGAAACAGGTTCTTGCCAGATGCGTTCTGATACCGGAGGACCAGCTGTACCGCGCTGCGCGCCATAAGAGCCGCGGCATCATAGTTCGATACCTCGATACTCCGCTTCGCTTGTACCCAATAACGCCCGACGTCGTCCGGCCAGTGCTTCGGCCAGCCGGTGGTCTTGCGCGGCCACGGCACTTGATGGAAACGTACTAGGCCGGAACTGCCCATGCCCCAAAACACGGATGTCAAGTTGCCGCATTGCTCACAGACCAGGACATCGTAATGCAGTGTCTTGGATTCGGCAGCGTTCTTTTTGGTCAGTCGGCTCTTAAAGCCGAATCGACCTTCTTCACCGCAGAAACCACAGGTCACCAAGTCGACCGGCAAATCGCCGTTGTAGCTTCGGTAGCCTGATCCCTCGCCAATGTCCCACCAGCTCATTGAAAAGCCCCCTATTCCATGAACTAGAGGGCAACATGTGACATCCCGCTGCGCCTCTATCAATGCTTGTTGACGGAGCTGTTGTGCCGTTGATGCGCTCTACGTCTCGCCTTCCCCGCCGACTACCCTCCCACCATCGCAGCATGACCCTCGCCCGGATTGTGAATGCGTGAACGTTTGCCATGTGCGGCGGGTTGGTTATAGTCGGGCGGGGGCACGCAGAAATTGCAGTCAGTCTCGGTGCAGGTAACAGCCGTGCAGGAGAGACATGCCCATGACGAGCAGGACTTCCATCCGTGCCGTACTCGCGTCCCTGCTGCTTGCAGGGATGGCGATCAGCCCTGCCGCCGCGCAGGGTGAGGCCCCGGCACAATCATCCGAACCAACAACGCAACCTTCTTCACCGCCGGCGTCGCAACCGTCCGGCCAGCCGGCGGGACAGCCAGCGGCGGAGCCCGGAAAACAGCAGCCGAGGCCGAAGCGCCAGCGGGCGGAGAAGGAAACGACCCGCATCCAGATCGGCTATCTCAGGGCCTATGCCCCGCAGCTTGCGCTGTCGGTGCTCGACGTTCCGCCGAGGAATGACGGCGTTGCCGGCGCGGAAGTCGCCATCGATGACAACAACACGACGGGCGGCTTTCTCGGCCAGGAGTTTACGCTCGACGTGGCCGAGGTCGAGCCCGAGGCGGACGTGGTCGAGGCCTTCAACAAGATGGTCGAGGCCGGCGCGCGCTATGTGCTGACCGATCTGTCGGCGAAGCAGGTGCTGTCGATCGTCGACTTTGCCCGCGACAAGGGCGTGCTGGTGTTCAATGTCGGCTCGACCGACGACGTGCTGCGCGAGGAGGAGTGCCGGGCTAACCTCTTCCACACCATGCCGACGCGCACCATGCTTGCCGACGGCCTTGCCCAGTACCTCATCTGGAAGCAGTGGAAGAACTGGGTGCTGATCTACGGCTCGCATGAGGGCGACCAGGCCTTTGCCGATGCGCTGCGCCGTGCGGCCGAGCGGTTTGGCGGCCAGATCGTCGCCGAAAAGCTGTTCGAGGACACGGGCGGCGCGCGGCGCACCGACACCGGCGTCGTCCAGATCCAGCGGCAAATCCCGGTCTTCACCCAGGATCTGCCCGAGCATGACGTGATGCTGGTTGCCGACGAAAGCGAGGTGTTCGGCACCTATGTGCCGTTCCGCACCTGGATCCCGCGTCCGGTTGCGGGCAGCGCGGGGCTCGTGCCGTCGGCCTGGCATCCGGCGAGCGAACAGTGGGGCGGAACCCAGATCCAGAACCGGTTCGAAAAGCAGGTGGGCCGGCGCATGCTGTCGAAGGACATGGCGGCGTGGACGGCCGTGCGCATCGTCGGCGAGGCCGCGACGCGCACCAACAGCGGCGATCCGGCAAAGATCGAGGAGCACATCAAGGGCGAGAACTTCTCGGTCGCGGCCTATCGCGGCCAGAAGCTCACCTTCCGCAACTGGAACTGGCAGCTGCGCCAGCCGGTCTTCCTCGGCGACAACCGTTCGGTGGTGTCGACCTCGCCGCAGGAAGGCTTTCTGCACCAGGTATCCGAGCTCGACACGCTCGGCATCGATCAGCCGGAGACCGTATGCAAGCTTGACTGACATCTTGAGGGCCGGGGGGCCAAACATGGAGGAGGAGCATGAAGAGACTGGGTTTTGCGGCGCTGGCCGCCAGTGCCTGCATCCTGGCCAACCCGGCATCGGCCTTTACGGTCTATGTCTCCAACGAACGCGACAACACCATCACCATCGTCGATTCCGAGAAGATGGAGGCGGTCGGCACCATCAAGGTGGGGCAGCGCCCGCGCGGCATCACCATCTCGCATGACGGCAAGGTGCTCTACGTCTGCGCGAGCGACGACGACACCGTCGAGATGATCGATACGGAGACGAACCAGATCATCGGCACGCTGCCCTCGGGACCGGACCCCGAACTGTTCGTGCTCTCGCCCGACGGCAAGACGCTCTACGTCGCCAATGAGGACGACAACCTCGTCACCGTGATCGACGTCGAGGCGCGCTCGGTGCTGTCGGAAATCCCGGTCGGCGTCGAGCCCGAAGGCATGGGTGTGAGCCCTGACGGTTCGGTGATCGTCTCGACCTCCGAGACCACCAACATGGCGCATTTCATCGATGCCGAGACGCACGAGATCACCGACAACGTGCTGGTCGACACGCGCCCGCGCTATGCCGAGTTCATGCCGGACGGATCGGAAGTCTGGGTGAGCGCCGAGATCGGCGGCACCGTCTCGGTGATCGACAACGAAACCCGCGAGGTGACGCAGACGATCACCTTCGAGATCCCGGGCCTGCGCGCCGAAGCGATCCAGCCGGTGGGCGTCAAGATCATGCCCGACGGCAAGAAGGCCTATGTGGCGCTGGGGCCCGCCAACCGCGTGGCCGTCATTAACACCGAGACCTACGAGGTCGAGAAATACGTGCTCGTCGGCCAGCGCGTCTGGCAATTGGCGCTCACCCCCGACGAGAAGACGATCATCAGCACCAATGGCGTGTCGAACGACATCACCTTCATCGATACCGAAACCGACGAGGCGATCCAGTCGGTGACGGTCGGCCAGCTGCCCTGGGGGGTTGTCGTCAAGCCGCAGTGACGCATTTGCAGGAAGGAGGGTGCGCGGGCTCGCGGGCCCGGCGATGCGCGGCGGAATGCCGTGGGAGGAAGGAGCAGGCCAATTGCATCACGTGCCACCCGGCGGTGAGGTGCCAGCCAGCGTCGCGGCGCTCGAGGTCGCTGCGGTGAGCCATTTTTATGGCCGCAGCCAAGCGCTGGACAGCGTCTCCTTCACGCTGGCGCCCGCGACCTTCACCGTGCTGCTCGGCCTCAACGGCGCCGGCAAGACGACCTTGTTTTCGCTGATCAGCCATCTCTACGACACGCGCGCGGGCTCGATCCGCGTCTTCGGCCACGACATCGCCCGCGCCTCCAGCGAGGCGCTGCGGCGGCTCGGCATCGTCTTCCAGGCGCGCACGCTCGACCTCGACCTCAGCGTCAGGCAGAACCTCGTCTACCATGCCTCGCTGCATGGCATGTCGTCGCGCGAGGCGCGCGAGCGCATCGCGGCGATGCTCGAGGCCGTCGGCATGAGCGACCGGCTCAACGACAAGGCCCGCAGCCTTTCGGGCGGGCAGATGCGGCGCATCGAGATCGCGCGGGCCCTCCTCCACCGGCCGCAGCTGATCCTGCTCGACGAGGCGACGGTCGGGCTCGACGTCAAGTCGCGCGCCGACATCCTTGCCAACATCCGCAACATGGTCGCGCGCTCCGGCATCAGCGTCCTGTGGGCCACCCACCTCATCGATGAGGTGAGCGAGGGTGACCATGTGCTTGTCCTGCACAAGGGCAGGCTGGTGGCCGACGGCATGGTCTCCGAGCTGGTGCGCGAGACCGGAGCCGGCGCAATCGGCGAAGCCTTTGCCCGGCTGACCGGGCTCGATGCGCCTAGCGAAACAGGAGCGCGGCCATGAGCACCGGCTGGAACGCCGCTTCCGCGCCCGACACGGCGACCGTGCCCGCGCTGCCGCGCAATCTTGGCCTTCGCCAGTATCTCATCTGCCTGCGCGGCATCTGCGTGCGCGAGGGCCTGCGCTTCATTCACCAGCGCGAGCGCTTCGTCTCCTCGCTTGTGCGGCCGCTGATGTGGCTGTTCATCTTCGCCGCCGGCTTCCGGCAGGTGCTCGGCGTGTCGATCATCCCGCCCTACCGCACCTATGTGCTCTACGAGGTCTACATCACGCCGGGCCTGTGCGGCATGATCCTTTTGTTCGGCGGCATGCAGTCGTCGCTGTCCATGGTCTACGACCGCGAGATGGGCAACATGCGCACGCTGCTGGTAAGCCCCTTCCCGCGCTGGTTCCTGCTGGTGTCGAAGCTGCTGGCAGGCGTCACCGTCTCGGTGCTGCAGGTCTATGTCTTCCTGGCGATCGCCTGGTTCTGGGGCGTAAAGGCCCCTCCCCTCGGCTATTTGATGGTGCTGCCGGCGCTGTTTTTGTCGGGCATGATGCTGTGCGCGCTCGGCCTGTTGCTCTCCTCGCTCATCAAGCAGCTCGAGAATTTTTCCGGGATCATGAACTTCGTGATCTTCCCGATGTATTTCGCGTCGCCCGCGCTCTATCCGCTGTGGCGCATCCAGGAGGCGAGCCCGCTCCTCTACAAGATCTGCCTCCTCAACCCGTTCACCTATGCGGTCGAGCTGATCCGCTTCGCCTTCTACGGGCAGGTCGAGTGGCTGTCGCTCGGGATCGTGGCGGGGCTGACGGCATTGTTCCTCGGCGCGGCGATCCTCGCCTATTCGCCGACGCGCGGGCTGGTGAACCGCAAGCAGGATACGGGAGGAAATGGCTGATGATGTATCGCCCGATTGCCGCGCTCATGCTGATGACGGCGCTTGCTTCCCCTGCCCTCGCGGCACAGGGCAGCGAAGACTGGCCCTGCATCCAGCGCAAGGTGCCGGAACTGTCGCTCGGCCAGATCTGGAACGGGCCGGAGCTGCCGCCCGAGGCGCGCGACTGGTCGAACGATGCCGAAATTTCGGCGCTGGTGCGCGAGCTTTCCGCCCGGCGAATGCCGGTCGAGGAAGCGCAGGGCCGCATCCGCGACTTTGCCGAAAAGAGCGGCGAGGCGGCCGAACAGCGGCTGCTCGTCCTGGTGCGCGGCCTGTTCGACCATATGAACCGCGAGCGCGCCGACGTCATGTCCGGCATCTCGCGCTATGCCAGGCGCCAGGTCGAGCTTGCCGAGCGGTTGCGCCAGGAATTGTCGGAGGTCGACACGCTGCGCAACAAGCCGGACGCAAAGCCGACCGAGGTGGCGCAGCGTTCCGACCGCCTCGTCTGGGAAACGCGCCTGTTCGAGGAGCGCGCCCAGTCGCTCAGTTTCGTCTGCGAGGTGCCCACCCTGATCGAGCAGCGCCTGTTCGCGCTCTCCCGCGCGATCGGGCAGACGATCACGTCGCTGCGGCCAAAGGAGGAAGCCCCCGCGCGTTGACGATGGTCAGGCGAGCGCGTAGCATTTGTGGACTTTCCGCATGGGCACCTGCGGAAAGGCGACGCCGCAAGGCGGGACGGCAGCCAGCGCTGCCGCGAACAGTGACGTGCGCCGCCCCGGCGGCGCAGCGTGAGGTGCCCGATGGAACTGGTCGATCTCATTCTCACCGTCTGCCTCATCTCGAACCCGGAAAGGTGCCGGGTCGAGCATCTCTACTTCGAAAGCCGTGGCACCCTCTTTCAGTGCATGGTGCTGGCCCCCGCGGAGATCGCGAAGTGGGCGAGCAGCCATCCGTCGCACCAGGTGGTGCGCTGGAAATGCGCCTTTCCCGCAAAGGAGCGGGCGATCTGACCCGCCGTTGAATTCCGCACCAGGGAGGAACCTGAATGGCAATCTCGAGACGCACGGTCCTGCAATTCATGGCGGCAACGACCGCCCATGCCTTCTTGCCCGTCCCGCTCGCACGGGCGAACGAGAAGGTCCGCATCGGCGTGCTGAAGTTCGGCACGGTCAACTGGGAGCTCGACACGATCAAGCATAACGGTCTCGACACGAAGAACGGCGTCGACCTCGACGTGCAGTTCTTTGCCGGCGAGGATGCGAGCAACGTGGCGATGCTGGCCGGCGACCTCGACATGATCGTCTCCGACTGGCTGTGGGTGTCGCGCCAGCGTGCCGAAGGCGAGGATTTGACGCTCGCGCCCTTCTCCACCGCCGTCGGCGCGATCATGGTCAAGCAGGATTCGCCGATCCGCACCGTCGCCGACCTCAACGGCAAGAAGATCGGCGTTACCGGCGGGCCGCTCGACAAGAGCTGGCTCTTGATCCAGGGCCTTGCGCGCCGCGACCACGACCTTGATCTCACCGAAAAGAACGAGATCGTGTTCGGCGCGCCGCCGCTCCTCAACGAAAAGGCGATGACAGGCGAGCTCGATGCGGTGCTGAATTTCTGGCACTTCTGCGCCCGGCTGGAGGCGAACGGTTTTCGGCGCCTCGTCAGCGCCAATGACGCCGCTCGCGCCCTCGGCGCCTCGGGCGATGTTTCCGCGCTCGGCTATGTCTTCCGCGACAAATGGGCGAAGGATCATCCCGAAGCCGTGCAGGGCTTCATCCGCGCCAGCGCCGATGCCAAGGAGCTGCTGAAAACCTCCGACGAGGAGTGGAACCGCCTCGCGCCCGTCATGCGCGCGGAAGGCGCGGAGCTCACCGCCCTGCGCGACCGCTTCCGCGAAGGCATTCCGAACCGGCCAGTGGCCGACGAGGAGGCGGATGCCGCGCTTCTCTACAAGGTGCTGGCCGAGCTTGGCGGCGAGAAACTCGTCGGCAATTCGCCCGAGATGGTCGCCGGCACGTTCTGGTCGGAACTCACGCAATGAATGCAAGGGAGGGCGGTGCGGGCAGACCCGGCGTCGAAGCCGCGCCAAAGGGGCGCAAGGCGCCCCTCGCCTTCGCGCCGGCCCTGACCGTCGCCGCCTCCCTTGCCGGCTTTCTGGCGCTCTGGGCTTTCGCAGCCGCCGCCTGGCCAAGCCGCGCCCTGCCGCCGCCGCTTGCCGTCTGGTCGGTCTTCGTCAAGGAGCTGATGAGCGGGGAGCTTCCCTGGCATCTCGGTATCACGCTGGCGCGCGTTGCCGCCGCCTTCGTGCTGGCGATGCTGATCGGCACGGTGATCGGCATTCTGCTCGGCATGTCACGCCGGGCGAACGCCTTCTTCGACCCGTGGGTGGTGTTGTTCCTCAACATTCCCGCCCTCGTCATCATCGTGCTTGCCTATGTCTGGTTCGGCCTCAACGAGGCCGCCGCCATCGGCGCGGTCGCGGTCAACAAGATCCCGAACGTGGTGGTGACGATGCGCGAGGGCGCCCGCGCGCTGGACCAGCGCTATGCGGACATGGCCTTCGTCTACCGCTTCAGCGCGCTCGACCGCATCCGCCACGTGCTGATGCCGCAGCTGCAGCCCTACCTTGCCGCCGCCGCGCGCTCGGGCCTCGCCATCATCTGGAAGATCGTCCTGGTGGTGGAACTGCTCGGCCGCTCCAACGGCGTCGGCTTCCAGATCTATCTTCACTTCCAGATGTTCGAGGTCGCGGCGATCCTCGCCTACACCATGGCGTTCGTCGCCGTGATGCTCGTCATCGAAATTGCGCTGGTGCAGCCCTTTGAACGACATGCAACGCGTTGGCGCGGCCGCGCCGCTTGAAGTGAACATCGCCGAGAAAACCTTCCGCTCGGCGGAGGGCGTCAGCATTGTTGCCTTGCGCAACCTCTCCTTCGAGGTGGCGCGCGGCGAGTTCGTCTGCCTGTTTGGACCTTCCGGATGCGGCAAGACGACGACGCTGCGCATCCTGCTCGGCCTCGACCGCGATTTTACCGGCTCCTTCAGCATGCCGGAGGGGGGATCGGCGCGCGTTGCCGCCGTCTTCCAGGAGCCGGTCTTGCTGCCCTGGCGTACCGTCGAGCAGAACGTGCGGCTCGCGCTACCCAAAAATTTGCGCGACGCGGATCTGACGCCGCTGTTCGAGCGGCTGGGCCTCTCGGCCATGCGCATGCTTTATCCCGGGGAACTGTCGCTCGGCCTTGCCCGCCGCGCTGCGCTTGCCCGCGCCTTTGCGACGGAGCCCGCGATCCTCTTCCTCGACGAGCCGTTCGTCTCGATCGACGAGCGCACGGCGCAGGGCCTGCGGCACCTGCTTCTGTCTGTCTGGTCGGCGCGCCCGACCACGGCGCTGATGGTGACGCACAATCTGCGCGAGGCGCTGATGCTGGCCGACCGCATCATCGTGCTCTCGCCCCGGCCCGGCCGCGTCGTCGGCATCTTCGCGGTCGGCCTTCCGCGCACCGAACGCACCCCCGCCGCCCTCGACCGCCTCTCCCGCAGTTTTCTGGAGCAATTCACGACGGTGGAGTGAGGGGCGTTCGGAGCCGCTGGAGCGGAACAGGATGAGCTCGTGCGGAGCCTGAAAACAATGACCTCCGCCGTGGTACTCCACGAGCCCCCTCCACCATGCTTCGCATGGTTCCCCTTGTAACTTGTCTTCCACCACATCTGCTATTGTTGCGGGTGCGGTGGCGGGAGGGAGACCGAGTCCCCACTGGGACACCAAGCCCGCGGGGGAGCAAGGGTCCCCGCCCGCCGTTCCATCGACCCCGAACAGTCGCCTGGGCCGCAGCAAACGAAGCCCGTTTCGACAAGGATGGGAGAGGATGGATATGCGTTTCGTTGGCATCGACGTTTCCAGGGACTGGCTCGACGTTCATGTCGTGCCGGAGGGCGAGAGCTTTCGTAGCCCCAACAACAGCGATGGCATCGACCAGCTCGCGGCACGGCTTCGCGAGCTAAGCCCCGAGCGCGTCGCGCTCGAGGCAAGCGGCGGGCTGGAGACGCTGGCGGTGGCGGAACTTTCGGCCGCCGGTCTGCCGGTGGCGGTCGTCAACCCGGCGCAGGTGCGCTCCTTTGCCAATGCGCTCGGCAGGCGCGCCAAGACCGACACGATCGATGCCGCGGTCATTGCCGCCTTTGCCGCCGCGATGAAGCCGCCGGTGCGCCAGCTGCCCGATGAAGCCACCCGTCTCCTGGCCGATCTCGTTTCCCGCCGGCGCCAGATCATCGCGATGATCGTCGCGGAGGAAAACCGCGCCCGCCGGGCAACAGCGCGCCAGACGCTCAAAAGCATCAGGCGGCTGCTCCTCGCCCTCAAGCGCGAACTCGAAAGCCTCGATGAGGAGATGGACGGTCACATCCGCAAGTCGCCGATCTGGCTGGTGCGCCAGAAGCTGCTCACTTCAATGCCGGGCGTCGGCGAGATAACAGCCCGCACGCAGCTGGCCGAGCTGACGGAGCTTGGCCGGCTCGACCGAAGGCAGATCGCATCGCTGGTGGGACTTGCACCGTTCACCCGCCAGTCGGGCAAGTGGCGGGGCAAAAGCTTTATCGGCGGCGGCAGGAGCGGCGTTCGCGCGAGCCTCTTCATGGCCGCGCTGACCGCGATCCGCTTCAACCCGCAGCTCAAGGCATTTCGCGACCGGCTGGTGGCGGCCGGCAAGCCGAAACTCGTCGCGCTCGTTGCCACCATGCGCAAGCTTGTCACCATCCTCAACGCCATGATCCGGGACAACCAGCCATGGAAATCCGCTTGACTGCCAACACAGTCGCTCCCCCCCGTTGCAGGGGAGGATCTGGGGCGGGGTGTTTCATAGAAGCAGGTGCTCCGCAGAGACGCGACAGGTCAGACGGCATTTCCGAACTGGAAGTGAGCGCCGATGCCGGCCTCGACCTCAGTATCCTCCCCCATTTATGGGGGAGGTGGCGCGAAGCGCCGGAGGGGGCTCGTAGAGTACCGACGTCGGGGAGCGGCAGGTGCGCGTTCTTACCCGTCGGCAAGACGTCCGGTTCAGGCATGGATCGTCGGGTCAGGCCCGACGATGACGACGTTGAAACGGCTTTCGCAATCATTGATCCCGAGCGGCTGCGGCACCCGTCATCCTGATCCGTACAACCTCCCCGCTTCGTCATGCCACGGCTTGACCGTGGCATCCAGGCCTGAACGTTGAAGCAGATCCGGCGGATCGCAATACGCGCGGACTTCATGCGGGACCATTCTGCAAGCCCCGATGGAATCCCCACGCGATAACCTGCCCATAGAACGCCACCGCTGCCGATACGCCCGCAAGAAAACGGCCGGTCCGCGAACGGACCGGCCAGGTGCTGTGGACAAGTGACCGGCGGGGAGGGGCAAACCGCCAGTCGGCACTTATGGAGAGGTCAGGTGTCGTGCCTGTCCGTCAAACCGGCGTCCGCCGCGATTGTTCCATGCCCGGGAAATGCGGAAGCGACCGCGTCACACGGCGATTCTTCCTGTCCGCATCAACGCAGCACGCCCATCGACACCTCCCCTTCCCCATCATACGATGTCCGGTAAACCTGACGGGCGGAGTGTGATGGCTGAGCAACGGGTTCCGACGACGCGCGACGAGTACCGGGTCTTCCGCACGCTGACGACGCGCTGGCTCGACAACGACATTTACGGCCACATGAACAATGTGGTGCACTATTCGCTGTTCGACACCGCCGTGAACGGCTGGCTGATCGAGCATCGCCTGCTCGACATCCGCACCAGTTCGGAAATCGGCCTCGTCGTCGAGACCGGCTGCCGCTACTATTCCGAACTCGCCTTTCCGGACGTGGTCACCGCCGGCATCCGCGTCGCGCATATCGGCAACAGCTCGGTACGCTACGAGGTTGGCCTGTTTCGCAACGACGAGGTCAGGGCCGCGGCCGACGGCTTCTTCGTCCATGTCTATGTCGATCGCGAGACGCGCAAGCCCGTGCCGCTGGCGCCAGCGTTCCGCGCCGCGCTCGACACTTTGCAACAATAAAGAAATTTTCCGTGTCGGGTCGGAACCTCCTTTGTTCCCACGCATTGCACGGCCGGACAATCGTCACACGCGCCATATGGAGCAACCCATGCCGGGTGAGACTGATTATGCGCCGCCCGTTGATGAAATAGTGACCCTCATACCGGCTCTGCGGGCCTTTGCCCGCACCTGGCGCCGCCACCCGCCCGACGTCGACGCTCTGGTAGAGCAGACGCTGCGCCATGCCCTCGACAATCCGGAAGACTACGACCCGGGCTGCGGCATGCGCGCCTGGCTGCTGTCGATCATGCGCCGCGCCTCATCGCAGCCTTACCGGCCAGGCGTCGAGGCCGACGGCGATCCGCAGCACCGGCGAAGCCGCACCGAACGCCAGCGCCGCATTGCCGAAGCGGTCGATGCGCTGCCGGAACCGCTGCGCGAAGTCGTGATCCTCGTCGAGGTGCTGCGCCTGCCTCATGGCGAAGCGGCCGCCATTTGCGGCTGCTCGACCGCCACCCTCCGCGACCGCCTCGCCCAGGCCGAAAGGCAGCTGTTGGAACGGTCCGGCGCCGGCCTGTCGGAGGTTCAAGCCGGGGAGTAGGTTCGCCAAAAAACGCCGGCTGGGGTGCAGCCGGCGCGATTGTTTTGTGCGGATGTAAGACGGCTTAGGCCTGGATTTCCTGCAGCGCCTGGTCGAGCGCGGTGCGCACGCCTGCGACGAGTTCGTCGATCTGCGCCTCGGTGATGATCAGCGGCGGGCAGAAGGCGAGCGCGTCGACCATGGCGCGGCTGATGATGCCGCCTTCCTGCAGCTTCGCGTTGACCAGCGCGCCGAGCTGGCCGGGCGTTGCGAGAGCGGTCTTCTTTTCCTTGTCGGTGACGAGCTCGATTGCCGCGATCAGCGCCGTGCCGCGAACCTCGCCGACCAGCGGATGGTCGGAAAGCGAGCGCAGGCCCGCCTGCAGCCTTGCCCCCACGTCGCGGGCGCGCTGGACAAGGTTTTCCTCCTCGATGATGCGGATCGTCTCCAGCGCCACGGCCGAGGCGACCGGATGGCCGCCGGCGGTAAAGCCGTGGCCGAGCGTGCCGATCTCGCCCGAACGCTCGCGGATCGGCGCGTAGACCTTCTCGTTGATGAGCAGCGCCGAGGCCGGCAGGTAGGACGAGGAAATCTGCTTCGACAGCGCCATCATGTCGGGCTTGATGCCGAACGTCTGGCAGCCGAACATGTTGCCGGTGCGGCCGAAACCGCAGATCACCTCGTCGGCGACGAGCAGGATGTCGTACTTTGCCAGCACCGCCTGGATCTTTTCCCAGTAGGTCGCGGGCGGAACGATCACGCCGCCGGCGCCCTGCAGCGGCTCGGCGAACATCGCGGCAATCGTGTCAGGGCCCTCGGCCTGGATCGCCGCATCGAGCTCCTCGGCAAGACGCGTTGCGAACTGTTCTTCCGTCTCGCCCGGCTTGCCCTCGCGATAAAAGTGCGGCGCGGTGAGCCGGATCACGTTCGGCACGATCAGGTCAAAGCTGTTGTGGTTGGCCGGCAGGCTGGTCAGCGCCGCCGCCGCGATCGTCACGCCGTGATAGGCGCGGTTGCGGACGATGATCTTCTTCTTCTCCGGCTTGCCGAGCGCGTTGGAGCGGTACCAGATCAGCTTCAGCGCCGTGTCGATGGCCTCCGAGCCCGAATTGGTGAAGAACGCCTTGCTCATCGGCACCGGCGCCATCGTCACCAGCTTCTCGGCAAGGTCGGCCGACGGGTTGTGCCCCTTGTGGGTGAAGGTGTGGTAGTAGGGCAGCCGCTCCATCTGGCGCGTCGCCGCCTGCACCAGTCGCTTTTCCGAAAAGCCGAGGCCGACGCTCCACAGGCCCGACATCGCCTCGATGTAGCGCTTGCCGGTGTTGTCGAAGACATAGATGCCCTCGCCGCGGTCGATCAGCAGCGGCCCGACTTCCTCATGCTTCTTCGCATTGGTGTAGGGGTGCAGGTGATAGGCGACGTCGCGGGCTTCGGGAGAATTCGGAGTGGTCATGAAGTCTCAGTCCTTTCAGGCAAGCTCTTGAAGCCGTGTGTAGGCCGAACCGGCGGCCAAGTAAAACCGTCCTACCGTCTGGGCGCCGCATCAGGTAGTGCCAGGCAGGCGCTCGACGATCATCCTGCTGATGGGGATCGATGAGGTCGCGGCGGGCGAAGGGGCGTTGCAGACGAAGAGGCTGCGCGGGCCCTCGCGGAAGAGAAAATCGTGGACGAGGCTGCCGTCGGCCATCACCGCCTGGGCGCGGATGCCCGCCCCCGGCTTGCCGAGGTCGGCAAGGGTGAGTTCGGGGCAGTACTTGCGGCATTCCTCGAGATAGTGGCGGCGAAACAGCGAATTGCGCATTTCGATGATGCCGGAGCCGAGGTTCTTCCTGGCCATCTTCCAGAAGCCGGGGAAGGAAGCCATGTCGGCAACATCCTTCAGGGAAAGACTCCCCTTCGGATAGCCCTCGCGGGCAAAGCCCAGCACGGCATTGGGGCCGACGGTGATCGAGCCGTCGATCATGCGGGTGAGATGGATGCCAAGGAAGGGCAGGTTCGGGTCCGGGATCGGGTAAATGAGGTGGCGGACGATGTTCGCCTTCGACGGCGGCAGGGTAAAATATTCGCCGCGGAACGGGACGATGCGGAAGTCGCATTCGAGCCCCGCCATCCGCACCATGCGGTCGGATTGCAGCCCGGCGCAGGCAATCAGCTGTGACGCGACATGGCGCTCGCCGCCAGCGGTAACGGTCACGTCCG
This sequence comes from Aminobacter sp. J41, assembly GCF_000526635.1. GTDB lineage: Bacteria > Pseudomonadota > Alphaproteobacteria > Rhizobiales > Rhizobiaceae > Aerobium. Next base: position 16,061 of record NZ_JAGL01000031.1, read on the forward strand.
CGGGGGTCTCGGCAATCGCCGTCACCTCGACGCCGAGGCGGATCTCGCCGCCGCGCTGGCGCACCTTCTGCGCCATCGCCCGGCAGACCTCGCGATAATCGACGATGCCGGTTGCCTTCACATGCAGCGCGCCGAGGCCGGCGGCGGCGGGTTCCGCCTTGCGCAGCTCAGCCTCGTCGAGGCGGGCAAAGTCGATGCCGTTCTGCACCGCGCGCTCCGCGAGCGCTTCCATCCGCGCCATCTCGGCCTCGCTGGTCGCCACCAGCAGCTTGCCGCAGGTTTCGAAGCGGATGCCGTTCTCGCGGCAGAACTCTTTCGTCGCTTCCGCCCCCTCGCGGCAGAGCTTCGCCTTCAGCGAACCCGGCGGATAGTAGATGCCGGCATGGATGACGCCGCTGTTGTGGCCGGTCTGGTGGCGGGCGAAGTCCTGCTCCTTTTCAAGCAGCAGCAGTTTCGCGCCCGGCGCGTGCTCCTGCAGCGCGATTGCCGTCGCAAGGCCGACAATGCCGCCGCCGATGATGATGAAGTCATGCACCACGAAACGCCCTCCGCCCGAAACATGCGGCCCGATCCGGCCGGGCCCTGACTTCATAGCCGGATTCTCACCGCTTCGTCATCCGCGCCAAAGGTGCGCCGGCACTGGCCGTTTGCGCCATTGGGGTTATATCGTGGGACGAATCCGTTTCGAACCACAGGCATTTCAGGAAGGCGTCTCACGATGAAATATCTGCACACGATGGTCCGCGTCACCGATCTCGACAAGTCGCTGCAATTCTTCTGCGACATCATGGGGATGGTCGAGGTCCGCCGCATGGACCACGAGGCCGGCCGCTTCACGCTGGTCTTCCTCGCCGCGTCCGAGGACGTCGAGGCGGCAAAGGCCGGCGGCGCGCCGACGGTCGAACTCACCTATAACTGGGACCCGGAGGAATATACCGGCGGGCGCAATTTCGGCCACCTCGCCTACGAGGTCGAGAATATCTACGACTACTGCCAGCGCCTGATGGACCGGGGCGTCACCATCAACCGCCCGCCGCGCGACGGCCGCATGGCCTTCATCAAAACGCCGGACGGCATCTCGATCGAACTCCTGCAGCGCGGCGCAGCGCTCGAGCCGGCCGAGCCGTGGACGAAGATGGAAAATATCGGCACGTGGTGAGGGGATAGTTCCTCTTAACGCCGCCAGGAAGATCCGCGGGTGGCAATCGCAGCCTCAGCCGGAGTGGAGTAGCGTCCATCCAGTCGTCATCCTCGGGCTCGACCCGAGGATCCATGCCAGAACGTTGCGACAGCGCGGGGCGGCGATAATCAAGCGGCCAATCTTGCGGTGAAGCCGATCGTCACGTGCTCAATCGACGGTTGCGGAACATGGCGCGCGTCGAGCCTGCACGCCCCCTCCACCATGCTTAGCATGGTCCCCCTCCCCCGCATGTGGGGGAGGATCCGGCTGGATCAGCCTCAGAATCTTACCGCCACAGACGTTTCTTGCCAGGTCTGCATCGTCGCTTCCCCCCCCCGTGCCTCATGTCCGCTGCGCACCGCAATCATTGCCCGTGACACACCACGATCCATGAAAGGCATGACCCGGATCCTCCCCTGCGAAGCGCCGGAGGGGGCTCGTAGAGTGCCGGCGCGGGTTTCCCATCCTCTCATGGCAAATCTTCCGTTTTGCCAGCTTCCAGTCTTAGCAACCCCTCCCCTCTTTCTCTTTCCATGGAACCTCCATCTTCCTGATCTGTTCGAACGCCACTGGTCCTCTTTCCCGGCGGTGTTCATGCAGCCCTCGCGTCCTTTCCTGAAACCCGGCCTTCCCTTCCCCCTCGGTGCGACGTGGGACGGCACGGGGGTCAACTTCGCCCTGTTTTCAGCCAATGCCACCAAGGTGGAGCTGTGCCTGTTCGACCGCGCCGGAAAGCGCGAGCTGGAACGGGTGGAGCTGCCCGAATACACCGACGAGATCTGGCACGGCTATCTGTCGGACATCCGGCCCGGTCAGCTCTACGGCTACCGCGTGCATGGCCCCTACGCCCCGAATGAGGGCCATCGGTTCAACCCGAACAAGCTGCTGCTTGATCCGTATGCGCTCGCGCTCCACGGCGAGATCAAGTGGCACGACGCCCTGTTCGGCTACCGCATCGGCAGTGCGAAGGGCGACCTCGTCATGGACAAGCGGGATTCCGCGTCCGTCATGCCGAAGTGCATCGTCGTCGACCCTGCCGTCACCTGGGGCAACGACCAGCGCCCGCGCACCCACTGGATGAACACCATCATCTATGAGGCGCATGTGAAGGGCATGACCGCGCGGCGCGAGGATTTGCCGCCGCAATTGCGCGGCACCTTTGCCGGCCTCGCCCAGCCGCAGGTGATCGACCATCTCGTCAAGCTCGGCGTGACCGCCGTCGAACTCATGCCGGTGCAGGCCTTCTTCGACGACCGCCACCTGATCGAGCGGGGCTTGTCCAACTACTGGGGCTACAACACGATCGGCTTCTTCGCGCCGGCGCCGCGCTACATTTCGCCCGAGGGCAACATCCACGAGTTCAAGCTGATGGTGCGCCGCCTGCACGAGGCGGGCATCGAGGTGATTCTCGACGTCGTCTACAACCACACCGCCGAGGGCAATCACATGGGCCCGACGCTGTCGTTCCGCGGCATCGACAATGCGAGCTATTACATCCTCGCCGACGACCCGCGCTACTATTTCGACACGACCGGCTGCGGCAACACGGTCAATTTGCGCCACCAGCGCGTGCTGCAGATGGTGATGGACTCGCTGCGCTACTGGGTCGAGCAGTGCCATGTCGATGGCTTCCGCTTCGATCTTGCCAGCTCGCTCGGCCGCGACCGCGACGCCTTCGACCACAATTCGGTGTTCTTCGACGCGGTGCGCCAGGACCCGGTGCTGTCGCGGGTAAAACTCATCGCCGAGCCTTGGGACACCGGGCCGAACGGCTACCAGGTGGGGAACTTTCCGCCCGGCTGGGCGGAGTGGAACGACCGCTACCGCGACACGGTGCGCGGCTTCTGGAAAGGCGACGAGGGAGCGGCGGGGCCGCTCGCCGGCGGGTTGCTCGGCTCGTCTGACCTGTTCGAGAAGCGCGGGCGCAGGCCCTGGTCGAGCGTCAACTTCGTCGCCGCGCATGACGGTTTTACCCTCGCCGACGTCGTTTCCTACAACGACAAGCACAATGAGGCGAATGGCGAGGACAACAATGACGGCCACTCGCACAATTTGAGCTGGAACTGCGGCGTCGAGGGGCCGAGCGACGATCCCGAAATATTGAAGCTGCGCGAGAAGATGCGGCGCAACCTGATCGCGACGGTGCTGCTCTCTCAGGGAACGCCGATGATCCTGATGGGCGACGAGATCGGCCGCACGCAGAACGGCAACAACAATTCCTACTGCCAGGACAACGAGATGAACTGGCTCGACTGGCAGGCGGTCGGCGAGCGGCCGGAGGGTTTTCATGCCTTCGTCGCGCGCATGATCGACATCCGCCGCCGCCAGCCGCTGCTCGCCCAGGCGCGCTTCCTGCATGGCGACAAGACGGACGATGGCGAGCGCGACGTGCGCTGGTGTCGCCCTGACGGCGAAAGAATGCAACAATCGGACTGGGAGAACCCGGACACGCGCGCCATGAGCGTCTTCTTCACCGACGAGGGCCTGCAGCTGGGCATGCTGTTCAATGCCCATCACGAGCCGCTCGACTTCGTGCTGCCAGAGGGAGACGGCTGGCGCATCACCGTCGACACGGACGATGACGAGCGCGGCAAGGCCGCGGAAGTGGTGTCCGGCAGCGTTTCCGTCGCCGACCGTTCCCTGATCCTCGTCGAGCGCCGTCATGCCTGAGCCAGACCGAGAATACCGCGTCTATCCGCGCCACTGGGGCGCCGAATATGTTCGCGCCGGCGAAGTGCGCTTCCGCATTTGGGCGCCGGCCTTTGAGGAGCTGTCGATCCGCATCGACGGCGAGGAAACCGAAATGGGCCGCGACAAGGACGGCTGGTTCGAGCTGCTCGCCTCCGGCATCGCGCCCGGCACGCCCTACAGCTTCATCCTGCCGGATGGCAGGAGCCTGCCGGACCCCGCCTCCCGCGCGCAGCAGGCCGACGTGCACGGGCCGTCGCTGGTGGTCGACGCCACGCAATATCGCTGGAAGCATTCGGGCTGGCGCGGCCGCTACTGGCGCGAGGCCGTCATCTACGAGCTGCATGTCGGCACGTTTACCGAGGAAGGCACGTTCCTGGCCGCGATCGAGAAACTGCCGCATCTGGTCGAGGCCGGCTTCACGGCGATCGAGCTGATGCCGGTGGCGCAGTTTCCCGGCAAGCGAGGCTGGGGCTATGACGGGGTGCTTCCCTACGCGCCGCACCATGCCTATGGCGCGCCGGATGACCTCAAGCAGCTGGTCGACGAGGCGCACGGCCACGGGCTGATGATAATGCTCGACGTGGTCTACAACCACTTCGGCCCGGACGGAAATTACCTGCCCACCTTCGCGCCGGAGTTCTTCGACGAAAAGCGCCATACGCCGTGGGGCGCGGCGATCGCCTACGACCGGCTGCCCGTTCGCCAGTTCTTCCTCGACAATGCGCGCTATTGGCTCGACGAGTACAATTTCGACGGCCTGCGCCTCGACGCCATCGACCAGATCCGCGACCCCTCGCCAAGGGAGCTGCTGGTCGAGCTTGCCGAGAAGGTCCGGCGCGAGTTCACTTACCGGCCGCGCCATCTAGTCACCGAGGACAACCGCAATGTCGCCTCGCTGCATGTGCGCGAGGACGGCAAGGCAACGCTCTACACCGGCGAGTGGAACGACGATTTTCACAACGCCGCCCATGTGCTTTTGACCGGCGAGGACGAGGGCTACTACGAGGATTATGCTGAGGACCCGGCGGCGCTGCTCGCGCGCAGCCTTGCTGAGGGCTACTGCTATCAGGGCGAGGCGTCGAAACATCTTGGCGGCAAGCCACGCGGCGAGCCCTCGACCGGCCTTCCGACCACCGCCTTCATCGACTTCCTGCAGAACCACGACCAGATCGGCAACCGCGCGCTCGGCGAGCGCCTGAGCGAACTCGCCTCGCCTGAGGCGATCCGGGCGCTCACCGCGATCCTGCTTCTGTCCCCGCACATCCCGATGATGTTCATGGGCGAGGAATGGGGCGAGCGGCGACCGTTCCTGTTCTTTGCCGACTATCACGGCAGCCTCGCCGACGCGGTGCGCGAGGGACGGCGCAAGGAGTTCGCCCATTTCAAGGGGTTCGGGCGCGATCCGAAGCTGATCCCCGACCCGAACGACCTGAAAACCTTCAAGGCATCGCGCATCGACTGGTCGCAGCTGGAAACCGACGAAGGCAAGGCGCGACTGGAAGAGGTGCGCACGCTGCTTGCGCTGCGGCGCGAGCACATCGTGCCCTATCTCGACGACAACGAGCCTTCGCCGGGCGTGATCCTGCCGGCGGACCCCGGCCTGATCGCCATCAACTGGCAGCTCGGCAATGCCCGGCTTGCGCTGCGCGCCAACCTGACCGGCGAGGCGGCCGCCTGCCCGCTGCCCGACGGCGAGATCATTTTCAGGGCGTTCGACGTACAGGAAAGCGACAGCGACGTGTTGCAGCCGTGGGATGTTCTGGTAGCCGTTGAGACATGAGCGAAACGCAGTCCAGACCCGCCGCCCTTTCCCGCTGCTTCCTGCCAAACTGGCTGATGCAGCGCCGCGCCTGGGGCATCAGCGTCCAGCTCTACGAGCTGCGCTCTGCCCGCAACTGGGGCATCGGCGATTTTCACGACCTTGCGGAGTTTGCGCAGCTTGCCGGCGAGGCGGGCGCGGAGTTCGTGGGCCTCAACCCGCTGCATGCGCTGTTCATGGCCGAGCCCTACCGGCGCAGCCCGTTTTCGCCTTCCAACCGCCGCTTCCTCAATCCGCTCTACATCGCCGTCGACCATGTCGAAGGCTTCGAGCCTGCCATGGCCGACGAGGCGAAGCTGGAACGGCTTCGGGCAGTCGATCTGGTCGACTATCCGGGCGTTGCCGAAGCCAAGCTCAACGCGCTGAAAAAGATCTGGCAAAAGCGCAAGCCGAAGGTCGCCGCGCCGGATCCGCAGCTTCGCCTGCACGCGCTATTCGAGGCGCTGTCGCTGGACATGGTTGCAAAAGGCCACGGCGCCGGCTGGCTTTCCTGGCCGGAGGAATTTCATGACCCGAACTCGGCGGCGGTGAAGAAATTCGCCACCGCCCACGAGGACGAGATCGCCTTCCACGTCTGGCTGCAGCAGCTGGCGCGCGAGCAGCTGGAGCGTGCCGGAGAAGCGGCAAAGGCCGCCGGCATGCGCATCGGTCTTTATCTCGACTTTGCAGTCGGCGAGGCGCCGGACGGCTCCGCCACCTGGGGCGACCGCGAGCTATCCGTTCGCGGTGTTTCGGTCGGCGCGCCACCCGATGTCTTCACCGCCGCAGGCCAGGACTGGGGCCTCGCACCGCTTGCTCCCGACGCGCTCGCGGCCAACGGCTTTGCCCCCTATCGCGAACTGATGTCGGCCGCGGCCCGCAATGCCGGAGCGCTTCGCATCGACCATGCCATGTCGCTGCGCCAGCTGTTCTGGATCCCGGTCGGGCGCCCGGCGGCCGAGGGCGCCTATGTGCAATATCCGCTCGAAGGCACTATCGTGGCACTCGCGGAGCTTTCCAACGCGCAGGAGATGGTGGTGATCGGCGAAGACCTCGGCCATGTGCCGGAAGGCTTTCGCGACACCATGGCCGCGGCGCACATCCTTTCCTACCGCATCCTTTATTTCGAAAAGCGCGGCCAGCGCTTCATCGCGCCAAAAGACTGGCCGCTGCTCGCGCTCGCGTGCCTCTCCACCCATGACCTGCCGACCCTCAAGGGCTGGTGGGCGGGCGACGACATTGCGCTGCGCGCCGAATATGGCCTGATCTCGCAAGCGGCCGCCACCTTGCAGCGGCGCGAGCGCCGCACTGAGCGGCGCAACCTCCTCGAGGCCTTTGCCCGCGCGGGGCTGCTGTCGCGCCGCGACATGCGCGTGCTGCTTGCCCGCCGGACGCTCGACGACGCCGCTTATGCGCGGCTTGCCGTCGCCGCGCATCGCTACATCGCCCGCACGCCGGGCAGGCTCACTGCCATGCGCCTTGCCGACGCCGTCGGCGAGTTTCACCCGACCAACCTTCCCGGCACGTCGGACGAATATCCGAACTGGCAGCGCAAGCTTGACGTACCACTGGAACAAATCAGGGGGAGTGCGCTTTTCGGGCAGCTGACTGCAGCCCTGAGAAGAGAGCGCCCCGCATGACCCCACCGATCGCCACCTACCGCCTGCAGTTTCGCAACGGCATGACCTTCGAGCAGGCGGCGGCGATCGTGCCCTACCTGAAAAGGCTGGGCGTCAGCCACCTCTACGCCTCACCGATCTTCGCCGCGACGAAGGGCTCGACCCACGGCTACGACGTCACCGACCACAACGCCTTCGACCCGGACTTGGGCGGTCGTGAAGGCTTCGAGAAGCTGCATCAGGCCCTCAAAGATGCGGGGCTGAAACTCATCCTCGACATCGTGCCGAACCACATGGCCGCCTCGCTCGAAAACCCTTGGTGGCGGAGCGTCATCGAGTTCGGCCGCGACAGCGCCTTTGCCGATCATTTCGACATCGACTGGAGCCGCCGCCTCACCCTGCCGGTCCTCGGCAAGCCGTTCGACGAAGCGCTCGCAGCCGGCGAAATCCGCCTCGCCATCGACCGTGCCAATGGCTGCCTCGCCCTCGGCTATTACGACAATCTCTTTCCGCTCAATCCGGCGAGCTATGGCTTCGTCGCCGAGTCCTTTCCGGAAGCCTCGTCCTTTGCCCGCGAGGCCGGCTGGCAGGCGCCGTTCGATGGCCGCATCGACGAAGAGCTTGCCGAGCTTTCGCAGGACCGCGCCTTCATCTCCGCCCTGCATGACCGCCAGTCCTGGCAGCTGACCTACTGGAAGGAAGCGAAGAAGGATCTGTCCTATCGCCGCTTCTTCGAGGTAACGGGCCTTGTCGGCGTGCGCGTCGAGGACGAGGCAGTGTTCAGCGACGTGCACGCGCTCATCCTCGAGCTCGTCCGCTCCGGCAAGGTGGATGGCCTGCGCGTCGACCATGTCGACGGCCTTGCCCGCCTCTGCCAGTATCTCAGACGCCTGCGCGCCGCGATCGGCGACGACAAGCTGCTTCTGGTCGAAAAGATTCTTGGTCCCGGCGAGAAGCTCCCGGCCGAATGGGGCAATGTCGGCACGACCGGCTACGAATTCATCGACCGGCTCTCCGGCCTCCTGGTCGAGACCGCGGGCCGCGAGGCGATGCGCAGCGCCTATTCCACCTTCTGCAGCCGTCCGCTCGAAATGGGCGACGAAATCCGCGCCGCCAAGGAGCTGATGTTACGCCGCAATTTCGAGGGTGAACTTGCCCGCCTTGCCGCCCACGCCGCGGCGCGTGCGGCGGAGGCAGGCCAGGACCTTGGCAAGGAAGCGCTCGCCGACGCGCTGGTCGAGATCATCCAGGGGTTCAGCGTCTACCGCACCTATGGCGAGCAGGACGGCCTTTCCGGCCCCGACCTTGCCATGCTCGGCAGCGCCGTTGGCGCGGCCCTTGCGCGCGAGGAAGCCGACCCGCAGGCAATCCGCTTCATCACCCCCCTCCTCCACGGCGACAACGAGGACAAACCATTCCGCCAGCGCTTCCAGCAGCTCACCGGACCGGTGATGGCAAAGGCGATCGAGGACACGCTGTTTTACCGCATCAACCCGCTGATCGCGCTCAACGAAGTCGGCGCCGATCCGGAAGGCACTGAAGGCGGCATGGATGCCTTTCACGCGGCGATGATGGAGGAAACGCCGCTCAGCCTCCTCGCCACCAGTACCCACGACACGAAGCGCGGCGAGGATGCCCGTGCGCGTCTCTATGCGCTCGCCGAGGCGCCGGACCTGTGGGCCGAGGCCGTCAGCCGCTGGAGCCGGATGAACTCGTCGCTGCGCACCACCATCGACGGCCGCGCCGTGCCGGAACCCGATGTGGAATGGCTGATCTACCAGGCGCTTGCCGGCATCTGGCCGGCCGGCGAGGTCGATGATGCGGCCGTTGCCGGGCTTTCCGAACGCTTCCTGCCCTATCTCGAAAAGGCGCTGCGCGAGGCAAAGCTGCGTACCGACTGGCTGGACGAGAAGCCGGATTACGAGGCGGCGGTCAAATCCTTCACCGAGCGGTTGCTGTCGCCCGCAAGCTCCGACTTCCTCGACGATTTCGCCGCGACGCTGCAGCCCTTCATGGCCGCCGGCATGGTCAATTCGCTGTCGCAGACGGTGGCGAAGCTGACCGCGCCCGGAATTCCCGACATCTATAACGGCGCGGAAGCGCTGGACTTGAGCCTCGTCGATCCCGACAACCGCCGTCCGGTCGACTTCGATCGCCTGTCGGCCTGGCTCGACGAGACGCCGGATCTCGCCACCCTTGCTTCGACCGACACCGAAGGCCGGCTCAAGCAGCAGATCATTGCCCGCACGCTGAGCGCGCGCCGCGACCACCCCGAGCTTTTCCTGACCGGCGACTATATTCCTCTCACCGTCCGCGGCCCGCTTGCGAGCTACCACATCGCCTGGCTGCGCCTGCTTCCCGACGAAGCCGCACTCGTCGTCCTCACCCGCCTGCCGCTGACCCGCGCGGTCCTCTCCGGCGTGACCGATACGGTGATCGACCTTCCCCGCGGCTTTTCCCCCGCCTTCCGCAACATCCTCACCGGCGACCTCATCATCCCCGACGGCCCGCTGGCGCTCGAAGCGGTGCTCGGCAAACTGCCGGTTGCAGTGGCGGTGGCGGAGTAAGCCGGGGCACGCTGATCCGCTCTCCGGAGGCTCTTTCCACACCTCCCGCAAGGTCACCGCGGGGGGGCTTCCGGCCGGCGAATAAATTTGTTTACGGACCGACCGTTTTGTAGGATTTTCTTTCCCTTCCTGCGCGGAATTATGGATGCCAGAAGCTCATATTTTTTCATGGCTCGGGTCATCTTGTCGCCGTTCTTGGATGGGAATTCAGCCATGCCGACTTTCGACCTGACCATGCCGCCGGCAGCCGCTTTGCGCCTGCGCGCATGCATGTGTATGCGTTGAGCTGATTGTCTGGTCCCGATGCCGCGTGGCCCCGCGGCATCCGGACGGGGCAGGACGGCGCCAGCGGCTCCTTACCTGCCCCTCCCCCCTTTCGAGAACGGCTTCCCCCCGCACAGGCTCGAGCCGGAACTCAGGTCAATGCAGTGCCCGTCCGACCGGGCCTTGCGCAGATGGAAGATGGAAATGCTCAACACAGTGCAGACCAGTTCGCCGCCGGCAGAGGCGGCTTCAGCCGAAGGCGCCGAGCCCGACATCGTGCGGCTCGAAGGCGTCGCCAAGGTTTTCCCCGCCACCAAGAAGAGCGCGGCCGTGACCGCGCTGTCGTCGATCGACCTTGCCGCGCCACGCGGCTCGATCACCGCCATCATCGGCCGCTCGGGCGCCGGCAAGTCGACGCTGATCCGCCTCGTCAACGGGCTTGAACGGCCTAGCTCCGGCAAGGTGCTGGTCGACGGCCAGGACATCGCCCAGCTGCCCGAGGACAGGCTGCGCACGATCCGCCGCTCGATCGGCATGATCTTCCAGCACTTCAACCTCTTGTCCTCGCGCACCGTGTTCGACAATGTCGCGCTGCCGCTCGAGATCGCCGGCATGCCGAAGAAGGACATTGCCGCGCGGGTCACCCCGCTGCTCGACCTCGTCGGCCTTGCCGACAAGCGCGACCGCTATCCGGCAGAGCTTTCCGGCGGCCAGAAGCAGCGCGTCGGCATTGCCCGTGCGCTGGCAACGCGCCCGAAACTGCTCCTCTCCGACGAGGCGACCTCGGCGCTCGACCCCGAAACGACCCACTCGGTGCTCGCGCTGCTTAAGCGCATCAACCACGAGCTGGGGCTCACCATCCTGCTCATCACGCACGAGATGGAAGTGGTGAAGTCGATTGCCGACAACGTCGCCGTCATCGACGGCGGCAAGATCGTCGAGCGCGGTTCGACCTTCGACATCTTCACCCACCCACAGCACCCGACGACCAAGGTGCTGCTTTCCGGCGTGCCGGGCATGCAGCTGCCGGGCTATGCGCAGGCGCACCTCACCCAGGAGCGCAAGCCAGGCTCGCAGGTGGTGCTGCGCATCGTCTTCTCCGGCCCGCATGCGACCGACCCGGTGCTGTCGCGGCTGACCGGCGAGCTTGGCGTCGACCTCAACATCCTCGGCGGCGCCGTCGACGAGATCGCCGGCAAGCCGTTCGGCACGCTGTTCGTTTCCTTCCCCGCCGACGACGCACGGCTTGAGCGCGTGCGCTCGATCCTCGGCGGCCTCAACCTCACCACGGAGGTGCTCGGCTATGTCGCCTGAGATTGCCTGGCTCATCGTTCGCGCCACCGGCCAGACCCTGCAGATGGTGGCGGTTGCCGCCATCATCGGCTCGCTGATCGGCATTCCGCTCGGCGTGTTTCTCGCCACCAGCCAGAAGGGCGAGCTGTTCGCGGCGCCCGTCGCCAACAAGGTGCTCGGCGCCATCGTCAACGCGACGCGCTCGACGCCCTTCATCATCCTCGTCGTCGCCATCATCCCGTTCACGCGGCTGGTGGCCGGCACCTCGATCGGCACCACGGCGGCGATCGTGCCGCTGACGATCGCGACGATCCCGTTCGTCGCCCGCCTCGTCGAGGCCTCGATCCGCGAGGTGGATCCGGGCCTCATCGAGACCGCGCGCGCCATGGGCGCAACGCCGATGCAGATCGTCTGGAAGGTGCTGCTTGCGGAAGCGCGCCCCGGCATCACGCTCGCCCTTACCCTCACCGTCGTCAGCCTGATCGGCTACTCGGCAATGGTGGGCGCGGTCGGCGGCGGCGGCCTTGGCGACCTTGGTATCCGCTACGGCTACCAGCGCTTCATGCCCGACGTGATGCTGGCGGTGGTGGTGGTGCTGATCGTCCTCGTCCAGCTCATCCAGTCCATCGGCGACGGGCTCGCCCGCCGCTTCGACAAGCGCCAGCGCTCGCGCTGACGGAAAAAATTCAACCGAACCGAAACCCAACCGTATTTTCAGGGAGCAGAAAAATGTTCAGCAAGATCACCATCGCCGCAAGCCTCGCGCTTGCGCTTCTGACCGGCACCGCCTCGGCCGAGGCGATCAAGGTCGGCGTCACGCCCGGACCGCACGCGCAGATCCTCGAGAAGGTCAAGGAAGTCGCCGCCCGCAACGGCCTCGAGATCGAGATCCTCGAATTCTCCGACTATGTCGTGCCGAACCAGGCGCTCAATGACGGCGAGCTCGACGCCAACTCGTTCCAGCACGAGCCCTACCTCATCAACCAGGTCAAGGACCGCGGCTACAAGATCGAGAACGTCGCCTGGACGGTGAACTTCCCGATGGGCGTTTACTCGAAGAAGTACAAGACCTTCGACGAAGTGCCGGATGGCGCCACCATCGCGATCCCGAACGATCCGACCAATGGCGGCCGCGCGCTGTTCATCTTCGCCGACCAGGGCATCATCAAGGTCAACCCGGACAAGGGCCTCGCGGTCGGCCCGGCCGACATTACCGAGAACCCGAAGAACCTCAACTTCATCGAGCTCGACGCTGCCCAGCTGCCGCGCTCGCTGGATGACACCGACGCATCGGCCGTCAACTCGAACTACGCGATCCCGGCGGGCCTCAACCCGGCCACCGACGCGCTGCTGCGCGAAGGCGCCAAGGCTCCGTACGTCAACCTGATCGCCGTGCGCACCGAGGACAAGGACAAGGAGTGGGTCAAGCAGCTGATCGCCGCCTACCACACCGACGAAGTGAAGTCGTTCGTGGAAGAGACCTTCAAGGGCGCCGTCGTCACCGCCTGGTAAGCCGCGGCTGACACCCATTCTCCCGCGGCCCTGGCCCAGACAACTAGGCCGCGGGCAAACGAAAAGCCGGCAGGAAACTGTCGGCTTTTTTGTGTCTCGGGAGACCGCCAAGGGGGAGGAATTGAGGCGGGCCCAATCTCGGCCGCTGGCTCGATGGAAATGTTCAGGCATGGATGCCACGGTCAAACCGTGGCATGACGAAGTGGCTGTGCCGCGCCCGCAAAGTTGCCATGCGCCCACACTTGAATGCTGTACCCCGCAGGGTTTCCATCCGGCGCCGGGGGCTGAACGTCGCTGAGACCGAAGGCTCGCCCGATCACCGCCGGGTCGCACGCGGCGCCTCGTAATTGCTCACGACCTCACCACCTTCGTCATCGTCGGGCCTGGCCCGACGATCCATGCCTGAACGGTTCCGCTAGACGACGCGACGAGCACGAGGGCTCGCATCAACCTGCAGCATCGCAGTCGGGATCGCCTCAGCCCTCCACCTGCCCCCTAACAAAAAAGCCCGCCCCGGATCGGGCGGGCGCAAGTGTTGGGGCCAGTGAAGAAGACACCCGGGCGGCGTGCCGCCCGGGATTGCTTCGCTGAGCTGAACTCCGGCAGACCCGATCGGGCCCCGGAAGTTCCGGAAAGATGGCGGGTCGGATTTCTCCGGCCTGTCAGCCTCAGAAGTCCATGCCGCCGGCGGGCATGGCCGGAGCGGTTTCCTTCTTCGGCTTTTCGGCAATCATCGCCTCGGTGGTGACGAGGAGGCCGGCAACGGAAGCCGCATCCTGCAGCGCGGTGCGCACCACCTTGGCCGGGTCGATCACGCCCTGCTTGAACATGTCGCCGAACTCGCCGGTCTGGGCGTTCCAGCCATAGGCGAAGTCGGAGTTCTCGCGCAGCTTGCCGACGATGATCGAGCCCTCAGCACCGGCATTGGCCGCGATCTGGCGCACCGGCGCCTCGATCGCGCGGCGGATGATCTCGACGCCGTGCTTCTGGTCGGTGTTGTCGGTCGCGACCTTGTCGAGCGCCTTGGCCGCACGCAGGAGCGCAACGCCGCCGCCCGGCAGAATGCCTTCCTCGACGGCCGCGCGGGTCGCATGCAGCGCGTCGTCGACGCGGTCCTTCTTCTCCTTCACCTCGACCTCGGTCGCGCCGCCAACGCGGATGACGGCCACGCCGCCCGCGAGCTTGGCAAGGCGCTCCTGCAGCTTCTCGCGGTCATAGTCGGAGGTCGTCTCCTCGATCTGGGCCTTGATCTGGGTGATGCGGCCCTCGATCTCCTCCTTCTTGCCGGCGCCGTCGACAATGGTGGTGTTCTCCTTGTCGATGACGACCTTCTTGGCGCGGCCGAGCATGTCGAGGGTAACGTTCTCGAGCTTGATGCCGAGGTCTTCGCTGATTGCGGTACCGCCGGTGAGGATCGCAATATCCTGCAGCATCGCCTTGCGGCGGTCACCGAAGCCCGGCGCCTTGACCGCGGCAACCTTGAGGCCGCCGCGCAGCTTGTTGACGACGAGCGTAGCCAGCGCCTCGCCCTCGACATCCTCGGCGATGATGAGCAGCGGCTTGCCCGACTGCACGACCGCCTCGAGCACTGGCAGCATCGCCTGCAGGTTCGAAAGCTTCTTCTCGTGGATCAGGACATACGGGTCCTCGAGCTCGACGCGCATCTTGTCCTGGTTGGTGATGAAGTAGGGCGAGAGATAGCCGCGGTCGAACTGCATGCCCTCGACCACCTCGAGCTCGGTCTCGGCGGTCTTGGCCTCCTCGACGGTGATGACGCCCTCATTGCCGACCTTCTGCATCGCCTCGGCAAGGAAGCGGCCGATCTCGCTGTCGCCATTGGCCGAGATGGTGCCGACCTGGGCGATCTCGTCATTGTTGGTGACCTTGCGGGCGTTGGCCTTGAGCTCCTCGACGACAGCCTCGACGGCCTTGTCGATGCCGCGCTTCAGGTCCATCGGGTTCATGCCGGAGGCAACGGCCTTGGCGCCTTCCTTGACGATGGCCTGGGCGAGAACGGTCGCGGTCGTGGTGCCGTCGCCAGCCAGATCGTTGGTCTTGGAGGCAACCTCGCGCACCATCTGCGCGCCCATGTTCTCGAACTTGTCCTCGAGCTCGATTTCCTTGGCGACCGAAACGCCGTCCTTGGTGATGCGCGGCGCGCCGAACGACTTGTCGATGACGACGTTGCGGCCCTTGGGGCCGAGCGTGACCTTGACCGCATTGGCGAGGATGTCGACGCCGCGCAGCATGCGCTCGCGCGCATCCATGTTGAATTTCACGTCCTTGGCAGCCATGTTCTCACTCCTTCTTGAGGCAGCTTTGGCTTGTTGTTCTCGAGGTGGCGAAGAAGCTGTCAGGCAGCCTTCTTCTCGGCGGACGGCGTCTCGATCACGCCCATCACGTCGCTTTCCTTCATGATCAGCAGGTCTTCGCCGTTGAGCTTGATCTCGGTGCCGGACCACTTGCCGAACAGGATGCGGTCGCCGACCTTGACGTCGAGCTCGACCAGCTTGCCGTTTTCGTCACGGCGGCCGGGACCGACGGCGATGACCTCGCCCTCGCTCGGCTTTTCCTTGGCAGTGTCGGGGATGATGATGCCGCCGGCCGTCTTCTCCTCGGCCTCGATGCGGCGGACGAGGATGCGGTCGTGCAATGGACGGAACGTCATATCGTTCTCCTCAAGGACAAACAATTGTTGAGAGGTTCCACCGCTCCGGACCGGCTGGCCGGAACGGGGCGCGGCCCATCAGGCGCCGCGCATATCGAGCTAATTGCGGAAAAATCGCCTTTCAAGAGGGTCAGGCAAAATTTTTAGCACTCGCAGTCGGCGAGTAGTAGTGCCATGTTTTTAAACGGAAATTTGAATCCTTGGCGCTTGAATTCGGCGCCGGATGGGCCATCATCGATGGTGCAGGCAGCACGCATTCCAGGAGGTTCATATGGCTGCACTCGTCAGCAGCGGCTTCCGCAGGCAATTGGAGGGCTACGGGCTCACCACGGCGGAGATCCACTACCACATGCCGGACCACCCCGGCCTTCTCCAGCTCTACATCTGGCAGGACTATGACCTGGCGCCGGAATTTCCCGAACTGCGCGGTTTCCTGAAATTCTGGACAGAGAGCCTCGACGGCCCGCTGCACTCGGTACGCGTCGCCCATCAGCGGCTGATCCGGCCATCCGAATGGCGCGCCGTCGACGGGATCATCACGCTGCATTGAGGGGGGAGCGGCGGCGCGGACCTAGACCCACGCCGCCTTGCTTCGAAGCCCCGTCTGCAGCCCACAGCCATGTCCCAACCCAACACCGCTGTGGGGCGTTGAAGCTCCGGAGCGGCAAGTGAGCTTATCCGGCGAAGGTGGCGCGGCGGTGTGTTCGCAAGCAAGCGATTCAGCTTCCGGGTTCTTATCTGGGGAACATCCTTCTCCACGGCCGGTTCGGGGCGTTCGATGAACCGACACGGACAGGAAGATCCCGATGAAAACCCGATTGCTTGCCGCGGCTGCGTTTGCCCTGATGCTCGCGAGCCCGAGCCTTGCCCAGCAGATGAGCGCCGAGGCGTTTGCCACCACGGCCGCCAGTTCCGACATGTTCGAGATCACCTCGAGCTCGCTTGCCCGCGAACGGGCGACGAGCGAGGCGGTCAAGGACTTCGCCAACATGATGATTGCCGACCACACGCAGGCCAGCAGCGAGCTCGCCGCGGCGGCGGAGACCGCGGGCGTCGCGCTGCCCGGCGGCATGATCGACAAGCACGCCGCGCAGGTCGAGACGCTGAAGGGCCTGCAGGGCGCGGAGTTCGACGCCGCCTATATCGAGGCGCAGACCGCCGCGCACGAGGAAGCGCTGGCGCTGATGGAAGGCTATGCCGAGTCCGGCGACAACGAGGTGCTCAAGGCTCATGCGCAGAAGACCGCGCCGATCATCGAACGCCACGCCGAGCACGTGAAGGAGCTTGGATCCGGGGGCTGAGCGGGCTCCCTTCGGAACGACCAGCATGCCCGGCCGGTCTCCGGGGCTTCCCCTTCACCGCTGGCTCGGCGTCAAGGTTCCGGCATGGATCGTCGGGTCAAGCCCGACGATGACGAAGAATGGGAGCTGCGCGGAACCCCGCTACAGCTTGTACGCCTTCTTCGCGTTGTCGTAGCAGAGGTTGCGCGCAGCTGTTTGCGCGTGCGGCTTCGAGATGCGGTGTTCGGCCACCAGCTGTGCAAGGAACCGGCACACTTCGCGGCGCCAGACGTCGTGGCGTGCCGGAATTGAAAGCAGCGCGCGGGTGTCGTCGTTGAAGCCGGCGAGGTTGGCGAAGCCGGCCGTTTCCACCACCTGGTCGAGATAGCGGCGAATGCCGTTCGAGCTGTCGTGGAACCACCAGGGCGGGCCGATCATCAGGCACTCCCAGTGCCCCGCCATCGGCGCGAGTTCCCGCGCATAGGTGCTTTCGTCGAGCGTGAACAAGATGATGCGCAGGCCCGGCGTGTTTCCGTAGCGGTTGAGGAGCGGCGTCAATCCGCCCACCCAGTCGGTGCGGCCGGGAATGTCGGCGCCCATGTTCGGCCCGCGCTCGGCAAAGAGTCTTGCGTTGGTGTTGCGGCGCGAGCCGGCGTGGATCTGCATCACCATGCCGTCCTCGACTGACAGACCGGCCATCTCGGTCATCATCTGGCCGCGGAAGAGCTCGGCATCCTGCGCCGAGAGTGGCCCCTTGAGCGCGCGATCGAGCAACGCCTGCTTCTCGTGCGGGGGCAGGTCGGCGGTGAAGGCCGAGGGCACGCCGTGGTCGGTGGCGGTCGCGCCATAGTCGCGGAAGAAGGCGCGGCGCTTGCGGTGGGCGTCGATCATGCCTCCCCATTTCGTGACGTCGCAGCCGGTGATCTCGCCGAGCCGGATCAGATTGTCGCGAAAGCCCGGCGCATCCGGATCGGTGACGCTGTCCGGCCGGTAGGTGCTGCGCACCTTGCCAATCCAGCCATCCGCCGCGAGTTTTTGGTGATGCTCGAGCGTGTCGAGCGCGCCGTCGGTGGTGGCGATCGTCTCGATGCCAAAGCTTTCGAGCAGCGCGCGCGGGCGGAACTCCGGCTTTTTGAGCTGCGCATTGATGTGGTCGTAGAGGCGGTCGGCATTGTCCGGCGTCAGCGGCTCGTCGCAGCCGAGCACGGCCGACATCGCATGATCCACCCACAGGCTCGACGGCGTGCCGTGGAAAAGGTGGTAGTGCGCGGCAAGCGTGCGCCAGATGTCGCGGCCTTTCGCGACCGGCATGCCGTCGAGGCGCGGCACGCCGAGCGCATCGAGGCTGACACCGACGCTCTGCAGCATGCGGAAGAGATAATGGTCGGGAATGACCAGCAACGAGGCCGCATCCTCGAACGGCGTGTCATCGGCAAACCAGGACGGCTCGGTGTGGCCGTGGGGGCTGACGATCGGCAGGTCTTTCACCGTCTCGTAGAGCTCGCGCGCGATCGCGCGCGTTGCCGGGTCGGCCGGAAACAGCCGATCCGGGTGCAAAAATCCATCCGTCATGCGTTCTCCTCCCAGATACCGCTCAGTTCGGCGCGGCGCCGAGCGCGTACAAAATGCCGCGCAACTCGGCGAGGCCGCGCAGGCGGCCGACCGCCGGATAGCCGGGCGTTACCGTCTTGTTGAGGTCGTCGAGCAGTCGCTGGCCGTGGTCGGGGCGGAAGATGATGTCTTCGCCCGGCCTGCGCTTCCTGTCCTCGGCGACCAGCTCCTTCAGCACCGCCACCATGTCGACGTCGCCTTCGAGATGCGCGCTTTCATGGAAGGACCTGCCGTCGCCCTCGCGCTTCGTCGCGCGCAGATGCGCGAAATGGATGCGCGGGCCGAAGCGGCGGGCCATATCGACGAGGTCGTTGTCGGCGCGCACGCCAAGGCTGCCGGTGCAAAAGCACATGCCGTTGGCCTCGGACGGCACGGCGTCGAACAGCGCCGCATAGTCGTCGGCGGTCGAGGCGATGCGCGGCAAGCCGAACAGCGGCCGCGGCGGATCGTCGGGGTGAAGCGTCAGCTTCACGCCGCGCGCCTCGGCGGCAGGCGTGACGGCGGCGAGAAATTCGATCAGGTGCTGGCGCAGCCTTGCCGCGTCAATGCCGCGATAGGCCTCGAGCTTGTCGCGGAACTCCGGGATCGTCAGCGGCTCGGTGGTCGAGCCCGGCAGCGCCGAGGTGATGTTGCGGGTAATGTCCGCGATTTCCTGTTCGCTCATCGTCTCGTAGACGATGCGGGCGCGCTCGACGTCATCGAGCGAATATTCGGCCTCCGCGCCTTTGCGCTGCAGGATGAAGAGGTCGAAGGCGGCAAAGCGCTCGTGGTCGAAGCGCATCGCCGTCGCGCCCGTCGGCGTCACATAGTCGAGCTCGGTGCGGGTCCAGTCGACCACCGGCATGAAATTGTAGCAGACGACGGGAATGCCGCAGGACGCGACCGCCTCGAGGCTGGCGATCCAGGCGTCAATCTCCGCCCTTGCCTTGCCGCCGAGGCGCTTGACGGCGTCGGGGATCGGGATGCTTTCCACCACGGACCAGGTGAGCGGCGGCCGGCCCGCGGGTGCCGTCTCGATCAGCTCTTTGCGCTCGGCGACCTCGCGTTCGGTCCAGGCGCGGCCGATCGGCACCTCATGCAGCGAGGAGACGACATTGGTGGCGCCGGCCTGCCGCACCTCGTCGAGCGTGACCGGGGCGTTCGGCCCGAACCATCTCCAACCTTGCCTCATCTTCTGTCTCTCCCTCGTCAGTCGGTCCGCCCTGCCGGTCGAAATCGTGCAGCAGACATGGCTGTTCAGCAAAAATAGTCGGGGTGGCGCGCGGAAAGCTCGGCGACATCCGGAATGACGGCGCTCAGATGATGCAGCATCGCCTCCCGAGCCGCAGAAACGTCATGCGCGGCGATGGCATTGCGGATCGTCCCGTGCTCGCCAACGATCTGGTCCATGCGGCCAAGCGCCGGCAGCGCGAGCCGCCGGGCGCGATCGATCTGCACCTTGACGGTCTTCAGCAGCGTCCAGATGCCGGGAAATCCGGCCAGCCGCGCGATCGCCTCGTGAAAGGCCTCGTCTTCCTCGTGGAAGGCGGAGGTGTCGCCCAAGGCCGCGAACTTTGCCTGCCGGGCGATGATGGCATCGAGTTCGGCGATGTCGGCGCCGTCGGCCTTGGCCGCCAGCGCCGCGACCGTCACCGTTTCGAGCGCTTTGCGCACGACCACGGCCTCCGGGATCGCGGCCACCGGCACGCGCGAGACGACGGTTGCCGACTGCGGAAAGATGTCGACGAGCCCGCCTTCGGAAAGCTTGAGCAGGGCCTCGCGCACGGGCGTGCGCGAGACGCCGAATTCCTCGGCAATGCGCTTTTCCTGCAGCGCCGTTCCAGGCGCGAGCCTGAGCGCGACGATGTCGTCATAGAGGCGGTTGTAGATCGCCGTCGCCGCCGTCACGCGGCGGATGGGAAGCGGGCGTGGCGCCTGCCTCGCCGCTACACTTGCGGCCAACGCACCTTCCGCGACCCGCGCCGCCTCGCCAGGCAGGGCGGACAGCTCTGATGCAGCTTCGCTCTCGCTTGCAGAACGCATGATCTCTCATGGCCGGTGTCACCGGTATATTAGTATATCAGTTGCGAAGAGATGCAAGGGCGTGGCGGACTGCAGCGGATGGACTGCGGCCTGTACGGGCTAGCGGGTGGGGGGCCGTCTGAAAGGCTACAATCTCTCGGCAAAGACCGGCTCCACTGAGTCAGCGATTTGCGCTGGCCGGTCGGGATCAGAAACATGACGGCGGGCGGAGGTGGTGCGCCCGCCGTCCCTTGCTGGACCCTCGGGGGCCCTGTCCATCAACAAGTCGCGAGCTAGTACGCTCGCTTCAGTGAGACGAAAGCGCCGGTCTGGTGGTACTCGTAGATGGCCACGTTGCTGTCACGCTGCTCGTGGAAGACCGTCAGCTCCGGCGTGAAGCCCTTGAAGTTGAACTGGTCGTGCGAGACGGAGACGGATGCGCGGTAGGTGTCGTCGCGGCGCGTCACGCCCCAGAACGGGTCGTATTCCGAATAGCGCGTCTGCGTCAGCGAGATCATCGGCGTGATATCGAACCCGGCGGAGCGGAAGTTCAGCCCGACTTCCACCTTCGGCGCCACATAGGTGTAATAGTCGTTTCGGCCATTCAGGTGTTCGAGCGACACCCGGCCGAAGCCGCGAAGCGACCGGGTAATGGACCAGTCGACATAGCCATAGGGGCGGTAGTAGACGCCAGTGGCGTCACTATCCTTCACCGCCATGTAGCCGAGCTGCCCACCCACGCCGACATTCAGCGTGTCAGTCAGCTTGTGATGCTTCCAGGTCTCGAGCGAAGGCATCACGTAGGAATTGTGCCAACGCACTTCGACGTCGCTTGCCACCTGGACGAAAAGGCCGGGGACGCTTTCGGCCTGCCGGGCGACGGCGAACTGAAACCGCCCGCTGTTCAGCTGATCGTTGTCGAAAATCCGGGCCGAAGAATACAGCTTCGTCAGGAGGTTGTTTTGCCAGAGCCGTTCAACGGAGAGCCACGGCTCGAGCCCGAACGAGGTTTTGACCTCCTCTTCAGGCTGATACTCGTAGGGAACGCCGTTGAAGAACACGGTGGCGCCGTCGGAGACGCGCGACGGATTGGATTCGCTGATCGCCCTTATGCCGTACCGGATACGAACGGTACGGAGTTCCGCGGCCTCCATGAACGGCAGAATGTTGCGGCGAACGGCCTGCGGTGTGTCCTTTGCGTCATGGACCTCGCGGAAGAGCGCCAGCGCTTCGGAGTTCTCTCCCGTCTGTAGCAGGAGCCTTGCTGTTGATTTCCGCTGAGAGTTGACCCGGGATTTTCGCCGAGAAGTGACCCGCCTTCATGTATGGTTTGGGTCTCAGGACTTAGTCAAGGTGGGTGCTTTCTCCTTCTTTGTCGGTGTGGTCTGGGCAGAGCTGTTCTTGAAGCGGAAGCTGTCGTTTCCGGTCTCCAGGATGTGGCAGTGATGGGTGAGCCGATCGAGCAGCGCCGTCGTCATCTTGGCGTCGCCGAAGACGGTCGCCCATTCGCTGAAGCTGAGGTTGGTGGTGATGACGACGCTGGTGCGCTCGTAGAGCGTGCTCAGCAGATGGAACAGCAGCGCCCC
>NZ_JAGL01000032.1 GCF_000526635.1 Aminobacter sp. J41
TGGGCTTTCCGCATGGCCACCGCAAGACCACCACGCTCGTCGCTGGCCTGCGAATGACCGGCATGGTTGCGCCAATGGTGCTGGACGGACCGATCAACGGCGACTGGTTCGAAGCCTATGTCGCGCAGGTCCTGGTGCCCGAGCTGCGCCCCGGCGACGTGGTCATCATGGATAACCTCTCCAGCCACAAGCGGGCCGCCGTGAAGGACAGGATTGAAGCCGCCGGTGCAACCCTGCGCTTCCTCCCGCCATACAGCCCGGACTTCAATCCTATCGAGAAGGCCTTCTCGCGCCTCAAGGCCATGCTCCGAAAGATCGGTGAGCGAACCGTCAGCGGCCTCTGGGACCTGATCGGCAGACTCGTCGATATCTTCCAGCCCGACGAATGCGCAAACTACTTCAGCTCGTGCGGATATGACCCGGAATGATCGAAAACCGCTCTAGGCCGCTGCATCTCGATGAAGCAAGCGGCGCTGTTTGATGGTTTCGCTTTTGATCCTTTCCCTTTCCAGCGTGATGATATCGCCGCGCCCGAAGTAGACGTCGGCAGGGGTGAGATTGTCGAGGCTCTCGTGGTAGCGGCGGTGGTTGTAGTGATCGACGAACGCCGCGACCTGCTGCTCGAGATCACCCGGCAGGAGTAGTTTTCGAGCAGGATGCGGTTCTTCAACGTCTGGTGCCATCGCTCGATCTTGCCTTGGGTCTGAGGATGGCAGGGCGCCCCGCGGGTATGTTCCATGCCCTTGTCGGATAGCCATGCGGCCAGATCGGAAGAGACGTAAGAGGGGCCGTTGTCGGACAACGGCCGCGGCCGCTGCACCACCTTGGCGCTGTCGCAGCCAGAAGTCTGCAGCGCCATGGTCAGCGTGTCGGTGACGTCCTCGGCCTTCATCGTGGTGCACAGCTTACAGGCGATAATGTAGCGAGAGAAGTCGTCGAGCACGGTCGACAGGTAGAACCACCCCCAAACAAGGGGGCGGAAAAAGTGCCATCGAGGTCGGTCAGGGTTGATATGAGCGACTGCGCAGTGTTTTTGACACAGGACATTCCATATAGATTGGAGGCTAATGCTGAGCTGCACCTTCCGGCTCCGCTTCTCCTATTTCGGTCCCGCTGGCGTTGCCATCAAGCGCGCTAAACTTAACAGCCGGCGACATGCTGGATTGTCGTTCTGTGCTGACCAGACCATGCTAAACGGCAGTATCTGATCCGCAAGTTCCCGATAGGCTATCCCACGAAACTGCGCGCCAGTCGTCGCTTCGCTGGTCAGGGTCAGGCCTTGGCCGACCGCAACCAGCGACAAGATATTGTCTCTCCCGACCTGTTGGGTCTGAATCTCCACCTTACGGCCGACATCCGCGAGTCGCGCGACAAGATATTCGTGAATCTCCAGACCCGGCGCGCCGTCAGTCACGATGAACCGTTCGGAAGCCAAATCGGCCCAGCCGAGGTCGGGTTTGTTTGCCAGCGGATGATCGTCGGGTAACACCAGAAAGACGTTCTCGCACCACAGGTGCTCGGCTTCACAGCCATCCCAGACCGGCATTCCCGTTATGAATGCGACATCGAGATTGAGGTTGCGAACCGCAGCGACGTGTTCAGGCGGACTTCCGTCAATGATGTCGATCTTCACGTTCGGGTGGCGCTGCCCGTATGTTCGCAACAGGTCGAAGAGAAAACCCGATGCGAGGGACGAGAATATGCCCACCTTGATCAGCCCTTGCTCTGCCCGGCCGACCGCTGCCACCTTGGTCACCCCGATATCGATCTGACGAAGCGCATGGCGGGCGTTGCGCAGGAATTCCTGTCCGGCAACGGTCAATCGCACCCCGAAACACAGTGAAGGTGACCGCCAGTTCCCGTGGCGACAGCTCCGGCTCGTTCAACGCCAGCTCAATGATCTGATCGCGTTTCTCCTCGGGGATGCGGTTCCAGACCCGGTTCGGCCGGGGCCTGCGATCCTCCAGCGCATCGACACCGCCGGCCAGGAAACGGTCATACCAGCGATTGAAGGTCGAGCGCGGAATACCGAGTTTTTGCAGCGTGCGCCGCGCCGACAGATGCGGCTGCTCGACGAGCCGAATGATCTCCAGCTTCTCGGATGCGGGGTATCTCATTCGTCGTCGCCCCCATCCGCAATCATGCTTTTTTTAAGAATCCGCAGTTCCAGCGCCTGCTCGGCGACGACCTCCTTGAGATCGCGCGCCTCCTTGCGCAGAACCTTCACCTCGTCGCTGGTGGCGGCGCGCGCCGTATCCCCGGCAAGCCGCTTCTTGCCGGCTTCCAGGAATTCCTTCGACCAGGTGTAATAAAGGCTCTCCGCGATCCCCTCGCGCCGGCACAGCGTCGCGATCGACTCTTCGCCGCGCAAGCCCTCCAGCACGATGCGGATCTTCTCCTCGGCCGAATATTGCTTGCGGGTTGCGCGGCGGATGTCTTTGATGACCTGCTCTGCCGGCGCTTTCCCGGTTCCGGATTTCTGTCTCATCTTCGCTCCTTTGAAAGGCTACGATGAACCAGAAATCCTCCGTTCTCAGTTAAGCCGATTTGGTCCCATCAGTGCTGACGCCGGACAGGCAGGAATTCGGCGTCGATTCCACACCAACCTTCTTCGTGAATGGAGAGATGTACAAAGGCGTGCTGAGCGTCGAACGCTTCAGCGAGATCATCGATCCGCTGCTCGCGGCGGCTGGCCAGTAAGGGAGAGAGACGATGCGTAGACCAAACATTCGCTCCCTCGCTCTCACTCTCCTCCTGACCACGACATCTGGCGTTGCCATCGCCCAGGAAGGCGACGTCGTCGCCCGGGTCAACGGCCACGAAATTACAACAGGTTTCGCCGCAAATCCGCCAGTCATTGGAAGGCACAGCCGAACGGCAGATCATCAGCGGAATCCGGGCGGCAGCCGAAATCGAGAAGCTTGTGCCGGACGTCAATCCTCCTCAGCAGGATGACGGCCATGACCATTGATCGCCGTATTGTCAGCGGCGGGTTTCTGGCAGCCGTGGCGACGGCTTTTCTGCCGGCGTCCGCCAAAGCGCATCCCCATCCCACAACGCTGGAGCAGCGCTTCATGCCGCAAAGGGTCGCCAATCCATTCGCTTACCCAGCCGGCACGATCGTCGTCGCGCCCCGCGATCGGTATCTCTACCTTCTGGAAACCCCGGCCACGGCCCGCCGCTACGGCATCGGCGTCGGCAAAGCCGGGCTGGCATTCAAAGGCGAAGCGATCATCGAGCGCAAGGCGAAATGGCCCTCGTGGCGGCCAACGCCGAACATGATCAAGCGAGACCCGAAACGTTATGCGAAGTTCGCCGGTGGCGTGCCAGGCGGACCGGGGAATCCGCTCGGCTCGCGCGCGCTCTATCTCTACCGCGACGGCCGCGACACCCTCTACCGCATTCATGGCACGACGGAGCCCTGGACAATCGGTCAGGCCGTGTCAAACGGGTGCGTCCGAATGGTCAACGAGCATGTCGAAGAGCTTTTCGAGATCGTGCCTGTCGGCACGCGCGTCGTCGTGGTGTGATGAAACGCCAGGTGCTCGTCATCGGCGCGGGACAGGCCGGGCTTGCTGCTGGATATTATCTGGCAAAGAAAGGCATTCCTTTTACCATCGTCGATGCGAACGACCGTGTCGGCGATGTCTGGCGACAGCGTTACGACGGACTGACTCTTTTTACGTCCCGCCAGTTCAGCGCATTGCCGGGAATGGCTCTCCCTGGCAATCGCGAAACCTATCCTGATCGCGACGAATTCGCGGACTATCTCGAAACCTGGGCGGAGCATTTCGGCATGCCGCTGCGGCTCGGACAACGCGTGGTCCGCCTGACAAGGGCGGAAAGCGGCTTCGAAGCGCGCATGTCCGGTGACGAGGTGAGCCTTCCGCGCCGACAGAGCATCTCCCTCATCAACCAACATCAGCAAGTGTCCACTATCCCGACAGGTGGACACTATCTTCGTGTGATCGTCGCCGCACCGAAAGACGCCTCAGCCCGGACGCTTACCCTCCGTCGACCATTCCTCAGGTTGCACCGGAACATCGTGCCGCCCATTTGCGCGATTCAATGCAAGGGCCGTCCTGCACCCGCGCCTCTCCGTCGTGAACGGCGATCAGCGGCAGCGGCAGTTCAAAGACAGGCCGCCGGTGACCAGCACTGCCATGACGCCGATGGCGAATGTCAGATTTTAGCGGATGATCGCCGCCGTGCGGCGGGAAAGCCGGGCGCATCGGGAGTCTTCACCTCATCTCCTGGCAAAGAATTGTCATCTTGCCCTCTCGCGGTTCGGTGCGGGAGGGCAAGCAGAAACATCATTTATGGGTGTTGTCGTCGCAAACCACTGCTCGCCCAACGGCGTTATTCGCTGGTCTTGCCGTCGAAGTGTTCATGAGCGGCGTCGGCTTCAGCCTTGGTTGGATGAACGACACCGTCGACATGTTCGGGTGGGCTGTAGATCGTATAAAGCTTCAGCGGCTTATTGCCGGTGTTCTTGACGTTATGCCGCGCCCCGGCGGGTACGATCATGGCCATATCGGCTCTGATCCTGCTCACGTTGCCATCGATCAGGATTTCACCTTCGCCGTCCTCGACACGGAAGAACTGATCGCCGTCGTCGTGAACCTCTTCGCCGATCTCCTCGCCAGGCTGAAGCGTCATCAGCACGAGCTGCATATTTGTTGCCGTATAAAGAACACGGCGAAAATCCGTGTTTCCTTCGGTCAGTTCCTCGATGTCATCAACAAATCCACGCATGGTATGCTCCTTCTTCCAATTCATTTCACAAGTTTGGCTCGTTTCGTTGATCTCACTCAAATCCGCCCAATGAGACCTTCGCATATGGTCTTGTCGCCGATACGACTTCGGCGACAGTATCCTCAAGCTGTCGCTCCAGCAGCGGCGCGTCCACATCAAAGCGTCCGCCAGGAAATCGAGAATCGTCGACCTGTGCATTCACGCACGGAAGTCCCTTTGGTTTAGGCGGCAATTCCACCGCAGACCTCAATGTGGTCGCCCGATGAACCAGAACCAAGGCAGCGACCTGTGCATTCATGCAAGCCTGGCTTGCCGGTTTCGCCAATCGCAATGCGGGGTCAAACCCTTAGATCAATGAGGCGGGGGACACCCCTCCCCCATTATCGAAAGGAACCCGATCATGACCCACAAAACCATCCTTCGCAGCGACGAACTTTCCTGCCCCTCCTGCGTGCCGAAGATCGAGAAAGCGCTCAACGCCCTTCCGGGTGTGGCAAAGGCCGAGGTGCGCTTCAACACCGGCAAGATCGAGATTGAGCACGACCCCGCGCAAGCCAGCGTTGAAGCGCTTGTCGAGGCGGTGCGCGGAACCGGCTACGAGGCGCAACCTGCCGCCTTCTGATCGGCACTCCGCCTTTTTCGCCGCGCCGCGAGCCGGCGCGGCAGGCACGCTTTTCCGGCACGGATGAAGATGAAAGGAGCGATGAGATGAGCAATCTTGTCAGCAGGATCAAGAGCGCCTTCGTGCATCCGGCACGGCGGCGCTTCTGGCTGACGGTCAGCAGCGGCGGGTTGATCGCGGCCGGCCTTCTGGCGCGCTACGGCTTCGGCATGATCGAGGCATGGACGGCGCTGATGGTCGCGGCAGCTTTTCTTGCCGGTTCCGACATCGCCATCCGCGCCTGGCGCTCGCTGCGTGTAAAGCATTTCAGCATCGAACTGCTCGTCACCGTCGCGGCGGTCGGCGCGTTGTTTATCGGCGAGGTCTGGGAGTCGGCGGCCGTCACTTTCCTCTTCATTTTCGGTGGCTGGCTGGAGGCGCGCACCATGGGGCAGACCCGTGGCGCGCTGAAGGCATTGCTCGATGCCGCGCCCGCCACCGCGACCGTGCTGCGCGACGGCGATCCCGTCGAGGTGCCGGCGCATATGGTCCAGCTTGGCGAGACCGTGCTGGTCAGGGCCGGTCAACGCATCCCGGTGGATGGAGAGGTAACCGAAGGCGCCGCCGCCGTCAGCGAGGCGGCGATTACCGGTGAGCCGATGCCAGCCGAGAAAGCACCGGGCAGCCACGTTCATGCAGGAACGATCGCCGAGAACGGGTTGCTGCGCATCCGCGCCACCAATGTCGGCGCCGACACCACCCTTGCCCGCATCATTCAGCGCGTCG
Organism: Aminobacter sp. J41; assembly: GCF_000526635.1. Taxonomy (GTDB): domain Bacteria; phylum Pseudomonadota; class Alphaproteobacteria; order Rhizobiales; family Rhizobiaceae; genus Aerobium. The sequence goes on from NZ_JAGL01000032.1 coordinate 6,143, forward strand.
AGGAGGCGCAGGAGGAAAAGGCCCCGAGCCAGCGTATGATCGAGCGCTTTGCGCAATGGTACACGCCCTCGATCATCGGACTTGCGGTCGTCGCCTTCGCCGTGACGCAGGACATCCGTCTTGCGTTGACGCTGCTTGTCGTCGGCTGCCCCGGCGCGCTCGTCATCTCGACGCCGGTCTCCATCGTCGCCGGCATCGGCCGCGCGGCGCGCAGCGGCATCCTGATCAAGGGCGGCCAGCATCTGGAAAGTGCGGGCCGCATCGATACGCTGGCGCTCGACAAGACCGGCACGCTGACGGAAGGCAAGCCGCAGCTCGCCTCTATCGTCGCGCTCGGCGACATTGCCGAGGCCGAGTTGCTGCATCTGGCTGCGACCGCCGAGACCGGATCGACCCATCCGCTCGGCCGTCCCATCGTCGAGGCTGGCCGCAAGCAGGGGCCGCTTTCCACGCTCGAATCGCTGGAGGAACATGCCGGCATGGGCCTGAGCGCCCGCATCGACGGCCGCATCATCGCCGCCGGTAACCGGCGCCTCATGGACACGCTCGGCATTGCGCTGGGTCAGGAGGGCGAAGCCGCACTGGACCGCCTGCTGTCCAACGGCCAGACGCCGATCCTGGTGGCGCGTGACGGGCAGCTGATCGGGCTGCTGGGCATGTCTGACATGGCCCGTGAAGGCGCGGCGGAGGCCATCGCCCGGCTGCGCGACATCGGCATAGGCCGCGTGGTCATGCTGACCGGCGACCAGCATGGCGCCGCCGAAGCCATTGCCCGCGAGGTCGGCATCGACGAGGTTCATGCCGGGCTGATGCCCGAAGACAAGCTGGAGTTGATCCGGAAGATGAAGGCAGTGGCGCGCATGTCGCCATGGTCGGCGACGGCATCAACGACGCGCCAGCGCTTGCCGCCGCCGACACCTCGATCGCCATGGGCGCGGCCGGCAGCGACGTCGCCATCGAGACCGCCGACATCGCGCTCCTGAAAGACGATCTCGGCAAGATCCCCGAGGCGATGGCGATCTCGCGCGCGACGCTGGGCAATATGCGCCAGAACCTCATCATCGCGCTGGTGACGGTGGCCGGACTGCTGGCGGGCGTGTTTTCCGGCAATGTCCACATGGCGGGCGGCATGCTGGTCCACCAGCTTTCGGTGCTGATCGTCATCGCCAACGGCATGCGCCTGCTGCGCGTGCCAAAGGCCACCGCACCCGGCGGGCGGACCTCAAAAACAGCCACCGCCCGGCCTGCAACTGTGGCCGCGCGAGGCTGAAGCCTCCTCGCAGACCCCGCAGCGATGCGGGGTCTGTTGTTTTTGCGGCGCCAACCCTGTCTCATTGCTCGCAACCGCCAGAAAGGATCGAAATGAATACCAGGACCGCCCCGTGGAACGACGTTCTCGACTTCTGGTTTCCCGAAGGCCGCTCCTCACAGATAAAGGCTGAAACTCATCGCGATCACTGGTCGTGGCGGTTGCACGGCGGAGCGGATGACGCGATCGTCGAGCGCTTCGCCGACCTCACGAGGAGCGCAGCCTCAGGCGATCTCGACGACTGGGCCGACGAACCCGAAGGCAGGCTGGCGCTCATCATTGTGCTCGACCAGTTCTCACGCTCGCTGTGGCGCGGCACGCCGCGGGCTTTCGCGCAGGACCCTGCCGCACTGTCGCTGGCGATGGAGGGTTTCTCGAACGGCCACTATGCATCGCTGGGCATGCCCTGGTTCAGGATCGTCTACAGTCAGCCCCTTGGCCATTGCGAAGGCCCGGATCACCTTGAGCGCATCGATCTGCTCATCGGGCTTCGCGAAGAGATCGCGGCGGAAGCGTCCGCTTCCCTTCAACCGATATACCAGTCGCTGGTGAACCAGGCCGGTGATGTGCGCAAGGTCATCGCCGCTTTCGGCCGTCACCCGCACCGCAATCAGGTCCTCGGCCGAGAATCGACGCAGGCGGAAGACGCTTACATCGCCGGAGGCGATTTCCCGCACGACAGGGCGTTTCAGGCGTGACGCCTGGAGGCGAAACGCATCGCGGGTTGATGCTTTCGTCGGCTGCTCGGGTAGATTACGGTTGTTGCGTATTCATATTCTCTGGAAGGAAAACATCATGGCTGACACTTGGCTTCCCTCACTCAAGACAGCAACCCCGCAGGAGGGGTTCGACCCTGCCACCAAAATGGCGCGGGTGGGCGTCAAGGTGACCCAGCCGTCCGCCGAGATTCGCGACAAGCTGCGCGCGGCCTACGATCAGGACACCACGCAGCTGATCGCCTCCTCACAGGTGATCGCCATCCATTTCCAGACGGTGGCGGCCGCCAACAATTACTGGCGCGACTGACGCCCTCGCCTACGATTGACGCCAGGGCGTCAGTCGCGTCAGCGTTTCAGTCACAGTTTCAGTCCCCGCAACCGCAGCGCGTTGGCAATGACGCTGACCGACGACAGCGACATGGCGGCAGCCGCGATGATCGGTGACAGGAGCAGGCCGAAAGAAGGGTAAAGCACGCCTGCGGCAACCGGGATACCGGCGGCATTGTAGATGAAGGCGAAGAACAGGTTCTGGCGGATATTCGCCATCGTCGCCTCGGATAACCGCCGCGCCTTGACGATCCCCATCAGATCGCCCTTGAGCAGGGTGACGCCGGCGCTTTCGATGGCGACATCGGTGCCCGAGCCCATGGCGATGCCGACATCGGCGGCCGCCAGCGCCGGCGCGTCATTGACGCCGTCGCCCGCCATCGCCACCACTCGACCTTCCGCCTTGAGCCGGCTCACCACGGCGCTCTTTGCATCCGGCAGCACGTCGGCCTCGACCTCGTCGATGCCCAGTTGACGCGCGACGGCTTCGGCCGTGGTTTTATTGTCGCCGGTCAGCATGACGATGCGGATGCCTTCGCCATGCAGCGCGTTCAACGCCTCCTGCGTCGTCGCCTTGACCGGATCGGCAATGGCGAAGATGCCGCCCGCTTTACCCTCGATTCCGATATAGATCGCCGTCGCGCCATCGTGGCGCAAGGCGTCCGCCCGTTCGGCAAGGGCCGACGCATCGACACCATGCTCCTTGAGGAACGCCGCATTGCCGAGCACGATCGCCTTGCCCTCGACGGTGCCGAGGGCGCCCTTGCCGAGCGGAGAGTCGAAATCCACCACGGGCGGGACTTCGATACCCTTCTTCTCTGCCGCTTCCACGATCGCCAGCGCCAGCGGATGTTCCGACGCCTTCTCGACGCCGGCGGCAAGCCGCAGGATTTCCGCTTCCTCGAAGCCGTTTGCCGCAACCACCGCCGTCACCGACGGCTTGCCCTCGGTGAGCGTGCCGGTCTTGTCGACGACGAGCGTGTCGACCTTCTCCATATGTTCGAGCGCTTCGGCGTTCTTGATCAGGACGCCGGCGCTGGCGCCCTTGCCGACGCCGACCATGATCGACATGGGCGTCGCCAGCCCCAGGGCGCAGGGACAGGCGATGATCAGAACCGAAACGGCCACGACCAGCCCGTAGGCGAAGCGCGGCTCGGGACCCCAGATGCCCCAGACGATGAAGGCCAGAATCGCGATGACGATGACCAGCGGCACGAACCAGCCCGAGACCTGATCGGCCATGCGCTGGATCGGCGCGCGCGAGCGCTGCGCATCGGCGACCATCTGGACGATGCGCGACAGCATCGTGTCGCGGCCGACCTTTTCGGCGCGGATCACCAGCGCCCCGGTCTGATTCAGCGTGCCGCCGATGACCTGATCGCCCACAGTGCGGGTGACAGGCATGGATTCGCCGGTGACCATCGCTTCATCAAGCGAGGAGCGTCCGTCCTCGACGACGCCATCGACCGGCACGGTCTCGCCGGGCCGCACACGCAGCCTGTCGCCGAGGGCAACGTGCTCGACCGGAACGTCTTCCTCCACGCCATCGTCACCGACGCGCCGCGCCGTCTTCGGCGCCAGATCGAGAAGCGCCCTGATCGCGCCCGAGGTCTGCTCACGGGCGCGCAGTTCCAGCACCTGGCCAAGCAGCACCAGAACGGTGATGACCGCCGCCGCCTCGAAATAGACCGCGACCGTGCCATCTTCCGCGCGAAAGGCGGCGGGGAAAATACCCGGCGCAAGGGTGGCGACGATGCTGTAGGCCCAGGCGACGCCCGTGCCCATGGCGATCAGGGTGAACATGTTGAGGCTGCGATTGACCAGCGACGCCCAGGCGCGCTCAAAGAACGGCCATCCGCACCACAAAACCACCGGCGTCGCCAGAACGAGCTGAACCCAGATCGATATCCGCATCGGCACCAGATGATGCAGTGCGGGAATAAGGTGACTGCCCATTTCGAGCACGAAGACCGGAGCGGCGAGGACCAGCCCGATCCAGAAGCGCCGTGTCATGTCGGCGAGTTCCGGGCTGGGGCCGCTGTCGGCGGTCACCATCAACGGCTCCAGCGCCATGCCGCAGATCGGGCAGCTTCCCGGCCCATCCTGCCGGATCTCGGGATGCATCGGACAGGTCCAGATCGCGCCCTCGGGCGCGTCCGGAGCGGGCGCCGCGTCTCCTGCAAGATATCGGGCGGGGTCCGCCTTGAATTTCGCCTTGCAGGAAGCCGAGCAGAAATAGTGAGTGTGACCCTCATGGGTCAGGTGATGTTCCGCCGTCTGCGGATCGACCTCCATGCCGCAGACGGGGTCCTTCACAAGATGCGCATGACCCGAATGGTCATGATCATGCGAATGGTGCTGATGCTTACCGTGTCCGTTCATTCTCTAACCCGCCGCCTCACCTGAGCCTGGAAAATTCATCTTTTCGCTACAGTGCCGAACAGCGCGTTCAGCCCCTCGGCCATCGTCGGATGCGCAAGAATGGCGTCGCGCAGGACGCTGTAGGGCAACCGGCCGAGCATGGCTGCCTGCACCACGGCCATCACTTCCCCGGCCTCCGAACCGATCATGGCAAAGCCTGCGATCCGGTCCTGCGGATCGACCAGCGCCTTCACGAAGCCCGAGGTTTGCGAGGTCGTCCGCGTCCGCAGCACTGCCTTCATCGGCAGTTTCGCGACGCGCATATCAATTCCACTGGCGTGCGCTTCCGCTTCGCTCATGCCGATGCGGGCAAGCGGCGGGTCGATGAACATGCAATAGGGCATCAGCCGCCCTGTGGTCGTTCTGTCCCCACCATCGAGATTGTCCCGGATAATTCGGAAATCATCGAGCGATGCGTGGGTGAATTGCGGACTTCCCGCGCATTCTCCGATGGCCCATACGTCCCTTGCAGTCGTCTCCAGTCGATCGTTCACCTTGATGGTGCCGCGATCCGTCAGCGCAATGCCTGCCTCTTCAAGCCCTATGCCTTGCGTGTTGGGGGTGCGGCCGGCCGCGACCAGAATGTCCGTGCCCTCGATCGTTCTTGAACCGTCCGGCGTCCGAATGGTGGCGCGCACGCTTTCGCCCGACCGGCCCTCCACCTTCTCGACTTCGGCAGACAAAAGCACCTCTATGCCTTCCGCCTCCAGAATCCGCCGAACTTCTTCGGAAACATCCTCGTCCTCGCGCTTCAGCAGTCGCGGGCCACGGTCCACAATGGTGACGCGACTGCCGAAGCGCTGATAGGCCTGCGCCAGTTCAAGCCCGACATAGCCCCCGCCGAGAACGATCAGGTGGGCCGGCAACCGGTCCAGTTCGAGCGCTTCGATATGGGTGAGCGGCTTGGCTTCGGCCAGACCGGGGACGGGCGGAATGGTTGCATGCGTCCCAAGGTTGAGAAACAGCTTTTCAGCGACGAGCAGCCGCGTCCCGCCATCGTTCAGCGCGATCTCGACCGCGCTTGGCGCGACGAGGCGGGCGTTGCCCATGATGAGTTCCGCGCCCGTCGCCTCGTAGCGTTCCAGATGAAACGTCACGAGGCTTTTGACCATGGCGCGCTTGCGCTCCACAACCGTCTTCATGTCGACCGAGACGGGGCCGGTCGCAACGCCATACTCCCCGGCGTGGGCAACGGCATGGGCGATACCCGCGCTCCAGATCTCGTTCTTGCTTGGCAGGCAGTTGATGTTGGGGCACGAGCCGCCGATCCAGCGCCGCTCGATGACAGCCACCTTCTGGCCGGCTTGCGCCATATGCCAGGCGAGGTATTTGCCGCCTTCGCCACTGCCGATTACGACGGCGTCGTAGCGCTCCGCTTCCGTCATCAACTACGCATCCTTCAGCAACACCGCCCCTATCCAAGCGATGAAAATATGCCACCCGGCCCTCTATGCGGGATCATGTCATACTCTTGCGGGGTCGGAAAATTACTGTTGCTATTGCGAGCAGCCCCTTGAAGTAGCCTTACTGCCAGTTTCGGCGCCGTCGCATCATTTCTGGGCCGGGGCCTTAAAATGGGCCATGATCAGGGAGTGTAGTCGGTTTTGCCCTGGCTGTATTGTCCGAAAGGGAACATGCCGACTTGCGAAGGATTGGCCGACTTTCTGTAGGAGAAAATCATGTCTTTGAACGATAAAGTCATATTGGTAACCGGCGCTGGCCAGGGGATCGGACGCGGCATTGCGCTGCGGCTTGCAAAGGAAGGCGCCAACCTCGCGCTGGCCGATGTCAAGGCCGACAAGCTCGACTCCGTTCGCAAGGAAGTCGAAGCGCTCGGACGCAAGGCCACCACCGTTGTTGCCGATGTCAGCAAACGCGACGATGTCTACGCCGCTATCGACCATGCGGAAAAGCAACTCGGCGGGTTCGACGTCATCGTCAACAATGCCGGCATCGCTCAGGTCAAGCCGATCGCCGACGTCACGCCCGAGGACATGGACCTGATCTTCCGCATCAATGTCGACGGCGTGCTCTGGGGTATCCAGGCGGCTGCGAAGAAATTCAAGGATCGCGGACAGAAAGGCAAGATCATCAACGCCTGCTCGATCGCCGGACATGACGGTTTCGCCATGCTTGGCGTCTATTCGGCGACCAAGTTCGCCGTGCGGGCGCTAACGCAAGCCGCCGCCAAGGAATATGCCAGCGCGGGCATCACGGTGAACGCCTATTGCCCCGGCATCGTCGGCACCGACATGTGGGTGGAGATCGATGAGCGTTTTTCCGAGATCACTGGAACGCCGAAGGGCGAAACCTACAAGAAGTATGTCGAAGGCATCGCTTTGGGTCGCGCGCAGACACCGGAGGACGTGGCAGCGTTGGTCGCTTTCCTCGCGGGCGCCGATTCCGACTACATCACAGGACAGTCGATCCTGACCGATGGCGGTATCGTCTACCGATAAGGCCGCCTGCCAAATCGCGAATGTTCAGAAGCGGCCGCACCGGGAAACGGCCTTGTGAGAATTTCTCCCTTCAGCGGAATGGTTCCGTCTGGAAGAGCCGCGTTTTGTCGGAGAGAATTGTCCTCTTGTTCCTGGGCATGGCATCGCCGCCTTCGGCCGCCATTCGCACCACAGGTTCTTGACCGGCATTCGACGCCTACTGAAGAGCGGTCGGTTCCTCATCTACGCGCGTTTCGGGCGGGATTGCCGTCATCCAGTCAAACCCCTGACTGGTATGAAGGCTCTACCGAGCCGGCGTCGGGTTGGCGTCGCAGTGAGGTCGCACTGCGCGCCCGGATCGGGTCGGCGAGCAGCCTGAGGCCGTTCAGCACCACAAGAACCGTGCCGCCCTCATGCCCCACCACCGCGAGCGGCAGCGGCAGGGCGAAGAACAGGCTCGAGGCGACCAGAAGCAGCATCATGCCGATGGCGAAAGTCAGATTCTGACGGATGATCCGGCGGGTGCGGCGCGCCAACCGATGCGCCGCGGCAAGGCGGGCCATGTCCTCCGACAACAGCGCGACATCGGCTGCCTGCAAGGCGACGTCGCTGCCCGCTGCGCCCATGGCGATGCCGACATCGGCCCGCGCCAGCGCGGCGGCGTCGTTCACCCCGTCGCCGACAAAGGCCACCTTTCCATTCTTCGCCAGTTCGCCCACCAACCGGACCTTGTCTTCAGGCAGCAGATCGGCATGGACATCCTTTGCCTCCAGTCCGAGTTCCGCGGCGATCCGCAAGCCGACAGGGCGCCGGTCGCCGGTCATCATGGCAATAGTATCTACCCCAGCCGTCCTGAGCGCAGCCAGTCCGGCGGCCGAGGTCTCGCGCGGACGGTCGGCGACGGTGAGCGCACCATAGACCCGATCTCCCCGCCCCAGCCACACCACGGTCTGGCTACCATCCGTCAGTTTCACAAATTCCGGAGCATCCAGCGATGCGCCCATGCGCGCGGCCATGCGCGGATTGCCGGCCCAGAGCGGGCCCACGGCATCCTCCCCCGTAATCCCCTCACTTGGCACGGTTTCCACATCGCGCACCTCGGCGACGGTTATGCCTTTTTCGTCGATGTGGCGGCGGATCGCATCGGCAATTGGATGTTCGGAATGCGCCTCGAGACCGGCGATCAATGACAGGAACCGCTCTTCGGCCTGTGCTCCCGATTCCGACGCCATCACCTGCGTCACCTCGGCCTTGCCTGTGGTCAGCGTACCGGTCTTGTCGAAGGCGAAGATATCGACCTCGGCCAGCGTCTCCAGCGCCGCGCCGCCCTTGAACAGAACACCGCCGCGCGCGGCCGCCGCCAATGCCGAGAGGATCGCCGCCGGGACCGATATCACTACCGCGCAGGGGCTGGCCGCGACCAGCAGCGTCGCGGCGCGATAAAGCGCATCCTGCATTGTCCAGCCGAGTGCGAGGAATATAATGAGTGCCAGCACCGCGCCGGCCAGCACCGCGATGGTATAGCGCTGGCCGAACCAGGCGCTGAACCGTTCGGAAGGAGCGCGTGCGGCCTGAGCCTCGGTCACCAGTTCGATCATCCGCGCCACGGTGCTTTCCGCGACCGGACGGGTAACGCGGACGAGCAGCACGGCGTTGAGGTTCACCGTGGCCTCGAACACCTTTGCGCCGGGGCCCTTGCCGACCGGCATCGATTCGCCGGTGATCGTCGCCTCATCGAGCGAGCCTTCCCCTTCCGCCACCTCGCCATCGGCCGGCACACGCGCACCGGGGCGCAACACCACCAGGTCGCCGGCCACGAGATCGCCCACCGAAACTTCCGTGACGGTGCCGTCAGGAGCGCGCCTGAGCGCGGTGTCGGGACGCAGCGCCATCAGCGCCTCGACGGCATGGCGCGCCCGGCCCATCGCCCGCTGCTCCAACGTGGTCGAGAGGCTGAACAGCGTCAGCAGCACCGCCCCTTCGAGCGCAGCACCCACCGCGGCGGCGGCAAGGGCTGCCACGATCATCAGAAGATCGATGTCGAGAACCCGCTCGTGCCAGAGCGACGTCAGGGCTCGGACCCCGGTCGGCACACCACCGGCCAGATAGACCAGCACGAGACCGACCGGTCCCCAAAGACCGGGGATCAAAAAGGCATCGACAGTCGCAAGCGCCATCCCGGCAAGTGTGATGCCGGTCAATGCTGTCATAAAGCGGTCGGAAGAAAGGTCGATTTGCAATTTGTGTTCCTGGCTGTGCCGCGACGGCGGCAGTGGCTGGGGAAACCGGGCAGCGGTGCCCATGCAGGCTGGCGTTACATTGCCGGTCGATCAGGTTCCGTTATTCCTTTTCCATCACAGCATCGAGCTTACCTCCAGGACCGCACCGCCGGCAGCCCCGATCAGCACCACGAGCCAGGGCGGAAATTTCCAGCTCATCAGGGCCACGAAGCAGGTCAGCGCCAGCGCAAAGTCACGGGGCGAACCGACCGAGCTGGTCCAGAGCGGATCGTAGAGCGCGGCGCCCAGAATGCCGACCACCGCGGCATTGGCCCCTGCCATCGGCGCCCGCACGCCGGAGCGTGCGCGCAGCGTGTTCCAGAACGGCAGCGCGCCGACAAGCAGCAGGAAGCCCGGCAGGAAGATCGCAAAAAGGGCAAGCGTCGCGCCGGCGATCCCGTTCGGGCCGGGTTCGAGCAACATGCCGAGATAGGCGGCGAAGGTGAAGAGCGGCCCCGGCACCGCCTGGGCCGCGCCATAGCCGGCCAGGAACGCATCGGGCGTGACCCAGCCCGGGCGAACCACTTCGGCTTCCAGCAAAGGCAAGACCACATGGCCGCCGCCAAATACCAGCGCACCAGCGCGATAGAAGGCGTCGATCACCGCCAGCCCTTGCGCGGGAAACATCGCCGCCGCCAGCGGCAAGCCGAAGATCAGGATGAAGAACAGGGCCAGCGCGATTATTCCCGCCTGCCGCGAGACCGGAAAATGCAGCGCTTCACCCGGCGATCCGGCCGTGTCCCGGCAAAGCCAGAGCCCGGCGAACCCACCGAGCAGGATTGCACCCAACTGGCCCATGGCGCCCCCGATCAGCACCGCAATCAGGACGGCGGCGAGCGCGATGGTCTGGCGGGTGCGGTCGGGGCAAAGCGTGCGCGCCATGCCCCAGACTGCCTGCGCAACGATGGCCACCGCCACCAGTTTGAGCCCGTGCAATACCCCGGTGCCGAGCGGGCCTGAAATCGCCCCCGCTCCGAGCGCGAACAGCATCAGGAGCAGGGCGGAAGGCAAGGTAAAGGCGGCCCAGGCAGCCAGCGCACCCACCGGTCCGGCACGCTGCAAGCCCAGTGCGAAGCCGGCCTGGCTGGATGCTGGTCCCGGAAGGAATTGGCACAGTGCGACCAGATCGGCATAGCCACGATCGTCGATCCAGTCGCGGCGGGCAACGAATTCCTCGCGGAAATAGCCGAGATGCGCGATCGGCCCGCCAAACGAGGTCAGGCCCAGTTTTAGAAAAGCGGCCAGAACCTCGCCCGGTGTTCCGTGTTGTTGGCGCTGAGGCATAACATTCCGCGTGTCATTGGCGGGCATGATGTCTCCGTGATGTTCGCAATGCAGGGCTCGCGAGGCGCCTCGGGCAGGCGCGTGCGATCGTTGCCCCTATATTGGGACAATGGGACAGGCAGGTGACTGCGAAAGCACGCGCCTCGTCGTTCCATCGGCATCGCAAGTTGCGTCCACGGGACCGCACCCTGCAGGAGAGATATGGATGAATCATGCCATGCCCGTCCGGAGACCGCTCGCCTGCGGACGGCGGCCCTCCAGAAGATCAGCGTCATCGGCGAGCGCGTCAGCCATGAAATCCATGAAGGCACGGATACGGGCGGTGTTGCGCAGGTCCTCATGGGTCAGCAGCCACAGATCGAGCCGGAAATCTTCCGGAAACATGGCGATCCGGACAAGGTCGGGGGTGCGGTCGGCTACAGCGCAGGGCAACGGCGCAAGACCGATTCCGGACCTCGCCGCGGCAAGGGCGGCCGAGATCGAGTTGGTGCGATAGATCGGCCGCATTTTCGGCAGCCAATCCGCCAACTGATTGCCAATCGCTCCGTGCGACCGACCGAAACCGATCCAGTCGTTGTCGGCAAGATCGTCGTCGATTCCCTGAGCGGCACGGTCTGCCGAGGCATAGGCTCCGAATGCCAGCCGGCCGACGCGCCGGCCGACCAATATTTCCTGCGGCGTGTTGCCGATGCGCAGTGCGACATCGGCCTCGCGTCGGGTCAGGTCCAGGGGGCTGTCCGAAACGATCACCTCCAGTTCGATCCCCGGCTGCGCGGCATGGAAGGCCGCCAGATGCGGCGGCAATAACCCGGTCGCCAGCATATCGATGGCGGTGATGCGGATGAGCCCGCTCAGGCGCTGGTCCTGTCCTATCACCTGACGCGACAGGGCGATAATTTCCTCGTCGATCCGGATGGCGGTCTCCTGCATGGCCTCTCCGGCGCCCGTCAGCGCATAGCCGTCCGGCAACCGCTCGAAGAGCCGGACGCCCAGACGTTCCTCGAAGGCCCCGAGACGGCGAAACACGGTCGAGTGCATTACGCCAAGGCTGCGCGCTGCGCCCGACAGCGTGCCCGCCCGAGCCACAGCGAGAAAGAAGCGCAGATCGTCCCAGTTCTGGTTCTGTGCATCCATGAAGGATCACCCCTTCCAAGCCTGCTCCCATTGCCGGCAGCTTGTCGCCAACTTGCCGGCAACACCGCGCGTTCGCTTTGCCCCGTCAGAAAAGCTTGACCACGATGATTGCTCCACTTAAGTATGTGATTGCTCACTTACTAGGTACTTTATGCGAAAATCCGCGGAATTGCGCAAGGCCGAAATCGTCGCGGCCGTCCTCGATCTGGCCGATCGGATCGGGCCGGATCGGGTGACAACAGGTGCTGCCGCAGCGGCTGTGGGCGTAAGCCAGGCTGCTTTGTTCCGGCATTTCCCAACCAAGGATGCCATGTGGCTTGCGGTGGCGGATCATGTGGCCGGGGAGCTGTCGATAGCGTGGAGGCGGGCCCTGGCTGAGGCCGATGACCCTGTCGATCTGGTCAGGGCGCTGATGGGTGCGCAGTTGGGACAGATCGTGGCGACGCCGACGCTGCCTATGCTCCTGTTCTCCCGCGAACTGAATGTCGGCAATGAGGATCTGCGCGCCGCCTTTCGCGGCCTGTTGATGAAGTTTCAGGGGCTGATCGTGGCCGAACTGGCGCGCGGTCAAGCAGCCGGTTCCCTGCGCCGGGAAGTCGCCCCTGAGGACGCCGCCGTGCTTCTGACCTCGCTGGTGCAAGGCATGGCGATCCGCTGGTCGCTCGGCGCGCGCAACTTTTCCCTGATCGAGGAAGGGACCCGACTCCTTGACGTGCAATTGCGGCTTCTGGCCGCGAAGGAGGATTAGGCCATGGGGCGTCGGTGGATGTTCGGTGCGGCGGCGGTTCTGGTGCTGGGCGCGGGGGTGCTGTTCCTCACCGAGCGGCCGCTCACGGTCAGCGTGGTGCAACCAGAGCAGGATGTGGCCCTGCGCATCTACGGCCTTGGCTCGGTCGAGGCGCGGATCCTCAGCCGGGTCGGGTTCGAGGTTGGGGCTGCCCTGACCGCGCTGATCCGGGACAGCGGAATACGATGCCTGCGTGACAGATGGTGGATGCAGGCATCAGGACGGCCCCACCCCTGCCGCGGTGGACCTGCCCGTCACCGGCATCAACTACGCGGATGCGACTGCCTATGCCGCGTGGCTGTCGGAGCGGACAGGCGATGACTGGCGGTTGCCGAGCGACGAGGAATGGTCGTTCGCCGCTGCCGAACGTTTCGGCGACGACGCGCTCGGGCTGGTGGAGGATGATGGTTCGAACCCGGCGACGCGGTGGCTTGCCGCCTATCGCAGCCGCAGCGCACCGGACAGGAGCGTTGCTGTCAGGCCTCGCGGTCATTTCGGACAGAACAGCAAGGGGCTTCACGACGTGTCCGGCAGCCTGTGGGAATGGACCACGACCTGCTATGCCAGAAACAGGACAGACGCGGCAGGGCGGCACGCCGAAGCCACCGAGAACTGCGGTGTGCGTGTCATGGGCGGCAGGCACCGCAGCTACATGAGCTTCTTCATCAGCGACGGCAAGAGCGGGGGCTGCGCTGCCGGCATGGCGCCCGACAATCTCGGCTTCCGTCTGGTACGCGATGTAAAGCCCGGCCGGGCCGTAGCATTCGTAAGGCGTCTTCTGAACAGATCGACGGCCGGGTGATCCCGGCCGCAGTCACTTGGAGCTGCCTCTGCGCTCAGGCGGGTGCACGGCCGGGTTGGCGCTTTGCGACGCGGTGCCGCGTCAGCGCGCCAGCATAACACAGCACGAACCCCGCAAACGCCAGAACCCAAAACGTTGCGGCAGCGTGCAACAGCCATGTCGAACCAGGCATCAGGGCGGCGGCGAAGCGGAACGGCGTCGCCAGCACAATGGCGCAGAAGACCAAGACGGTTCCGCCGCCCGCATGAAGTTTACGTCCCGTATGGCCGAGCGTCGCGCGCGCCATCACCGCGAGTGTCATGGCGCCGATGGCACCGATGCCGAAGACGTGGATGCCCGCGACCGGCGGCAGGAGCGTGCTGTCGAGTGCCGCCAGCCCGGATATCAGCAACCCTGCCGGAACGAACAGATAGGCGACGTGGAGGATCAGCAACAACGGTTCCGACGCCGTGCGCCAGCCCGCCCAACGGCTCAGCCGCACGGCATTGAGGATGGCCGCAACGACCAGCAGCACGCCGCTCACCCATGCTTCGGGGCTGATGATCCAGCCAAGAAGCGCGATGGTGGAAACGACGATGACGGCGCCGTCGAAGCGGTTGAACGGAACCGGCAGACGACCCGGGTTTTCCCGAACCAGCCAGTTGCGGGTGAAGCTTGGAATGATGCGCCCACCGATGACCATGATGAGCACGAGGCCGGCAGCGAGGGCGAGATTGCGCGATGTTTCCGTGAGCCCGAAGAACCGTGCTTCGAGGTGGAAAAAGACATTGGCCGCGAACAGCGCGGTTACCGGGAGCAGAACCAGAAGATTGCGCCAGTTGCGGCCGGCGACGATCTCGATCAGCGCCGACACGGCCACAGCCAGCAGGAACGCGCTGTCGAGCACCATGGCGGCTGCCCAGCCGAGGTCTGCAGAGAACCAGACGGCAATCCGTCCTGCAAGCCACAATGCCACGAGGCCCGCCAAAGGCGCGCCGCGCACAGGCAGGCGACCGGTCCAGTTCGGAATTGCGGTGAGCAGGAACCCGGTCACGACGGCGGCAAGATAGCCGAACAGAAGCTCATGCGCATGCCAGTCGACGGGTGAAAGCAGGCTTCTCGTCTCCAGTCGGCCTGCAAGCATCGGCAGCCAGATGAGGATCGCCAGCGCTGCCCAGATGCTCCCAAATAGAAAGAACGGCCTGAAGCCATAGGACAGCAATGCGGGATAGGCCTCCCGTCGCGGCTGCGAAGATACCATGTCGACTGGTCCTGTCTTAAAGAGAACCGGGCGGGACACCCCTGCCCGCCCGGTCAAACTGCCGTCACGCCGTCAGTTCGCAGGCACAGCCGCGAGAAGCTGCTCGAAATGGGTCTTCGCCTTGCCTGGATGCTTGACCGCTTTCGCTTCCTCGAGATTGTTCGGTGCGCCGACCGCGATCAGCATCACCATGCCCATGCCGTAGTGCGGCGTGCATTTGACGCCGTAGACGCCTTCAGCCGTCACGTCGTACACGATCTCCTCGTTGATCTTGCCCTTGAAGGCGACAGCCCCTTCGGGAATCATGCCGTTGATGGTTTCGGCATTATGGGACTTGTGCGTCGGCACGAAGCGGATGGTGTCGCCGGGCTCGGCCTGAACGAAGTCCGGCTCGAACACCATGGCGCCCTTCGCGCCCTTGTTGAGCATCATGACTTCATGCTCGGCTGCGTAAGCTGTTCCCGTGAAGGCGACCGCTGTCGCGAGCGCAATCATTGCCAAGGTCCTGTTCATCATGCCGTCCTTTCCTGTGACAGTCTGATTTGTCTTCGGGACCAGTTCTACGCCCTGTGCGAATCCGCTTCATTGCGCTATCGCAAATGCAGGGCATCAAAATCCTGGGGAGGCCCCACTTGAACAGACTCGACCGTTCGCTGATTGCCGGGCTTCCCGCATTCGAGGGCCTGACGGCCGAAACGCTCGACACCGTGCTGGCGAGCGCGCGCTCGCTGCGGATCGAAAAGGATACCTCCGTCTTCGAACAGGATGAAGAGGCAAGCTCGTTCTTCATCCTGCTCGATGGCCGAGTCCGCGTCGTTAAACTGACGCCGGACGGTCAGCAGGTCATCGTTCGCTATATCGTCCCGGGCGAACTGCTTGGCATCGCGCAGGCGATTGGCCGCTCGACCTATCCGGCCAGCGCAATTGCAGTGACCGATTGCGTGGTGTTGGCCTGGCCGAGCAAGCTGTGGTCCGAGTTCGCGACCGCCCATCCGGGATTTGGGATGAACACCTACAAAACCGTCGGTACGCGGCTACAGGACGTCCAGACACAGGTGGTGGAAATGGCGACCGAGCAGGTCGAGCGGCGCGTAGCGCACGCCCTTCTCCGCCTCGTGCAGCAGTCGGGACGCAAGACCGACGAAGGACTGTTGATCGATTTTCCGATCTCGCGGCAGGACATCGCGGAAATGACCGGCACGACGCTGCACACCGTCAGTCGCCTGCTCTCCGCCTGGGAGGAAAAGGGGCTTGTCAAAAGCGGCCGTCAGCAGGTCACCGTAACCCAGCCGCACCGCCTGATGCTGCTGGCAGATGGACGTGTCGAGCGGGAATGAGCGCGATCTAAGGCGCAGAAAGCGAATCGGGGAGATCGCGCCGCGTGTCGGTACCGGCACTCCGCGTGATCGCAGCGCGCAAATCCGCACGCAAATCGACTTCGCCGATGTCATGCTCGCGGACCGCGTCGTCCACTGTGTGAAACGGCGCTATCGGACAACCGACGCACAGCAGCCCATGGTCGAGGATCGTGCGGATGGTTTCCGGCCAGCGCCGCATGATCTCGTCCATGCTCATGTCGTCGTGATATCGTCCGGTCATGCCACGGCTCCTCCATCGTCGGAACGGGAGAATGCACGACGGCGATGGCCCGCTTCTTTGCGCCGGGGCAACCAACGATCAGTTTTCAGTCAGGCGGGGTGGTGAGTGAAGGCAACCTCATGCTCGATCATGACACAGTCCTGCGTGACCACTGCGCGCCAGAGCCTGTTGCCGCACCTCAGTGACAGCCGCCAGCGGCCTTCGTCTTCCCCCTCACCGCGTTCGACACGACTGATGACGTGACCGCGCCGCATATGGTTCTGCAATTCGTCTTGCGACCAGCCGAAACCCTGCGCGACAAGGGCGGCAACGAGCGTGAAGTCGCCTGAAGCGTCCGACAGAACGAGTTCGCCCCCCGTCACAGGCTTTCCTCCAGGATCGGCTCTATCCGCATCGTGTCTTCCTTGCGGTTGAAGGCGATCGCCAGCCGGAAGGAGTGCGACACCCGCAAGGCGCGATCCATGAACAGCGTTGCCACCTCCGGCGGACAGACGCGCTGGACCGTCGAGCGAAACAGCTTGAGCCAGCGCCTGAAATGCTGCTCGCCCAGTTCGGGGATGGCGAGATGCGGCGGAAGGGGACGGCCATCGTAGCGGCCGGTGCGCAGCAGGGTCGACGACCAGAAATCGCACATCTTGGCGAGGTGATGCGGCCAGTCCGCGTCCGCGATGGCGTTGTTGAAGATCGGGCCGAGCAGATCGTCGCTGCGGATCTGGTCGTAGAAACCATGGACCACCGCGTGGATCATCGTTTCGTCGAGCACTTCCGGCAGGAGCTTTCCGTCGATGACGGGCGTTCGAACTGGGGCGGGGCGACCCTTCATATGACTGGTTCCATCGTTCAAAGGTTGGATTGCATGCGTCACGCAGCCATCGGCGTGACGCCCAGAAGGGTCGCTAACGCCGTCCGGTTTCGCACGGCGTCCGCCAGCGTGTATTTGTCCAGCACAGACAGATATGCCGTCAGAGCCTCGGAAAACATGCTTTTCAGCATGCAGGCCGGTGAAATCACGCATGCTCCGCCCGACTGTTGCAGACATTCGACCAGCGAGAAATCTTCCTCGATGGCGCGGACAAGAGCGCCGACGTTGATCTGTGCAGGCGGTCTTGCAAGACGTATTCCGCCCGCACGACCGCGGACCGTCATGATATAGCCGTGCCTGTTCAACGTTTGCGCCACCTTGAGCAGATGGTTGCGCGACAATCCGTAAGTCTCGGCAACATGATGTACAGTGCAACAACCGTCAGGACGCATGGCGACGTAAATCAGCATGCGTAAAGCGTAGTCGGTGTGGAGTGTCATCCGCATGATTGTTTCTCCGGCCGGGTGCACGCTTACGACGCGACGCGCCTTCGTAAAGTGGCATCTAAAATACCATTAATACCTTCCCCGATCGCGGAAAAGCGCGAAAACGTCGCAGGGAGATATCCTCCGTTTCGCTGAGAAAGTGGCATTATCGATACCAAAAATAGGCCTGATGCTATGCTTGGGGTGGAAACACGCCGAACGGGCGATAGATGTACGAAGCGTTCAAAGTGGAAGGAATTGTGATGAGAAGTCTGTTGAGTGCGACCGTGGCTCTTTTCCTCGTGTCGACGTCAATTACGTTCGCCGCAGATCATCAGGTGCAGATGCTCAACAAGGGAGCGAAAGGCGCCATGGTGTTCGAGCCTGATTTTATTCAGGTCGAAGTTGGAGACACGGTGACCTTCATCCCGACTGACAAGAGCCATGACGCTTAGAGCATCAAAGGTATGATCCCAGATGGGGCTGAGCCTTTCAAAGGCAAGATCAATCAGGAGATCACAGTCACGATCGAGAAGGAAGGCGTCTATGGCGTCAAGTGCACGCCGCACTACGGCATGGGCATGGTCGCGCTGATCGTGGCCGGCGAGCCGGTCAACGTCGAGGAAGCGAAAGCCGTGAAGCATCCGGGCAAGGCGAAGAAGGTGTTCGACGAACTCTTCGCGCAGGCTGAAGCCGAGTGACATAAGGAAGGACGAACATGACAAAGAAGATGGATGCCGTTTCTCCGACCGCCGATGAAGCCGGGAAGGTCTCCCGACGCAGTCTTCTGATGGGGTCCGCGGGTGTCGCCATTGCGTCGGCAGCGCTTTCCGCGACCCCGGCGATCGCCAATCACGATCACCCTGTAGCGCATTCTGGCGGCGTTTCTCCGTCTGGAAGCCTGAGCAACCGCATTTATGCGGTGGTAGACGGGATGGCGGACATCGCGCGCATGCCGACTGATATCCCCCCGCCGATTACGCGACGGGAGCCGGAAACGGTGTCTGTGGAACTCGAGACCATCGAACTCGAAGCACGGCTCGATGGTCGCACGACCTTCCGGTACTGGACCTTCAACGGCACTGTACCGGGACCATTCGTCCGCGTCCGCGTTGGCGATACGGTCGAGGTGTCGCTGAAGAATGCTGAAGACAGCAGCATGATGCACAATGTCGACTTCCATGCGGTGACGGGACCGGGTGGTGGCGCGGAGGCAACGTCTGCTGCACCGGGAGAGACGAAAGGTTTCACCTTCAAGGCCCTGAATCCTGGCCTCTACGTCTACCACTGTGCCGTACCTCCCGTGGCGATGCACATCGCGAACGGCATGTATGGCCTGATACTGGTCGAGCCCGAGGAGGGACTGCCGCCGGTCGATCGCGAGTTTTACGTGATGCAGGGCGAAATCTATACGGAAGAGGAGTTCGGCTCGTCCGGCCTGCTCACCGAGAGCTATGAAAAGCTTCTCAACGAACGCCCGGAATATTTCGTTCTCAACGGCCATGTTGGCGCGCTGACCGACCATTACCCGTTGAAAGCGAATGTCGGCGAAACTGTCCGCATCTATTTCGGCGTGGGCGGTCCCAACTTCACGTCGTCGTTCCACGTCATCGGCGAGATTTTCGATAAGGTCTACCAACTTGGTTCGGTGACCTCTCCGCCGTTGACCGATGTCCAGACGGTGAGTGTCCCCGCAGGCGGCGCAACAATCGTCGAGTTCAAGGTCGAGGTTCCCGGCCGCTACGTTCTTGTCGATCACGCGCTGTCGCGCGTGGAGCGCGGCCTTGCAGGTTTCCTTATCGTCGAAGGCGATGAGAATCCTGAGATATTCAACGCCCACGAACACTAACACTTAGCTGAAGTGCGAGTGTGATCCGGCGCGGGCCCTTGAAAGCGCGCGCCGGACGTCGCTGATCGATACCGAGCTGTGGACGGCAAACGTATTGTTAGCGTTTGAAATTTGACGGGTTGAACATGAGCGTATTCCGGGAGAGTTTAGTGCCCGCAAGCTGCAGTTGGAGGAGATAGCATGGTCGCCAAACTCACCACGTCGGAAAGGCAATCTGCGGCCGTCATTCTGCTGCTTGTGGCCCTGGCCGGCATCGCGATGGCCGCCGCCGGTCGCAACGAGGCGATGGGCGTGCATGGTCTTATCGTCATTCTGTTTGCGGGCGCGCTGCTATATCCCGTGCTGTCCGCCTTCTATGCGCCGGAGCCCACGGAAGACCGTCAGGCATCTTACTACGATGACCCGATCAAGGTGGGTATCGCTCTGGCAATGGGCTGGGCGATCTTCGGCATGTTTATGGGCGTTTGGGTCGCCGCACAGCTCGCCTGGCCGAATCTCCATTTCGATGGCGCATGGTCGACCTTTGGGCGCCTGCGCCCGACACATACCACCGGCGTGATCTTCGGCTTCGGCGGCAACGCCCTGATCGCCACCTCTTTCCACGTTGTCCAGCGCACGTCGCGCGCGCGGTTGGCCGGCCAGGTCAGTCCGTGGTTCGTGCTCTTCGGCTATAATCTCTTCTGTGTGCTTGCGGTTACAGGCTACATCCTCGGCGTCACGCAGTCGAAGGAATATGCCGAGCCAGAGTGGTATGCCGACCTGTGGCTGGTCGTGGTGTGGGTGACATACTTCCTCCTCTATATCGCAACCATCGCGCGACGGAAGGAACCGCATATCTACGTCGCCAACTGGTACTTCATGGCCTTCATTCTGGTCGTGGCGATCCTGCATATCGTGAACAATCTCGCTTTGCCGATCTCGTGGGGTAGCGCCAAGAGCTACACGATCTGGCCCGGCGTGCAGGATGCGATGGTCCAGTGGTGGTATGGCCACAATGCCGTGGCATTCTTCCTGACCGCCGGCTTCCTCGGCATGCTGTATTACTATCTCCCCATCCGCGCAGGGCGCCCGATCTTCTCGTACCGTCTGTCGATCCTCAGCTTCTGGGGCATCACCTTCTTCTACATGTGGGCGGGCTCGCACCATCTGCACTATACGGCGCTGCCGCACTGGGTGCAGACGCTCGGAATGACGTTTTCTGTCATGCTGCTGGTGCCGTCCTGGGCATCCGCTGGCAATGCACTGCTGACCCTCAATGGTGCCTGGCACAAGGTTCGCGACGATGCGACGCTGCGGTTCATGATGGCTGCAGCCGTGTTCTACGGCATTTCCACCTTTGAGGGTTCGTTCCTCGCTATCCGGCCGGTCAACGCCTTGTCGCATTATACCGACTGGACCGTAGGACACGTCCATGCAGGCGCCCTCGGCTGGGTGGCTCTCATCAGTTTTGGCTCGATATACACACTGGTGCCGGCGTTGTGGAAGCGCGAGCGAATGTACTCTCCTGCGCTGATCGAGTGGCATTTCTGGCTCGCGATAGCCGGAACGCTCATCTACATCTTTGCCATGTGGAATTCGGGCATCCTGCAGGGCCTGATGTGGCGCACGTACACGGAAGAAGGCACGCTCGCCTACTCCTTCCTCGATAGTCTTGTTGCGATGTATCCCTATTACATTGCCCGGACCATCGGCGGGGCGATGTTTCTGCTGGGCACCGCGATCGGTTGCTACAACATCTGGATGACCATCCGGCTGGTTCCCGCGACCGTTCCAGAGGAAGCCGACTTGCCGGTCAAAGACGCAGTCGTGGCGGGGGAGTAAGCGGATGCCGGAGTTCTTTCATCGCAAAATCGAGCGGTCCGCCATCGGCTTCGTGCTTGCCATCATCGCAGCCGCCAGTGTCGGCGGCATCGTCGAAATCGCGCCGCTCTTTACCATCGACGAGACGGTGGAAGAGGCGCCCGACATGCGCGTCTACACCCCACTGGAACTGGCCGGGCGCAATATCTACGTCCGTGAAGGCTGCTATGCCTGCCACAGCCAGATGATCCGCACGCTTCGCGACGAAGTCGAGCGTTATGGGCCATACTCGCTCGCGGTTGAATCCAAATACGACCGGCCCATGTTATGGGGATCCAAGCGCACCGGCCCCGACCTTGCCCGTGTCGGCGGCAAATACTCGGATGCGTGGCATGTTGCGCATCTGATCAACCCGCGTGACGTTGTGCCAGAATCGAATATGCCGGCCTACGCATTCCTCGCGCGCACAGCCCTGCGCACCGACGATTTGTCCGATCATCTGCGTGCCCAGCGAAGGCTGGGCGTACCTTATACGGACGAGATGATTGGGAACGCGGCGGCCGATGCCTACGGACAGGCAGCGCCCGACAGCGACTTTGCAGCAGGCGTCAGCGAGAGGTACGGTGAGGCTACGGAAGTCAGTGCATTCGATGGCGTTGCATCCCGCCTGACGGAAATGGACGCGCTGGTCGCTTACCTGCAGGTGCTTGGCCGACTGACGAGTGCGGCTTACGAGAACACCGCCGCGCCGCAGGAAGCGCCGAACCCGGATAACTGAGGAGACGCGCCGATGGATTTCGATCACGATACGCTGGTGGCCTTTTCCAAGAGCTGGGGCCTTTTCTACCTCATGGGGTTCTTCATCTGCGTGATCATTTATGCCTTCTGGCCCTCAAACCGGAAGCGCTTCACACGTGCGAAAACCAGCATATTGTCGGGGGAGGATAAGCCGTGGCGGTAGAAGAACGCGATCCGGTGACCGGTCGCGAGACGACCGGTCACGAATGGAACGGCATCAAGGAACTCGACACACCGGTTCCACGCGGCGTGCTGATATTCCTCGTCGTCACCCATATCTGGGCGGTGGGCTGGTGGTTCTTCGCGCCCACATGGCCGCTGGGAAGCACCTACACGAAGGGGTTGCTCGGCATCGATCAGCGCACCACGGTGGAAGAAAACCTTGTCAGGGCGCAGCAGGCGCGGTCCGTCTGGACGACCCGTCTGGAGACGGAGCCTTACGAGACCATCCTCGCCGACCAGCAACTGATGGGGATCGTGCGGAGTACCGGCCACCAGCTGTTTGGGGACAACTGCGCCGCATGCCACGGCGTGGACGGGAGCGGACGCGCCGGGTACCCCGATCTGACCGACGACGACTGGATCTGGGGCGGAGAACCGGAAGCGATCGAGCAGACCATGCGTGTCGGTATCAACACGCGCCATCCCGACAGCCGTATCGGACAGATGCCCGCCTTCGGACGCGACGGCATACTGGAACGCGAGCATGTCAGCAATGTCGCATCCTATGTCTATTCGCTGAGCAATCCCGAATACTCGACGCCGGAAAACCGAGAGCGTATTGAGGCCGGCAGAACCGTCTTCGCTGACAATTGCGCAGCCTGTCATGGCGACGACGCCACTGGCAACCGCGAGGTAGGCGCTCCCAATCTGGCCGATGATAGTTGGGTCTACGGCGGAGATCTGCAGACCATCATCAACTCGGTTCACGGCGGCCGCGAAGGCCATATGCCGACTTGGGACGAGCGGCTCAGCAATCTCGATATCCGGACGCTGTCGCTCTACGTCTATGATCTCGGGATCGTCGGACGATGAACGCTCAGGCGCCCCATCGCCCGCGGAAGTCCCGCATCATCTGGTCGCTGGTGGCGATGGGGCTGGCGCTTTTCCTCGGCGCAAATGCGCATTTGGCCTATGTCGCATTCGCCTCCCAGCCCGACTGCGTCTCCCACTCGAAGGGCTCGGGAGAGGCCCATGATTATCGCGCCGCAAAGTCTGCCTGCTAGGAGGAGCACGAGATGACCGAGACTGCAAAGTCGTACGGATTGTTCAGCGAGACCTCCGGCATCGGCGAGACGCGCGATCCGAGGCTGCAACGGAACCTGCCGCTTTTCGTCGGCCTCAATTGGCTTGGAGCTGGCTGGCGCGACCTGTGGCATCGCCCAAGTGCCAGCCTGGCCTATGGCTTCGGCATCTTCGTGCTGTCGTGGGTTCTCGTGTGGGTGCTGGCCGCCTTCGGCAGCGACTACATTCTCTTCCCCGCCCTTGCCGGGTTCATGATCGTCGGTCCTTTCTTCGCAATCGGGCTTTACGAGAAAAGCCGTGCCATCGAGGAGAACCCCGAGGTGGGCCTTGCCCAGATGCTTGCGATCCACCCACGCGCGGGACGGCAGGTCTTCTTCACCGGATTGATGCTCTGTGCGCTGATGCTTCTGTGGATGCGTGCCGCCGTCTTCGTTTACGCGATCTTCTTCGGCGTTACGCCCTTCCCAGGCATTGAGCATATCGCAAACATGCTGTTCGGCACGGCCTATGGGCTGCTGATGGTGGCAGTCGGGAGCGCTATCGGGGGACTGTTTGCGGCCTTCTCCTTCGCCGTCAGCGTATTCGCCGTGCCGATGCAGCTTGATCGCCGGGTCGATGCGATGACGGCAATGGCCACGAGCATGCAGATGGTCTGGAACAATCTCGGTCCGATGATCGTGTGGGGCGCAATCGTGCTCGCCCTGTTCGGGCTTTCGGTTGTCACCGGGCTTGTCGGTCTGATCATCGTCTTCCCGCTTCTCGGTCATGCGACGTGGTACGCTTATCGCGCCATGCAAATCCCGGAGACCCGGGTATGAGTTGCTGCGCGCCGGGTAGCGAAGCTGCTCTAGCAATCGGTCCCGGCCGCGCTATCCCACCGGAGGAAATCCGTCTGTCGAGCAGGGAGCTGGGCGACGGGCTTATGCAGACTGACCTGACCGTGCCCCAGGCACATTGCGGCGCATGCATTGCTGGTGTCGAGGATGCGCTCGCGCGGCTGCCGGGGGTGGTCGCTGCCCGGTTGAACCTCTCTGCAAAGCGGGTCTCCGTGAAATGGCGAGCCGATCAGCCCGTGCCGGATATGATCGGGGCGCTGCGTTCCGCTGGCTATCAGGCCATGTTGAGCGGTATCCAGCAGCAGGAGCGCGATCCGGAAATGGCGTGGCTTTTGCGAGCGACAGCCGTCGCCGGCTTTTCGGCCATGAACATCATGATGCTGTCCATTTCGATCTGGTCAGGCTCAGATGCCGAAACCCGCAACGCGTTCCACGTCATCTCTGCGATCCTCGCCGTGCCTGCCATTGCCTATTCCGGGCAGGTCTTCTTTAGATCGGCGTGGTCCGCCCTCAGGGCCGGCAGATCGAACATGGACGTGCCGATCTCTGTCGGCATCCTGCTCACGCTCGCCCTGAGCCTTTATGATACGGCGACCGGCGCACCGCACGCTTACTTCGATGCGGTGACGTCGCTCATATTCTTCCTGCTCGCCGGACGCACGCTCGATCATGCGATGCGCGCCCGTGCGCGGACGGCTGTCACCGGTCTTGCCCGGATGATGCCGCGCGGCGCCACGGTGATCGCAGCAGACGGAAGCCGCGACTACCGCGATCTCGCCACGATCTCTCCCGGCGATCTCCTGCATGTCGCGCCGGGCGAACGGATACCGACCAACGGCACAGTCATGTCGGGAACAGGTGCGCTCGATATGTCGGTCGTCAATGGAGAGGCGCGTCCGGAACGTTGCAGTCCCGGAGATGCGGTACTGTCTGGCGCGCTGAGCCTCGATGGCGCATTGACGATCCGCGTCGACAAACGGCCTCAGGATTCGTTTCTGGCCGACATGGTCCGGATGATGGAGGCTGCGGAAGACGGACGCGCGCGCTACCGTCGGCTTGCCGACCGGGCTGCTGCCCTCTACTCGCCCGTCATCCACACGCTGGCGCTGGCGACTGGACTTGGATGGCTGGCGGCAACGGGTGACGTCCATCGCTCGCTCACCATCGCCATCGCGGTGCTGATCATTACCTGCCCCTGCGCGCTCGGGCTTGCCGTGCCGATGGTGCAGGTCGTGGCGGCGCGACGCCTGTTCGGCCTCGGCGTCGCGATCAAGGACGGAAGCGCGCTGGAGCGCCTCTGCGAGGTCGACCGCGTCGTCTTCGACAAGACAGGCACACTCACGCTGGGCACTCCCACGGTGACGAAACACAACGTGCCCGCCGCCGATCTCGCCGCGGCGGCAACACTGGCGCAAGCCTCGCGACACCCCGTTTCACGCGCGGTGGCAGCCCTCCTTCCAATCGGCGACAGCACGGTCTCCGAGATACGCGAAGTGCCGGGAAAAGGCGTAGAGGGGACTCTTGGCGGCCATGTCTACCGGCTGGGCAGCGGGGACTGGATTTTCGGAGGGGCGTCGGCGCCGGATGACGAAGCTGCCGCGTGGCTTTCGAAGGATGGCAATCCCGTTGGCTCGTTTTCGATGGTCGATCGCCTGCGGCCCCGTGCTGAGGATGCTGTCCGCCACTTGTCGACCCTGGGCATTAGCGCGGAGATCCTGTCTGGGGACCGGGAAGCTGAGGTGCAGCGCATCGCCGCTCAGTTGGGTATCGATGAAGCAATCTCCGGCGCGATGCCGGATGAGAAAGTCGGCCGGCTTGAAAGTCTCGCAGCTCAGGGACGCAGGGTGCTGATGATAGGCGATGGCCTGAACGACGCACCTGCGCTTGCCACGGCTCATGTCTCCATGGCGCCATCGAGCGCGGCCGATGTCGGTCGCAACGCTTCCGACCTGGTGTTCCTCAGCGACAGTCTCGAAGTCGTCCCGCGAACGATCAAGGTCGCGCGAGCTGCGGACCGTCTGGTTCGCCAGAATCTCGCCCTCTCGGTCGCCTATAATGTGTTGGTTGTTCCCATCGCGATGGCAGGCTACGTGACCCCGCTGATAGCGGCCATCGCTATGTCGGCATCGTCGATACTGGTGGTCGCCAATGCGCTGCGCCTGTCGCGCGAAGACATCGCAAAGCCGGCACTGCAAAAACAGATGGCTGCATGGCCGTTCGCGGAGTCGACATGAGTTACGCTATCTGGCTCGTTCCTGTCGGTCTCGTCATGGGGCTCGTAGGTCTTATCGCCTTTCTCTGGTCGATGAAAAGCGGCCAACTCGAAGACCTCGATGGAGCGGCCGAGCGGGTGCTGATCGGAGAAAAGGCCGATCGACCCCTGCCATCGCATATCGACAATGATGCCCCTGAGTTCTCGACTGTTAAAGGACACCAGCCATGACACGTTTCGTCGACCGGCCTTTCGACTGGGTCGCGGCCCTGGCCCTCGCTTCGGGCGCGGCGGTGATAGTGCCAAGTATGATAGTGTTGGCTCTTACGGTGCTAACGGTCGCCTACTCGTTCGTTCAGTGATCCCGCTGGGTCCCCTTTTCCTGACAGACAGGCCGTGGATGAAGGCCAATCATGATCGGCGTGCGGCATGAGAGCTGGGCATCTGACCACGCACTGGACTTGCTGGAGCGGTATTCGATCGACCGGGTGTTCGCAGACCCAGTGCTCGTCGGCCCGCACAGCTGGTGCGTCTTCGACAACACCGCCTCCGGGGCAGCCATCGAGAATGCCCTGACAATGCTGGGAAGCGGCTGACGCCAAGGCCGCGCTGCCACCGTCAGGAAGGCTGCGGAGAGCAGGTCGGAGCGATGCAGCAGCCCCGCTACCTCGCCGTCCCGCATTACCGGATAGACGCGGTGCGAGCGGGCGAGGAACTCCTCGGCTGCCGACACGAAGTCGAGATCCACCGGCAGGGTAAGTATCTCGCGGCTCATATGCTCAGCGACGCTGCCATCCCATTGCTGGTAGTAGCTGGCGTTGAGCATCGGCCGGAAGCAATCCTTCTCCGTCAAGATACCGACGAGCGTGCCCGATGCGTCGATGACCAGCGCGGCCGGCGCACGCCGGCGGGCGAGCATCGCCACCGCCTCCCGGATCGGTGTTTCCGGCGCGAGACTTGCAAAGTCCGTACGCATGATGCGCTCGATGATCGTCTCCGGCTTCATGTCGACTTTTCCTGGTTACGACTGGGGCAGTCGAGGCAGCGTGTCCCGCCGATGCACGCTAGGCCATCGCAGCTCATGCGCGGCGCGCCGCGGCCTAGCATCAGGCCGACCGCGAGTCCAGCGGCGGACAGTGCAACGATCACAACCGCAAAAAGGATCTCCATCGCCCGGCCTCAAACCAGATGCCGGTGGAACGCGCCGGTGGCGACGCGGCGCAGGCCTTCACCGTCCCGGAAGAGGAAAAGCGCGGAGATGCCGAGGCTTTCCGCCAGCACCGGTCCGTCCTCCCCGGCGGCCATCAACGCCGTCGCCCACCCGTCCGCTTCGCGTGCGACGGGCATGAGCACCGAGACGGAGGCGAGCGCGCCGGCAACCGGCTCGCTCGTGGCGGGATCGATGATGTGGCTGTAGCGCCGGCCGCCCAGATCATAGCCGTTCGCCCTGTCGCCGGAAGTCGCCACGGCCATGCCGTCGAGTAGGAGCACGCCGGCGAGATCGTCGACCTCCATTCGCGGGTCCTCGATCCCAACCTGCCACACGCGGCCGGACGGATGCCGACCGCGCGCCGCCAGTTCTCCACCGATATCGATCAGGAAGCTGTCGTGCCCGCTGCTCATCATCAGGGAAACCATCCGGTCGAGCGCATGGCCCTTGGCGATGCCACATAGATCGAGCGTCATCCCGTTCTCCTGTTTGCTCAGGCGCGCCCCGGCCGCACTTAATCTGCGCCACCCGCCGGGCTGCGACTCCCCGACACGGATCGGCCCAAAACCCCAGCGCGCGACGAGCGGTCCAACCGTCGGGTCGAAGAGTCCGCCGCTCGCCTCGGCAATGGCGAGCGCCGAGGCGGCGACCTCGACGACCTCCGGTGACGCCGCGAAATCTCCGGCATTGCTTTCGTTGAAATGCGATAGCGCGCTGTCTGCCCGCCATGGCGAAAAGGCGCGATCGATGCCATCGAACAGTTGCCCGAGCCGCTGCGCCAGCCCGGGAGTTTCGATGCCCGCAGGCATCGTGATCCGCCAGCCTGTGCCGAGGGCCTGACCCGACAGCCTAGAGACCTCGGTGGCTGTCCTAGCGATGGCCGGCTGGGCAAGTAGCAGCGCTGCGCCGCCGAGCGTGAGCACGCTGGCCTGCCCCTATCGGGTGGTCCGATTTCAGTCTTAGTGCATGATCGGCTTGCCGGCTATCGCTTGGGCAGATGATGGAGCCGGTCCGCGTGGTGTTGCCGGCATGACGATTGCCTGCGGTGCCGGTGATTTGTATCCGAGCGATGAATGCGGCCGCTCCGTGTTGTAGTAGCGCCGCCTCGCCAGCTTTGCCGCCAGCGCCACCGCGCGGTCCTCGTCCATCTTGTCGGACAAAAGACGCTTCGCGAACGCCTCGATCTGCGCAATGGCCTTGCGACCGACGTCGGCCATGATGAGAGTCTGGTCGTCGATCGCGGCGATGGGTTTCTCCTCGACGACTTTGAGGAGCGAGGCTGCAGGCAACTGGCCAAGTTGCGGATCGACGGGTCCCAGCACGGAGTGTTCGCACATCACGATCTCGTCGGCAGCGAGTGCGATCAGCGTGCCACCGGACATCGCGTAATGTGGCACGAACACTGTGACCTTGCCCTTGTGTCCCTGAATGGCGCGGGCAATCTGTGTTGCCGCCAGCACAAGGCCGCCCGGTGTGTGCAGCACGATGTCGAGCGGCACTTCGTCGTCGGTCATCTGGATCGCGCGCAGCACTTCCTCCGAGTCATTGACGTCGATGTAGCGCATCAGGGGGAAACCCAGCAGGTTCATGGTCTCCTGTCGATGAATCAGCAGAATGACGCGACTACCGCGCTTCTTCTCGATGTTGGCGATCTTGCGAGTGCGCATCGCCTCAAGATATCTGCGCTGCAGAACCGGCTGCAGCGCCGAAATGATGAAGAACAGCCAGAACAGCTGCATTATGTCCATGGACCTTGTCCTCCTTCCCTTCGACCATCCGGCAGAAAGCCATAGATGCCCTCGTCGCGATAATAGTGGCGATAGGCGTCGGCGCGCCTTCGCAGGAGTGGCGTTACGAGCCAACCGGCGAGAAACCCGCCGATATGCGCCCACCAAGCGATCCCGCCCGTGGCCTGATCGCCGCCGAGCGACAGAAAGCCGGGAATGACCTGCATGAAGAACCAGATCATTGCGAAAATGAACGCGCGCACTTCGAAGAACAGCGGAATGAACAGAATCGGCACGATCACCACCAGCCGAGCCGCCGGAAACATGCGTGCGTAGCAACCGATCACGCCCGCGATCGCCCCCGACGCGCCAAGCGCGGGAACGACTGAGTCGGGGTTCGCCAGCGCGTGAGCCAGTCCGGCCGCAACACCACAGAACAGATAGAACAACGTGAATCTACCCGGTCCGAGCCGATCTTCGACGGCGGGGCCGAAGATCCAGAGCGTCCACATGTTCAAGATGAGGTGCAGCCAGCCCCCGTGCAGGAAGATGTTGGTCAGGAACGGGGTCCAGTCGGACGGGGCGACGAGGCTCAGTTGCCCGAAGAAGCGCGAGGGCACCAGCGCGAACTCGAACAGGAACCGGTCCAGCACGCGCGGAGGCAGGCTGATCTGATAGAGGAACGCGAGGACGTTCATGCCGATGACCGCCCATACGATGACGGGCGGGTAGCGGCGCGCGACGCTGTCAAGGTAGGGAAACAAGCGGCAGATCCTCGCTCGCGCTGGCCATTCCGTTCATTATTTTTTCCCGGCGATCGTCACGCCCGTCCAGGCTGGGGGATCGGAGGCCGGGAAGGTTTCAAGACTGGCTTCGATAACTGGATCGAA
>NZ_JAGL01000033.1 GCF_000526635.1 Aminobacter sp. J41
ATTGGCGTAGCGCACCGGTCGCCGCGACCGGTCCGTCAACGCATCAATGCCATCCTCCTTGTAGCGATTGAAGATCTTGTAACCGGTCTTGCGCGAAATGCCGAAGTCCCGACACACCTCGCTCATCCCTTCGCCCTCCAGCAAGCGGGCGACAAATCGAAGACGCTCATCCATCACCGAAGTCTCTCTCCACGGCATCGACACCTCCCGGCCCAAAACCGAAAAGTGTAACCCATGTCTCCGGTACGAACTGTCACCTATCTCTCAGGTCGGGCATTCCGTCCTCGACAGCTCAAGTACACGGCTAGCCTTCCGGCTGCATCTGCTCCGGTTCAACTGCGCGCATCGAACCATTGTTGTCCGTCTCCGGGGCGGTCCGGAAGCCCAGATCGAAAACAAAGTAGGCGGCGATGATGGCAATGACGATTGCCAGCGCAACGATCAGTGCCTTTTGCTCGCGTTTCCTGGATGGCTGCTCTGGCGTGTTGGGTCTTTTCGACATACATGGGCTCCGGTTTTCCCCCGCAACCAGCGGGAGAGGCCGGATGTTCCGGCATGCAAAAAAGCCCCGCCATCGGGCGGGGCTTTGCGAGGAAGTGCAGAAAATCAGTACCAGCGACGCGGCGGCTGGCTGCTGCCGACCGACTGGCCGATGAGGAAGCCGATCAGGAGGCCGATAAGGCCCGCCGAGGAGAGCAGCGTTGCTGCCGTTCCCGGATTGTCGCGGATGGTTTCCGACACCGCATTCGCCTGCGAGCGAAGCTGGCGGCCGGCACGGCGCGCCCGGCGCGACGCCTCGTCATAGAGACCTTCTGCGTCTTCGCGCAGGTCCTCATAGGCCTGCTTGCCCCGTTCCGACAGCTGCTGGGTAAGGCTCGCAACCTCGGCCTTCAGGTCCGAGATCTGCTTTTCCATGTCCTTGCGGTCATTCTCCGCGTTCTGGTTCAGGTTGCGGTTGGTGGCAATGTTTTCGTTCTCGGCCATGAATGGCTCCTTCTGTGTCGCTGGATAACACCCCGCCCAAACGTCCCGATCGTCCGTCAGTTGCGTTCGACGGAAATTCCGGACTCGCCGACCCGCAGCTCGATGCCGTCCGGCTTCGACTCCTCGCGAAACACGTAGATGCCGAGAGCGACGACCGCGACGGCAAGCGCGCCGACGACGAGATAGAGGTGGTTCTGCTTCATCAATGACCCTCAAATGCGCGGGCGGCTGTCCATGGAAAGCGCCAGCGAACAGGCCGCTGCATAGCTTTCGGGATGACGCCCTCGTTTGTTGCCACGTGTCCCCGTGGTGCCGGTTCAACGCGGAAGTAGATCATTGGTTGCCCGCCGGACTGGTCTTGAAGCAGGCGGGCGGGCAGCGTATCTCGGTGTAACAATTGTCAGGAGACAGGCATGAGCGCACTCACCCGCTTTCTCGGCGACACGCCCTTTCGCGTCGCGCTCAAGCTGATCGTGGTGTCCTTCCTCGTCGGCGTGGTGATGGCGACCTTCGGCTGGTCGCCTCAGGATGTGCTGCGAGGCATCGCCGACTTCTTCGCCGGCCTCTGGAACATGGGCTTTGAGGCGATCTACCGCTTCCTGAGCTATTTCCTGCTCGGCGCGGCGATCGTGGTGCCGGCGTTCCTGATCCTGCGCCTCGTCAGCTGGCGAAAATAGCCCCGTGCAGGAGGGAGGATCGAGCGAGCCTCGGCGTTTCGAGGTCACCAACCGACTGGTGCTGGCGATCGCCCTGCCAATGATGGTCGCCTACATGACGACGCCGATGATCGGCATCGTCAACACGGCGGTAATCGGCCGGCTTGGCGATCCGGCGATGCTGGGCGGGCTGGCTGCCGGGGCGGTGCTGTTCGACCTCGTCTTCTCGACCTTCAACTTCCTGCGCACCGGCACGACCGGGCTCGTCGCGCAGGCCTATGGCCGCGGCGATCCGCAGGAAGAGCAGGCCGTGTTCTGGCGCGCGCTGATTGTCGCCGTGTGCGCCGGCATCCTGCTCGCCGTTGCCTCCCAACTGATTGCCTGGGCGGGGCGGCTGTTCATGGATGCGGAGCCTGCGGTCAGCGACGCGATGAGCACCTATGTCACCATCCGCCTGCTCGCCGCGCCGCTGTCGCTGTCGAACTACGTCATCCTCGGTTACCTCCTCGGGCGCGGACAGGCGAGCCTCGGCCTGGTGCTGCAGCTCATCATCAACGTGCTCAACATGGTGCTCTCAGTGTCGCTCGGCCTGTGGATGGGCTGGGGCATTGCGGGCGTTGCCTGGGCGACCGTCTGCGCGGAAGCTTCCGCCGCCATCATCGGCCTCTGCATCCTCATCCTGCGCTTCCGGCGACTGCCGCCGCTGGCGCAAGGCGCGCTGCGCAATGTCGCCTCGCTGAAGGTGATGTTCGCGCTCAACCGCGACATCATGATCCGCTCGTTCGTCCTGCTCGGCGCCTTCGCGATCCTCGCGCGGCAGGGCGCACAACTCGGCACGCTGACGCTGGCGGCAAATGCGGTGCTGATGAACTTCTTCCTGTTGTCCGGCTATTTTCTTGACGGCTTCGCGGCTGCCGCCGAGCAGCTGGCCGGCCGCGCGATCGGCGCGCGCTACCGTCACGCCTTCGACCGTGCCGTGCGTCTCACTGCAGTGTGGGGCTTTTCGGTCGCTGGCGGCGTGACGCTGTTCTTCCTGTGGCGCGGCGATCTGCTGATCGACCTGATGACCACCTCGCCGGAGGTGCGGGAACTCGCCCTTGCCTACCTGCCGTGGGCCGCGTTCACCTCGGTCACGGGCGTGCTCGCCTTCCAGATGGACGGCGTCTTCATGGGCGCGACCTGGTCGAGCGACCTGCGCAACATGATGGTCGCCTCGTTCGCTGTCTTCATCGCGGCGTTGTGGCTGCTGATCCCGGCATTCGGCAATGTTGGACTGTGGAGCGCGCTGCACATCTTCCTGCTGACGCGCGGTTTCAGCCTGCTGTCACGGCTGCCTGCGCGGGCGCGGACGACCTTCGCCTGACGGCTCAGAACGAGGCTGCTTCCCACATTTCGAGCGAGCGGTCGCGCATTTGCGTCACCGACGTATAGCCCTCGCGGCGGACGATGCGGCCAAGCTCGCGGACGATCCGGCCGGGCAGCGACGGCCCGCCATAGATCATGCCGGTGTAGAGCTGGACGAGGTCGGCGCCGGCGCGGATCTTTTCCGCCGCGGCTTCCGCCGAGTCGACGCCTCCGCAGCCGATGATGGCAACGTCCGGTCCGAGGCGGCGGCGCATGCGCGCCAGCTGCACCGTCGAGCGCACGAACAGCGGCTTGCCCGACATGCCGCCGGACTCACTTGCCTTGCGGTTGGTGAGCCCGTCGCGCGACAGCGTCGTGTTCGAAACGATCACGCCGTCGATGCGCTTGTCGAGCACCTCGGCTGCAATGTCGTCGAGTTCCTCCTCGACCAGATCCGGAGCGATCTTGAGGAAGATCGGAACGTGCCTGCCAATGACGAGCGTCTGCTCATCGCGTGCGGCGGCAACCTCGCTCAGAAGCTCGGCAAGGCTCGCGCGCGCCTGCAGGTCCCGAAGGCCCGGTGTGTTGGGCGAGGAGATGTTGATCGTCAGATACGTCGCCACCGCGGCGAAGCGCTGGACGCCGATGCGATAGTCCGCGATGCGGTCGTCGCTGTCCTTGTTGGCGCCGATGTTGACGCCGACGATGCCGCCCTTCCCCAGGCGAGCCTGAAGGCGCGACAGCCCGGCAATGTGGCCGGCATTGTTGAAGCCGAGCCGGTTGATGACGGCTTCGTCTTCTTCCAGGCGGAAGATGCGCGGCTTGGGATTGCCCGCCTGCGGGCGCGGCGTCAGCGTGCCGACCTCGGCAAAGCCGAAGCCGAGGCCAAGCAGCGCGTCCGGCACCTCGGCATTCTTGTCGTAGCCGGCAGCCATGCCGAGCGGGTTCGGAAAGTCGATGCCCGCCACCGTCTGCGCCAGCGCGAGGTCCCTGTCCGGCGTGCAGGCGAGTGGCAGGCCGCTCTTGAGCGCGATGATCGACGCGTGATGCGCGGTCTCGGGATCAAGCGTGAAGAGCGCCCTGCGGCCAATTCGCTCGAACATCATGCGGGCAGCTCCGGAAATTCGTGCTTGCCGTCTTCGCCCAGCGGCAGCGGCCGAACCCAGACGGCGGATGCGGGATCGAGCGGCGCGTAGAGATGCGGGAACAGCGCGCCGCCGCGCGAGACCTCCCACTTCAGTGCGTCGTCAAGTTTTTCGGCGTCAACCGCGATCAGCAGCAGGTTGTCCTGGCCGGCAAAGTGCTTTGCTGCGGTCTCGCGCACCTGCTCGGCAGTCGAAAAATGGATGAAGCCATCGGCAAGATCGATCGGCGCGCCAGAAAAGACCCCGGCTGCCTCGGCGTCACGCCACAGGGAGTCGGGAGCGATCTTGTAGATGAGCTTGGACATGGCAGGGCCTATAGGCGGATTGGCTGGCGAAGGAAAGCGCCGGAACCCTCATCATCCACGCCCGTGACGCAATTACGGCACAAACTTACGCAGGAATGTGGATCGGCTGTCCAAGGAGGATCTCATGCAGCACGCCCGCCTGATTGCCCTTACCGCTCTTGGAGCGCTGG
Source organism: Aminobacter sp. J41 (assembly GCF_000526635.1). Taxonomy (GTDB): domain Bacteria; phylum Pseudomonadota; class Alphaproteobacteria; order Rhizobiales; family Rhizobiaceae; genus Aerobium. Next base: position 4,605 of record NZ_JAGL01000033.1, read on the forward strand.
CCGCCACGCCGCTCGCGGCGCAGGAGGACCGCTACAAGCTCGAGAGGACGGAAAACGGCTATGTCCGCCTCGACACACAGACCGGGCGGATGTCGACCTGTACGGAGCAGGGCCAGCAGCTTGTCTGCCGCATGGCGACCGAGGACCGGGACGCCTACGAGGCGGACATCGGCAAGCTTGAACAGCGCGTCGAGGCTCTCGAGAAGCGGCTTGCCGGGCTCGAAAAGAGCGGCGTGAAATCCGACCTTCCGAGCGAGGAAGAGTTCGAACAGACGCTCGGCTACATGGAACGCTTCTTCCGCCGCTTCATGGGCATCGTGACCGATCTCGACCGCACTTTCCGCGAAAAAGAGCCTGCGGAACCCACTCCGGACCGCACCTGAGCCGGAAAGAGGGTCAAATTTGCGCCGGAAGCCGCTCCGGCGGTTTGACTTCGCGTTAATACGAGCGCAAGAACAACATGCTTTCCTGACGTTATTCCTGATCAGGAAAGCTCCCGGGATCAGGCCACGAGCAGTCGAGTTGGACGGGTGGGCATCTATCTTCCCATCGCCGAAATGTCCGTCAACATGGTCGTCATTCTGGCCATGGGGGCCGCGGTGGGCTTTCTGTCCGGCATGTTCGGCGTCGGCGGCGGCTTCCTGATCACGCCACTCCTGATCTTCTACAACATCCCGCCGGCCATCGCCGTGGCAACGGGCGCCAACCAGGTGGTCGCGTCCTCGGTCTCCGGCGCGCTGGTGCACCTGAAGAAGGGCACGATCGACTTCAAGCTCGGCACGGTGCTGCTCGTCGGCGGTATCGCCGGATCGACACTCGGCGCGTGGGTCTTCGCGCTCTTGCGCAGCGTCGGCCAGCTCGACCTGTTCGTGTCGCTGGTCTACGTCGCCCTGCTCGGAACCGTCGGCGGCCTGATGCTGGTCGAAAGCGTGCGCGCGCTGCAGCGGGCGAGAACCGGCGCGACGCCTGCCCTGCGCCAGCCCGGCCAGCACAACTGGATCCACCGCCTGCCGTTCAAGATGCGGTTCCGCCAGTCGAAGATGTTCGTCAGCGTCATTCCGGTGCTCGGCATCGGCGCGGTGATTGGCTTCCTCGCCTCGATCATGGGCGTCGGCGGCGGCTTCATCATGATCCCGGCGCTGATCTACCTATTGAAGGTGCCGACCAACGTCGTCGTCGGCACGTCGCTGTTCCAGATCATCTTCACCGCCGCCTACACCACCATCGTCCACTCGACCGCCAACCAGACGGTCGACATCGTGCTGGCGTTTCTTTTGATGGTCGGCGGCGTCGCCGGTGCACAGTATGGCGCACGGGCCGGCCAGAAGCTGCGCGGCGAGCAGTTGCGCGCGCTGCTCGCGCTGCTGGTTCTCGCGGTTGCGCTGCGCCTGGCGTTCGATCTGTTCGTGCGCCCGGCATCCGTCTATTCGCTGACGGGGCTGTGACATGCGGCAGATCAAGGCATGCAAGCTCCCGTTCCTGCTATTCATCCTGACCCTTTGCGCCGTCGAAGCGCGCGCGCAGGCGCCCGAAATTGTTCCTGAGTCGATCCAGATCGGCCTGTCGACCGACCGCGTGACGATCACCTCCGACTTCTCAGGTGCCGACCTCACCATCTTCGGCGCGCTCGACAATGCCGACCCGATGGTCGCGCGGCAGGGCCGCTACGACGTCATCGTCGTGCTGGAAGGCCCGGCCCGGCCCGTCGTGGTGCGCAAGAAGACGCGCGTGCTGGGCATGTGGATCAACACCCAGTCCGAGACCTTCGTGAACGTGCCGATGAGCTACTCGGTCGCGACGACGCGTGCGCGCCAGGACATCACCAACACGGCCAACTACAAGCAGCTGGCGCTGGGCGCCGAGAACGTCAACATCACGCCCTACGACCGCAACGGCGACCCGGTAACGCTGGAGGAATTCTCCAATGCGCTGCGCGAGCGCAAGAAGGCAAGCGGCCTGTTCAGCGAGCGCATCGGCGGCGTCCAGTTCCTGTCGCAGAACCTGTTCCGAGCAACTCTCCACCTTGCGCCCAACGTGCCGGTCGGTACGCACCGCGCCCGCGCCTTCCTGTTCAAGAACGGCGTCTTCATCAAGGAGAACTCGGCGCAGCTGGCGATCCTCAAGGCGGGCTTCGAGCAGCGCGTCTACCGCGCCGCGCAGAACCACGGCTTCCTCTATGGCATTGCAGCAGTGCTGCTTGCCTTCGTCACCGGCTGGCTCGGCCGGATCATCTTCCGCAGGGATTGATCGCTTAGCTGCCGCGCAGCAGGCGGCGGGAAATGGCGAAGACGCGGCTGTCGCCGAGCACATGCGCCACAAAGGCTTCCCAGCGGAACAGCCCGCGATAGGCCTTGTCGAGCACGTTGAGCATGCCGGTATAGGCGCCGAAGGCGGGCATGATCAGCCGCTCGCCATCGGTCGCGAAGCAGCGGCGGCGCACCGCCCTGCCTTTGTGAACCACAACCGCGCCCGGATGCAGATGTCCGGCGATCTCGCCTGTAGAAGCTCCGCTCAGCGGCTCGTGGCGGAAGCGCAACCCGCCGATGGCAAGCTCCGTCACCGTAGAGCCCGGCAGGTCGGCCGGCGCGTCGGGATCGTGGTTGCCGGCAACCCATAGCCACTCGCGGCCAAGCATCAGCTCGACGAGGCTATCTCGGAACGGCTGCGGCATGCGGTTCGCCCCGCCCCCATCATGGAAGCTGTCGCCGAGGCTGATAACCATGCGCGGATTATAGTCCGCCATCACGCTGGCGAGCTTCTGCAGCGTTGCGGCCGTGTCATAGGGCGGCAGGAGCTGACCGCGCCGCGCGTAGGACGAGCCCTTCTCGAGGTGCAGGTCCGAAACTGTCAGGAGACCTAGGTCCGGGAAGTAGAGCGCGCCGCGCGCGTCGCACATGGCGAGCTCGCCCGCAATGACGATCTGCCCTGCAAACTGCGACTTCTGCGGCTCTGCGTTCATCCTTCGCCCATTGCCTCGCGGATGAGTTCGTCTTCCGCCTCCGACAGCAGAAGGTCATCCGCCTCGCCCCGCACGCTTTCCCTGCCGATCTCCAGCATGACGGGGACGGCGAGAGGCGAGATGCGATCAAGCGCCTTATGCACGATTCTGCCCTTGATCCGCGAGAGCATGTCCGCAAGCCTACTGACATCCAGCAACCCCGCCCCTGCATCCATCCGCGTCGCGCGCAGCAGGATGTGGTCCGGCTCGTGGGTGCGCAGCACGTCGTAGATGAGGTCGGCCGATACGGTCACCTGCCGGCCGGTCTTTTCCTGCCCCGGATGGCGCTTCTCGATCAGGCCCGCGATCACCGCACAATTGCGGAAAGAGCGCTTGAGCATCCAGCTTTCGGCGAGCCAGGCGTCGAGATCGTCGCCCAGCATGTCCTCGTCGAACAGCTCCGCAAATGGCAGCTTGCCGGAGCGGTGCAGCCGGCCAATGTCGGCATGCGCCCAGATCGCCAGCGAGTAATCTGTGGCCACAAAACCGAGCGGCCGGGCGCCGCCGCGCTCAAGCCTTCTTGTCAGGAGCATGCCGAGCGTCTGGTGCGCGAGCCGCCCCTCGAACGGGTACGCGACCATGTAGTAGCGCTTACCCCGCGGAAAGGTCTCGATGAGCAAATCACCGGCGCGCGGCAGCATCGACTTGTCGCGCTGCAGCGCCAGCCATTCGGCGACCTGGTCGGGCAGCACGTGCCAGCGCGCGGGATCGGCAAGCATGCCCCGCACCTCGGCGGCGAGATAGGTCGAAAGCGGAAACTTGCCGCCGGCATAGGCCGGCACGCGTGCGTCCTCGCCAGCCGCATTAGTCACGTAGCATTCGTTCTCGCGAATGCCCTCGAAGCGCAGCATGCGACCGGAAAACAGGAAGGTGTCGCCCGGCGACAGCGTCTCGAGGAAATATTCCTCGACCTTGCCGAGCACCGGCCCCCCAAAGGCGTTGCCGCCTTTGCCGCGTTGCCGCGTCAGACGCACGTTCAGCATCGGCGCTTCGATGATGGTCCCGACATTGAGCCGGTATTGCTGGGCAAAGCGCGGATGCGAGACGCGCCATTTGCCCTCCTTCGTCTGGCGGATGCGGGCGTAGCGCTCGTAGCTGCGCAGCGCATAGCCGCCCGTCGCCACGAACTCGACCACCTTGCGGAACGTCTCCGCATCGAGCCTCGAATAGGGCTCGGCCGTGCGCACTTCCGCCAGCAGCTCTGCCTCGTCGAACGGCTCCGCACACGCCATGCCCATCACATGCTGCGCCAGCACGTCGAGCGAACCGGTGAGCAGCGGTGGCGTGTCCTGCGCGCCGATGTAGTTGGCCTCGATCGCCGCCCGGCATTCGAGAACCTCGAAGCGGTTGGCGGGGACGAGGATGGCGCGGCTTGGCTCGTCCATGCGGTGGTTCGAGCGGCCGATACGCTGGGCAAGGCGGCTCGCGCCCTTCGGCGCACCAACATGGATGACAAGGTCGACGTCGCCCCAGTCGATGCCAAGGTCGAGCGTGGAGGTGGCAACCACCGCGCGCAGCGCGTTCTCCTCCATCGCCTTCTCGACGCGGCGCCGCTGGGCAACGTCGAGCGAGCCGTGATGCAGCGCGATCGGCAGCGTGTCCTCGTTGATGCGCCAGAGATCGCCGAACAGGCGCTCGGCCTGCGAGCGCGTATTGACAAAGATCAGCGTGGTCCGGTGCTGCTTGATCGCTTCGTAGACCTCACGGATCGCGTATTGCGCACCATGCCCCGCCCACGGCACCCGCTCCTCGGAATCGAGGATGGTGATGATCGGCTTTGCGCCGCCCTCGACGGTGATGATGTCCGCCATCGCACCCGGCGGGTTCTGCGAGACCAGCCAGCGCCGCAGCGCATCGGGATCGGCGACCGTCGCCGAAAGGCCGACCGACTGGAGCCCGGGCACGTAGCGCCGCAGCCGCGCCAGCCCCAGTGCCAGCAGATGGCCGCGCTTGGAGGTAACCAGCGAATGCAGCTCATCCAGCACCACGTAGCGCAGGCCGGAAAAGAACCGCTCGGAGTCCTTTGACGACAAGAGCAGCGCCAGCTGCTCGGGCGTCGTCAGCAGGATGTCCGGCGGAGCCAGCTTCTGCCGCTGGCGTTTGTGGGTGGGCGTATCGCCTGTCCTCGTCTCGATGCTGATGTCGAGGCCCATTTCGGCGACCGGCTTGCCGAGGTTTCGCTCGATGTCGACCGCAAGCGCCTTGAGCGGCGAGATGTAGAGCGTGTGGATACCGCGATAGGCCTCGCCCGGCTTCCTCTTCGGCCGCATCGCAAGGTCAGTCAGCGACGGCAGGAAGCCGGCGAGCGTCTTGCCGGCGCCGGTCGGCGCGATCAGCAGGACCGACGATCCCGCCTGCGCGCGGCCGAGCAGTTCGAGCTGGTGCGGACGCGGCGCCCAGCCGCGCTCGGCAAACCAGCGCTGGAACCGATCCGGAAGTATTGCGGAGCGCAGGACGTCGTTTTTCACCGCCCAGAGGTAGCGCCTGGACGATCTCTTTCCAAGTCATGTCGGCAGCGTCCGCGCGTCCTCTTTCCGCAGCCGACGGATTTCCTATCTTTGCAGCAGATGAACCCGCACCAGCTTCTCCATCCGCGCCCTGAAGGGCTCTACTGTCCTCCCGGCGATTTCTACATCGACCCGGTGCGGCCGGTGGAACGCGCGCTGATCACCCACGGCCATTCCGATCACGCCCGCCCCGGCCACGGCCATGTCATGGCGACAGCCGAGACGCTGGACATCATGGCGATCCGCTGCGGCGAGAATTTCGCCGGCGCAACGCAGGTCGCCAAGCTCGGCGAAGAGGTGAACGTCAACGGCGTGCGCGTGAGCTTCCACCCGGCCGGGCACGTGCTGGGTTCTGCCCAGATCGCCGTCGAGCACAACGGCACGCGCATCGTTGCCTCAGGCGACTACAAGCGCACCAGCGATCCCACCTGCGCGTCGTTCGAACTGGTTCCTTGCGACGTCTTCATCACCGAGGCGACCTTCGGCCTGCCGGTCTTCCGCCATCCGAAGCCGGAGGACGAGATCGCGCGCCTCTTGAAATCCATGTCGCAGTTTCCGGAGCGCTCGCATCTCGTCGGCGCCTATGCGCTCGGCAAGGCGCAGCGCGTCATCAAGCTGGTCCGCCAGGCCGGCTACAGCGAGACCATCTACATTCATGGCGCGCTTGCACGCCTGTGCGACTACTATGCCTTCCGCGGCATTGACCTCGGCCCCTTCTCCCCGGCCACTCTCGATCGATCCGACCGCACTGACTTCGCCGGCGCGCTGGTGGTCGGCCCGCCATCGGCCTTCGCCGACCGCTGGGCGCGGCGCTTCCCCGATCCGGTCGCGGCCTTCGCCTCGGGCTGGATGCGCATTCGCCAGCGCGCCAAGCAGCGCGGCGTCGAATTGCCGATCATCCTCTCCGACCATTCCGACTGGGACGAGCTGATCGCCACCATCCGCGAAACCGGCGCTTCCGAAGTGTGGGTGACCCACGGGCGCGAGGAAGCGCTGGTCCGCTGGTGCGAGCTCGAGGGCATCAAGGCCCGGCCGCTGCATCTCGTTGGTTACGAGGATGAGGGCGACGCATGAAGCGCTTTGCCGAACTCCTCGACCGCCTGCTGCTGACCTCTTCGCGCAATGCGAAGCTCAAGCTGATGACCGATCACTTCCGCGAGTTGCCCGATCCCGAGCGGGGGCTGGCGCTGGCGGCGCTGACGGGCGAGCTGTCTTTCGCGGCGGTGAAGCCGGCGCTGCTGCGCACGCTCGTCATGGAGCGGATGGACCCGGTGCTGTTTGCCTATTCCTACGACTATGTCGGCGACCTCGCCGAGACCGTCTCTCTGGTCTGGCCCGACGGCGGACGCGCCAACGACCGGGACATTTCGCTCTCCTACGCGGTCGAGACGCTCCATGCCGCCAGCCGTTCCGACGCGCCGAAGGTGCTTGCCTCGCTCCTCGACCGGCTCGAGCCACCGTCGCGCTTTGCGCTGATCAAGCTGGTGACGGGGGGCCTGCGTGTCGGCGTCTCGGCGCGGCTTGCCAAGCAGGCGCTGGCCGATTTCGGCAATATCGAGGTGCACGAGATCGAGGAGCTCTGGCACGGCCTGACGCGTCCCTACGAGAACCTGTTTGCCTGGCTGGAAGGGCGCGGGCCGAAGCCCGAGCAGGCGGGCTACGCGCCGTTCCGACCGGTGATGCTGTCGACGCCGGTGCAGGACGCGGACCTGTCGAAGATCGACCCGGCAGACTATTCGGCGGAATGGAAGTGGGACGGCATCCGCGTCCAGGCGGTGTGCGAAGAGGGCGTACGCAGGCTTTATTCGCGCACTGGCGACGACATCTCCGGCACCTTCCCCGACCTTCTCGAAGCCATGAGCTTTGAAGGCGCCATCGACGGCGAGTTGCTGGTCGGCCGCCCGCCCGACCATCTTGGCACCTTCTCCGACCTGCAGCAGCGGCTCAACCGCAAGGTCGTGCCGGCCAAGACGATCCGCGATTATCCTGCCTTCGTGCGCTGCTACGACCTCCTGATCGATGGCAAGGAAGACATTCGCGCCCTGCCCCTTTCCGAGCGTCGGCGGCGGTTGGAAAAATTCGTCGGCGAACTCGATCCCTCGCGCTTTGACCTCTCGCCCATCGTGCCGTTCACTGACTGGGAGCATCTTGAACGGCTGCGCGTATCCCCGCCGCATCCGATCATCGAAGGCGTGATGCTGAAGCGGCTCGACACGCCCTATATGGCTGGCCGCCCGAAAGGCCCGTGGTTCAAGTGGAAGCGCGACCCGCACACCGTTGACGCGGTGCTGATGTATGCCCAGCGCGGCCACGGCAAGCGCTCGGGCTACTATTCCGACTACACCTTCGGGGTCTGGAACGGTGACGAGCTGGTGCCGGTCGGCAAGGCTTATTTCGGCTTCACCGACGAGGAACTGCGCCAGATCGACAAGTACATCCGCGACAACACGGTCGAGCGCTTCGGGCCGGTGCGTTCGGTGCGCGCCGAGCCCAACCACGGGCTCGTCATCGAGGTCGCGTTCGAAGGGCTGGCGCGCTCGACGCGCCACAAGTCCGGCGTTGCCATGCGCTTTCCGCGCGTGTCGCGGCTGCGCTGGGACAAGCCGCCGGCCGAGGCCGACCGGCTCGAAACGCTGACGGCGCTGCTTGACTGATCAGCCGGCCGGACCCGCCGGCGTCACGCGGATCGCGTAGACCTCGACCGCGCGGCCCTTGCCCTCGATGTCGGGGTTGATCGAGATGATGCCGCCAGAGCCCGGATTGGTATCCGGCAGATCAACCTCGAACAGGAAATGCTCGCGCGTGTCGCGGACGATGAAGCGCTTGCGGCCGCAGTCGCCGAGGTCGGCCAGACTGCACTCGACCGAAATCTGTGTCTCGTTGCCGTCGGCGGAGTTGGCGACGATGGCGAACACGACCTTTCGGCCGGCGAGCTGATCGAGAATCCCCTGCCCCACGTCGAACAGGATCGGCGAGCCCGAAGCACCCGAAGCGATACGCATGAAGCTCTCGCCGTTCGTCTCGTCGACCTCGGCGCGGGTATCACCCGGCGCGGTGACGGTCGAAGGATCGGCCGGGCTGAACACCGAGATCCAGTCGGAAAGATCGTTATCTTCGCCTAGCGCCGGCGGCGGTGTATCGGACTGTGCGGCCTGCGGTTGCGATTGCTGCTGCTCGGCTGCGGGCTGCTGCGGAGCGGGCGCCGGCAGCTTCGCCGCGCCGCTCTTGAGGAACATGTAGACGCCGCCGATCAGCGCCGCGAACACGAGGAGGGCGACGAGCGGCGCGACCCAGCTGCGACGAACACGCGGCGGGCGGTCGCCCTTCACCGGCGCGGCGATGGCCGCCTCTTCCGGTCCCGGGGTTGGCGCAGCATCCGGTCGGTCACGCGGCGTGACGACCGGATCGAAGCCGAGTTCCGGCTCACGTCGGCCAACCGACACTTCAGGCGCGGGTGCGTGAGGCGGGCGGCACGGCGCGTCCACCGACGGCACCGGAATGAATTCCGATTCGATCTGGGTGATCTTCGCCGACAGTTCCTGTCGGCGGCGCTGGGTGATCGCTGGCGTGACGTTCGGGTTCGACTGCAGCGCCCGCTCCAGCGCGGCAAAAGCCGACCGGTAAACCTTCTCGCGGTAAGCCCGCTGGCTGGTGTCGCCTTTCTCGAAGGCGGATCGTATCGCTTTCTCGATCGGGTCCACGCTGTTCCACCGCAAATCGTGTGTCTGGTGCATGGTTAGCCGCTTGCCGGGTTGCAATCAATGACGGCGCGGAAAGTTGCGGGGGAATGCCAGCTGGAACATTTCGTGACCGTACACGGTATTGCGGGTCGCGGGGGGTCTGTTACAACAACCGCGCTTGGGAATGACGCTTACGTCAAGGTGAGGATGGGGAATGGCACTACCGGAAGTTCTGAAGTCGAATCTTCGCATCCCCGTCGTGGCCTCCCCAATGTTCATCATCTCGAATCCGCAGCTTGCGCTCGCCCAGTGCAAGGCGGGCATTGTCGGCTCGTTTCCCGCGCTCAACGCCCGGCCCGAGGCCCAGCTTGACGAATGGCTGGCGCAGATGACGGAAGAGCTCGCCAGCCATAACGCTGCGAACGCAGACCTCCTCGCCGCCCCCTTCGCGGTCAACCAGATCGTCCACAAGTCGAACAAGCGCCTGGAGCACGACCTCGCGCTCTGCGTGAAATACAAGGTGCCGATCGTCATCACCTCGCTCGGCGCCGTTCCGGAGGTGAACGACGCGGTGCACTCCTACGGCGGCATCGTCCTCCACGACGTCATCCACGACCGCCATGCCCGCAAGGCGATAGAAAAGGGCGCCGACGGACTGATCGCGGTTGCGGCCGGCGCAGGCGGCCATGCCGGCACGCTTTCGCCTTTCGCACTGGTGCAGGAAATCCGCGAGTGGTTCGACGGCCCGCTGCTGCTTTCCGGCGCCATCGCCACCGGCAGCGCAATCCTCGCCGCGCAGGCGATGGGGGCGGACCTCGCCTATGTCGGCTCGCCCTTCATCGCTACCCACGAGGCGCGCGCGCCCGAGGCCTACAAGCAGATGGTGACGGAGGCGAAGGCCGCCGACATCATCTACACCAACCTCTTCACCGGCATTCACGGCAACTATTTACGCGGCTCGATTGCAGCGGCCGGCATGGACCCGGACAATCTGCCGGAATCCGATCCGTCGAAGATGGACTTCGGCAATGCCAGCGCAAAGGCGTGGAAGGACATCTGGGGAGCCGGCCAGGGTGTCGGCGCGGTCAAGGAGATCGTCAGCACCGCCGAGCTGGTGAACCGCCTCACCGAGGAATTTTTCGACGCGCGCCTGCGCCTGCGCGATGCGTGATCGCCAAAGGAAAAGCCGGGCCGTGTGCGACCCGGCTTCTTCGATGCAGTGATGCGCTCCTAATTCTTCGCGATCACCGTGATGCGGCCTTCGACCTTCGGCTGGTAGGGCGCGTTGTTGGCGATGTATTCTGCCAGCATCTCTTCCATGCCGGGGCCGTAGTCGTACGGGTCGATCGCGTTCGAGGCAAACAGGGCATAGCCGTCGCCGCCCTTGCGCATGAAGTCGTTGGTAGCCACGGCGTAGACCTTCTCCGGATCGATCGGCACCCAGTTGTCGCCTTCCTTGACCTGCACGTCCTTCACGCGCCCGCCATCCGGCGGCACGTTCATGTCGATGGTGTATTTCAGACCCGCGACCTGCGGGAACTTGCCTGCACCGTTCTCGATATCGTTCACACCGGTCTCAAGCGAGGCGACAATGTCCTTGCCCTTGATCTTCATGGTGGCGAGCGTGTTCTGGAACGGCAGCACCGACAGCACGTCGCCCACCGTCGCGATGCCCTGGCCGATGGAAGCGCGCAGGCCGCCGCCATTGGTGATGGCGATTGCGATGCCCTGATCGGCGACGCGCGCCAGCATCGCATCGGTCACCGCAACGCCCATCTCGCACTCGTCCGCGCGGCACTTTTCGCGGCTGCCGTCGATCGGCGCCGCGACCTCGCCGATGGGTGTCGCCTTCATCTTCTCGATCGGGCCGGCGAGCTCGGCGACGCGCGCCTCGATCTCCGGATCAGGCTCGATCGACGCGTCAAGAATGCGCGTGTCGCCGGTCGCCTCCGCAACGTAGCCTTCCTCGTCGAAGACGAGCGCCAGGTCACCGAGGTGCTTCGAATAGGCACCAGCCTGCACGATCGGCACCGCGCGGCCGGCGGGGTTCTCGACTAGCGTCGCATAGGACGGCGCGCCCTCTTCCGTGTTCGACAGCAGCGTGTGGCTGTGCCCGCCGATGATGGCGGAAATGCCTTCCACTTTCGCCGCGATCTCCTGGTCGCGCGGGAAGCCGACATGGGAAAGCAGCAGCACCTTGTTGACGCCCTCTTCGGCGCGGATGCGCTTTACCGCTTCCTGGAGGTATTCGATGTCATCGATGAAGGTCACGTTCGGCCCGGGCATGGAGATCACGGCTGTCTCCGGCGCGGTGACGCCCAGCACGCCGATCTTCTCGCCGCCGATTTCGAAGACGTGCCACTCCTTGATCTTGCCGACGAGCTTCTCGCCCTCGGCCACCTTGATGTTGCCGGAGATGACCGGGAATTCGACGAGGTCGATGAAGTCGGCCAGCGTGTCCGGCCCGTTGTCGAACTCATGGTTGCCGACGGCCATCAGGTCGAAGCCGATGCGGTTCATGAACTCGCCTTCGGCCTTGCCGCGATAGGTCGTGTAGAACAACGAGCCCTGGAACTGGTCACCGGCATCGAGCGTGAGGACATGTTCGCCGGCGTCCGCGATCTCCTTGCGCCGCTCGCGGATCTTGGTCGCCAGCCGGCCGAAGCCGCCGAAGCATTTGCCGGCGTCCTTGTCCTCGACCGAACAGGTGGAGTTGAAGCGGCTGATCGACTCGACGCGCGAGTGCATGTCGTTGATGTGAAGAATGTTCAGCTTGAAGGTGCCCTGCGCCCGCGCCGAGGACATCGTGAAGCTTGCGACCCCGCCGCCGCTCGCCACCGCCAGCGTCGCGCCTGCGACCTGGAGAAACCTTCTGCGGGAAAGATTTATGCCTGCGTGGATATTCCCCTTCTCGGACATTCTTGCCTCCGGCTGAGTGGCTTGTTGTTACGCTCCCCATCAAATTCTGCTGCCGGGTCTGGAGCATGTGAAGTTTTGCGCTGCTCCGTCACCTGCCCTACTGAGGCGATGTTCGTCTTCGCCGTGAAGGCGGTCAAGGGGATGTTTGGCGTTGAGATGAGGGGCGCCTGAACAGGCCACCGGCTGTCCTTGCGAGCATCCCCTGCACCGCCGGTGCGGCTTCACCGTTCAGGCATGGATCGTCGGGTCAAGCCCGACGATGACGAAGTGGAGAGGTGTATGCAAACCACCCACGGCCACAGCCACGCGGACCATCGAATGGAACGCACTGCCCTCCGGTCCTTTGACCAACGCTATCCCGTTCGTCCACCAACGCCCATCCCGTCGTCATCGTCGGGCTTGACCCGACGATCCATGCCTGAACGTTTCAGGTAACGCACGTCCTCGCAACCGGCACGATCGCTCCGGCCATACCGCTCCAGCCCTGCCCTACAGCTGCGATTCGATCGGCAACACCGACACCACCCTCGCCACCGCGCGGCGGCGCAGGCTCGCTTCGGGATCGTGGTTCCAGCACTGCAAGACGCCGTCCTCCTCGCCCTCCCAGACGATCTTGCGCGCGTCGTCGAGATAGAGCCGGAAGCTCATCGACGGGCTCGTCTCCTCGTCGAAAAGATCCTGCAGGCGCTGCACCAGCGCAGGCTCAGAGAACAAGACGCCCATTTCGGTGTTGAGCGAGACCGAGCGCGGATCGAAGTTGAACGAGCCGACGAAGGCCGTCTCGCCATCGACGATGAAGGCCTTGGTGTGCAGGCTCGCGTGGCGCGAGCCGAACAGCGACATGTCGTTGTCCCAGCCAGCCTTCTGCAGCTCGAAGAGCTTTACCCCGCCCGCAAGCAGCGTTCGCCGGTAGGGCGCGTAGCCGCCATGAACGGCGGCGACGTCGGTTGCCGCCAGCGAATTGGTCAGCACGGCAACGTCCACGCCCTTGGCCACCAGCCCGATCAGCCGCGCGCAGCCGTCGACGCCGGGGACAAAATAGGGCGAAGTGATCGACACGGACTTCTTCGCCGACATGATCACCGGCATCAGCGACGACATGATCCAGTTCTTCGTGCCCCGCGCCAGCGCCTTTTCCGGCGGGTCGGAGACGATCCTTGCGTCGCTCGTCCAGTGGAACTCGAGTTCCGACTTCAGCATCGCCAGCGCCGAGACCCGCTTGCGCAACTGCTCGATATAGGGGCGGGCGCGCTCCTTGCGCGTCAGGCGAGAGAGGCCGCGGCGCAGCATGCGCAGGCGGCCCTTTTGCGGGCGCAGCAGCCGGCGGATCGGCATGGCGACCTCGCTGTTCCAGTAGGCGTCGAAGACCTCTTCGGTCTCGTGCACCACCGGCCCCACCATCAGCATGTCGATGTCGCGGAAGTTGGAGAGCTCGGCTGCCCCGAAATATTCGTCGCCGACGTTGCGCCCGCCGACGATGGCGATGCGGCCGTCGACGATCCATGCCTTGTTGTGCATGCGCCGGGTGACGCTGAAGAAGCGCAGCACCATCTCGATGCCGCGCCGAAGGCCGCCATGGCGGGCGCGGCTCGGGTTGAACAGGCGCACCGCGATGTTCGGATGGGTGTCGAGCGCGCGGTAGGCGAGGTCGAGGCCGCGCGTGTTGATGTCGTCGATCAGGAGCCGCACCCGCACGCCGCGATCGGCGGCGCTCACCACCTCCTGCATCAGCAGCCGGCCGGTAAGGTCCCCCTTCCAGGTGTAGTACATCAGGTCGAGGCTGCGCCCGGCGGCGCGGGCCGAAAGAGCGCGGACGGCAAACGCATCAAGATTGCCGGAGACCGGCGCAAGCCCGCTCTGCCCCTCATGCGCTTCGAGGAGTGGCGTGATCGCCCGGTCGAGCTCGGTCTTGTCGGGTTCGACTTCCAGCGCGTAGCCCGGCTCGCCCGGCGCCCGGCGCGCGAAGTAGCCATACGAAAGGACAGCAAGGAAGGAGGCCGCCGCAAACAGCCCGACACCAGCTGTCAGTATGAGCAGGATCTGCATGGCCGCCCCTCACCAGATCAACAATAACATCCAGATAAGGCGGAAAGTTGCACCACCGCTGTCGCAGGTGGAAAAGCCCGCCGGAGGGCCGGCGGGCTCGGGTATTTCGTCAGCCATTGGCGCGGGCAACCGCCCGCTTTGCCATCACCACGACGAGGTTTGCGCGATATTCGGCCGAAGCATGGATGTCGCTCATCAGCCCGTCGGCGGAGATCGTCTTTCCCTCGAGCGCGGCCGGCGAGAAATTGGCGGCCAGCGCCGCCTCCAGCTCGCTGGCACGGAAGACGCCATCAGCACCCGCACCGGTGACGGCCACGCGCACGTCGCCGCCGTTCTTCGCCACGAACACGCCCGTCATCGCATAGCGCGAGGCCGGGTTCGGGAACTTTTCGTAGCCCGCCTTTTCCGGCGCGTTGAACGAGATGGCGGTGATCATCTCGCCGTCCTCCAGCGCGGTCTCGAACAGGCCGGTGAAGAACTCGTTTGCCGGGATCTCGCGGCTGTTGGTGATGATGGTGGCGCCAAGCGCCAGCATCGCCGACGGATAGTCGGCCGCCGGGTCGTTGTTGGCGACGGAGCCGCCGATCGTGCCCATGTGGCGCACATGCGGGTCGCCAATATGCGAGGCAAGATAGCAAAGCGCCGGGCACACGGCCGCGATCTCGCGGCTGGTCGCGACTTCCGCATGCGTGGTGGCGGCACGGATGGTCACCTTGCGGCCCTCGACGGAGATGCCCTTGAGCTCGGGAATGTGGCGCAGGTCGATCAGGTCCGACGGCGCGGCAAGCCGCGTCTTCATCGCCGGGATCAGCGTCATGCCGCCCGAGACGAACTTGCCGTCCTCGGCGTCCTCGAGCAGCTTCAGCGCGTCAGCGACCGAAGAGGCCCGGTGGTAGTTGGTCTGATACATCGTTGTTACCTCCGGTAACGAATGGTCTGAACATCAGGTCGCGGGCAGCGGAAGCACCAGCCTCCGCCGCCCGGTTGCCCTTAGTGACGGGTTGCTGCACGGATCGCCGCCCACACCTTCTGCGGTGTCGCCGGCATCTGCAGGTCGTTGTTGCCGATCGCGTCGGTGATCGCGTTGATCACGGCCGGCGGCGAGCCGATCGCACCGGCCTCGCCGCAGCCCTTGATGCCGAGCGGATTGCTCGGGCACGGCGTGTTCTGGTGCGAGACCTTGAAGGACGGCAAATCGTCGGCGCGCGGCATGGTGTAGTCCATGTAGCTCGCCGTCAGCAGCTGGCCGGAATCGGCGTCATAGTGCGCGGATTCAAGCAGTGCCTGGCCAACGCCCTGGGCGATGCCGCCATGCACCTGGCCCTCGACAATCATCGGGTTGATGATGTTGCCGAAGTCGTCGGCCGCGACGAACTGCACGATGTCGGTGACGCCCGTATCCGGATCGACCTCGACCTCGCAGATGTAGCAGCCGGCCGGGAAGGTGAAGTTGGACGGGTCGTAGAACGCCGTCTCCTTCAGGCCCGGCTCCATGCCGCCCGGCAGGTTGTGCGCCGTGTAGGCCGCCAGCGCCAGCTGGAACCACGGCACCGACTTGTCCGTGCCCGCCACCTTCAGCTCGCCGTTCTCGATGACGATGTCGCCCTCGTCGGCTTCCATCAGGTGCGCGGCGATCTTCTTGGCCTTGGCCTCGACCTTGTCGAGCGCCTTGACGATCGCCGACATGCCGACGGCGCCCGAGCGCGAACCGTAGGTGCCCATGCCCATCTGCACCTTGTCGGTGTCGCCGTGGACGATCGACACGCTGTCGATCGGCACGCCGAAGCGGCTGGCAACCAACTGAGCAAAGGTGGTCTCGTGGCCCTGGCCGTGGCTGTGCGAGCCGGTCAGCACCTCGATCGTGCCCACCGCATTGACGCGCACTTCCGCCGACTCCCACAGACCGACACCGGCGCCGAGCGAGCCCACCGCCGCCGACGGCGCGATGCCGCAGGCCTCGATGTAGCAGCTCATGCCAATGCCGCGCAGCTTGCCGCGTGCCCTTGCCTCCGCGCGGCGCGCCTCGAAGCCGTTCCAGTCGGCTGCCTGCATCGCCGCGTTCAGCGAGGCTTCGTAGTCGCCGGCATCGTAGTTCATGATGACCGGCGTCTGGTGCGGGAACTCGCGAATGAAGTTCTTGCGGCGCAGTTCCGCCGGCGAGACGCCGAGCTCGCGCGCCGCCGTCTCGACCACACGCTCAAGCAAGTACGTGGCCTCGGGACGGCCCGCACCGCGATAGGCGTCAACGGGTGCGGTGTTGGTGTAGACCGCGCGCACGTTGGCGTGGATCGCCGGCAGGTTGTACTGGCCCGACAGCAGCGTCGCGTAGAGGTAGGTCGGCACCGACGACGAGAACAGCGACATGTAGGCGCCGAAATTGGCGATCGTGTCGACCTTGAGGCCGATCATGCGGTGGTCGGCGTCAAAGGCGAGCTGCACTTCGGTAACATGGTCGCGGCCATGCGCGTCGGTGAGGAAGCTTTCGGTGCGGTCGGCCACCCACTTCACCGGTACGCCCGTGCGCTTCGACGCCCACAGGCAGACGATCTCCTCCGGATAGATGAAGATCTTCGAGCCGAAGCCGCCGCCGACATCCGGCGCGATCACGCGCAGCTTGTTCTCCGGCGCGATGTTGTAGAACGCGCTCATGACGAGGCGCGCGACGTGCGGGTTCTGACTAGTCGTGTAGCAGGTGTAGTGGTCCTCGGCCTTGTCATAGACGCCGAGCGCGGCGCGCGGCTCCATGGCGTTCGGCACGAGGCGGTTGTTGACGATCTGGAGCTTCGTGATGTGGGCGGCGCGGGCGAGCGCGGCTTCCGTCTCGGCGGCGTTGCCGATCTCCCAGTCGTAGATCAAATTGCCTTCGGCTTCCGGGTGCAGCTGCGGCGCGCCGGGCTTCAGCGCCTCCACGGTCGAGATGACCGCCTCGCGCTCCTGATAGGTGACCTCTACGGCTTCGGCGGCATCGCGCGCCTGGCCCTTGGTCTCGGCGACGACGATGGCGACGGCCTCGCCGGTGAAGCGGACTCGGTCCACGGCCAGAGGCGACCAGGCGCCCATCTTCATCGGCGTGCCGTCCTTGGAATGGATCATCCAGCCGCAGATGAGGTTGCCGATGCCGTCGGCCTTGAGCTGGCGGCCGGTCAGCACGCCGATCACGCCGGGCATGGCCTCGGCCTTCGAAACGTCGATGTTGAGAATGTCTGCGTGTGCGTGCGGCGAGCGGACGAACACCGCGTGCTTCATGCCGGGGACGACCATGTCGTCTACGTACCGCCCCGTGCCGGTGATGAAGCGTTTGTCTTCCTTGCGCGCTATGCGCGCTCCAATGCCTTCAACTCCCATAAAAGTTCTCCTCCGGAACCGAGAGAATCGTGGGTATGGGTGAACCGCCGGTTGCCTGGACCTGACGATCAGCGATGAACGGGCCTGTGCCTCCTCCCTCGTTCACCCGGTTTGATCATGCTCAGGCGGCAACCGTCTCTTTCGGCTGCTGGGCGCTGCCGCGCATGGCCTCTGACGCGGCCAGGATGGCCTTGACGATGTTGTGGTAGCCGGTGCAGCGGCAAATGTTGCCCTCGAGCTCGGCGCGCACCGTCTGCTCGTCGAGGCCTTCCGGATGGCGGCGAATCATGTCCGTTGCGGCCATGATCATGCCCGGCGTGCAGAAGCCGCACTGCAGGCCATGATGCTCGCGGAACGCGGCCTGAACCGGATGCAGGTCGGCATCGACAGTGGCTGCGAGGCCCTCGATCGTCAGGATCTCGGAACCCGACGCCTGCGCGGCGAGGATCGAGCACGACTTGACCGCCTTGCCGTCCATTTGAACGACGCAGGCACCGCACTGGGACGTGTCGCAACCGACATGCGTGCCCGTCAGCCCAAGGTGCTCACGCAGAAAATGCACCAGCAATGTCCGGTCTTCGACGTTTCCGGACACTTTTCGGCCGTTAACGACCATCGAAACTTCCGACATGAATCTCCTCCAGATCATGCGCCGCGCCGGGACCTCCTCCCGGCGCGGGCGTGCCGAAACTGTAACTCAGCAAACGAAATAGTCTATGGGGAAAGCCTGCGGACAATTTTGCGGAAGGCCGAAACTGACCGCTTGTATTTCCGGCGCAATGAAGCTATCACGCGCTCACTTTCGTCCGGGCAACGGACGACGCCGGGCCGCTGTAGCTCAGTTGGTAGAGCACGTCATTCGTAATGATGGGGTCGTAGGTTCGAGTCCTATCAGCGGCACCAGTTTCAATCTTTTCTCCTTTTTTCACCGTTGCGCTTTCGCAGACGCAGCGAGTGCTGTGTCTTGCATTCTCCTGCGGAAGATCACAGCCTAGAACTATAAGAAGATCCGCAGCTATCGACAGCTGCATCGGACGCGTGGGTTGGGGGATACCATGCAGTTCAGCGACTACATTGTGTTTGCCGACGAGAGCGGCGACCATGGGATGCTTTCAATCGACCCCGAGTACCCAATATTCGTACTGACCTTCTGCGTGATCGCGAAGGCATCCTACATCGAGCAGGTCATTCCCGCAGTCCAACAATTCAAGTTCGATTTCTGGGGTCATGACGCGGTCATCCTGCACGAGCATGACATCCGCAAATCCCGAGGTGATTTCGCCTTTCTGAGGACGGATCGCGATATACGAGCGCGCTTTTACGATCGATTGAACACGCTGATGGCTGATGTTCCCTTCGACCTGTTCGCCGCCGTCATCGACAAGGAAATGCATCGAAGGCGCTACGCGAATCCGTGGAACCCCTATGAGATCGCCTTGCGCTTTTGCATGGAGCAACTTCATGGGCTCCTGGAACGCAAAGACGAACAAGGAAAGACCGTCCATGTCGTCTTCGAAAGTCGAGGGAGGGTCGAGGACGACAGCCTCGAACTTGAATTCCTCCGGATAGCAGGAAATCAAGGTCAGTGGGGCTACCGAAGAACCGACTTTGGCAATTTCAGTTTCGCGCCGATCTTCATTCCGAAGTCATCGAACTCGGTGGGCCTTCAGCTTGCGGACCTGACCGCTCGCCCGATTGGACTGAGGTGCCTTCGGCGTGAGCAGCCCAACCGGGCGTTCGACATCATTCATTCGAAAATTCGAGGATTGAAGACGTTTCCGTAGTCAAACGCCTAAAAACAAAGGAGCCTCGGATATCCAAGGCTCCTTTGTCGACCGGGAAATGCCCAATCCTTTGCGATCAATATAGTGGATGAGCGTTGCAATTTCCACAACGTCGCTGACCTTGTTCCAGCGACGGGAATGCAAACAAGCATGCCCCCCCTCTACGGCTCCGCATACCCGCCGATCTCAATCCTGATCCCCTCAGCCTCCACCTTCCCCGGCATGATGAACGCGCCGTAGCGGGTGCCATGGCCGGGGACGTAGTCGAACTCGATCTGCTTCTGCAGCGGCTCACCACCTGACGCATCCTGAGCCGAGGCCTGGACGATGACGGCGGAGGCCGCCTCGTCGCCCCGGTTGACGATCGCGATCTTCACCGTGGTGCCGCTGCCCGCCGGCTCGACCGAAGTGAGTTCCAGAACAAGCTCAGGCGGCCGTGAGCCCGCAAACACGGCCTCCCAGGCAAGGAACCCGACCAGCGCGACGACCAGCACGGCGGAAAAGGCGCCAAAGATCCATTCGATGAGGGGGCGTTTCGGGGGCCGGCGGCTCATGGCGTAACCTAGAGGATGAGGCGCGCGGAGGCCGCGCCGATTGCGGAGGGAAAGCCCAGCACGACCATCGCCATCACGGCGTCGCCGAACGACATGCCGTCGGTGCGGGCGAAGATCCACAGCAGGAACAGGCTGATCGACAGGGCGACGACGTAGCCCGGCAGCGTCAGGCGCAGGAAGGCGCTCCACATCGATTCCTCGGGCGAGACTTCCGAGCCGCCGGCAAAGCCGACGGCGAAGACGAAGCCGTGCATGAGCGCGAGCGACAGCGCGACGAGGCCGAGCGCATGCCACTCGGTCATGCGGAAGGAGATCAGCATCATCTCCTCGGTCGGCGCCATGTTGAAGCCAAGGAACAGCGCGCCGACCGCCATCAGGAACAGCTCGCCGCCGTAGGTTTCCTCTCTCTCCGCGCCATCCTCATCGCCGGTGTCGCCGAACTGGCTCTTGGCGAGCAGCGCGCCGATGGCGCCCGGCACCATCTGGATGGCGATCTTGCCGATGATCTCGTCGGCCGACATGCCCTTGCCGATCGCACCGAACAGGACGAGCAGCACCGAACTGGTGACGGCGGCAACGCCCAGCGCGATCAGCGCGTCGATGACGTCGTCGCGCCAGCTGCGCGTCTTCTCGAAGCCGATCTGCCGCGACAGGAAGAACAGCATCGGCAGCGCCGCCAGCATCAGCGTGATCAGCCGCCCGCGGTCGAGGTAGAAGCCGAGTTCCCACAGCTCAATCGTCATCAGCATGGGCAGGGAAAAGAGCAGCGCGCCGCCCGCCGCGCGGCCAAAGTCGCGAAGGGCGCGGCCGGAGGCCGTGGCGGGGGAACGGGATCGGGAACGCGTAGCCATTTCCGGAAGAACATATTGAAGCTGCTACGGTTCCGCTAGGGCTAGCCGTCGTCGCGATCCCAGGGAGAAACCGGCTGCGAGCGGTCGATCAGCCACTGCAGCAACGCCTCGACCGCCGGGTTGTGGCGCCGGCTTTCCGGCACCAGCGCGCGCACCCAAAGGTCCGGCACCGGATAGTCGGTCAAAATCTCGACCAGCCGCCCTGCCCTGATGCTGTCGCGGGCAATGTGCCGGGCAAGGATGGCGATGCCGAGGTCCTTTTCCAGCGCGCTGAGCAGTACGTGGCTGTCATTGACGCCAAAGGTGCTCGGCACGTCGATCGAGATGCCGCCCTGCGCGCCCTCGAAGCGCCAGATCGTGCCGGTGGCGAGGTAGCTGAGGCAGGAATGGTGGGCAAGGTCCCGCGGGTGGCTCGGGCTGCCGGCCTTCTCGAGATAGCCGGGCGAGGCAACGGTCACGCGGCGAAGGCGGCAGAGCGGAATGTCGGTGACGTTGGCATAGGTCGCCGGTAGCGCCCCGAGGGCAAGGTCGAACCCCTCTTCCACCGGGTTCACCGACCGGTCCATCAGCAGCACCTCCATGCGCACGCCGGGGTTCTCTTTCTGGAAGTCGGTCAGCATATCGCCGAAATGGCTGACGGTGAGCGTCGTCGGCACCTTGATGCGAAGCCGCTCCTTCAGTCCCTGCGCAACCGACGATCCTTCGCGAAACGCGCTGTCGATCTCCGCCACCAGCGGCGTGAAGCGGCGCAGGTAATGCGCGCCGGCTTCGGTGAGCTCCAGGCTGCGGGTCGAGCGCTCGAACAGTTTCGTCTTCAGCCGGTGCTCGAGCTGGCCGATGCGCTTGGCCACAACCGACGGCACGGTGTCGAGCGCGCGCGCTGCGGCGGAAAAGCTTCCCGCGCGCACCACCGCCACAAAGGTGCGCATGTTATCGAGCGTATCCAAGAAACCGGCCTCCCCTTCCGCTTTCGTGATTTGCGAAAACTCTCTGCATGAATGGGGGCTTTTTCTCGAAAGATCAATGCGGCACAATCCGGAACAGGTGGAGGAAGTGCGCACGCCCCGCGTGCGCTTTGACGGGAGCGGACAGTTCCCGCCCCAGGAGGAGACCGAACCAGATGACTTCAGCTGTCGCCAGCGCCAGCCGCCCGCGCGCTGGAACCTTGCCAATCGCAGGCCTCGGCGCCATCGATTGCGACGTACACCCGCGCTCGCCGCGGCGTCAGGACCTTGCGCCTTACGTCACCGACTACTGGCGCGAGATCTTTACCACGCGCGAGATCGACCATCTCGAGATGAGCGGCTATCCGGAGACGCTGCGGCCGAACCGCCCCGCCCCGGAGGCCGGCAACGCCGATGCCGCTTCGCTGGCGAAGGGCCTTCTCGATCCGCTCAAGCTCGATGCCGCGATCCTCAACGTCGCGTCCGGCGTCCACGCCATCTTCGATCCCTATCTCGCGCAGGTGATCTGCCAGGCGACCAACCGCTGGCTCGCCGCCGAATGGCTCGACCGCGACCCGCGCCTGCGCGCCTCGCTGGTGGTGCCGTTCCAGCATCCCGAAGCGGCCGTTGCCGAGATCGAGGCCTACGCGAAGGACCACCGCTTCGTGCAGATCATGGCGATTGTCATGAGCGACAACCCGCTCGGGCAGCGCCGGTTCTGGCCGATCTACGAGGCAGCGGCGAAGCACGGCTTTGCCCTCAACATCCACGCCGGCAATACCTATCGCCACGCCCCCACCCAGAGCGGCTTCAACAGCTACCTCGTCGAGGACTTCGTCCACCAGACGCAGGGCTTTGCCAACCAGGTCGGCAGCCTCGTCGCCGAAGGCGTGCTCGGCAAGTTCCCGGAGATGAAGGTGGTGCTGTCCGAGTCGGGCGTCACCTGGATGCCGAGCCTGATGTGGCGCATGTCCAAGGACTGGCGCGGCGTCCGCATCGAGGTGCCGTGGGTCAAGGAGATGCCGTCCCTGCTGATGCGCCAGCAGGTGCGCATGACCCTGCAGCCATTCGATGGCCCCGCCGATCCCGCGCAGGCCGCACGCGCCATCGCCCATCTCGGCGGTGACGAGATGCTGCTGTTCTCCAGCGACTATCCGCACGACCACCGCATCGATGTCGCGTACTGGCCGGCTAACCTGCCGGAGGAACTCGCCGCGAAGGCCGCGCGCGAGAATGCGCTCGCAACCTATCCTCGACTGGAGGTGTAGCCATGAATGAGATGACCCGCGAAGTGGACCTTGCCAACGCCAACAAGGTGAAGCTGGTCGACTGCGACATCCACCCGGCGATGAAGTCGCGCGACGAGATGACGAAGTTCATGCCGCTGCGCTGGCGCGAGCATGTTCGCGACTTCGGTATCCGCACGGCAAGCCCGCTCTATGGCGCGATGCCCTACCCGCGCATCACGCCCGGCAACGGCATGCGCCGCGACGCCTGGCCTCCGGCTGGAGGTCCCCCTGCGTCGGACGTGGCCTTCCTGCAGGAGCAACTCCTCGACGGCCTCGGCATCGACTACGGCATCCTGCAGGCGCTGGGACCCGGCGGCGCGACCTTCAACCAGGGGCTCGGAGCCGCGATCTCTTCCGCGATGAACGACTGGCAGGTCGAGAAGTGGCTTGAAGCCGACAAGCGCCTGCGCGGCTCTATCTGCGTGTCGCAGGAGGATCCGGACGCGGCAGTCGCAGAGATCGAGGCCCGCGCGCAGGACAAGCGCTTCGTGCAGATCGCGATCACGCCGCGCATGCTGGAGCCCGCGGGCCGCAAGCGCTACTGGCCGATCTACGAGGTCGCCGAACACTACAACCTGCCGATCAGCATGCATTCGGCCGCCTACGGCACCCGCGCCAATACCGGCACCGGATGGACGTCGTTCTACCTCGAGGAGCATTTCGCCTTCTCGAACGCGTCGCAGACCGCGATCACCAGCATGGTGTTCGAGGGCGTGTTCGAGCGGTTCCGCAACCTCAAACTCGTCGTCGTCGAAGGAGGCTTTGCCTGGCTGCCGCCGCTTGGCTGGCGTATGGACCGCGAGTGGGAGCGCATGCGCGAGGAAGTCCCGCACGTCGTGCGCGCGCCGTCCGAGCAGATCCGCGACCATGTCTGGCTCACGACGCAGCCGATGGAGGAGCCCGAGGTCAATCGCGACCTCTACGACATCCTGAACTGGATGGGCGACGACAAGCTGATGTTCGCGACCGACTACCCGCACTGGGATTTCGACCACCCCGAATACGCGTTCAAGGTGCCGCTCGACCCGGCCCTCAAGCACGCGATCCTGGCGGGCAATGCCTGCAAGCTTTACGGACTGGAATAATGGACGCAGAAACCAAGGCACGGCGGTACGTGGTGTGCCGCGCCGATGAAATTCAGCCGGGCGCATCCAAGCGCGTTGAGGTGGCCGGGCGCGACATCGCGATCTTCAACGTCAACGGCGAATATTCCGCGATCGGCGACCGTTGCCCGCACGAGGGCGCAAGCCTCTGCCGCGGCGCCATCGTCGGTCTCGCCGAGGCGGACGAGCCGGGCGAAGCGCGCATGACTCGCCATGGCGAGTTCGTGCGCTGCCCGTGGCACGGCTGGGAATTCGACCTCAAGACCGGCAAGTCCTACTGCGACCCGCGCCGCACGCGCGTGAAGAAGTTTGAGCTGTCGGTCGAGGACGGCGCGAAGATCGTCGAAGGGCCCTACAAGATCGACGTCTTCGACGTTCGCCAGGAAGGCTCCTACCTCGTCATCGAGATCTGACCTTTAAACCGCGCCGGTCACTCCGGCGCGGTTTTCGCCAGGAAGCGGGCGATCACCGGCCCGAAGATCATCACAATCAGGAACCGCGCCATCTGCATCGCCAGGATGAACGACATGTCGACGTTCTCCGAGGCCGAGGCAATGATCGCGATCGAGTCCATGCCGCCGGGGCTAGTGGCAAGGTAAGCGGTGAGGAAATCGATCCCGAGCGTCCGGCTCAGCACGTAGCCGATGCCGGCGCAGAAGCCGAGCAGCAGCGCGATCGAGCCAAGCACCTGCGGCAGCGCCCGCGCCGCATGGCGCACGATCGGCCGGGTGAAGTTGAGGCCGATGCTCAAGCCGATGCAGGCGTAACCGATCAGCAGCAGCCATGGCGGAAGCTGGAAGCTGAGCCCTGCCCCAAAATGCAGGACCAGCGACAGGATCAGGACGCCCATGAAATAAGGCGACGGCAGGCGCAGCAACGCACCGAGCGCAGCGCCGATGCAGATCACGGCCAGGGTCAGGCCGAAATCGACGGGCCGCAGGACAGGCAGGAAGTCGACTTCGACGACGTGCCCAGCCGCATCCGGCACGAGGACGGCTGCCGTGATCGCCGCGACCGCCGCGACCATCATCACCCGCAGATACTGCATGAACGCAACGAGCCGGAAGTCCGCGCCGAAGGCGTCGGCCATGATGACCATCACCGAGGCGGCACCGGGAGCGGCGCCCCAGATCGCGGTGCTGCCCGGCAGAATGCGCCAGCGGCTGATCTGCCAGCCGAGATAGCTGGAGGCAGCGAGCGTCGACAGGGTGAAGGCAAGGAACAGCGGCCAGTCGGCAACGATGGTCGCAAGGATCTCCGGCTGGATCGTACCGGCAATCAGGACGCCAATGATCCCCTGGGCAATCGCGAACACATGGCGCGGAACGCGAATGGTCGCGCCATGGGCTCCGGCGACGACGCCCGCGATCATCGGGCCAATCAGCCCGGCAGCCGGCATGCCGACTAGCTCGATGATGACGAAGAACAGCGCCGAGAGGGAAAGCACCAGCGCCCACTGGGCAAAGCCGGGAAGTCTCGCAAGCGGTTCGGCAGCCGATTGGTGACCTGAGGGCGCGGGCGCTTCCATGCCGGTTTTCGCCCTCAGCTTGCGATGTCAGGCAGCGCGGATGCGGGCGCCCGGCTCATCAGGATGCGAGCCGGCCGGAAGCCTTCGGATCCTTTGCGGAAACCTTGGGGGCCTTGTCCTTCGCCAGCTTGCGGAAGCGGCGCACGACCATGTCGCGCTTCAGCTTCGAGATGTGGTCGATGAACAGGACGCCGTTGAGATGGTCGATCTCATGCTGCAGGCAGGTGGCGAGCAGGCCGTCGGCGGTGATCGTCTGTTCCTTGCCGGAAAGGTCGAGGTACTTCACCGTCACCGTGTCCGGGCGCTCAACCTCGGCATAGTAGTCCGGGATCGACAGGCAGCCTTCTTCATAGAGCGACACGCCGTTGCCGGTCGCGACGATCTCCGGGTTGATGAAGACCTGCGGCGCCTTCGGCTCGTTTTCCTTGGCAAGGTCGATCACCAGCATGCGTCGCGGCTCGCCCACCTGGATGGCGGCAAGGCCGATGCCGGGAGCATCGTACATCGTCTCTAGCATGTCGTCGGCAAAGCGGCGCACGTGGTCGTCGATACGCTCCACCGGCGCGGAGACCTGACGAAGAAGGGGATCGGGAAGAATGACGAGCGGAAGGATCATGCGCGTCAGGTAATGCGCCGCCCCGGCGGCGTCAACGGTTTTCGCGGCGATGTTCACGTTTTGATCTTATCGATGCGGCTCGAATCGTCTATGGTTCCGCGATGAACGAAGTTTCGTCCGCCTTTTCGATGCCGTTGGCGCAGCTCGGCGCCACGACCATCACGCTCGGGCAGGTGCTGCTCGGCTGCGGCGCGCTGTTCGTCGTCATGCTGTTCATGCTGGTGATCGGGCTGTGGCGCTCGGCAAACGCGCGCGTGCTGGCGGCGGCGGAAGCAGCCGAACGGGCCCGCGAGTTCGATTCGCGCATGGCGGAAATTGCCCGCGCGCAGGCCGAGATGCAGGGTCGGATGGGGACGATCGCCGAGGTGTTCGGCAGCCGCCAGGCGGAGCTCACCCGTGTGCTTGGCGAGCGCCTCGACGGGCTCAGCACCCGGCTCGGCCAGTCGCTCACCGAGCAGACGAAGTCGACGCACGAGAACCTTGCAAAACTGCAGGAGCGCCTTGCCGTCATCGACACCGCGCAGTCGAACATCCAGTCGCTTGCCGGACAGGTCGTGCAGCTGCAGCAGATCCTCTCCAACAAGCAGACGCGCGGCGCGTTTGGCCAGAGCAGGATGGAGGCGATCATCGCCGATGGCCTGCCGCACGGCGCCTATGAATTCCAGGCGACGCTGTCGAACGGTAACCGTCCCGACTGCCTCGTGAAGATGCCGAACGGCGCGCCCGACCTCGTGATCGACGCAAAATTCCCGCTGGAATCGTGGAACGCGATGCGCGACGCGAACCAGAGCGGCAATCCAGAGGCAATCAAGGCGGCCCAAAGCAGTTTTCGCCGCGACGTCGAAGTGCACATCCGCGCGATCTCGGATAAATACTTCATCCAGGGCGAGACGCAGGACACGGCCTTCCTGTTCGTGCCGTCGGAATCGATCTTCGCCGAGATCCACGAGAATTTTGAAGGCCTCGTCCAGCGCGCGCACCGCTCGCGCATCGTCATCGTCTCGCCCTCGCTGCTGATGCTGTCGATCCAGGTGATCCAGGCCGTGCTCAAGGACGTGCGCATGCGCGAGCAGGCCCACCTGATCCAGGCCGAAGTCGTGCGGCTTATGGAGGACGTGGCGCGGCTCGACGAGCGTGTGCGCAAGCTGCAGGCGCATTTCTCGCAGGCTTCGCGGGACGTCGACATGATCCTGACCTCGACCGAAAAGCTGACCAAGCGCGGCGCCAAGATCGAGGCGCTGGAACTCGGCGCGGAAGCTCCCGCAGAGGAAAAGCCCCGCGCCGCTGCGACGCAGGTCAGCCCGCGTCTGCGGCTGCATGTGGTCGACGAGGCGGAGTAACCCGGCGCAGCTGCGCTTGGAGCTGCGCGCCGCAGGTCCTATATCGGTACTATGATAAAGCTCTCCGTCCTCGACCTCTCGCCCGTGCCGGAAGGCAGCGACGTCTCCCGCTCGCTCGCAAACACGCTCGACCTTGCCCGCAACGCCGAACGGCTGGGCTACCGCCGCTACTGGCTGGCCGAGCACCACAACATGCCGGGCATCGCCAGTGCCGCGACCGCCGTCCTGATCGGTCAGGTCGCAGCCGTCACCCACCAGATCCGCGTCGGCGCCGGCGGCATCATGCTACCGAACCACGCGCCGCTGATGGTTGCCGAAGCTTTTGGCACGCTCGAGGCGATGTACCCGCGCCGCATTGATCTCGGCGTCGGCCGCGCGCCCGGCACCGACCAGATCACCGCGCATGCGCTGCGCCGCGCGATGAATGCCAGCGTCGACTCCTTCCCGAACGACGTCGTCGAGCTCTTGCACTACTTCAAGCCGGAAGAGCCGGGCCAGCGCGTCCGCGCCGTGCCAGGCGTCGGGCTCAACGTGCCGGTCTGGATCCTCGGCTCCAGCCTCTACGGCGCGCAGCTCGCGGCGATGCTCGGGCTCCCTTACGCCTTCGCGTCTCATTTCGCGCCGGCGGAGATGGAACACGCGCTCGCCCTATATCGCGAGCGGTTCGAGCCGTCCGAATATCTCGAGCGGCCCTATGCGATGCTCGGCCTCAACGTCACAGCCGCCGACACCGACGAGGAAGCAGAGCTGCTCTTCTCGTCAATGCAGCAGGCATTCGTAAACCTGCGCACCGGGCGGCCGGGCAAGCTGCCGCCGCCGAAACCGGGCTACTACGCCTCGCTCGGCGAGCCGGAGAAGGCGGTGCTGGCGCACACGCTCTCCTGCGCCATCGTCGGCTCGAAAGAAACGGTCAAGCAGGGCCTCAAGGCATTCGCCCAGCGCACCGGCGCCGATGAGGTGATGGTCACCGCGCAGATCTTCGATCACCATGCCCGGGTTCGCAGCTACGAAATCCTCGCCGAAGCGGCGAAAGAGCTCGAGGAGGTGGAGCGGGTGACGGTGTAACGGGCGACCTACATGCCGGCCTAAACCGCCGGCACTGCCGTTTCTCAAGCACTGAACTATCCCTCCGCAGTAAGAGCTAGCTGCCAGCCGGGAAAGCAGAAACCCTTACGCGCCCCTTCCTAGGAGCCCCCTCCGGCGCTTCGCGCCACCTCCCCCGCTTCGCAGGGGAGGATCCGCGGCGTGCCATTTGATAGGGAGCACCCCTGTTGTCCGGGCTTCGGCTCTCTGGTTATCGGAATGTCACCTGCCAATCCCCAACTGCGTTCCGGATTTCTAGGCGCGAGATAGCTACTGGCACGCCGCGGATCCTCCCCCATTTATGGGGGAGGGGGACCATGCGAAGCATGGTGGAGGGGGCTCATGGAGCACCTGCAGCTGTTCTGATCCGCTAAGGCGATCGCCTGCGTCCGCCGCTGGCGCATGGCCCAGACGTTCAAGCATGGATGCTCGGAGCATGACGAGGTTGATGGGTGCTGCCTTTAGGGTTTCCAAAGGCTTAATGGTTTCCCCCACGTAGCCGCAGTGCCCCCAATCGATCCTCTCTTCGTCATCCCCGCCAAGCCCGCGAAGCGGGCGCGAGCAGGGGATCCTGTGTGTTTGCGGAGGTGTAGAATGGTTGCGGGAAGGAGGCCGAGGGGATCCTGGTCGCCTCCGCTTGGGAAAGCAGACCGTGGCATGGCCTGGCCCCTTCCCGCAGTGCTGCTTTGAACCTGAACAGTTGCACGAGGCTGCTTACCCAGACCTCGCACCACAGGAACAGGCCCCATGACCTTACACCCAAACTTCATCGGCTGCGACGTCTCCAAGGACACCCTCGATCTCTTCGATCCCGAAAGCAGCCGCTACCGGCGCGTGGCCAACCGCTTCGAGGCGCTGCAGGACTTTGCCGCC
>NZ_JAGL01000034.1 GCF_000526635.1 Aminobacter sp. J41
CCGCGTCTCCCAGTCCCGGTCGCGATAGCCGTTGCGCTGGGCCAGACGAAGCGGGTTCTTCTCGCCATAAGCGGCGCCGGTGGCCGCACCCACCTCCATCTCCATCAACCGCTCGGCGGCAAAGCCGATCATCTCGCGCAGGAGATCGGCGTCGGGGGTCTTCTCCACCAGCGCGCGCAGGTTCATCATGTCGTCGGTCATCGGTGTTCCTTCCGGAAAGGGGTTGGTCTCGCAACCAGACCCTACCGGAAAGCGCCGATGACCGCCGCGCTACCCAGCTACACCACGTCCGGGGACGTCACCGAGTGAACTCCCCAATGACCGCTGAGCTGCCAAGAATCTTCTTGATGTAGGTCCGATGCCAATGCGTGGCTCTACCGAAAACCGGCAGTTGTTCCCGGTTGAACGCCTCGGCAATGGCTTGGTGGCCCTTCCCGGCCAGCGACATGTCGAAGATTCGGCGGACGATCGCTGCTCGATCTGGTATCAACTCGAACCCCTGCCGGTCGTCTCGAAGACGAACCCAAGCTGGAGCAATCTTTGTCAGTGGAACTTTGTGGGCGTTCTGTCGCTTCGCCTCCCACGCTTCCCGCAGTCGTTTGGCCTTTGTCGCACTTTCCTCATGGGCGCGCTGGGCAACAAGAAGCGCCACAAGCAAAGCTAACGGGTCATCGTCCAAGGCCGCAGCGGTATACTCGCGACCATCGTTCAGTGTGACAACGGTAATGCCTGCTTCGCAGATGCGCTCCAAAAGTTTGACAGCTCTTCGGGGCTTCTGTCTCGACAGACGATCAAGGCTCTCGACAAGTAGATATGACCCGCGAGGCACGTCGCCGCTCTCGACCAACGCGAGGAACTCTCCAAGATGGCCGTCTTCCTCGTTGGTCCCCCGGAATGCAGAGACACCTAAGTCTTGGAACGTGAGCTTGTCATCAAGATCAAGCCCATGAAGGGTCGCATATCGTTCCGCTGCTTGTGTCTGACGCCGGAGGCTGTCTCCCCGCATCTGCTCCGGTGTGGAGAAGCGAACGTACGAGTAAGCCTTAGGTCTCATATCTTGAAG
This sequence comes from Aminobacter sp. J41, assembly GCF_000526635.1. Taxonomy (GTDB): domain Bacteria; phylum Pseudomonadota; class Alphaproteobacteria; order Rhizobiales; family Rhizobiaceae; genus Aerobium. Next base: position 1,064 of record NZ_JAGL01000034.1, read on the forward strand.
TCGACGGTATGTCCTTCGCATCTTCGATTGCTTCGCGGGATTATGTTCGAGGTGGGTCTTTTGTCCATAGCGTGTTGATGGTCGGCCCTCCCGGTTCCGGCAAATCCATGCTGGCGCAGCGGCTGCCGTCGATACTGCCGGCGCTGTCACCGCGCGAACTTCTGGATGTGTCGATGATCGCCTCGATGGCAGGCGCCATTCCCGGCGGGCGGCTGTCTGACCGGCGGCCCTTCCGGGCGCCGCATCATTCCGCGACCATGGCGGCCCTTGTCGGCGGCGGCATGCGGGTACGTCCCGGCGAGGCCTCGCTTGCCCATCACGGCGTCCTCTTCCTCGACGAGCTGCCGGAATTTTCGCCGCAGACGCTCGATGCGCTGCGCCAACCGCTCGAGAGCGGCGAGTGCGTTGTCGCGCGCGCCAATGGCTGCGTCAGCTACCCGGCAAAGTTCCAGCTCGTCGCGGCGATGAATCCGTGCCGATGCGGCATGGCGGGCGAGCCCGGCCATCGCTGCGCGCGTGGCGACCGCTGCCGCGCCGATTATCAGGCGCGGCTGTCCGGCCCGCTGCTCGACCGTATCGACCTCAGGATTGAGGTGCCGGCGGTGACCGCCAGCGACCTCATCGCTCCGGGCCGCGCGGAATCAAGCGCGGTGGTTGCCCAGCGCGTCGCCCGCGCCCGTGAATTGCAGGCTGCGCGCTACCAGGCGCTGGGCATCAGGGATGTTACGGTCAATGCGCATTGCCCGACGGGACTGATTGAGGAGATCGTCAAGCTCGACCAGCCGGGATCAGCGCTGCTGCGCGATGCCAGCGACAAGCTCGGCCTTTCCGCCCGCGCCTACCATCGTGTGCTGAAGGTCGCGCGCACCATTGCCGATCTCGACGGCGCAGACAGCGTCGGTCGTATCCATCTGGCAGAAGCGATTTCCTATCGCATGGCCGGCGAGCGCATGCGCTAGGCAGCGTGAGGGGGAGACAGGGTACTCGCGACCGTTAGCGGGCAGCTCGAAGCCGCTCCGCCTGCGGGCAGAGGAAATGCGGAATGCTCAGTCCACCGAGCCGACCAGCATGTTCTGGTCGTCGTAGATCGTCACCCAGCGGCCGGTATGATTGGCGGCCTGGCGCTTGAGAAACTGGTAGCCCGTCTCGTTCCAGGCGCGCAGTTCGTCATTGAGGTTGTCGAGGATGAAGTCGCCGCGGTTGGTACGCACCGTCAGCACTGCATGCCCCTCGCCGTCCGGCTTGCGCAGCACGGTGATCAGCAGGTTCGACAGCGAAATGCCGAGCGCGTTGAGCTGGCGACGCTTCTCGAGGACATAGTCCTCGCAGTCGCCGACGGACTGCTCCGGATACGCCCAGTATTCGTCCTGGCCGTAGACGTCATAGTCGCTCATCGGCCTCACAGCCGCGTTGACCGCCTTGTTGACTTCGCTGATCTGGTTCCACAGGGCGTCGGTGACGATCACCGGGCCGCTGTCGCGCGGACGGATCGAGCATTCAGAAGCGAAGCGCTTGCAGAATTCGTAGTGGCCAATCGGCTGGGAGGTGAGGCCGCCGGTGATCATCGCGCCGGCGCCGGACGCCTGCGTCGTCGATCCTGTCGCTGCTGCGATGAGCAGGAGAGAAGCCGTGAAAATCCCCGGCTGCCACCTGCGAAGCGTGGCCCACATACGCCCTAACCCCAAGATCACTGCGTGTTTTAGTCGTTAATGAACTGTTAACGACTGAACGGGGCGGAAGTCAATGAACGGAAAGGGCTGGATTGAGCTTATGGTTACTGACGCCACGTTACTGTTGCGCAAGGCACACAGTGGCATTCGCCATCAGCTACCTTTAGCGGGACGCGTGCGGCTTGTCGACGTCGTTGAGGTCGCACCTTGCGTCTGAGCGGCCATGAAGTCGACGATGCGAGGCACGATTTGCGAGCGGAAGCGCGAGCCGTTGAACACGCCGTAGTGGCCGACCTGCGGCTGCACATAGTGCGCGCGCTTTTCCTGCGGAATGTTGATGCAGAGGTCGTGCGCGGCCTGCGTCTGCCCGAGCCCGGAAATGTCGTCGTTCTCGCCTTCGACGGTGAAGAGCGCGACGTTGCGGACGGCGGTGAGGTCGACCTTCTCGCCCCGGTGCATCATCTGGCCCTTGGGCAGGTCATGGCGGACGAAAACAGTGTCCACTGTCTGAACATAGAATTCTGCCGTCAGGTCCATCACGGCGAGATACTCGTCGTAGAACTCGCGGTGCTTCTCCGCCGAGTCGCCGTCGTTCTTCACAAGGTGCATGAAGAAGTCTTTGTGCGCGATCAGGTGACGGTCGAGGTTCATCGACATGAAGCCGGTGAGCTGCAGGAAGCCGGGATAGACGTCGCGGCCCGCGCCCGGGTTCGGCCACGGCACCTGCATGATGACATTCTCGCGGAACCAGTCGATGCCCTTTTCCTCGGCGAGCTTGTTGACGGCTGTCGGGTTGCGGCGCGTGTCGATCGGCCCGCCCATCAGCGTCATGCTGGCCGGCGCAAACTTGTCGCCGCGCGCCTCCATGACGGCCACCGCAGCCAGCACCGGTACCGATGGCTGGCACACGGCCATCACATGCGTGTTCGGCCCGAGGTGGTGCAGCATGTCGATGATGTAGTCGACGTAGTCGTCGAGGTCGAAGCGCCCGTCCGAGGCAGGCACCATGCGCGCATCGGCCCAGTCGGTGATGTAGACGTCGGCATGCTCGGCCATTGAGCGCACCGTGCCGCGCAAAAGCGTGGCGTAGTGGCCCGACATCGGCGCGACGATCAGCAGTTTCGGATCCCGCTCCGCGCGCGCAGCCGGAAGGTCGCGCTCGAAGTTCAGCAGGCTGCAGAACGGCCGCGTCCACACGGTCTTCTCGCGGATCGCGACGCTCCTGCCGTCGACCTTAACGCTCTCGACACTGAAGGCGGGCTTGGCATAGCGGCGCGTGGTGCGCTCGAACACTTCCGCCGCCGCGGCGACCGATCTTCCCATCGGCGTTGCTGCAAACGGGTTGAGCGGGCTTTGCGAAATGACGCGCACGGCGTCCGCATAGGCCCTCAGGGGCTGGAGGGCGGCATGGTTGAGTTCGTAGAGCTGATAGTACATTCGCGACGACCTCGGGGCCTTTACCGCGGCCGGCATTGCACAAAGGCGGCCGGTCAGGAAAAATTGTGCCGCAGAAGCTAACAGGCTTTTGCTGCGATGCAATAGAGTTCAAACGTTAAACACCTGGCGCACTGGCAGGTTGCATACAGCATCCAGCTTTTTGCGGCTGACTACCCAGCGGCAAGCCGCAACATGCAAAAAAGGGCGCCGCGGCGCCCCTTCAGGTTACTTTATGGAGAAAAGGGTTCAGCCCTCGAAGCCATCGATGATCACCATGTCGGCATCGGCGACGGTGATGCGGATGGCCTTGGCGGCCTGGTATTCGGGGCTGTTGTAGCAGTCGATTGCCGCCTGCATCGACGGGAACTCGATGACGACGTTGCGGGCCCGGCCAGCGCCTTCCATCACCTCGTAGGTGCCGCCGCGTGCGAGGAACTTTGCACCATAGCGCTCGAATGCAGGCTTCGCCGTTGCAACATAGTCCTTGTAGCGTTCCGGATCGCGGACATCGACATGCGCGATCCAATATCCCTTGGCCATGCTTTTCCCTCCCTTGGTTGATGGTGTCAGGCGGCCCGCATCTCGTCGAGGATCGCCTGTGCGGCAGCGCGCCGGTCTGGTGCGCCGATAATCGGACGGGCGACGACAAGGTGGGTCGCGCCGGCGCGCAGCGCATCGGCCGGCGTCATCACCCGCTTCTGGTCGCCCTTTTCGGCTCCGGTCGGGCGAATGCCCGGAGTGACGATTGCCATGTCGCCGCCGAGGATCTCGCGCACCGCGGCGGCTTCCGCAGCCGAGCAGACGATGCCGCCCATGCCGGCCTCGCGCGCCTGTGCGGCGCGCTTGCGCACCAGCGTCGCCGGATCATCGGCGTAGCCTGCTTCGCGCACGTCGTCGGCATCCATCGAGGTCAGCACCGTTACGCCGAGGAGGCACAGGTCAGAGCCCTTCGCCGCGGCGACCGCCGCGCGCATCGCCTTCGGGTAGGCATGCAGCGTCAGCATCGACACGCCCATCCTGGCGATGTTTTCGACGCCCTCGGCCACTGTGTTGTCGATGTCGAGCAGCTTCATGTCGAGGAAGACCTTCTTGCCTTCCGCCGCGAGGTCGCGGGCGAATTCGAGGCCACCGCCAAAGACCAGCCGGTAGCCGATCTTGTAGAAGTCGACGACGCCGTCGAGCTCTCGCACCGCCTTCTCGGCCTCGGCTACGGTTGGCAGGTCGAGGCCGACAATCAGGCTTCCATTCATCAGCGTTCTCCTCGCGACTGCGCGGACAGAAGCCACGCATGTTCGGTAAGTGTCTTGCAGACCGTCTGCATCGATCTCAGCATTCTCTCCTCCACCAAATTGCCGTGTTCGTCAAAGGCATTTGCCCCGTCAGGCACAAGGCATTGCGGCGTGATGAGGTCGGCCTGCATGTGCGACAGGATCTGGCGCAGGTGCGAGACAGCGCGGATGCCGCCCCAGCGCCCGTCGGACGAGCCGCACAGGGCGATGATCTTGCCGTTGAAGGGTTTCACCTTCTTGCCGTTGTCGGTGCGAATGCGGCTTACCCAGTCGATCGCGTTCTTGAGCAGCGGTGGCACCGAGCCGTTGTATTCGGGCGTCGCGATCAGCACGCCGTCGCTGTGGATCATCAGCCGGCACAGCCGGTAGGCGTTTTCCGGAATCCCGTGCTCGACCTCGTAGTCCTGGTCCATGATCGGCAGTGGATAGTCGCCGAGCGAGATGCGGGTCACTTCAGCGCCGAGCAGCGCCAGTTCCTTTTGCGCGACGTCGGCGGTCTTGCCGCTGTAGGCGCCGGCTCGGGTCGAGCCGGCGAAGACGAGGATTTTCGGATTCATGTGGCTGGCGATCCCGTTGCGTATCCTCTCGGTATAGCCGAGGCAACGGGACCGTCAAAGGTGCGGCCGCCAGGCCGGCTCAGGACGCCACCGGCCGGCGGTAGACCCATAGCTGCGCGGGCGGAATGTTGCGCAGCACGAGGTCGAGATGCTCGACAACGTAATTGCCCTTGTGAGCGGGCACCGGCGAGCGGGGCGAATAGGTGATCTGGACCACCGGCCGGCCAACAGGCAGACGGTCGAGCAGAGCTTCGACATAGGCGATCCGCTGAGGAACGGGGAAGCTTAGGAGCGGTACTGCGGAAATCACCGAATCGAAACGTTGGTCGTGCTTGTCGCCGAGTGTCTTGTCGAGGTTGAACGCATCGCCGTGGATGATGTTCACGTCCGGAAAGTGCTCGCGCAGGTGTTCGACGAAGTCAGAAGAATATTCGACCGACCAGAGGTCCTGCGGCGCGACGCCAGCCTCCAGGATCGCCTTGGTGATGACGCCTGTTCCGGGGCCTAGCTCCAGTACCGGCAGGCCGGAGGCGGGGTTGATGACGCTCGCCATCTTGCGTGCGGTAATGCTGCTGGTTGGCAGGATCGCGCCGACCGCCTTGGGCATCTCAATCCAGGTCCTGAAGAACTTCAGCTCTTCGTCGAATCGCTCAGCCAGAGACCTGCGGAGATTGCCTGCCATTTCGATGTCGCCTCCAGAACAGAAAATGTCGCAGGGCGTAACGTATGCGCAAGGCTATCCGTTGGGAACCCTCTGCGGGGATTTTTACCGGCCGATTTTACTCGACGTCCGCTTGCGTTCAGGAGCCGCCGAGCGCCAGAAGACAGCGCCCTAAAGAAATTGAGCCCCTTGCGGGGCTCAAAACGTGTCTTGCTTAGGCGCTGGAGGAATCGAAGAATTCCTTCATCCGCGCGAAGAAGCCGGTCGACTGCGGGTGGTTCTCCTTCGAGGAGATGCGCTCGAATTCCTCGAGCAGTTCGCGCTGGCGCTTGGTCAGGTGTTGTGGCGTCTCGACCGCGACCTGAATGTAGAGATCGCCGACTGTCGACTGGCGCAGCACCGGCATGCCCTTACCGCGCAGGCGGAACTGCTTGCCGTTCTGCGTGCCTTCCGGAACCTTCACGCGCGTCTGCGTGCCGTCAAGCGTCGACACCTCGAACGAGCCGCCAAGCGCCGCTGTCGTCATCGAGATCGGCACCTTGCAGAAGAGATCCGCGCCGTCACGCTGGAAGATGTCGTGCGGCTTGATGGAGAGGAAAATGTAGAGGTCGCCGTTCGGCCCCCCGCGCAGGCCCGCCTCGCCTTCGCCCGCCAGGCGAATGCGGGTGCCGTCCTCGATGCCTGCCGGAATGTTGACTGAGAGCGTACGCTCCTCGGTAACGCGGCCCTGGCCGGAGCATTTTGGGCACGGATCGGCGATGATCTGGCCCTTGCCGTGGCAGCTCGGGCAGGCGCGCTCGATCGAGAAGAAGCCCTGGGTGGCGCGCACGCGACCCGCGCCGCCGCACATTTGGCAGGTCACGGGCTGGGTTCCGGGCTTGGCGCCCGAGCCGGTGCAGTCGTCGCAGACCACCGAGGCAGGAACGTGGATCTGCGCCGTCTTGCCCGTGAAGGCTTCCTCGAGCGTGATCTCCATGTTGTAGCGCAGGTCGGCCCCGCGCTCGCGGCCGCCCGACGAGCGGCCGCGCCGGCCCATCATGTCGCCGAAGATGTCCTCGAAGATGTCAGCAAATCCGCCGGCGCCAAAGCCGCCACCGCCGCCCATGCCCGCGTTCTCGAAGGCTGCGTGGCCGTAGCGATCATAGGCTGCCCGCTTCTGCGGGTCCTTGAGGCACTCATAGGCCTCGTTGATTTCCTTGAACTTGGCTTCGCATTCCGCATCCCCCGGGTTCCGGTCAGGATGATACTTCATTGCGAGCTTGCGGAACGCACTCTTGAGTTCCTTCTCGTCCGCTCCCTTCTGAACGCCGAGGATTTCGTAGTAATCCGCCTTCATGTTCGCCTTGGTCAACCTGCCTGGATTGCGCTGAGGTTGCGCTGTCTCGCGGGAAGCCCGCCGGAAATGCTTGCTCCCATTTAGTGAGCCCCGATGGCGTATGCTAGGGGAGGGCTCTCGTACAAGCAGCTTTTTGCCGGAACTGGGACGAAATGCGACTATTCTGCAGCAGAAAGGGACTGCTTGCGCTGCGTCAGCACACCCTCATGCCAGCCCACAACGGCCTGTCCGACGGGCCGCTCGAACCAGCGATTCGAGGCGAGGGCGACAAGAAGCACCGTCCCCATCGGGAAGAGCCAGTACACGAAGAAGGGCATGACGTCCTGCGGTTCGAGCACCATGCGCCAGATCACTGAAAACAGCCCGACCTCAAGCACTGGGTGAATGAGGTAGATGCCGAACGACACCTGGCCGAGCCCGTGCAGCGGCTTGAGGAAGTTCGCCCCGTCCGGATTGTTCTGTTCGGCAAGTGCGGCAAGAAACACGGCGCTGGCGAGCAAGGCGAGGGAGAGGTGGCCGTTCGCGCCGAAGTACATCGTGGCCAGCGACACGAAGAACAGCGTCCACGCAGGCAGGTGTGAACGCAGCATCCAGCGCGACCTTCTCACCAGCACAGCGATCAGCGCACCGACGGAAAAGTCGGCGAAGGCGCGGAACGCCGCCCATGAATTCGTCTTCAGCCAGGATCCTTCTGGGATCAACCCTGCGGCGCTGATCGCTTCGAGGGAGAGGATGGCGAGTGCAGCGATCACTGCGAGCCCGATGGCGCCGGAGAACTTGAATGCCGCCACCAGTAGCGGGAAGACGAGGTAGCAGAACCATTCCGCCGACAGCGTCCAGGCGACATAGTTGAAGGTCAGGTATTCAACGAGGCCCCAGCTCTGGATGAGCAGCAGGTTGTGCGGCAGGTATTCGAAGTCGAACCGGTGCGCCCATCCGGTCGTCACGTAGCCGAGCTGGACGGCAATGCCGATACCGATGAAGAAGAGAAGCGTCGCGAAGTAGAGCGGGTAGATGCGCGCAAAGCGGCGGACGATGAAGCGGCGAACCGAGCCGGCGCCCTCCAGCACGCTGTCGCCGTGATGCAGCATGATGAGGAAGCCGGAGATCATGAAGAACATGTCCATGACCGGCAGCAGCCGGTGGAGCGATTCCTCCATCCAGCGGAATTCGGCCGGCGCATAGCGCAGGAAGTGGAAGCTCATCACCCCCACTGCCGCAAACAGCCGCCAGAAATCCAGCACCCGAAAATGCTGCAAGCCCACCCCCGTCTTCGCATGCCGCGCGGGCGGTACCCCCGGGACATGCGAACCTGTTGCCTCTTGATGAGGATAGCAGGTTCGGTGACGGCCGCAGCCGTTACCTTTTATTAGCCTTAACGGCGGCGGGCCGGAAAAGAAAAACCCGGCATGAGGCCGGGTTCTTCAGGTTGATGGCGTTTGACCGGATCAGGCCGACTTCTTGTCGTCGTCGTCCTTGATCTCCTCGAAGTCGGCATCGACGACATCCTCGCCGTCCTTCTTCGCGTCGGCGCGGGCGTCAGCCTCTGCAGCCTCGGTCTGGCTTGCCTCGTACATCGCCTGGCCAAGCTTCATCGAAGCTTCGGCAAGGGCGTTGGTCTTTGCCTTGATGTCCTCGACGTCGTCGCCCTCGGCTGCAGTCTTCAGCGCGGCGATGGCATCCTCGATGGCCTTGCGGTCATCGGCCGATACCTTGTCGCCGTAGTCCTTGACCGACTTCTCGGACGAGTGGATCAGGGCTTCTGCCTGGTTGCGGGCCTCGACCAGCTCGCGCCGCTTCTTGTCGGCTGCGGCGTTGGCCTCGGCGTCCTTGACCATCTTCTCGATGTCCTCGTCGGAGAGGCCACCCGAAGCCTGGATGCGGATCTGGTGCTCCTTGCCGGTGCCCTTGTCCTTGGCCGAGACGTTGACGATGCCGTTGGCGTCGATGTCGAACGTGACTTCGATCTGCGGCACGCCGCGCGGTGCGGGCGGGATGCCGACGAGGTCGAACTGGCCGAGCAGCTTGTTGTCGGCAGCCATCTCGCGCTCACCCTGGAAGACGCGGATCGTCACGGCGGACTGGTTGTCCTCTGCCGTTGAGAAGACCTGGCTCTTCTTGGTCGGGATCGTGGTGTTGCGCTCGATCAGGCGGGTGAACACGCCGCCCAGCGTCTCGATGCCCAGCGACAGCGGGGTCACGTCGAGCAGCAGCACATCCTTGACATCGCCCTGCAGAACGCCCGCCTGGATCGCCGCGCCCATGGCCACAACCTCATCCGGGTTGACGCCCTTGTGCGGCTCCTTGCCGAAGAACTGCTTCACGACTTCCTGGATCTTCGGCATGCGGGTCATGCCGCCGACCAGAACCACCTCGTCGATCTCGCCAGCCTTGAGGCCAGCATCCTTGAGCGCTGCCTTGCACGGCTCGATGGTGCGCTGGACGAGGTCATCGACCAGCGACTCGAACTTCGCGCGGGTCAGCTTCATCGTCAGGTGCTTCGGACCGGTCGCATCCGCCGTGATGAACGGCAGGTTGATCTCGGTCTGCGAGGCAGCCGACAGCTCGATCTTCGCCTTCTCGGCAGCTTCCTTCAGGCGCTGAAGTGCGAGCTTGTCGTTCTTGAGGTCGATGCCCTGTTCCTTCTTGAACTCGGTGGCGAGGTAATCGACCAGGCGCAGGTCGAAGTCTTCACCGCCGAGGAAGGTGTCACCGTTGGTCGACTTCACCTCGAACACGCCGTCACCGATCTCGAGCACCGAGATATCGAAGGTGCCGCCGCCAAGGTCGTACACGGCGATGGTCTTGCCGTCCTTCTTGTCGAGGCCGTAGGCGAGCGCGGCAGCGGTCGGCTCGTTGATGATGCGCAGGACCTCGAGGCCGGCGATGCGACCGGCATCCTTGGTTGCCTGGCGCTGTGCGTCGTTGAAGTATGCCGGAACGGTGATGACGGCCTTCTCGACCTTCTCGCCGAGATAGGCTTCCGCCGTTTCCTTCATCTTCTGCAGGATCATCGCCGAAATCTGGCTCGGCGACTGCTTGCGGCCGCCAGCCTCAACCCATGCGTCGCCATTGTCGCCATTGACGATGCGATACGGGACAAGCTCCTTGTCCTTTGCGGTAACCGGGTCGTCAAAACGGCGGCCGATGAGGCGCTTGATCGCGAACAGCGTGTTTTCCGGGTTGGTGACCGCCTGGCGCTTGGCCGGCTGACCGACAAGGCGCTCGCCGTCGTCGGTGAACGCCACCATGGAAGGCGTGGTGCGCGCGCCTTCGGCGTTCTCAATCACCTTGGCGTCCTTGCCGTCCATGACGGCGACGCAGGAGTTGGTTGTTCCGAGGTCGATGCCGATAACTTTCGCCATGTTCAATCTCTCCATTAGCAGGCCGTCAATGGACCCTATGAGGCGTTCCTGGGACGGCCCCTTACACGTAAATTTCACGGCGAGCCTCATGGTCGATGACCTCCCCGTGATGATGTCGCGTATATAAGAACCGTCATGTTGCGCTGCAAGCACTTGCGCCGGTCAGTTCTGTGTTTGATCTGCGTTAGTTGGCGCAGTTGACAACTGGCAACACCGGGCGCCCTGACTGGGCCCGTCGACACGAGACGGACATGACGATGACGAACCGCTTTTTCATCTTTGCCGGCGGCATTTCCGGCGCAGCCGGCGTCGCCCTTTCGGCCGCAGCGGCGCATATCGGCGGCGGCACGGTCGAGACCGCCGCGCACTTTCTCTTGGCCCACGCGCCTGCCTTCCTTGCCCTCGGCTTTCTTGCCCGCATGAAGATCCTGACCGCCGGTGCCTGGCTGCTCCTGGTCGGCGTTCTGGTCTTCAGCGGCGACCTTTTGATGCGCAACTACGTCGGCACGCGCCTCTTCCCCATGGCCGCCCCTACCGGCGGCACGGCGATGATCCTCGGCTGGCTGGTGATCGCCGCCGGCGCATCTTTCGCGCGAACGGAGGGGTGAGCAGGCTCGGATGGCGAGGCTTCTTTGACAGAACGTCCTGGGAGGCCTGCTGCTCAGCTGACCTGTGCGAGCGGCCTTCTGTCCGTCCCGTTTATGTTTCGATCGAATTGATCCCGCCGCGCTGGCCGGAACGGTTCCGGAATGGATGCCACGGTCAAGCCGTGGCATGACGAAGGGGTTAGGCGGCAGCGCAACCGCAGGGCACTCCATTGGCGGATGCGCCGCCGGAGAAGCATATGACCGGAGAAGGATATGACGGTGCCTATCCACCTCGTCATGCCCGTGCTCGACACGGGCATCCATGCCTGAACAGCGAAGAAGCCACGACGGTGGAGAATTTGCGCGTCGCTTCTGGTTCCTTCCCAGCGCAGTGCACTTCACGCCCCCTCCGGCGCTTCGCGCCACCTCCCCCGCTTCGCAGGGGAGGATCCACGTTGGCGCGTTTCATGGGCGCAGCGCTTGGAAAGCGATTCACAGCCGCATGGGCCTAAGTGCACACGCCCAAATAGTGCCTCAAAACTGAACCGAGCGCGGATGAAGGCCTCGGCCTTAGGATCCTCCCCCCACTCCGTAGGGGAGGGTCCACGTTCGCGCGTTTCAGGAGCGCAGCGCTTCGCCAGCAATGCACTGCCGCATCGGCCCAAGTGAACACTACCCAAACAGCGCCTCAAAATTGAACGCGAACGCGGATGAAGGCCTCGGCCTCGGGAGTCCTCCCCTACGAAGTGGGGGAGGGGGACCATGCGAAGCATGGTGGAGCGGGCGGGACGGGCGCTACATTGCAAAAATCTCTGGGGCGAACGTGGCGCACCATTCAGGCCGGCGTCACGGTGTGCGAGGCAGCTACCAGCTCGGCACTCCTCCCAAACCGCCATCTGTTCAAAGGTTGGCACGTTCCCACATCGCTCCGGTAGCTCCCCCAAAACAAAACCGCCGCCTCGGGGAGGCGACGGTCGTATTCAATGAGCAGTAACGGACAGAAAATCAGCCGCGCAGGACGCCGCCGGTCTGCTTAGCGACGTTCTCGACGATCTTCCGGGCGAGTGCCTCAAAGTCCTCGTCGGTGAGCGTGCGCTCGACCGGCTGGATCGCGACCTCGATTGCGACCGACTTCTTGCCCTCGCCGAGGGACGAACCCTCGAAGATGTCGAAGACGCGAACGCCGGTCACCAGCTTCTTGTCGGCGGCGCCGGCCGCCTTGCTGACCGCGGCCGCCTCCACCGTCTTGTCGACCACGAAGGCGAAGTCGCGGCGCACGGCCTGGAACGGCGACAGCTCAAGCCGCGGCTTGGTGCGGGTGGGCTTCGCCTTCGCTTCCGGAATTGCGTCGAGATAGACTTCGAAACCGCAGAGCGGGCCGGATGCGTCGAGCGCGTCGAGCGTCTTCGGATGGAACTCGCCGAACGTGCCGAGGATCACCTTGGGCCCGAGCTTGATCGTGCCCGAGCGGCCCGGGTGGTACCAGGACGGCCCGCCGGCCTCGACCTGCAGGCGATCGACTGGAGCACCCGCAGCTTCCAGCGCGGCAAAGGCGTCGGCCTTGGCGTCGAACACGCCAACCGGGCCCGCATTGCCACCCCAGTGGCGGCCGTGGCCTTCCATCTTCGCGGTACCGCGGCGCACGCCGCCGGCAACGCGGCGCTGAAGGTCGGGCGTATCGCCCTCATAGGTGCCGGAGACCTCGAACAGGGCCACGTCGCCGAAGCCGCGGTCGGCATTGCGCTGCGCGGCCGCGATCAGGCCCGGCAGCAGCGACGGGCGCATGTCCGACATGTCGGCCGCGATCGGATTGGCGAGCTTCAGCTCCTGCTGGCCGCCGCCGAACAGTTCCGCGTGCTTGGCCGGGATGAACGACCAGGTGACGGCCTCCATCATGCCGCGCACGGCGAGCGCGCGCTTGGCGTTGCGGGTGCGGATCTGGATCGGCGTAAGGATGCGGCCGTTGACGGCGTCGTGACTGGTCAGCGGCTGCGGCTCGATGCGGTCGACGCCGTGAATGCGCATGACCTCTTCAACCAGATCGGCCTTGCCCTCGACGTCGGGGCGCCAGGACGGAACCGAAACTTCCGCCGTCTCGCCGTTGCCCTTCGCGGCAAAGCCGAGGCGGGTGAGGATGGAGCGGCTCTCGTCGGCCGAGACCTCGATGCCGGTCAGGCGCTTCACTTCCGAGAACGGGAAGGTGATCGTCTTCGGCGTGTAGCCGGCATAGCCGACCACTTCGGCCTCGCTCGGCGTGCCGCCGCAAAGGTCGAGCACCATCTGGGTGGCGAGCTCGAGGCCCGGCACCATGAACTCCGGATCGACGCCGCGCTCGAAGCGGTAGCGTGCATCGGTGATGATGCCGAGGCTGCGCCCGGTGCGGGCGATGGTGATCGCGTCCCACAGCGCCGATTCGATCAGCACGTCGGTGGTGTTCTCGTCACAGCCCGAGTGCTCGCCGCCCATGATGCCGGCGATTGACTCGACGCCGTTGTCGTCGGCGATGATGTAGTGCGACGAAGCGAGCGTGTACTCGCGCCCGTCGAGCGCCAGCACCTTCTCGCCCTCCTTCGCGGCGCGGACGACCAGATTGCCGGCCACCTTCTTCAGGTCGAAGACGTGCAGCGGGCGGGCGCGGTCGAACGTCATGTAGTTGGTGATGTCGACCAGCGCGTTGATCGGACGCAGACCGATCGAGATCAGGCGCTGCTGCAGCCACTTCGGCGACGGGCCGTTTTTCACGCCGCGCACGAGGCGAAGCGCGAAGCCCGGGCAGAATTCCGGAGCCTCGATGACGACCTTGGTCGGGCAGGGGCCTTCGCCCTTGATCGCCGGAAGCGGACGCTCCTTGAGCGTGCCGAGGCCGGAGGCGGCGAGATCGCGCGCGATACCGTAGACGCCGGTGGCGTCAGGACGGTTCGGCGTCAGGTTGATCTCGATGACCGGGTCATCGAGCTTCGCCCAGGCGGCGTAGCTCTGGCCGACCGGCGCGTCTTCCGGCAGCTCGATGATGCCATTGTGCTCGTCGGAAAGCTGCAGCTCGCGCTCCGAGCACATCATGCCGTGGCTTTCGACGCCGCGGATCTTGCCGACCGACAGGGTCACATCGATGCCGGGCACATAGGTGCCGGGCGCCGCGAAGGCGCCGACGAGGCCGGCGCGTGCGTTCGGTGCACCGCAAACGACCTGAATCGGTGCGCCCGCGCCGGTGTCGACCGACAGCACCTGCAGCTTGTCGGCATCGGGGTGCTTCTGGGCGGTCAGCACCTTGGCGATGATGAACGGCTTCAGCACCGACTTGTCGTCGACGCTCTCGACCTCGAGGCCGATCATGGTGAGACGCTCGACGATCTCCTCCAGCGAGGCATCGGTGTCGAGGTGTTCCTTGAGCCAGGAAAGTGTGAACTTCATCGTGGTCTTTCCTTGGAAATTACTGGCTCAGGCCGCCGAACAGGGTCGGCAGGTCGAGCGGACGGAAGCCATAGTGCGACAGCCAGCGGACATCGGCGTCGAAGAAGGCGCGCAGGTCCGGCATGCCGTACTTCAGCATGGCGATGCGGTCGATGCCCATGCCCCAGGCAAAGCCCTGGTACTCGTCCGGATCGAGCCCGCCGTAGCGCAGCACGTTCGGGTGCACCATGCCGCAGCCGAGGATCTCCATCCAGTCGTTGCCCTCGCCGAAGCGGACTTCGCCTGGACGCGAGCGATCGCACTGGATGTCGACTTCCAGCGACGGCTCGGTGAACGGGAAGAAGGACGGCCGGAAGCGCATCTTGACCTGCTTGACCTCGAAGAAGGCCTTGCAGAACTCCTCCAGCACCCACTTCATGTTGGCGACGTTAGCCGTCTTGTCGATGACGAGGCCCTCGACCTGATGGAACATCGGCGAGTGGGTGGCGTCGGAATCCTGACGGTAGGTCTTGCCCGGGATGACGATGCGGATCGGCGGCTTCTGCTTCTCCATGGTGCGGATCTGCACCGGCGAGGTGTGGGTGCGCAGAAGCTTGCGCTCGCCGTTCTCGTTCGGGTTGAAGAAGAAGGTGTCATGCATCTCGCGCGCCGGGTGCCCATCCGGGAAGTTCAGCGCGGTGAAGTTGTAGTAGTCGGTCTCGATATCCGGACCCTCGGCGATCGAGAAGCCGAGATCGCCGAAGATCGCGGTGATCTCGTCGATCACCTGGCTGATCGGGTGGATGCGTCCGCGCTCCGCCGGGGCGTCGCGGACCGGCAGCGTCACGTCGACGGTTTCCGCCTTGAGGCGGGCGTTGATGGCGACGTCGCGCAGCTCGGTGCGGCGGGCGGTCAGCGCCTGGGTGACCCGATCCTTGAGGCCGTTGATCGCCGGGCCCATCACCTGCCGCTCTTCGGGGCTCATTGCACCCAGCGACTTGAGCTTTTCGGAGATGCTGCCCTTCTTGCCGAGCGCGGCGACGCGGACCGCTTCAATAGCCGCTTCGTCGGAGGCCGCAGCGATGGCATCGCTTATCGAGCGTTCCAGTTGTTCGAGTTCACTCATGTGGGCGTCCTGATTTCATCCGTTGGCATGCGGACGGCGCGCGGCCGCTGTCAGTTCTGGAGTTTCAACAAGGAAAAACCCGCGCCAGCCCTGCCGGCGCGGGTTTCCCAATTCAGATTGCGAAAGCTTGGGAAGCGCGGCGGCCTTAGGCTACTGCGCTCTCAAACTGGTTCGGCGTGGTGTCCTTGAGATACTCAAGCGCGGTCTTCGACTTCGCGACGAGCGCGGCGAAAGCCTGCGGCTCGTGGATCGCGATGTCGGACAGCACCTTGCGGTCGATCTCGATACCAGCCTTGTTCAGACCATCGATGAAACGGCCGTAGGTCAGGCCGTGCTCGCGGACAGCCGCGTTGATGCGCTGGATCCACAGAGCGCGGAAATTGCGCTTGCGGGCCTTGCGGTCGCGGTAGGCGTACTGGAGCGACTTCTCGACTGCCTGCTTGGCAATACGAATGGTGTTCTTACGGCGGCCGTAGAAACCCTTAGCCTGGGCAAGAACCTTCTTGTGCTTGGCGTGGGCGGTAACGCCCCTCTTCACGCGTGCCATCTGATGATCTCCTTAAACTCGTTACCAGCCGGCTCTCAGAGGCCGCCGCCGTTAGGCAGGAAGTACGTCTTGACCTTCTTGGCATCGGGTTCAGCGAGAACCATCGTGCCGCGAGCGTCGCGGATGAACTTGTTGGAACGCTTGATCATGCCATGGCGCTTGCCGGCAGCGGCGGACAGAACCTTGCCGGTGCCGGTGATCTTGAACCGCTTCTTCGCGGCAGACTTGGTCTTCATCTTGGGCATTTTGCTTTCCTTTCTCTGCGCTCCGTTGCCGGAGCAGGTCTGCTTCAGGCCGACCAAAGCCTGAGAAGCATAAGAAACCGCCACGGCATGCCCTGCCGGGCGGCTCTTCGAACGCGCGCTCTATAGCGGAGTGCCCGCAAAAGCGCAACCTGACTCCGTTTCTTACTTCGGGGCCAGAACCATCATCATCTGCCGGCCTTCGAGCTTCGGCTCGGCTTCGACCTTCGCGATCTCGCTGACCTCAGCCTTGACGCGGTTCAGAAGCTGCATGCCGAGCTCAAGGTGCGCCATCTCGCGGCCACGGAAGCGCAGGGTCAGCTTGACCTTGTCGCCATCGTCGAAGAAGCGGCGGACCGCCTTCATCTTCGTCTCGTAGTCGTGGTCGTCGATGTTCGGACGCATCTTGATCTCCTTGATCTCGATGGTCTTCTGACGCTTGCGCGCCTCCGCAGCCTTCTTCTGGCTTTGGTACTTCATCTTGCCGAGATCGGTGATCTTGCAGACAGGCGGCTGTGCGTGCGGAACGATCTCCACGAGGTCCATGCCTGCATCTTCGGCCAGGAGCAGCGCCTCGTTGATCGACACGACGCCTCGGTTCTGTCCTTCAGCATCGATGAGCTGAACCTGGGGCACGCGGATCTCAAGGTTGGAACGGGGGCCTTCCTTGACAGGCGCCGTGGCTTTGAATGGTCTGCGAATGGTCGTAGTCTCCTCGAATCGTTGATATGCCGGGATGAAATCTCGCCGCGCTCGCCGATTCAGCGCGCTGCAGCGCATGTGCATTTATCACAAGAGCTGGAAAGAATCACGCGCTCGCCGAAGAATCAGGGTGTACGCGACTACATTTTTTTGCAGATTTCACTCGCCAACAGATAGGAAAGTACCGAACGAATGTCCACCACGCCGGCTGAGCCAGAGTTCATCGACGTCGACGGAGAGCGCATCGCGCTGCGGCAGGTCGCGGGCGCGACCCCCGGCGTGATGTGGCTGGGCGGCTTCAAGTCGGACATGCTCGGCACCAAGGCGGAGACGCTTTCAGACTGGGCACAGGAGAAGGGCCACGCCTTCATCCGCCACGACTATTCCGGCCATGGCGAGTCGGGCGGCCGCTTTGTCGATGGCACCATTTCGCTGTGGCTCAAGCAGAGCCTCGAGGTGCTGCGCCGGCGAACGGAAGGCCCGCAGATTCTCGTCGGCTCGTCGATGGGCGCGTGGATTGCACTGCGTATGGTTCAGGAGTTGCACAGGGCAGGCGAGGGCGGCCGCCTTGCTGGTCTTCTTCTTCTCGCGCCCGCGCCTGACTTCACCACGGACCTGATGGAGCCGCAGCTCACCGACGAGCAAAAGCGCGACCTCGAGGAGAAAGGTTATTTCGAGGAGCCGTCGGAATACTCGCCGGAGCCGAACGTCTACACCAAGGCGCTGTTCGATGACGGGCGAGCCAACCGCGTCATGACTGGCCTCATCGACACCCACTGTCCGGTGCACATCCTGCAGGGCATGGCCGATCCGGACGTGCCCTACCACCACGCGCTCCGGCTGGTCGAACATCTGCCCGCCGATGACGTGACGCTGTCGCTGATCCGCGACGGCGACCACCGCCTGTCGCGGCCGCAGGACCTGGCGATGATCATCTCGGCCCTGGAGGGGCTGATCGAACGGACAGGGCAGGCCTGATGCGTTTTTCGGCGGCGGCTTCGGCCTTTGTTGCAGCGGTCGTCGGGTTCGGCGGCACGCTTGCGTTGATCATTGCGGCCGCCGATGCGGTTGGCGCAACGCAGGCGCAGACCGCAAGCTGGGTCACCGGCATGTGCATTGCCATCGCGCTCGGCTCGCTGATCCTGTCATGGCACTACCGCACGCCGATCATCACAGCCTGGACGACGCCGGGCGCAGCGCTCATCGGCGCAAGCTCGGGTTTCACGATGGCGGAGGCCGTCGGTGCGTTCATTGCGGTTGCGGTGCTGCTGGTCATCACCGGCATGTTCCGTCCGTTGACGCGGCTGATCTCGCGTATCCCCTCGTCGGTATCTTCAGGCATGTTGGCCGGCATCGTCGTCAGCTTCGTCATGGCGGCCGCTAAGAGCGCGACGGTTGATCCGGTGCTGATCTTGCCGCTTATTGTTGCCTTCTTCATCTTCCGATTGATCAATCCGGCCATGTCGGTGCTGTTTGTTCTGATCGGCGGCGGCTTGGCAGCATGGCTGACGGGACGCGTTGGACCATTGCCCGCGCCTGAAATCTCGACCCTCGTCTGGACGACACCGGAATTCACCGTCGGGGCGTTTTTCGGCCTCGCGATTCCGATTTTTCTTGTCACCATGGCCTCGCAGAACCTTGCTGGCCTCGCGATCCTCCGCGCCGCCGGCTACGAGCCGCCGGCAGGCAGGTTGGTTGCGCTGACGGGGCTGTTTTCACTCCTGACCGCGCCGTTCAATGCGTTGACGACCAATCTGGCCGCAATATCGGCCGCGATCTGTACGTCGCCCGATGCGCATCCTGATCCAAAGCAGCGATGGCTGACGGCACCGTTCTACGCGCTTACCTATTCTGTCTTTGCGTTCTTTGGTGCCTCGCTTGTGGCGATCTTTGCGGTCCTGCCGGCGAACCTGATCATTCTTGTGGCAGGTCTTGGCCTTCTCGCGCCACTGACCAACGCGCTGACGCTGGCCATGAACGATCCGCAGGAGCGCACGGCGGCGACGGTTGCGTTTGCGGTCACAGCGTCTGGCCTCGCCGTCTTTGGCGTCGGCTCCGCCTTCTGGGGGCTGGTCGCAGGCATTGCAGTTCTGGGCCTTGAACGGGTCAAGTCCCGCAAGACGAACGTCGCTCTCGCGGAAGCAACTGCGAAGTCTTCTTGAATCGCCGTTTTCGCGTTCCCATGTGTTTTTCATGCAGCCATAGGGGCTGACTGGAAGACAAGGAACGCAACGCAATGACCAAGACTGCCCTGATCCGTCCCGCGTGGACACCGGCAACCATCGCGCTGATGGTCGTGGGCTTCATGGTTTTCTGGCCTCTTGGCCTTGCCATGCTTGCCTACATCCTGTGGGGCGACCGCCTTGAAGACGTCAAGGGCGACCTGAGCAAGGCCCGCGACAAGTTCTGCTCCTTCAGGAAAGGTTCGGGTATGCACTCACACCAGCGTTTGGGACGTACCGGCAACGTCGCTTTCGACGATTGGCGCGAGGCTGAACTCGCCCGCATCGAGGAAGAGCGCCGCAAGCTCGACGCGATGCGCGAAGAGTTCGACAGCTACCTGCGTGAGCTTCGTCGCGCCAAGGACCAGGAAGAGTTCGATCGCTTCATGGCGGAGCGTTCGAAGTCGGCTCCGGCTTCCGACGCGCGCAAGCCGAGCAACGGCGACAATCTCCTCGACGACGTTTGATCACACCGCGCCACGCGCGCGAAATGAAGAAGACGGCGCTGGACCACCGGCGCCGTTTTTGTTTGCCCGAATCAATCTAAGATGGCCCGCATGGCATTCGGCTTGTTCTCCAGCCCGAGGAAGAAAAAGGCGCCGCGCTCCATCACAATGGAGGAGCGCACCCATGTCGTTGCCGATCGCGAACTGCCGCTCAGGATCTTCGAGAACCATCGCGCCAAGCGCCTGACCCTGCGCATCGACGCCGGGGGCAGGGGGCTGCGCATCACCGTTCCGCCGGGTCTAGCTCGCGGTGAGGTCGAACGCTTTCTCGACCGTCATCAGGGCTGGCTCGAAACAAGGCTCGCAAAGCTTCCCGATCAACCGCAGGTGCGCCCGGGCGTGAAGATGCCGCTGCGCGGCCGCCCGCATCTCATCATCCATGAGGCCGGCAAGCGCGGTACCGTCTCAGTGGGCGAGTTTGAGGGGCAGGATGCGCTGTTCGTGCACGGCGATCTGCAGCACCTGCCACGCCGGCTGGCGGATTTCTTGAAGCGCGAAGCCAAGCGCGACATCGAGGCGCTGGTTGCGAAGCACACGCAGGCGGTCGGCCGCAAGGCAAAGGCAATCCGCTTCAAGGACACAACCTCGCGATGGGGCTCGTGCACCTCGGACGGCACGCTCTCCTTCAACTGGCGCATCATGATGGCACCGTTGACGGTGGTCGACTATCTCGTCGCGCACGAAGTCGCGCATCTGAAGGAAATGAATCACGGCCCGAAATTCTGGGCGCTGTGCCGGGAGCTTTGCCCGCGCACCGACGAAGCGCGCGCCTGGCTCAAGCGCAATGGCGGCGCGCTGCAGGCAATCGAGTTCGGCTGAAGTCAGTCGTCGTTCGTCGCGTTGAGGTCTTCGGGCCGTATGCTTTCTTCTTCCGGCTTCGGCCAGGGCAGGAAAGCCGGGTCGAAGTGGTCGCTGTTAAAATATTCAAGGGCGCGCTTGCCCTCGCCACCGAGGACGTCGTCCTTGCCCGTCAGCTGGGCGATGACCGCCGCCGCCTGGCGCAATTTCGCCTTGAGTATCTCAACATCATCTTCCATACCGCCATAACGCGGCTCGCCTGCAAACGTTGCGTGCCTTGATGTTCGCGCAATTTTGTGCGGTTAAGGACGCATGACCCTCGATATCAAGATTTGCGGCCTCTCGACGCCCGAAGCCATTCGCGCAGCCATCGACGGCGGCGCGAGCCATGTCGGCTTCATCTTTTTCGCAAAGAGCCCGCGCAACATCGCGCCCGCGCACGCGCGTGAATTGAAGAAGGTGGTCGACGGCAGGGCGAAGACGGTCGCGGTCGTGGTCGACGCGGACGACGCTTTCCTCGACGAGATCGTTGCCGAGCTGTCGCCGGACATCGTCCAGCTGCACGGCAAGGAGACGCCGGAGCGGGTGGCGGAGGTCAAGGCGCGCTATGGCCGCCCGGTGATGAAGGCGTTTTCGATCAGCGAGGCGGCGGATCTTGCGAAGATCGAGCCGTTCCGCGGCGTCGCCGATCGCTTCCTTTTCGACGCCAAGCCGCCGAAAGGATCGGAGCTTCCGGGTGGAAACGGTGTTTCCTTTGACTGGCGGCTGCTCCCAGCCCTTGACCCCGGCATCGATTACATGCTTTCCGGAGGATTGAACGCCGCCAATATCGGCGATGCGCTGCGTCTTTCCAATCCGCCCGGAATCGACATCTCGTCGGGAGTGGAAAGCGCGCCGGGCATCAAGGATACGGCGCTGATCGAGGAATTCTTCAAGGCAGTCCGGACCGCGCAGGCAATGGCGGCCTGATGCCCTATCGTGCAGGAGACCGGCCGTGAACCAGCCCGTGGCACCGAATTCGTTCCGCACCGGACCCGATGAACAGGGCATGTTCGGCATCTATGGCGGCCGTTTCGTCGCCGAGACGCTGATGCCCCTGATCCTCGACCTGGAAAAGCACTGGAACGAGGCCAAGAACGACCCGGCCTTCAAGGCTGAGCTCCAGGCGCTGTCGACGCACTATGCCGGCCGTCCGTCCAAGCTCTATTACGCCGAGAACCTGTCGAAGCACCTCGGCGGCGCAAAGATCTATTTCAAGCGCGAGGACCTGAACCACACCGGTTCGCACAAGATCAACAACTGCCTCGGCCAGATCCTTTTGGCCAAGCGCATGGGCCGCAAGCGCATCATCGCCGAGACCGGCGCCGGCCAGCATGGCGTCGCTTCCGCGACCGTCGCAGCCCGCTTCGGCTTCCCCTGCGTGGTCTACATGGGCGCGACCGACGTCGAGCGCCAGAAGCCGAACGTCTTCCGCATGAAGCTCCTCGGCGCCGAGGTGAAGGCGGTTTCCGCCGGCCACGGCACGCTCAAGGACGCCATGAACGAGGCGCTGCGTGACTGGGTCACCAATGTCGAGGACACCTATTACCTGATCGGCACCGCCGCCGGCCCGCACCCGTATCCGGAGCTCGTCCGCGAGCTGCAGTCGGTGATCGGCCGCGAGGCGCGCGAGCAGATCCTCGAGCAGGAAGGCCGCCTGCCGGACGTCGTGATCGCCGCTGTCGGTGGCGGCTCGAACGCCATCGGCATCTTCCACCCGTTCCTCGATGACAAGGACGTGCGCATCATCGGCATCGAGGCCGGCGGCCGCGGCCTTGATGGCATCGAGCACTGCGCGTCGATGAATGCCGGCAAGCCGGGCGTGCTGCACGGCAACCGCACCTACCTTTTGCAGAACGATGACGGCCAGATCCTCGACGGCCACTCGATCTCGGCCGGCCTCGACTATCCGGGCGTCGGTCCGGAGCATTCGTGGCTGCGCGACACCGGCCGCGTCGAATACCTGCCGATCCTCGACGACGAGGCGCTGGAAGCGTTCCAGCTGACCACGCAGAAGGAAGGCATCATCCCGGCTCTCGAATCCTCCCACGCCATCGCGCATGCGATGAAGCTCGCCCCCACCATGAGCAAGGATCAGATCATCATCGTCAATCTGTCGGGCCGCGGCGACAAGGACGTCCATACCGTCGCCGGCATGATGGGCATGGAAATCTGAGACCGCCGGACGACACCGCCAAGAGACTTCCCGGAGACACCGCATGACGACCCGCATCGATCGCCGGATGGCGAAGCTCAAGGCCGAGGGACGGCCGGCGCTCGTGACCTATTTCATGGGCGGCGACCCCGACTATGAAACCTCGCTGCGCGTCATGAAGGCCCTGCCGAAGGCCGGCTCCGACGTCATCGAGCTCGGCATGCCGTTCTCCGACCCGATGGCGGACGGCCCGGCGATCCAGGCCGCTGCGCTGCGCTCGCTCAAGGGCGGCCAGACGCTCGCCAAGACGCTGCAGATGGCCTCCGAATTCCGCAAGGAAGACGACGAGACGCCGATCGTCCTGATGGGCTACTACAACCCGATCTACATCTACGGCACCGAGCGCTTCCTGGCCGACGCCAAGGCCGCCGGCATCGACGGCCTGATCGTCGTCGACCTGCCGCCGGAGATGGACGAGGAGCTCTGCATCCCGGCTGTGCGCGCAGGCATCAACTTCATCCGCCTCGCAACGCCGACCACTGACGACAAGCGCCTGCCGAAGGTGCTCGAGAACACGTCGGGCTTCGTCTACTACGTCTCGATGACCGGCATCACCGGTTCGGCCCTGCCGGACACCAGCAAGGTCGCAACCGCCGTCGACCGCATCAAGCAGCACACCGACCTGCCGGTCTGCGTCGGCTTTGGCGTCAAGACCGCCGAGCAGGCCCGTGCCATCGGCGCCTCGGCTGACGGCGTCGTCGTCGGCACGGCAATCGTCAACGCTGTTGCAAATGTGCTCGGCCCGGACGGCAAGACCGTTGCCGATCCCGCCGAAGCAGTCGCCACCCTGGTGACCGGCCTTGCACAGGGCGCGCGCAGCGCCCGCCTTGCTGCGGCCCAATAGCTCCTTATCTTCTCCCAGAACGAGAGCGGAGAACGCCATGAACTGGATCACCAACTATGTCCGGCCCAAGATCAATTCGATCCTCGGCCGTCGCGATATGCCCGAGAACCTCTGGATCAAGGATCCCGAGACCGGCGAGATGGTGTTTCACACCGACCTCGAGAACAATCAGTGGGTGATTCCCGGCTCCGGCTATCACATGAAGATTGCCGCCAAGGAGCGGCTGAAGCACTTCTTCGATGACGGCGCCTACGAGCTTCTGGAGAACCCGAAGGTTCCGGTCGATCCGCTGAAGTTCCGCGACGAGAAGCGTTACATCGACCGCCTCAAGGAATACCGCACCAAGACCGGCCTCGAGGACGCCGTCCTCTCCGCCCTCGGCAGCATCGAGGGTCTGCCGATCGTCGCTACCGTGCAGGACTTCGCCTTCATGGGCGGCTCGCTCGGCATGGCCGCCGGCGAGGCGATCATCAACGGTTTCGAGACCGCGATCGCGAAGAAGCGCCCGCTGGTACTGTTCTCGGCATCGGGCGGCGCGCGCATGCAGGAAGGCATCCTGTCGCTGATGCAGCTTGCCCGCACCACCGTTGCGGTCGACCGCCTCAAGGAGGCGGGTCTGCCCTATATTGTCGTCCTGACCAACCCGACCACCGGCGGCGTCACCGCCTCGTATGCGATGCTGGGCGACGTCCACATCGCCGAGCCAGGTGCGGTCATCGGCTTTGCCGGCGCGCGCGTCATCGAGCAGACGATCCGCGAGAAGCTGCCGGAAGGCTTCCAGCGCTCCGAATACCTGATGGAACACGGCATGGTCGATATGGTCGTCTCGCGCCTCGAGATGAAGCAGACCGTCGCCCGCCTCCTGAAGATCCTTCTCAAGCAGAAGGAAGCATCGGTTCAGGCTGCCGCCTGAGCGGCAACCGGCAAGGTTTGGAAGCTTGGTCATGAGCACCGGAACGCAGGCGGCTGATCGCGAGATCGAACGGCTGATGAGCCTCCACCCGAAAGGGTTCGATCTCTCGCTGACGCGCATTTCCCGCCTGCTGGAACGCCTCGGCAACCCGCAGGACCGCATGCCGCCGGTGATCCACATCGCCGGCACCAACGGCAAGGGCTCGGCTTCCGCCTTCTCGCGTGCTCTGCTCGAGGCCGGCGGTTATACCTGCCACGTCCATACCTCGCCGCACCTCGTCAACTGGCACGAGCGCTACCGCCTCGGCGCCGAGGGCGGCGGTAAGCTGGTCGAGGATGCGGTGCTGGCCGATGCTGTTGCCCGCGTCGCCGCGGCCAACAATGGCGAGACCATCACCGTCTTCGAGATTCTCACCGCGGTGATGTTCCTGCTCTTCTCGGAGCACCCGGCAGACGCCGCGATCGTCGAGGTCGGCCTTGGCGGCCGCTTCGACGCGACCAACGTGATCGCGAAGCCCGCCGTTTCCATCATCATGCCGGTGTCGCTCGATCACGAAGCCTATCTCGGCGACCGCGTCGAACTGATCGCTGCCGAAAAGGCCGGCATCATCAAGCCCGGCTGCCCGGTGATCGTCGGCGCACAGGAGCACGATGAGGCACTTGAGGTGCTGGTCGAGACCGCGGAGCGGCTCGGCTGCCCGTTGCAGGTCTATGGGCAGGACCTCGTGGCCTACGAGGAAAACCGCCGCATGGTCTATCAGGACCAGTTCGGCCTCTATGATCTTTCGCTGCCGCGCCTGCCCGGCCGCCACCAGTACGCCAACGCCGCCGCGGCAATCGCGGGTGTGCGCGCTGCCGGCTTCCGCATGAGCGAGGAGATTGCCGAAAAGGCGGTGACGTCGGTCTCCTGGCCCGGCCGCATGCAGCGCCTGACCGAGGGCCGCCTCGTCGAGCTTGCTCCCGAAGGTGCCGAGATCTGGATCGACGGCGGTCACAATCCGGGCGCCGGTATCGTCATTGCCGAGGCGCTCGCCGAGCGCGAGGACAAACGGCCGCTGCCGCTGTTTATGATCGCCGGCATGATCAACACCAAGGACCAGACCGGCTATTTCCGCAACTTCGCCGGGATGGTCCGCCACGTCTACACCGTACCGGTCAACGAGAGCGACGCGGGCGTCGCGAACGACGAGCTCGCGGCCCGCGCCGCTGCGGCCGGACTTTCAGCCGAACCGGTCGCCTCGATCGAGAACGCGCTGCTTCTCTTGCGTGACAGCTGGGTGGACAAGGCCCATCCGCCGCGCATCCTGATTTCCGGCTCGCTCTATCTGATGGGCGAAGTGCTGCGCAAAAACGAAACCCCGCCGACCTGAGCCGGCGGGGTCTTTGTCCCGACTATTTTTTGACGTTTAAGAGGCCGTGGCCGTTGCCGGCTGAGGGATCGGGCACGACACGCCCGTGCCGCGCAGGCCGCAATAGCCGTTCGGCACCTTCGACAGGTACTGCTGGTGATCGGCCTCGGCGAAGTAGAAAGCCGGCGCCGGCGCGATCTCGGTGGTGATTCGCGACAGGCCCTTTTCCATCAGTGCCGCGCCATACGCTTCACGTGAATCAAGCGCCTCCTTCAGCTGCTCGTCCGTCGTCGTGAAGATCACCGAGCGATAGGTCGTGCCGACATCGTTGCCCTGGCGCATGCCTTGCGTCGGGTCGTGGCTCTCCCAGAAGATATGCAGCAGCTTCGAAAAGCTCACCTTGGTCGGGTCATAAACCACCATCACCGTCTCGGCGTGGCCGGTCAGCCCGGTGCAGGTCTCCTGATAAGTCGGGTTCGGCGTGATGCCGCCCTGGTAGCCGACGGCGGTGACGATCACGCCCGGCGTCTGCCAGAACAGGCGCTCGGCGCCCCAGAAGCAGCCCATGCCGAAATAGGCGATCTCGGAACCTTCAGGGTATGGCCCATGCAGCGGCAGGCCCGAGACGTCATGATGCGTCGCCGTCGGGATCGGCTGCGCGCGGCCGGGCAGGGCTTCCTCGGGAGCCGGCAGCTTCAGCTTCTTGTTCAGCATGTCGCTCAGGAAGAACATTCATCTCTCCTTTCCCCCTGACGGGGTTCAGCGTCCGACAGCAAACCTGCTCGGAGCAGCGGGCCGCCTGCCGATCATCGCGAACAGCAGCGCAAGCACCGTAAAGATCGCAAAGCCGGGCTGGCTCAGGATCGTCGTCATCACCGGGTCCCATAGGAACGGCGGCAGCGAACGCGTCATCGACTGCTCGAGACCTTCAAGCAGCGAGGGCGCAACGTCGCGCCATGACGAAATCAGCGGTGTCATCACCAGCGTCTCGGCGGCAACCGAACGTGTGGCGTCGATCACGGCCATGATGACGGCAATCGAAAGCGCAATCATCGACAGCAGGCGAAACAGAGCTCTGAACATCGTGCGCCTTCGCGAAAGCAGGTTCTGGCGGAGGTTTTCCTTGCCAAGAGATAGGCGTCGCGCGGTTTCTTGGCAATGATCGACACGACAAGTTGAGCCTGCGGCACCTTATTCCAGAAAGCGCCACAAGGCGTCTTGGCATCCGGCGCGAGATCGACTAAGTGAGCGCATCAACCTGTTTCGCTTCGGCGAAACATGGCTGCGGAGAGGTGGCCGAGTGGTTGAAGGCGCACGCCTGGAACGCGTGTATACGGGAAACCGTATCGAGGGTTCGAATCCCTCTCTCTCCGCCAGTTTCTCCAAGCAATTTCATTCTTCCTTCGCACCGGTAACTGCGTCTTCAGTCCAATTCGCCCGAAACGCCGCCGGCAGGAAGTTTCCCTCCCGCCGGCGCAGCCAAGGTTAGCCGATGGGCTCCAGCGCATCTTCCGCCGCCACCTCGGATGCAGCATCGGCGGCGGGTTTTGTTGCGAAGTAGATGTGGTGGAATGCATCCGCCCGGCCGCCGTCGAGGCAGATGTCCTCGCGGTGCCAGCACCACGGAAGCTGGTCGAGCCGCTCCTCGAACTCGTCCGAGATCGTTGCGGACCAGAACGCGGCGAGGCCGCCTGCCGCAAGCCGGTTCCAGACCGAACGGAGGCCGGGATTCTCATAGATTGCGCCGTTCGTCTCCCGGACCGTATAGTCGGGGCCATTGTCCGTATCCATCAGGATCATCTCGTAGCCCCCGCTCGCCTCGCGCAGCACGTCCAGCACGTCACCGACCCGCAGCTCGACGCGACGGTCGTTGAGCGGATGGCCCGCAAGATGCCCGAAATGGCGCCGGTTCCATTCAATGATCTCCGGCACGAGCTCGCAAACTGTTACCTTCCCGTCCGGCTCGAGCCATTCGAGCATGGTGCGAAGCGTAAAGCCCATGCCGAGACCGCCAATGAAGACGCGCCGAGCCGGCCCCCCGTATAAGCGGGCGCTGCGCTCGGCCAGCATCGTCTCGGACTGGTGGTTGAGGTTCGACATCAGCTCCAGCCCGTTGAAGCGAATCTCGAAGACGTTGCCGCGCTGGCGCAGGATTATCTGGTCGCCGGACTCCGTCCGGTGACGCGCAACTTCCGTCCAAAGTGTCATGTCCAATGCCCATTCGTGCCACAGCCTCAGCTGCAGCATCACAAACCATTCAGCAGTGTTGGGTGGTGCTTGCGCGGTTGCCGTCGGCGATCAGCGCCGCGGCAACCGAGGCGCATGGTTTGCGCTGGCTCCGATGATCAGCGGAAAGAGAACGCTATCGCAGGCAGTCATAACGAAGTCCGTCCTCGGGTTGCGTCCGGATCCGGCTTCCGCCAGCATCCGGCGGTGAGCTTGTTGACGCTCTCCATATCGGCCGGGCAGGCCGCCGAGTCAAATCCGGGTGACCTCCTGCCTCGGCTAGCCGCGGAAGTGAGAGGAGAATGATAAAGAGGCGCCTGCTCGCCAGAGCTCGCTGCTGTCTGCTTCTTGGCGACTTGCCCTCAGATCACCCTCACCATGGCCCCGCTGGCGACCCGGTCATAAAGGTCGATGACGTCCTCATTCAGCATGCGGATACAGCCTGACGAGGCTTCGGTGCCGATGGTCCAGGGCTCGGACGTGCCGTGGATGCGATAAAGCGTGTCGCGCCCATCCTGGTAGAGATAGAGCGCCCGCGCGCCGAGCGGGTTGTGCGGCCCGGGCTCGATCCGCTGCGGCAGGCCGGGCGTTTCGTTGCGCATATCGTCGGTCGGGTGCCAGCCGGGCCACTTCGCCTTGCGGCCGATCGTGGCCGTACCCGACCACGCATGCCCCGACGCGCCGACGGCCACGCCATAGCGCCGCGCCTTCCCGCCTTCTTCAACCAGATAAAGAAACCGTTCGCGGGTATCGACGAGGATCGAGCCGACCGGCATGCCCTGCGGTGCCGGAACGATCGTCGGCCGGAACCGCGCATCGAATTTTTCGCGGTTCACGATCCGCACTTCATAAGGCTCGTTGGCATAGGCGAGCTTCAGCTGTTCCAGCGAGGGGCCGGTTTCGCTGCGGGTCGAGCACGCCGCCAGCAAGAGCAGACCGAGCGGCAGGAATGCCGCCCGGATCTGCTTGCCCTTCGACAGGATCGTCACCCGGCGCCTACCACTTCACGCGCAGGCCGATCGTTCCGGCGACGGAGTGGCTGTCGCCGAAGTGTTCGAGGCTGGTGGCAACGGACGCCTCGCCATAGACCGAGAACCTGTCGTCATTCCAGTTGAGCGTCCCACCGACGCCAATACCGCCCCACAGCCGGTCGTTGCGGCTCGTCACCTCCCCATCGGCGATCGCGACGCGGTAGCCGTCGAGGAACTCGTGGTAGAGGTTGGCGATGCCGTAGAGGCTCGCGCGCGACTTCGTCCCGTTTGCCGCCGTCCAGCGGGTTTCGTATTCGGCGGCAAGGCCGACGCGGGCACGCAAGGAGTCGCCGTCGCGCAGGGCAACGGTTGCACCGAACGGATCGGTGAAGTCGTCGAAGTCGATGCGCGAATAGACGAGCTGTGCCTGCGGCGTCAGCGACCAGGTCTCGTTGAGCGCGAACTTGTAGCCGGCCTCGATGCCGAGCGCGTAGCCAAGTCCGTCATTGCCGTCGGCGAGCACGGTTCCGAGCGTGGTCGAGCTGATGTCGCTGTTCAGCCAGCTCACCTGCGCCTGCGCATCGACATAGAACCCGTTCATCCCGTACCAGGTGAGGCTGCCGCCGACGCCATAGCCCTGCGCATCGATCTCGCCGAGCCCGGACGCAGAGGCAATGTCGCCATTGACCTGTCCGTAGTGTACGGAAAGCCCCGCGATCAGCCGGCCCTTGTCGCTCTCATGCAACAGGCCGTCAATGCCGGCCTGCAGCCGCCACAGCGTCTCGTCATATTCCGCTTCCGCCGTTGCCGACGCAGCCTCGTAATGGCCGCGCGCGCCCTCGATCCGGTCCCAGATGCCATTGGTTTCGAGCACGACGCTGCCGTCATTGCCGACATAGTAGCTTGCCTGCTCCTCCGTGACGGTGCAGCGGAAGTTCTGGCTCGCGTCCTTGCAGAACACGGTCTCGGCGGGAGCCACGTCTGCCGGATCACGCCAGTGGCGGTTGCCCACACGCTGCTGCCTTGTCGGCAGGTCGACGAGCGGGACGAGCACCTTCGGATATTCCTGATAGACAGGCACGGTCGGCGTGAAGGCGACATTGCGCAGGTACCAGTTGCCGTCGGCTGCGTCGCCGCCGATGCCGTGGTGATAGAGGGCGTAGCTGTAGAGGCCGGCGAGAATCCGCTGTTCACCATCGACCGCATAGTCGCCCTGCAGCGTGAACACGCCCGGCGCCGAGGCTGCCGCATTGCGCACCTCGACCAGCAAAATGCCGTTGTCGACAGTCTGGGCGCCGGCGCCCTCGCGCCGGTCGATGACGATCGTCGTCGGCGCGCTGCCGAGCGAGGTGGCATCGACCACCAGCACGTCCGAATAGGAGCCGCTGCCGCCGCCGGCCGCCACCCCCTCGTTGAGCACGGTGTTGAGGAGGAGCGTGCCGCCATTGGAGGTAAAGACGCCGGTACCGGCCGCACCGCCAGCCGTCGCATTGCTTGTCATCACCAGCGTGTTGCCGGTCTGCGGCCCGCGCAGGTCGATGACGCCGCTATGGCTGAAGGCGCCGAGATTGGTGAACTGGCCCTGGACAATGCCATTGCGCGAAAGGTTGTAGTAGCTCGCCTCGAGCGGCGTATTGCCCGCGCCCGTCGTCGGCACGTAGTAGCCGGCCGGGTCGGTCGCCGCATTGCCGCTGACGGGAGCAAGCCGCACCAGTGCGCCTGCCTGGTTGTCGAAGCTGCTCGAGGCCGCGCCAAAGTCGGAGATCGCGACGCGCTTGGTGTCGCGGGTGCCGTCGCCATCGGTGTCGGCAAAGTGGCGCACGTCGAACAGGCCGCCCGCCGTATTGGCAAAGCTGTTGCCGGCAACCGCTGCGAGTTCCAGAAAGCCGGTCACCGTCCCGCCGTTGGTGGTTGCGACCGCGCCCCGCGCAGCCTCCCAGCGGCCAACGTCGGCGATCGCGCGGTCGGACGCGGCGGTGATCGTGCCGGCATTGGTCAGCGTGCTTGCCATCGACCTCAGCAGCACGCCGGAGGAGGGCCGGTTTGAGCTTGGTCCCGCGCCGGTCGCATCCGCCTGCCAGCCACCGGTAACGGTTGCGCCGCTGGCAATCTCGACACTTGCAGCGCCCGAGACCGAATCGACGATGATGCCGGTGCCATACTCGCCGCTGGCGGTCACGCTGCTGAAGTTCGTGACGATGGCGTCTCCCACCGTGGCGAATGACGTCAGGCCGCCGGACTGAGAGCCGGTCGCAAGAACGCTGCCGAGATTCGTGACGCGCGCTTCCCCGGAGCCAAGATTATACGACCATGCACCATAGGATTGTTCACCTCGCACCCAGACGGAGCCCGCCTCGTTGATGTCGATCGTTGCATTGGCGCTGCTGCTGCCATTGTTCACCAGCGAGAGGGCGCCGTCGAGTAGATCTGCGCGGTTTCGATGGAGCCCGAGACGTCGATCGTGGCCGCCCCGAAGCCATAATTCAGGGCGTAGATGCCAACGCCTTCCTCGCCGTCGGTGAACACGCTGCCGGTATCAGCAAGATATCCGGCAACCGCGCCAGTTGCCGACGGGTTGAGGTTCCACGAGCTGATGGCAAAGGCCGATGATCCGGCCGTGAGCACGTCCCCGAATGCCTCGACCCTCACGGGACCCAGCCCGTAATGGATGCCATAGATACCGAAGCCGGAACCGCGCACGTCGATCGTGCTGCCGGCAAGTTGCCGAATCAGGATGCTGCCGTCGCTGGTCGTAATGAGGTCGGCCGCGGAAGTGTCATCGATTCGCCCGATGATGCCATGTGACTCGAGCGAATTGAGTATGGTCACGTTGGCGCCGGAGATGATCTCGATGTCACTGTTGCCGCCATTGGCGTGCACCTGGACACCGTCCGCTACCGTGCCGTCGGTTGAAACCGAGACGCCAGTGGCGATCGTGACCCGCAACAGGTCGTCCCCGAAGCCGTCGAGGTGGATGCCGTCAAAGTCGTAGCCCGGATCACGATCGACGACGATTCCGCTGCCGACGGCGAGGTCGAATCCTGTCGTCGTCGTATAGTTGATGCCCCCGGCATAGGGATTGAGAGCCGTGTCGGCACAGGTGATCGACGGTGGTGTGCCGCTCGCGGCGCCGCATTAGTCAGCGGCGCGTGCCTGATCGCCCGCCGACAACAAGCCCAGTCCGCCGAATACCGATGCAGCCAGTGCCTGTTTTAGCCGCCGGTTGACCCTGATCTCATGTGCTGATGGAGGAAAATTCTGCGCAAAGCGCGGGGGGAGCGAGAAACTCTCGTTCATAAGCTGTCACCGTTGCCCAGCGCCCCCACGCTTGAAGATGAGGCTAAACGGTCTAAAGAAGGAAATAAAGCCTAATGTTGTATTCCGGCTTCAGGTTGTATCGCCTCAACTTAGAAATCTTTGCATCCGTCAGCGGGTCTCTCCGCTCCATCCCCGACTTGTTGACATACCTTACTGCCACTCCCTGTCCTTTGCTGGCTGGTATATTGCAGCGTTTGGCGCCAACTCTTGAGCGGATACTTAGTCTCCCGCCCTTCTCCGAAAGCCCTGGGAACGCCCTTAGAAATTTCCGCAGAAAGATGATTTTTCTCGCAAAATGTCGTTGACATGGTTGGGGAGTGGGGCCTATATACGCCTCACCAACGACGGCGGCGGCGCTGCTGGCGGCGAAGAGCTTCGCTCTTGTGATCCGCGAGTTGGACGACATTCAAGCGAGCCGCGTGAGCGAACCTCGTCGGGCTGAAGCCGATGGTGATGGAGCCCGGGACACTGTTTTGTGTCTGATCTTTGACAACTGAATAGCGAAGAAAGAGAAACGTGGGCGGCAGAGGCTCGCGGGACTTGAGAAGGATCTTCGGATCT
>NZ_JAGL01000035.1 GCF_000526635.1 Aminobacter sp. J41
CGTCGGCAGCATCGGCGACTCTTACGACAACGCTCTCGCCGAGACGATCAACGGCCTGTACAAGACCGAAGTGATCTATCGACGCGGGCCATGGCGCTCGTTCGAGGCCGTCGAGTTCGCGACGCTGGAATGGGTCGACTGGTTCAACAATCGCCGGCTGCTGGAGCCCATCGGCAATATCCCGCCGGCCGAAGCCGAGGAGCGCTACTACGCTATGCTCGAAGAGCCGGCCATGGCAGCGTGACTCAAACCAAAATGCCTCCGGCAATCCCGGCGCGGTTCAGTTTGCCGCGCTCGTCGAGCGCGTAACGCTCGACTTTTTCAAGCCGTCGGAGATGGTCAGGCTCTCCGCCACTGGCCAGTTGATCGAGCAGCGAAACGGTCACCGCGCGCACATATCCACCCTTGGCGCCCATGATGCCGATATCATATTCGCGGATGATGTCCGGAGCCGGACGGTCTTGCGCGATGACAGCAGCGGCAAGTCGGTCGGGCCCTGTCCGGGCGTCGAAGAACGCAAGGTCCCTGTGCAGGCGTGCCCACGGTGTATCCCAACGGTCAGCCAGCCGCTGCAGGCACGAAGACACGGCATCCATGCCGACCATCTCTTCGTCAAAGTAGTCTGCGAAAGCCGTCGCTAGGCTGTTGAAAGCCGAAGGACGCGTTGCCGCGGATACCGCTTCGAGAATGGCGTTCAGCACCGCGGGTTGCTCGGCGAGACGTGAGTCCTTGTGCCATAGGCACCACGGAGCCTCCCGGACCTGCCGGCGGCTGAGCTGGGTACCTGAATCGAGGCATTCGCGGATCTCGCGGGCGAGCTGCGCGATGTCGCGTGGTTGCCTGGCGATCAGCGCCGCTTCGGGGAGGTTTGCCGCAAGTTCGCCAAGTTTGCTCTTCTGGGGTATTCTTATGCTTGAGCCCCAATGTCCTCTCGCCAGACCGGTGCAAACATCCCTCAGGCTAATGGGCATTTGCCTCGCCCACCGCTTTCTGAAGTTGGTCGAGATGATGCTGCATCTTTTCCGTGAGTTCCATTACGTCCTTGAGCCGCTGGGACGTATCCGCATCAAGGACGAAGCGCAGATCGATGCGGCGATGGCGATCATACTCGTTCGGGTCGATGCCTGGGATGGGGCGGGAATCTGCGTAGCCCGCAGCTGACAGGACAGGCGTCGCCGCACGGTTTCTGAGTGATCGTAGATAGGGCTGCTGCTGGACCAGACGCCAGAAGGTGTTCACGGCTCTGGCTGTCGACGACTGCCAGTTCCGCTCTGCAGTACCGGACCTGTCGGTATGTCCTTCAATGAAGACCGTCTCTACATAGGCAGCTTT
The DNA here is from genome assembly GCF_000526635.1 of Aminobacter sp. J41. Taxonomy (GTDB): domain Bacteria; phylum Pseudomonadota; class Alphaproteobacteria; order Rhizobiales; family Rhizobiaceae; genus Aerobium. The sequence goes on from NZ_JAGL01000035.1 coordinate 1,333, forward strand.
TTCGCCCCCCTCTGGAGTATACTGGGGCAACACCGCCACCAGAGCAGCCGCTAGCTTGTCGACGTTGGCCGCGGCCACCCCATCGAGAGCAGCACTGTTTACCGCGAAGTTGATGGCATCCTCCCCAAGCCGAAGGACGCCGCTCCGGAAATCGACCTCGACGGTCAGGCCTGCGTCCTGCAGTCGGCTCCTAAGCTGCTCCAACAGCTCTCGGGTCAGCTCGGCTGCGGCAGCAGCGGCGGCGATTTCTTCCTCCACCTGTTCCTGGAGTCGGCTGATTTCCGTCTGCACAACGCTCGCGGTAGTCGCGACCTGCTCCAACCGTTTGATGCGCTCTTCCGACGTGTCAGTCTGCTGACGAAAGTTCATGGCGAACACCATCAGCAGAATGATGAACACGAAAAGGATGCCGACCATCATGTCGGTCATGGAGATGAAGTAATTCTCGTCTTCCTCTGCGTGATGGTCGATTTCGGCCAGACTGATATCGCTCATTGTCGATTACTCCGCGGCCTCACGGGTTTGTGCGCGGACCCAATTTTCCAGGGTTTCCGACAGTTCGCTCGTACTATCGCTGATGGTATCCAGCGTCGGCTTGAGATTGCCGAGCACTCTTTCGAGTGCGCCGTCCATCTGGTTGACGTGGTCAACCAAGCGTTGGAACTGAGTCTCGGTCGCTTCGGACAATGTACCGACGGCTGTGGCGAGAGACTGGTCGATTTTGTCGAACTGCTCGCGGTACTTGTCCCACGTCTGACTGATCCGTGTCACCTGCTCGGAGAGCGACTGGGCGAGCTCCGATGAAGCAGCGCCGGCGCGCTGCAGTTCGTCGGTGCTGCGATCGACCGCCGCGCGAAGGTCCGCGGACGCCGAAGCGATGCGCTCGCTGCCCTGGATCAGTGGTGCCGAGGCGCTGCGAACCTGCGTAGCAATGCTGGCAAAAGTTTCGGCCGTCTCGCGCGTCCGCTCGATAGCGTTCGAGATGGCGTTAGCCTGACTTGTATAGGCCGACACCCCTGCCTGCATCGCGGTTTGAAGCTTGCCGATCTCCTCGTTGATCCGGGCCAACACGTCCGTTAGCTCCGACTGCAACGCGGCAGCGGCAGCGGCAGCGGAGGCGGCCTTGCTGACGGCACGCGGCCTGAACATGCTGCTTAGTGCATCCGCAGCCCTTGCCGGGACCGCTCGGAGCGACTCCGTCTCTCTGAAAGACGAACGCTCACCGCGGGTCATGCGTGAAAAACAAGCCCTGCGACAGCGCGCCTTGCACTACTCGACGACGTCTTTCCCTCTTGCCCCCTTGCGAGGGAGAGATCGAGGCTCCGTTAAACGACCGCAAGCTCTCAATGAAGGTCGACAAAATCTACCCGATCGAAGAGATCATGCGGCGCCACTGGGAGTGCTGCGCAGCCTTGGCGAAGTTGGCCGGGAGTTCACGCAGGGGACCATCCGTCACCAGCTCACGGTGATCCCGGACCTGGCAGCAGACTGCGCCAATGAACTCCGATCGCGCGAACCGCTGATGACGCGGCTACCTCGCGGACTCATGCCTGCGGTGTGTGCTCTGGAACGTATCTCCCGCCTGTTTGTTAGGTCTTCGAAGCAGAACGGAGATACACGATGGACCACAGCACTCATGAACGCCTGAGGCAGGATGAGCTGATCGAGGACGTGCTCGTAGGCGCTACGATTTACGGGCCGGAAGACGAGACGATCGGGACGGTTTCCCACATGCACGGCAGCAGCGTTGCGATAGATGTTGGCGGTTTCCTCGGCATCGGCTCCAAGCGCATTGCCGTTCCGGTGAGCGAGCTCGATTTCATGCGCGAGGAAAACGGCAACGTCCACGCCGTCACCAGCTGGACGAAGGAGCAGCTGGAGCAGCTGCCGGAACATTTCGACTGACACTGATGATCGGACACATGGGGACCGCCGCAAGGCGGCTCCCCGTCACAGGGTCTCAATCGCCACGATGACGCTGTTATGGGCAGCGGTGCCTTCAATTACGAAACGAATCGAGTCGCCAACCTTCGCCGAGAGGCCATTTGCCGTGCGGAAGCCGGTGGTGCGCGCGGGCTGCAGGCCCGGGATCTCGTCGTGCGTGATCATCAGCAGTTGCGGATAGATCGCGCGCACCACGCCGATACCCTCCCAAAGCTGAAGGCCCGCATTTGCGCCGCTGTCTCGTGCATCAAGCTCCCGCCTTAGACGCTCAACCTCCTCCGTCAGGGTGCGAACTTCCGGAGCCAGCTTGGCCACTGTTGCTCCCCAGCCGAGGTAGCCGGCCCCGATACCCGCCGCGAGCGCGAGGATCACGAGCAACGCGACTTTCCATTGTGACATTGTGCTTGTCCTCTTCAGCCGCTCAGTGGGTTTGATGCTCGTCCGCCTCGTCCGGCGGCGCTTCATCCAGAAACTGCTGCGCCAGCGCTTCGATTTCATCGTCAGCATTGCGCCATTCGTCGTTCGGCCAGATGGCGCGGATGTAGCCACGCGGGTCGATCAGGAATTCCGAATGTCCGGCTGCCGCGGCAAACAGGTCATAGGCGCGGACGATCGCCCCGTTGGCCTCGGTGACGATCGGAAACAGCGCCGGTGAGGCGGTTGCTAGCTCGGCTATCGGATTGCCGGAAGAATGGCGCGGGACGGCTACGATCTCAACATTGTAGACCGCAAGCTGCGCATGGCGCTTTGCCAGCTGCTCGATTCGCTCGCGCGACTGCGGCAGCGAATACAGCACAAGCAGCACTGGCCTGCCCCGTCGATAGTCGCTCAGGGTACCAAGCTGCAGTGGACCGAGAACGATGTCGAAGTCAGGCGCGGGAATAAGTCCAGGCCTTATCTGCGTTCCGCCGCCAGCGGTCACAGTGGCGGCAGTGGCGCTTGCCCGCAGGTACTGTGCCACGCTCCAGCGGGTTTCTTCATCCAGTTTGGCCGCTAAGGAGGGGACACCGAGTTCCTTGTCCCCTTCCCCGGTGAGCCAGAACAGGTCACCAACAGTGGCACTCAGCGGCAAGCGGGCGAGGTCGATCGAACATGCCGGGCAGTGCTGCTGCCAGCTCTCCCTCCCTCTGTCCAAGGTGCGGACATCGTAGGACACGGGCGAGCGTGCATAGGAAGCCGGATTGGCCTGAACCGTAGAGCCGTTCCACGACAAAACGGCCAGCACCGCAGCGACTGAAGCGGCGACGCCAGCAAGGAGGACGCGGGGCCTTCGCCACAGGCTGACCAGCAGTCCGAGAGCGAACAGGCCACATGCAGCCAGCGCGATAGCATTCTGCTGCGGCGTCAGCGTCCGCCAGAATGGGAAAGCGCCCGGATCGGGAACGTAGCGGATGGGGAACGGCCATGTCGGGCTGCCGTGCTTGCCGGGCACGGACAGCATCATGGCGATGGCAAAGCCCAGGATGCCCAGCACCAGCGCTCCCTCGACCGTCACGTGGAGTGCAATCCGCCGCGAGAGCGGCGTGCTTCCCGGCCCCGCCAGCATGTCGCGCACGCGCGCCGCGATCAGCAGCGCCGGGACGAGCACGGCGACCTTGGCAATCAGCAACCGACCGTGGGTGGTGCCGACCAGTTCGGGAACGTCGCCGACGAGATGGCAGGCGGTGAGAATGCCGGTTCCGACGAGCGCGAAGATAAGCAAGGTTGCCACTCGTGAGAAGCGCACCAGCGCGCGCCGCGAGAACGGTTGAAGTGTTTCCTGGTCCCTACTGGAGATAAACAAGAGAGCCGCGAGGAACGGCAGCGCACCGATCCAGAGCCCGGCCGACATGAGGTGAAGTATGTCGGCCCAATGCACCAGCAGCTGGCGTTCGATAGCCGCAGCGTGGCTCGACAGGCTCATCAGCACAAGTGCCGCGGCAGAAAGGGTGAGGAGCAGCCAGCGCGACGCGATCCAGTCCGCCCGGCTGGCGGGCTGGCCCGCAAGGAACAGCCACGCCGCTGCGAAAGCCAGCAGCCCCTGGCGGATCAGCCAGACCTTTCCGGCCCAGGTGTCGATGGCGGCGGCGAAAATGGCCGATGGATCGAGCGCGGTTTCAGGCCGTCCGGTGAAGGTCGCTGCGCGCAGCGCAAACCAGATTAGCCCCGCACCAAGCGCCACCAGCGCCAGCCATTTGCTGGCGGAAAGGGCCATCCTCTCCCACCTGCCCGCCGCCTCATCTTTGGGGCGTCCGGCGAGCACCAGCAAGAAGGACGCGCCGGTGAGCAGGCTGCACGCCGCTACGTGCAGCAACAGCGAGGCATAGAGCAGCCCGTTCATTCCACCTTGAAGGTGTAGCGGCCTTCGGTGACGTGCGTGTCGACCGAAAGCACACGCCAGATCACGGTGTAGGTGCCAGGTGCAAGCTGCTTGAGCGACACGCGCAGCAGCGAGGCGTTGGCCGGATCGACGCGAGCATCATCATTGTCGACGCGTTCCCCGTCCTTATCCTCCACGGTGACGGAGCTGTAAGCCGGCTCAAGCTGCTCGGTAAACTGCAGCTTTATCTCGGCCGGCGCGCGCTTCAGCGAGCTGTTGGCGGCGGGTTCGGCGCGCTTCAGGCCGCTGTGGGCACTGGCGGAGCCAACGCACAGCATGAGCGCGCTGACGAGGATCGCAAGAACTCTGAAGAATTTCGGAAGCTGGCTCATGAGATATCCCCTCATGCCGAATTGCCGGCATTTCAACATGTTGCAGCCGGCGCGAGGCACGCCGGCTGACCATTCCTTCAAGGGCGTGGCTCTTACCAGGAGTCTTCCAAGCCGAGGTGGTGCAGGATCTCGCGGCGCATCTCGGCCATGCGAGGATCGCCCCGATGGCGCGGATAGTCCAGATCCACTTTCAGTTCGGCGACGATGCGGGCCGGGCGCGGGCTGCAGACCAGCACACGGTTCGCCATCATGAGCGCTTCTTCGACATCGTGGGTGACGAGCAGAGCGGTAAAGCCCTTGCGCTGCCAAAGCTGCACGATCTCAGTCTGCATGGCGAGGCGCGTCAGCGAGTCGAGCTTGCCGAGCGGCTCGTCGAGCAGCAGCATCCGCGGATCGTTCACCAGCGCGCGGGCAAGCGCCACGCGCTGCGCCATGCCGCCCGACAGCTGGTGCGGATAGACGTTGGCGAACTCGGGGAGCCCCACCAGCGAGAGCGCCTGGTCGACGCGGCTGCGGTGCGTCTTCAGGATGCCGCGCGCCTGCAGGCCGAGCGCAACGTTCTGGTAGACCGTGCGCCACGGATAGAGCGTCGGATCCTGGAAGACGATGATGCGCGAAGGATCGGGGCCGGTGATCGGACCGCCGTCGACTTCAAGCGAGCCTTCAGCCGGCAGCTCAAGGCCGGTGACAAGCCGCAGGAAGGTCGACTTGCCGCAGCCGGAAGGCCCGAGCAAGGCGACGAACTCACCCGGCTCGACCGTCAGGCTGACATTGTCGAGCACCTGCAGCTTGCCGTCGTTCATATCGAACGCGTGGCTCACCCGGTCAGCGACCAGCGACATGCCGGTGTGCTGCGGCGTCGGAGCGAATGCGGCTACCATTTCATCAGTCCCTTCTGCCAGGCGAGGTGCCGGTCACGGATCTTGAACAGCAGGGTGACGAGACCCGAGCACAGCAGCGCGAGGATGAGCAACGCCGCGTACATGTTGGCGTAGGCGGCCCAGCCGAGAGCCCACTGCAGGTACCAGCCGAGGCCGGCCTTCACGCCCATCATCTCGGCGACAACGAGCACGGCGAACGAAGCGGCCATGCCCATGAACAGGCCGACATAGACGTGCGGCATCGCAGCCGGGATCGCGACGCGCAGGACGAGGAACCAGCGCGAGGCGCCCATGGTGCGGGCCACGTCATAGAGCGAAGAGTTGACGCTCGATACGCCGGACCAAGTCAGGATGGTCACCGGAACGGCTGTTGCCAGCGCGATGAGGAAAATGCTCGCGCCCCAGCTCGAGGGGAAAGTGAAGAAGGCGACCGGTAGCCAGGCGACCGGCGGCAGCGGGCCTATCAGGCGCAGCACCGGATGGATCCAGTAGCCCATGATCTTCGACCAGCCGATGGCAACGCCGGTGATGAAGCCGGTGACGGCGCCAATAAGATAGCCGGTGGCCAGCAGCAGGAACGAGGCGATCACGCACTCGACGAGCCGCGGCCAGTCATCGATATAGACCTCGAGCAGGCCCTGCGGCGGTGCGAAGAACGGACGCGGCAGGAGCGGGATCTTCGCGGTCACGATCTCCCAGACGGCAAACACAACCGCGAGCACGATCAGCCACGGCGCGCTGTGCCGTGCCCGGCGCTTCGGGCGCGCGAGGCCCGGCACGATGGCAAGCGCCAGCAGCACCGCGGCGACCGCCGCCTTCAGGTAGAACAGCTCCTCGGTGTAGTACCAGTCTTCCGTCGCGTTCGGCCAAAGGCGGGTGATTGCCGCCGAGCCAAGCCAGGCAACCGTCGCGACGATGATCGCTGCGCCGGGCACGGATGGGGTCGGGCGCACCAGAGTGCTGGTGCCTGCTGCCGGGCCTTCCCCGGCAGCTGCTTGAACAGACACGTATCCTGATCCTCTGCTTAGATGTTCACTTCGGCGTAGATCTGCTCGGCGAACTTCGCCGGGTCGGTGCGGTTGCGGATGACCCCGATGTTCTTGAGGTCGGCAGTGAACTGCGCCAGCTCTTCCTTGAGTGCGTTGCCTGACGGATAGTGGCCGTGCCCGTGGTAGCTGATCTGCGCGATCAGGTCCTCGATCGGCGTGTTCGGCGAGAACGGCTGGTAGGCCTCGGCGGCGACCTGCGGATGCTCGACGGAGAGCTTCTGTGCCTCGAACAGCGAGCGCAGCAGCGCCTGGATCGCCTGCTGCTGCTCGTTGAGCAGAGCCTGGCGAACGCCGACAATGCAGCAGGCGCGGTTGGCGTACTCGCCTTCCATGTTGCTGCCGAGCTCGATGAACTTGTCGGACTTGAGGAACTGGTAGGTCAGCGGATCCCAGTGCGCGATCGCCTGGGCTTCGCCGCGCTCGACGACAGCACCCAGCAACTCGCCCGGATAAACGCGCCAGTCGATGTCGTTCTCCGGATCAAGGCCGAGTTTGGCGAGCTGGATCGCGAAGAAATGCTTCGAGGGGCTGGCCAGATCCGATACCGCGACGACCTTGCCCTTGAGGTCTTCCAGCTTGGTGACGCCGCTGTCGCGGGTGGACAGCAGGCGAAGGCAGCCCGCGTGCAGGCCCGCGATGATCTTGACGTCAAAGCCCTGCTCGAGCGGCTTCAGCCAGCGCAGCGCCATGCCGATGCCGACGTCGGCCTTGCCGGTGGCGATGCTCTCCAGCATCTGCTCGGTGGAACCGGCAAAGTTGATGAACTCGACGTCGAGATTGTTCTTGTCGAAGATGCCGCTTGCCTTGGCAGCCGCGACCGGTGCGCCGCAGATGGCGCCGGTGTTCCAGGCGACCGAGAGCTTCGCCTTGTCCTGCGCCAGCGCAGCCGACGGGGTGAAGAAGGGCGAAGCCAGCGCCGCCGGTGCGGAAGTGGCGAGAATGCCGGCGAGCACCTGCCGGCGAGTGGGATGAAGAAGGCTCATATCGGGTCTCCAGGTCTGATTACTTGCCGGTATCGAGGATGGTGACGCGCCCGCCCGGATTTTCGGTGAGGGCGAAGGTTTCGAAGTATTCGATGTCGGGATAGGTGCCGTAGCGCTCGAGGATGCCGTTCAGCCACGGGCCGGTGTAGAACGCCCGTGCATCGTCCAGGCTCTCCCACTGGTAGACGCCGCCCGCGATCCCGCGCTCACTCCAGATGAATTGCTTGCGGATCAGGCCCTTCGGCGAAGCGAAATTCGGCGCGATCTTCTCGAAATGCGCGCGGCACGCATCGCGCCCGATCGACGCTGGCAGCTTGTAACGGACGATGGCCGTAATCATTCCGGCTTGTCTCCCCTCTGTACGACCACTGAGCTGCTGCTTCATGTGGTCCCCCATGAACTCGGCCGCAGGATAGTCATGGGGAGCGAAGGAGACAGGAACGATCGTCCAATAAACGCGGCGGTCTGGAAAAACTGAGCCAGTGTCGGGTCAACTGACAGGAATGTCTGTCGTGGGGGGCGGAGAGCAGCTCAGGCCGACGTTGGTAAGCAGGCCAAAACAAAACGCGGCCCCTTTCGGGACCGCGTTGTCGCTGTACTTGTTGTTCGGAGGCTGGCGTCAGAAATCCGTCCAGCTTTCGTCGTCTTCGACCTGCGGATTGGCAGCAAGGGCAAGTGCAGGGCTGCGGCTCCCAGTACGGGCCGGAGCATAGGCTCGGGGTGCAGGCGCGGCGGCGCGGCGGCCGTTTTGCTCGGATGCTGCGCGCCCGGACTGATGTCCCGCCTCCGACACCTTGAACCGATCGAGCTTTCCCGAAAGTTCGAGCGCTTCGGCCTTGAGACGCCGGGATTCGGCTGACGTTTCCTCGACCATCGCCGCGTTCTGCTGCGTGATCTTGTCGAGGTGGGCAACTGCAGAGTTCACCTCGCCAATGCCGCGCGACTGCTCGGCCGCTGCGGCGGCAATGCCGCTGACGAGTTGGGTGATTTCGCTGATGCGCTCGACGATACGGCCCAGCGCCTCACCGGTCTCGCCGACAGAGGACACGCCCGACGCGACATGTTCTTCGCTGTTGGTAATGAGTTCCTTGATCTCCTTGGCCGATTCCGCGCATCGCTGCGCGAGGCTACGGACCTCCTGCGCGACAACGGCAAACCCCCTCCCGGCCTCCCCTGCCCGAGCCGCCTCGACACCGGCGTTGAGGGCGAGAAGGTTGGTCTGGAACGCGATCTCGTCGATGACGCCGACAATCGCAGCGATCGACTTCGAAGAGGTATTGATCTTCGCCATCGCCTCGACGGCGGACGCAACCACCCGGCCCGACTCCTGCGCCTCCGCCTGGGTCTGGCCGACGACATCGGCGGCCTGCGCCGCATTCTCTGCGGTAGTGCGCACGCTCTCGGCGAGCTGATGCAGCGCCGCCGAGCTTTCCTCCAGGCTCGATGCCTGCTGTTCGGTGCGCCGCGACAGATCCTCCGCGGCATTGGCGATGCCCTCGGTGCCGCCCACGATGGCGCGCGAGGTCGCGCGTACGTCAGCGATGACATCGTGCAGCGCCAGCACCGCCTTGTTGAAGTTTTCAGCCATCTCCGTGAATTCGGGCGGCAGGTCGGTGGCGAGCCGCTTCTGCAGATCGCCGAGTGCGAGCTGGTCCAGCGCAACCCCGAGCTTTTCGAGGGCGGCCTGACGATCTGCCTGAGCCCGCTGCTTTTCGGCCTCGGCGGCCGCACGCGCCTCTGCGAGCTCATCGAGATAGACAGAGATCGCGTAGTCCATGTCGAGCATTGCTGCCTTGATGACGACGCCTACCTCCTTGGGGACCTCGTCGGCCTTGCTGCGGCCAAAGCGGGACGGCCAGCGATCGCGCAGCACCGCCGTCACGAGCTGTTCGACCAGCAGCGCATAACCGCCGATATACCAGCGCGGTTCAAGACCGAGACGCGCATGCGCCTTGCCGACCGCGGAAACGCCCGCAACATAGCGCTCGTCGAACTCCGCATTGGCGATCAGCGACCAGTGCGATTCCTGGCGGCCCTTCGCGGACTGCATGTGCCGATCGTCGTTGAAGAACCGGGAGGTCTGCGGCGTCGAGCGGACCCGGTCGTAAAACGTGTCGAGCGCCTGCTTGATCGATCCTTCGATCACGCCCTTCACGCCGCGAAGGCGCTCACGCGACGAAGGATCGAGTCCGATAAACTGCAGGCGCTCGCGCAATGCGCCCATGTCGTACTGTTGGTTCATAAGGGGGGCTCCAAATCAACAGGTTCGCAAGGTTCAAACTGATACGGGACAGTTCCAGGCGACCGGAAACGGAGCAGTGACTGCTGTGAGATTGTGCCTTCAGGAACGTGCAACGTGGCCTCCCCCGCCCCGCGCTATGGCGCACCTGCGCCAACGCCACAATCATTAACTTTATTAGTAACTTAATTATTAAAGACTAATACAACTTTCCCGTGTGTGGCGTTGTGATGCCCCACTTATCCGAGGTCCATTTCCCTCACCGTCAAAGGAAAAGCGCCCGACCGCGTGGCCAGGCGCTTCTCGGTTGCGTGCAGGCTTGACGGCCAGCCGGCGATGGATCAGGCGTCGCCCCAGATCGCTTCGGCGGTCTTTACGACCAGCTCCAGCTTGCGCTTTTGGTCGTCCTCGGTGATGGCATTGCCTTCCTCGGTCGAGGCAAAGCCGCACTGCGGCGCAATGCCGAACTGATCGAGGTCGGCGATCTTCGACACGGCGTCGAACTTGCGCTTGAGATCGTCGAGGCTTTCCAGCTCGGCCGTCTTGGTGGTGATGAAGCCCGGATAGACGCGCTGCTTGCCCTTCGGCAGCAGGCGCAGAGGCTCGAGGCCACCGGCACGGTCGGTGTCGTATTCCATGAAGAACAGATCGACGCCCGTCTTGTTGAAGATTGCATCCGCAGCCGGATCATAGGCGCCCTCGGCAACCCAGGTCGACTTGAAGTTACCGCGGCACATGTGCATGCCGATCAGCATGTCGGCCGGTCGGTCCTTGATCGCCGCATGCATCATCCAGGCGTAGCGGTCGATCAGCCAGTCGGGGTCGAGGCCCTCCTGCTTCTTCTGTTCGCGAATGTTCGGGTCGCACAGATATGCGAAGTAGATGTCGTCCATCTGCAGGTAGCGGCAGCCGGCGTCGTAGAACGCCTTCACCGCCTTGCCATACGCCTTGGCGAGATCTGACAGCATCAGCTCGAGATCGTCGCGGTACGGCTGGTAACCAATATCTTCCTTCGCGACGCGGAAGTGGCAGCAGCTCGGGCCGGGGATGGAAATCTTCGGCGTGACGTCAGCCACCGACGCGAGGAACTTGAAGTGCTCCAGCATCGGGTGGTCGGCCGGGAAGTCGACCGGGCCGGTGATGGTCGGGAAGATCGGCCGGGTGTTCGCGCCCTTGAAGTGGATGCCCGTGACAGCCTCACGCTCCACGAACTCGAAGCCGACGAGGTCCTGCATGAAGTCGTAGTGCCAGAACGAGCGACGGATCTCGCCGTCGGTGACCACCTTTAGGCCCGCCTCCTGCTGCAGCTTTACCGCGCCGCGGATCGCTTCGTCTTCGACCGCCTTCAGCTCCTCCGCCGGAATCTCCTTTTCGGCGAAGCGCTGGCGCGCGTCCTTGACCGAAGCGGGGCGAAGCAACGATCCGACATGGTCGGCGCGGTACGGCGGACGTGGGAGTTCAGACATCGGTTCAATCCTTTGCTGAGTGCGATTGGGTGACCGGCGGCGCGGCGCCGCCGGAAGTGGGCGCATACATCGCGTCCGGATGAACAGTTGTCAATGCCACATAAAGAAATCTTTATGTCTTTACACTGGGTGAATTGGGAAGCCTATTGCTCCGGTCGGTCCCACCGTCCCTCCTGCGCCTTGTTGATGTACTGGCTGGCGACGAGCCACCCCTTGAGCGGTCGCAGCGGCGGAATGCAGGTGAGCAACACCAGCGGCAGCGAGATGAAGACGTGGAACCACATTGACGGGTTGTAGGTCAGCTCCGCCCAGACCGCGAAGGCGACGGAAGGTACGCAGGCAAAGCAGATGACGAAGAAGGCCGGCCCGTCGGCGGGATCGGCGAAGGAATAGTCGAGGCCGCAGACCTCGCAACTGTCGGCGATCTTCAGGAAGCCGCTGAACAGGTGCCCCTGCCCGCAGCGCGGACAGCGCCCCGCAATGCCCACCCGCCACGGCTCCAGCGGCGGATAACTGCTTTCTTCAACCACGTCCGGCACTCCTCTTGTACAACTTTCCCTCGAACTATCCCGCAATTGCGACAACGCAACGGAGGCGTAGGAGGCTCCGGCAAAAAAACTTCTGGGGGCAAGACATAGTCGTCCACGAGCCTTGCACCACAGGGCCCGTCATGGCCTTATTGATGCCCCGAAGCGCGATAGCACTGCTCGCGATACCCACACATCAATCGGTCGGCCATGTTTCGCCTGAAGACTAATCTTTTCGCTTCATTGCCGTCTCTGATCGCCAGCGCGGCGCTCGCGCAAGCCACCGCTACCCTGGGTCCCGGGCCTGCCGCCGTGTCTGGGCTTGCAATGAACGACCTCCTCAATGTTCGCGCAGAAGCCTCGGCAATCGGTAAGACGCTCACGCGCCTGCCGAACGGCTCGCTCGTTAACCTGTTCGAATGCAAGATGTTCAACGGCTACGAATGGTGCCGCCTGAACGTCGCCGATGATCCGAGCATTACCGGCTGGGCCCCTGCCCGCTATCTGCTGCCGCTCGACCTGACGGAAAGCGAGCGCGCGGCTATCGCCGCAGCACAAGACCCATCCGCAGGCGAGGCCGCCGCAGCCACTCCTCCGGCCACGCCGAGCGGCGATACGCTGCCGCCTGGGATCGAGGAGCGTTTTGCGAGCGAGCCTTACCGGCCCGAAGGCTGGTCCGAACAGGAAGTGGCAAAGCTGCAGGAACTCGCCAGCCGCCTGCGCCCAGCTCAGGCCGCCGACCTTGCACCGACCGTCCCACTGCCCAAACGGGTCGCGGCCGTCCCTCGCCCGAACCCGCGGGCGGAGGAGAACGGCGGCGCGACTGCTGCCGCGGTGCCGACGGAAGTGCCGACCGAAGTTCCGTGCGCCCGTTATCTCGGGCAACCGATGCAGCGCTGCAGCTTCACCGTCGCGAAGATCGACGACAAGAACGCGGACGTTGCCGTGTTCTGGCCCGACGGCGGCTTCCGGCTGATCGAGTTCCGCGAGGGTAAACCCGCGAGTTCCAACAGCGGGGAATCGATACGTGTCACCCGCGAGGGCACGCTCAACATGATCCGCGTCGGCAAGGCCGAACGTTTCGAAATCCTCGACATCGTCCCCTACGGAGGCTGATTTTGTGAGGAAAACCTTGGACATGCATAGGTTGCAAAGCACCCATGCATATTCGCGGCTTGCGGCAGACGTCAAGACCAGATAGGTCAGCGTTACTGACGATCTACCTCCTCCCAGAGAGTCAGTATCGAATGCAGAACACCTCCTCCCGTTCTGCATTTCAGATCAGGCCTGCCGAACCTCCTCCCTCGGCAGGCCTTTTTTTTGCCCTGCGGCTCCTTCCCCAACTTCCTGACGGCTCGACGGCAAGCGCTCGCGTTTTGCCCGCGTCGGTTTTTTCAGCCCAAAGAAAAAGCCCCCGGCCAGTGACCGGGGGCTTCTGCTGGTTCCTGCCCTGAGCCTCAGACGCTTTCCGCGACCGGCTCCTTCGGCTTCACCGGTGCCTCGTGCTCCTGATGCACCAGCTCCTTGCGGGAGATGAAAGTGTAGAACATCGGCACCACGAACAGCGTGAACACCGTGCCGATGATCACGCCGGTGAAGATCACCAGGCCCATCGAGTAACGAGCCGCTGCACCGGCACCGGACGCGATGATCAGCGGGATAACGCCCAGCGACATCGCTGCCGTTGTCATCAGGATCGGACGCAGGCGGACCTTGGCCGAGGCGACGATCGCCTGGAAGCGGTCATAGCCGTGCTCCTCACGCTGCTGATTGGCGAACTCCACCATCAGGATGCCGTGCTTGGTGATCAGGCCGACAAGGGTAATGAGGCCGACCTCCGTGTAGATGTTGAGCGTGCCGAGGCCGAGATTTAGCGGGACCACCGCGCCGAAGATCGAAAGCGGCACCGCCATCATGATGATGAGCGGATCGCGGAAGCTTTCGAACTGCGCCGACAGCACCAAGTAGATCACCACGACAGCGAGCGCGAACGCGATCAGGATCGTGTTGCCCTGCTGGATCTCGAGGCGCGACTGGCCGGAATAGTCGATGAAGAAGCCATCCGGCAGCAGCGGGCGCGCAATGTCCTCGATCACCTTGAGGCCATCACCCGTCGTCACACCAGGCATCGGCAGGGCCGAGATCGTCGCCGAGTTGAGCTGGTTGAACTGCTCGATCGCCGCAGCCGTAACGCCGGTGTTGATCTTCACCACCGCCGACAGCGGCACCATCTCGCCCGTCACGCTGCGAACGAAGAAGTCGCCGAGGCGCTCCGGATTCTCGCGATACTCCTGCGGCACCTGCATGATGATGTCATAAGAGTTCGAGTCGCGGTCGAACTGCGCGATCGCACCGCCACCGACCAGCAGGCTCAGCGTCGAGCCGATCTCGCGCACCGGCAGGTTCAGCGCCGCCGCACGCTCGCGGTCGACGGTGACGACGACCTGCTGCGCATTGTACTTCAACGAGTTCTGCACAACGATGAAGCGGCCGCTTTGCTGCGCTTTCTGGCGGATCTGCTCGGCGACCTCGTAGACACGGCTGGCATCGCCGGTCGACTGGATCACCACGGAGATCGGCAGGCCGCCGCCGGCACCCGGCAGCGACGGAGGCGCGAAAACAAGCGCCTCGATGCCAGCGACGCTGCTGAGGCGTCCCTGGATGTCCTGCTGGATCTCCTTCTGCGAGCGCTCGCGCTCCGCCCAGTCCTTGAGCGCCCAGACGGCGATGCCCGAGTTCGTCGAGCCGCCAAAGCCCGCGATCGAGAAGTTGGCGTCGAGCTCAGGAAGATCCTTCGTCAGGTCGCGCATCTGGTCGATGTAGGCCTTGGTGTAGTCCACCGTCGCGTAAGGCGGCGCGGTGATCAGCGAGAACAGCGCGCCGTTGTCTTCCTCGGGCGCCAGCTCCGAAGAGGTCTTCATGAACAGGAAGCCTGTCAGAGCAACGAGGACCACCACCATCAGCAGCGTTATTGGACGATACTTCAGCGAGCCGGCGACCAGCCGCTCATAGCGGTTGGAGATGCGCTCGAAAGTGTTGTCGACGATCTGCTGGAAGCGGCTGTGACCGCCCTGCTTGAGAATGCGAGCCGACATCATCGGCGTGATCGTCAGCGCGACGAGACCGGAGATGACGACAGCGCCAGCCAGCGTCATCGCGAACTCGCGGAACAGCGAGCCGGTCAGGCCGCCAGTGAAGGCGAGCGGCGCAAACACGGCAGCCAGCGTGATGGTCATCGCAATGACAGGTCCTGTAATCTCCCGCATGCCGGTGAACGCGGCCTGCTTCGGGCTCAATCCCTCCTCGATATGGCGATGGATGTTTTCCACCACCACGATCGCGTCGTCGACGACGAGACCGATCGCCAGCACCATCGCCAGCAGCGACAGCAGGTTGATCGAATAGCCGAGCACGAACAGGATGAAGCAGACGCCGATGAGCGACAGCGGGATCGTGACGATCGGCATCAGCACCGAGCGGAAGGAGCCTAGGAAGAGCAGGATGATCACGATGACGATGACAACCGCCTCGCCGATCGTCTTGAACACCTCCTCGATCGAGGCGCTGATCGACTCGGTCGAGTCGTAGACCAGCGTCAGCGTCATGCCGTCCGGCAGGCTGGTTCGAATCGACGGCAGCTCATCGATCACCGCCTGAGCGGTATCGAGCGGGTTGGCACCCGGCGTCGGGAAGATGCCAAGGAAGGTACCCGGCTGGCCGTTGAAGTTGACGATCGTGTCGGTGCTTTCCGCGGCAAGCTCGATTTCGGCAATGTCACGCAGGCGCACGACATCCGCGCCATTCGCCTTCAACGGCAACGCGCCAAACGCCTCAGGCGTCTGCAGCGTCGACTGCATGGTGATGGCATAGGCGACATAGTCGTTGCGGGTCTTGCCCGGTGCGGCCAGGAAGTTCGCCGCGTTGATGGCCGACATAACTTCGGCTGCGGTCAGGCCGCGCGCCGCGAGCTTGATCGGATCGATCCAAACGCGCATCGAGTAGTTCGCCGCGCCCATGATCTGGACTTCGGCCACACCCGGAATGGTCGACATGCGTGGGCGGATCACACGCTCGAGGTACTCGGTCACCTGCTCGGACGTCATGTTCGGGTTCTGCACCGCAAGGTACATGATCGCGAACTGCATACCGGTACCCTTGACGATCGTCGGGTCCTCGGCGTCCGAGGGCAGCTGGCTGCGCACCTGCTGCACCTTCGACATGACTTCCGTCAGCGCAACGTCGGGGTCCGCGCCGAGACGCATCTGCACCGTCACTACGCTCGCCGACGGACGGCTCTGCGAGGTGACGTAGTCAACGTTCTCTGTGGTCGCCACCGCGGCCGAGATCGGCGCGGTGATGAAGCCCTGGATGAGGTCGGCGCTCGCGCCCGGATAGACCGTCGTGATGGTCACGACGGTTTCCTCGACCTCCGGATACTCGCGCACCTGCAGATTGAAGAGCCCCTGGAACCCCAGGAGCAGGATCAGGAACGCAAGAACGGTCGATAGAACCGGCCTTCGGATGAAGATGCTTGAGAAACTCATTGCTGCGTCGCCTGCTCCGCTTTAGCCAGGCCGTCGGCGGGGTTGAGGGTGTTGTCGATCTTGACGATCGAACCGTTGTTCAGGCGGTTCTGGCCGGCAGTCACGATGATGTCGCCCTCGTTGACGCCCTCGCGGATCTCCGCGCGGTCGCCCGAGCGGCGGCCGATCTGCACGAACACCTGACGCGCCTCGAGCTTCTCCTCTTCGCCTTCCAGCTTGCGTACGACATAGACGTAATCGCCGTAGAGGCTGGTCACGAGCGCGGTCTGTGGCAGCGAGATGACGTTATCCTCGTCCGGCTGGATCACGTTGAGATGCGCGAACTGGCCCGGGGTCAGCTTGCTGTTGGTGTTGACGACCTCCGCGCGGACCGAAACCAGTCGGCTGGACGGATCAACCTTCGGATCGATACCGATGATTTCACCGTCGAACGAGCCTTCCGCGCCCTCAACGGTAACCCGAACCTTCTGGCCGATCGACAGCTGGCTGAGCAGCTGCTCAGGCACGGTGAAGTCGGCATACATACGGTCGAGGTCCTGCAGCGTCGCCACCGAAACGCCCGGCGTCAGATACTCGCCCTCATTGATGCGCGGGATACCTATGGTGCCATCGAACGGCGCGCGCAGCTGCTTCTGGCGCAGCGCAGCTTCAAGACGGTCAACCTGTGCAGCCGAAGCTTCGGCTGCAGCTTCCGCTGCTTGCAGTGCCGAGTTCGAGCCAACCTGCCGATCACGCAGTTCAACGGCACGAGTCAGCGTCTGGCGGTCGAGATTCGCCTGCGCCTTCGCGGCCGCAAGGTCCGCGCGCTGAATCGAATCGTCGAGCTGGACGAGAACATCGCCGCGCTTGACCTTCTGGTTGGCGCGGAAGTTGATCTCCGTGACGATACCGGTCGCCTCAACCGTCAGGTCGACGCCGCGGCTGGCGCGGATGGTACCGATTGCCTCGATGACCGGGCTCCACTTGTCGGCCTTGGCCTCGACAGTGGAGACAGTCACGACGGCAACAGGCATATTGGCAAAGAAGTTCTCGATCGCCTGATCGCGGAATCTGTTGAATCCGACGAGGCCGCCGACAAGGGCTGCAAGGAGAATGATCGCGATGACTAAGCGTTTGATCATAAGTGGTGACGCTCGCTGGTTTCGTCAGTCTGGGCGCGCAAAGGGGCGAAACTGCTCGTTTTCTGCCTGCGCGAGTAGGTAGCGCGTCGTGTACCCTCTGCGCGATTAAGTCAACCGTAACCCACAGGACTAGGCTCACCTTTCGCCAGAAGGTTCAAAATCCCTGAAGAAGAGGATGAGGGCAAGCCCTGATCGTTCCGCACAGCACAAGCCTGAGCGAAGCATCAGCACAAGAGGCGCTCTATCGTTTCGAAAGAGGGATGGAGAGATGGTGCCCAGAGACGGATTTGAACCGCCGACACTGCGATTTTCAGTCGCATGCTCTACCAACTGAGCTATCTGGGCATCCTTCGGAAACTCTTGGAGTTTCCCGCTTCGGCGGTGTTGGCTGACCGCCGAAAACGCGTGGGTTATAGCATGAGTTTTTCGACTGTCCAGCGCCTTGAGCGGACTTTTTCAGCTATTTTTTCAAAAGGCTGAAAACGGCGCAAAACTGGGGAAAACTCAGCCCTGCTCGTCCTCCGAGCCGCTGTCTTCCTCGGTTGCAGGAATGACGTAAGACCCGGTGAGCCACCGGTTCAGGTCGATATCCTTGCAGCGGGGAGAGCAAAACGGGTAGTCGGCGCGAGTCGCCGGCTTCCCGCATTCGGGACACTTCCGCCGCGGACGCAGCGGAGTGACCTTCTCCAAATTGGAATCGCCAGTCATCTTTAAACCTTTGCGCCGGCGCGCCAGTTTGCCAGCACCTTATAGCCGTCGGCGGCCAGCAAGCCGATCGTCTCCTGCAGCGGCAAGCCGACGATGTTGGTGTACGAGCCGACGATCTTGACGACGAAGCTGCCGGCTAGCCCCTGCACGGCATAACCGCCGGCCTTGCCGCGCCATTCCCCGGAAGCGAGGTAGGCTTCGAGCTCTTCTGAAGAGAGACGCTTGAAGCGCACGCGCGTCTCTACGAGTCGCTGGCGCACCTTGCCTGCCGGATTGATCATGCACACGCCAGTATAGACGCGGTGCGAACGGCCTGACAGCAGGCGAAGGCAATAGGCTGCCTCGTCGCTGACCTCGGCCTTCGGCAGGATGCGCCGGCCGACCGAAACGACGGTATCGGCAGCGAGGATGAAGGCGTCCGTCGGCGCGCCTTCCTTCTGCAGCATCTCCAGCGCTGTCTCGGCCTTGGAGCGGCTGAGTCGCTTTGCCAGCGAGCGCGGATGCTCCGCGCGCAGCGGCGTTTCGTCGAGTTCGGCGGGAAGCAGCCGATCGGGCTCGATGCCGGCCTGCTGAAGAAGCTCGATCCTTCGCGGCGACGCGCTCGCCAACACCAGCTTCTGGGGTACGGTCATTGCAGGCCCCGTCGACTTGCGGGAGGGGTAGCGGAGCTACTTGAAGCGGTAGGTGATACGACCCTTCGTCAGGTCGTACGGGGTCATCTCGACCAGCACCTTGTCTCCGGTCAGAACGCGAATGCGATTCTTGCGCATGCGGCCGGCGGTGTGGGCAATGATTTCGTGATCATTTTCGAGTTTGACCCTGAACATCGCATTCGGCAGCAATTCAGTGACCACGCCCGGAAACTCGAGTACTTCTTCCTTCGGCATCCGATACCTTTATGTTGGAACGATTGGGCCGGCGCGCGGCCAGCCTAAATTTTGCGCGGAACCTATACGATCGCGCCCGATTTGTGAACACGCTTAATTGCCGGGCGGTTCCCTGCCCGTCCTGGCGAACCTTTCGCGAATTCGCGCCTCGAGCCGGTCGCGGACGTCGCGGTAGGCTTCCATGATCCGGTCCCGCGTGCCCGTGGCAGTCGATGGATCGGCCGTCGGCCAGTACTCGACTTCTACCGCCATGGACCGGGTCAGTTCAAGCGCGGCATGATGCGCCTGCGGGGAAAGCGTGACGATCATTTCGAAATAATCGTCTTCCATGTCATCGAGCCGCTGCGGCTGGCGCTCGCCAAGCGAAAGCCCCTTCTCCGCCAGCACCGCGTCCACGAACGGATCGCGCTGCCCTGCCCTCACCCCGGCAGAAGCGATGAACACGCCCTGCGGCAGGACCTCTCGCGCAAGCACCTCCGCCATTGGCGAACGAATAGCGTTCATGCCGCACAAGAACAGGAGGGAGCGGGGAAGCACTGCCTCACCCTCCATGTTTAACCCCGCCAATGCAGCACGCACACCAGCGTGAACAGACGCCGGGCCGTATTGAAGTCGACCTCGATCTTGCCCTTAAGGCGATCCATCAGGGTCTGGGAACCTTCGTTGTGCAGGCCGCGCCTGCCCATGTCGATCGCCTCAATCTGCGACGGCGTCGAGGAGCGGATTGCCTCGTAGTAGCTTTCGCAAATCAGGAAATAGTCCTTCACCACGCGCCGGAACGGCGTCAGCGACAAGATATGCGTGACAACCGGCTCGCCATTCTCGCGGGACACGGAGAAGACGAGCTTTGCGCTGACCAGCGAAAGCTTCAGCTTGTAGGGCCCGTTACCGGAATCGCCGGCGGGTCTGAAGGAATTGTCTTCGATCAGATCGAAGATAGCGACCGCCCGCTCATGCTCGACGTCGGGTGTGGAGCGCCCGATCGATTCGTCCAGCTCCACATCGACCAGCCTCGCATTGCGGGGGTCGCAGCTCATGGGTCATCCTTCGGGGTTGAGCCTGATCGCGACCGACGCCGCGTGGCCGCCAAGATTCTCCGCCTTGGCAAGCGTGATCGCAGCCGGACCGATCTGTCGCAGCTGGTCCGGGCCAAGCTTCAGGAGCGACGTGCGCTTGACGAACTCGAGCACGGTGAGGCCCGACGAGAAGCGAGCCGAACGCGCGGTCGGCAGAACGTGATTGGTGCCGCCGACATAGTCGCCGATCACTTCCGGCGTGTAACGGCCAATGAAAATCGCGCCTGCATTGCGGATCTTCGGCAGGTAGTCTTCAGCCTCGTCGAAGGCGAGTTCGAGATGCTCGGCGGCGATGCGGTTTGCGAGCGGCACCGCGGCGTCGAGATCCGGAACCAGGATGATCGCGCCATAGTCGCGCCAGCTCTGCGCTGCCGTCTCGCCGCGCGGGAGAATCGAGATCTGCCGGGCAACTTCCTTCTCAACCGCACTGGCGAAGGCTGCGTCATTGGTAATCAGGATCGACTGGGCCGCCGTGTCGTGCTCGGCCTGCGCGATGAGGTCCGAGGCGATCCAGGCCGGATCATTCGAGCCATCCGCAATCACCAGCACCTCCGACGGGCCAGCAATCATGTCGATGCCAACGGTGCCGAACACGCGGCGCTTGGCAGCCGCGACGAAGGCGTTCCCCGGGCCGACGATCTTCGCGACCGGCGCAATCGTCTCCGTACCATAGGCGAGAGCCGCGACAGCCTGCGCGCCGCCGACGCGATAGATTTCCGAAACGCCGGCGAGCTTCGCCGCCGCCAGAACCAGCGGGTTCAGCACGCCATCCGGTGACGGCACCACCATCACCAGCCGCTCGACGCCAGCCACCTTGGCCGGCACCGCGTTCATCAGCACCGAGCTCGGATAGCTCGCAGTGCCGCCCGGAACATAAAGGCCCACCGACTCGACCGCCGTCCAGCGCGAGCCGAGCTCGACGCCGATCGGGTCGACATAGCGGTCATCCGCCGGCATCTGCCGGGCATGGTGCGCCCAGATGCGCTTGTGCGCTAGCTCGAGCGCCTGGCGCGTCTCCTCGTCGATCGATGCCGCCGCGGCCTCGACCTCTTCCTCCGTCACCCGGATGCCAATCTCGGACAGGTCCAGCCGGTCGAACTTCTTCGTATAGTCGATCAGCGCCTTGTCGCCCTCGGCGCGCACGCGCTCGATGATGTCGCGCACGATGACGTCGACATCCTCCGACACCTCGCGCTTGGTGGCGAGGAAGGCGGCAAACCTGGTTTCGAAGTCGGGTTCGGAAAAATCGAGACGAAGCGGCATTCGCGGAGTTCCTGTTCAGCCCTTGTGTTGCGGGCGCGACAGCGCCTCCCAGGCGCCGCCGAGGTCCGCCATGCGGGCTTCAATATAGTCGACGTCGAGGCGTATGGCCGCCTCGCCGGAGAAGGTCAATTCGATGACGCCGGCCGGAGCTTCCGGACCGGGCTCGAAACGGATGGCAAGCAGCGACAGCACCTCGTCGCCCTTGGCGCGGGAAAAGCCAGTGCTCTTGACGGCACGGACCCCCTCGAAGTGCATCACCGCCTGGCGGCGTTCGTTGCGCTTGAAGAAAAGGCCGCGCTTGCCGGCCTCCCAAGCAAAACGGTTCATCGGAACAATGAAGCGCTTTTCACTCGCGGTGTAGCTCAGATCGGCAACCTTGAGCACGGCATCTTGCACGTGCGCCGAGATGATCTCGAGATCCTGATTGTCTAGAGCAACAAGCTTCAGTTGAGACATGGTGCAAAGCTATCCGGATGGCTGCGCGGGACTATTCCGGTGTTAGGCTGTCTTCAACGACAGCGCAACACCAGCACGAGCCGTCAGTAGCCGCAACCGGCGGAAAAATCAGGAGCTGAGGCGCTCGATGATCGCTCCGCAGCCCGAAAGCTTCTCCTCCAGCCGCTCGAAGCCGCGGTCGAGGTGATAGACGCGGTTGACGATCGTCTCGCCCTCGGCGGCAAGGCCGGCAATGACCAGCGACACGGATGCGCGCAGGTCGGTCGCCATCACCGGCGCGCCCTTGAGGCGATCGACGCCATCGACGATCGCGGTCTGGCCTGACAGCGTGATCTTCGCGCCAAGGCGCGCCAGCTCCTGCACGTGCATGAAGCGGTTCTCGAAGATCGTCTCGGTGATGTGCGAGCGGCCCTTGGCCTTTGTCATCAGGCCCATGAACTGCGCCTGCAGGTCGGTCGGGAAGCCGGGGAACGGCGCGGTCGTGATGTCGACCGGCTCAATGCCGGAGCCATTGCGGCGCACGCGGATGCCGGAGTTGAGCTCGGTGATCTCGGTGCCCGTCGCGGCGATTGCTTCCAGCGCGCTTTCAAGCAGATCCGCCCGCGCGCCTTCCAGCACGACGTCGCCGCCGGTCATGGCAACGGCCATCGCATAGGTGCCGGTCTCGATTCGGTCCGGGATCACCTGGTGAGTCGCGCCCGACAGCGAGGTGACGCCATCGATGGTGATGGTCGAGGTCCCTGCCCCGTAAATCTTCGCGCCCATCGCGTTGAGGCACTCGGCGAGATTGACGACTTCCGGCTCGCGGGCGGCGTTCTCGAGGATCGTCTGGCCCTGCGCGAGGCTCGCAGCCATCATCAGCACGTGGGTCGCACCGACAGACACCTTCGGGAAAGCATAGCGCGCGCCGATCAGCCCCTTAGGAGCGCGGGCACGTACATAGCCTTGCTCGATCTCGATCTCGGCGCCCAGCGCGGCGAGACCCTCGATGAAGAGGTCGACAGGGCGCGTGCCGATCGCGCAGCCGCCCGGCAGCGACACATTCGCCTCGCCCATGCGGGCGAGCAGCGGCCCGATCACCCAGAAGGAGGCGCGCATCTTCGACACCAGCTCATAGGGAGCAGTCGTGTCGACGATATTCTTCGCCGTGAAATTCACCGTGCGCGAATAGCCGGCGCTCTGCGCCTCGCGGCGGCCATTGACCGAGAAATCCGCGCCGTGATTGCCCAGGATGCGCGTCAGCTGCTCGACGTCGGCCAGGTGCGGCACGTTTTCGAGCGTCAGCGTGTCCTTCGTCAGGAGCGAGGCGATCATCAGCGGCAGCGCTGCGTTCTTCGCGCCCGAGATCGGGATGCTGCCATTCAGCTCATTCCCGCCAACAATCCTGATGCGATCCATGGGTCATCCCCTCTGCCGGCGCGAGGCCCCGGCGTTTCGTGGTTGGAGCCGGACGCTCTATCCGTCCTGGCAGCCGCGTTCAACAAATTAGCGGAAGAATGACGCTTCCCGCCCGCGCCGGAGCCCTCATCCGTTGCTCCGCTCGGCGCCCTCATTCTCCTGCAGCAGCCCGTCAGGCCGCGAATCAGCTTCACCTACCCGCCGGGACCGGGCCTGAGCCTTGCGGCGCATGAGATTCGCACGCAACTGCTCTGCGAGCCGCTTGCGCCGCTCATCCTTTTGACTCGCCTGCTTGCGCTTCTGATCGTCTTGGGAGGTCAAAACCGGGGTCTCCGCTAGGGATCAATTGTGTCGTTCTGGCGACGCGAGCCTATAGCAGATCGCGCTTTTTGCACAAAGTGTGCGGTCAATCACAAAAGGTGCGAAAGGGTGCTTGCGCAACGCGATTCTCTGTGGCAGAAGGCCGCCACACTCAAACACCGGCTGCGGTAGCTCAGTGGTAGAGCACTCCCTTGGTAAGGGAGAGGTCGAGAGTTCAATCCTCTCTCGCAGCACCATCCCCAAGCCATTGAATTCACTCAAATCCTTGAGTTGTAAGGATTCCTCAACTGCCCGACAGGTACACAAGGGCAGTACACATGGTCCTTCGCATGGCTCGGCCGCATAAAGACAAAGCAACCGGAATCTACTGGTACCGTCAGCGCGTCCCAGTCGCGATTCAACCTATCGTCGGCCGGACGATCGTAAAGATCAGTCTCCGCACGCGTGACCCCGCGATCGCGAAGATTGAGCATGCCCGCGTTGCTGCCGAGGTAACGGAGCGATGGGCGAGACTCGCAGAAGGTCGGCGGAGTCTGTCTCATCGTGAAGCCGAGGGGATAGCAGGAGAGATTTACCGAACCTTCGTCGAGACGCACGAGGAGGACCCAGACAAGGTTCCAGTCCGACACGGAGCTCTCATGCTCGATCAGGCTTTTCTGCGGCCGGGCAGCGTTCGAATTCTGCCGATGGGGATGAACCCGGTTGCGACCAGGGCCCTGCTGGACCGCCTTGCCGTGAGTCGCAATGCACCCATCGTGGACACTTGGCTTCAGAGCAGAGGGATTCTGCTAGATAGCGATAGCCGGACCAAGGTCGGCCTCGCGGTGGATAAGGCGATCCTTCAGGCCCGCGAACATCTAGAACGCATGGCAGCAGGTGACTACCGTGAGGACCCTGACGCCACACGCTTCCCCAAGCTCAACCTCGACACGAAAAGAAGGCAGACAGCCGACATTGGCAAACGTGGCACCCTCAGGGTGTTCGATGACTACGCTAAAGACCACGAAATCACCGAGAGCACCCGAAGGCGTTGGCGCCCGATAGTTGAGAAGGTCGCTGACGAGGTTCCGGACCTTGGGGAGTTGACTCCGGACTGGTTGATCGACTGGAAGGATCGCCTTATCAAGGAGGGAGTAGGGAAGCGCACCATCCGCGACGTTCATCTGACTGCGATGCGGGCCATGTGCAATTGGGCAGTCAAGCATCGCCGCATTCCCGTTAGCCCGGTTTCCGGCATCAGCCAAAGAGTCAAGAAGAAGCAGCAGCTGCGCGAGCGCGGGTACACGGACGAGGAAGCCCGAACGATTCTGCGAGCAGCGCTGGGCGCGCAGCCTAAAGGTTTGTCTCCCCACTATAGAAGGGCCCGCCGTTGGGTCCCTTGGATATGCGCCTATACTGGCGCAAGAGTTGGAGAAATAAGCCAACTTCGGAAGGAGGATGTCCAGCTGCGCCGAAAAACGTGGATGATCCACATTACGCCGGAAGCTGGTACCAACAAGACGAACACAGCCAGATGGGTGCCAGTTCATGCCGCTCTTCTTCAAGAAGGCTTCATAGATTTCGTGCAAGCTGCGGCTCAAGGTCCCCTTTTCTATGACCCAAGACTGAGTCGCGGAGGCAAGATGCCTCTTGCTGATCGTGTAGGTGGTCACCTGTCCACGTGGGTTCGCCGGGACGTGAAAGTCACGGATCCTGCGATTCAGCCAAACCACGCTTGGCGCCACAGGATGAAGACTTTGAGCCGAACCCATGACATGCGCGAGGATGCCACGCGCTACATCCAAGGCCATGCTCCCAGGGCCGAGGACGAGCGATACGGCGACCACAAGCCTGAGTCACTCGTGCGGGAAATCTCGAAAATACCAGTATTGGATCTGAATGCAGACGGCCTTAACGACGAAAGCTCGTAAGGTCGTAATTAGCCCTGCGGGTGTTCCCATTTAGTGGTGCCGACTATGACCCGATGTTCGAAGGGCAAAAACAACGCATGAGAGCCGCCGAACTGACGCGGTGTGTCCAAGCTCATCAATAATCTGCTGACGATCTGCTCGCGTTCACGAACCCGACGCTGGACGCTTGCTGAAAGGCGGCGTCCAATAAACACGTCGCCCCTCTAAGGGATAGGCCCCTTGCGGGCGGCGCGTTGTTGCGAGGTTGCCATGCTGCTGAACTATCCACAAGCCAACACGTCCCGTGATGTGAGCGTATGAGCCCGGGGCCCGGATTTGACTCGGCCGCCCGATGCTCTTCCTCTTGGGTGGGGCGCCAACAGCGGCATTCCTCAGAATTATCGGCCGACTGGAAACCAGGGCACCCGGATCGTCCGCTGAGCTTCCGTTGGAAGGCTGATTACAAGGCGCTGGCGAGTGTTTTATCCCTCCCGGCGTGCAAGTCACGACGCGGCGAACGGGCTATGGCTTCGATTATCTTCGACGCTGCGTTGTCTGCTCGAGAAGACTCAGAGCGGCGGATTTCCTACAGTCGCCGAAAGGCCTTCTATTCGGCAGTCGGGCGCTACAACGGAACTGACTACGGCTATGAAACGGTGGTGCCTGCTATCGATGCCCTAGTCGAGGCTGGATTGCTCATCGAGCACAACAAGATGCGTGGTGGCCCCAGCGGAACGGGTGTCCAATCCTCCTTCCGCCCCGCGCCCGGACTTGCCGAAATCGTGCTTCCCAAGCCCGATTACCGCGTCGGCGAGCTTATCCGTCTGAAGGACATGAACGGCACCCTGGTCAGTTATCGTGATACCGAGCGGACCTCACGGGATCGGCGCTTCCTTGAAGCCGTGAACAGGCATATCGCAGATGTCGACATCCGGCTCGGCCACATCAATGGCGTCAAGATGGACGAAAATAGGGGAGCAATCTTCTTCCCCGGATTTCTCCAATGGATGGACGAAGGGTTCGGCGATCATACCGTCTACACCCGGATGAACGAGCTCTACCGTGTCTACAATGGCAACTGGACGCAGGGCGGGCGGTTCTATGGTGGCTGGTGGCAGCAGGTACGAGGCTGTGATCGTCAGCACCTGCTGATCGACGGCGCAGCGACCATCGAACTTGACTACCAGATGTTGCACCCCAGGCTGCTCTACGCGTTTGCCGGACAGAAGCTGGCGGGCGACGCCTATACGCTGGATGGTTGGGACAGGAAGGTGTGCAAACGCGCCTTCAACATATTGCTCAACGCGAGCAATTATCCCCAGGCGGTCGGAGCGATCCTTCCCCATGTCGACAACAACCGGCGGTTGGCGGTTGCGTTGATTGCCGAGATGAAAAGGCGCCATGCACCTGTCGCGAGTTCCTTCCACTCGGGTGCAGGGCTACGGCTCCAAAACGTCGATGCTGAGATGTTGAAGTGGGTTCTAAGACATCTAACTTTGCGCGACGGTATCACCGTGCTGCCGATTCACGACAGCTTCATCGTCGAGAAAAAGTATCAGCTCGTCCTTGCGTCGGCAATGGATGAAGCGTTGGCAAGGGCAACGGTATGCGTCGGAGATTAGCCAGTCACTTCAAATGGATGGTCTGGAATCTACCCACATAGGGAACTACAGTTCTGGGAGGGCGGTATGGGGAGGAGCCTCCCTCCCGTACGAACCTAGTTGGAAACGAAACCGCACCCTTCCAGTCTTCGCCCCACCGATCCGTCCCGCCGCTCCCGGTTCGACGTCTGGATTGGACTGGGCGTCCACCGCCTCGATCCCACGTCGGAAGCTCGCAAAGCGGTAGCCTATCCTCGTAGCCAACCATCGCGGGAATTGCAGATTCAATCGTCTATGGCGATGAAGCAGCCGGAGCGGCTCTGCCATTATCCGACACGGTGCTAGAGGGAGGACAGCCCCAAATCGTGGTCAAACGGGCTGACCATGGCCCCCACCAGCATTCCTCAATCCTGCAAACCGGACGCGGGTTCTCTCCGACGATTTGAATCGCGTTGCAGGCCAGCCGCTTAAAGAACAGCCAACGATTGATTATCTGAATGGACGTAACCGGCGATTCCGACGATTGTCGGCTCAGGACAGTACGATCTAGCCGTCGAGAAGTTCGGGCTCATCCATCCAGTCATACGATGGCAGGCTCGAAAGTAGTAGCCTGCCACGGCGACTTGCCGGAAGCGGCAGTCTCAACGCCTTCTCGTAGTCGTACTCTGTTCCAGTCAGTATGCCATGAATCGCCAATCCTACCGCTCGCGCCATAATAGGGGGCAGCGCATTGGCAATCTGGCGTCGGCGAGATCGCGCGGACCCGTGAAAGACCCAGTCGTCGGGAAAGCCCTGCAGCCGTGCGCCCATTCCCAGCGTCAGTCGAAACTTGGCGTCGAAGGGATGATCTGGACCCGGAGCAGCGTCTCCAAGCTCCACCCAGTCGATGCCCAGTTTCGCCCAGTCCTCCTGTCGGGATTTGGAGCAGAAACCCTGTCTGCCAGATTTCTCCGAAGCGCCGACGATCGTGTAGGCCTGTTTGGTAGCTACGTTCTTCGCCCAGTGTCTGGCTCCCGGCCAACCATTCGCTGCGACGAGATCGTAGATGGCCTCTCCAAGTGCCGTTTCCCACTGTGGAAAGGCCGGGGGCATTTGAAACTGGGCGATCGGCAGGTTGCGGAAGCCGATGAACGCGATCCTTGGCCTCAGTTGCGCTAGGCCGAGATCTTTTCCAGAGAAGGAGTAGATGCGGTTGTCGTAACCCAAGGCACTGAACTTGTCGTGCAGTTCCGCCCGATAAGCTGCGGCCGGCTTGTCGCCAAAGCCAGATACGTTTTCGAAGAAGAATGCCCTCGGTCTGACCTCTTCAACGATCCGGACTGCTTCCAAGAATAGATCCCGATCATCAGCCTTACCCTTCTGGCTACCGGCACGGGAATGGGGCTGGCATGGAACCCCGCCTGCGACTAGGTCGACCTGGCCCCGATAGGGACGGAAATCCACTGTGGTGATGTCGGAGTTATGAACCGTGCCGAACAGGCCATTGGCCTTCAGGGAAGCAACGGCGTCCTTATTTCGTTCAAATGTTCCTATGGAATCAAAGCCGGCAGCATGAAGTCCAAGCGCCTGACCGCCCGCGCCAGCACAAATTTCCAAGGACCTGAGCCGACCAGCCGGCTTAACGGCTTTCACAGCGGCGGGTAGTGATCCAACGGGGCGCCTGAGCTGGTTGTTGCCGGAACACTTGCCCTCGAACAGCCAGATCAAGCTTTCGATGATAGACCGATCGAGCAGGTTCTCTTCCCTATCGTAGGGAACACCACTCTCCAGGTCGACCGCCTTCCAGGCACCCGTGGCAAGTGAGATCAGGCTATCGTGAGCGCGGGAGAACCTTGCGGCGTCGGGTTGTTTCTCAGCAATGTATCCGTCCCAGGCGGGTGGCAGAAGCGATGTGTCGAACAGGGCTTCAAACTGGGTCAGACACCTCTCGGCAGTTGCCGTCAGGTCCACTCGCCGGTGCCCAAAGTCATCTGCATTAACGGTTCCCTCGATGCCTTCGTTGAAGAGGTCGATTAGTGACTGGACGAAAGGCAGAAACTCTTCACGAAACGCAGACAGGTCCGATTTCGCTTTGCTCTGCGCGGCGCTGCGCAATGCCTTCTCGTGCCGACGTTCTTCGGCAAGGGCTGGGTCGAGTGCTTCAGCATACCTGCGTCGCATCGAACCGACCTCGCTAGAGTGAATGAAATTCCCTTGCGCCATTCGAGCAACAGCATCGTTTCCGACTGTTTCAGGAACCGCGACCAAAGCTTTCATCACGGAAAAGCTGGCTCCAGCTTCCTGAAGCACATCCCGCTGCGTTCCCATCGTTTCGGTCAGTTTGAGATAGGTGGCGACGTCGGCGCGGTCGATGCCCAATTCTGATACAAGTAAAGCCCGCAGATGAGAGCGCGGAAGTAAAGGGGCGATGCTGGCGATCTGTTCCCCGATATCGAGAATGTTCTTTGCGATGGTTTTCCGGCGGCGATGGATAAGATCTGTCACCTTTTTCAGCAAGTCCGGAACCGAAGCCTCCCTCTGGGCTTTCGCAACGGCTTCAGCTTCAGCGTGAGTAGCAGGTTCGTTGACGTCAACGGAGCCGGGGCACGACGCCCCGCGTAGAATCTGCCTGCTATCCGCGAATTCAGTCCCGTTCCTATCCATGTTGCTGCTTTCCCTTGGCTGCAAAAGCAACTTGGATGAGAACCTCCTGCCTTTGACTGAACGTATTTGTTAGAATGCGAGACACCAGTATCGCGGTACATCGGCTTGGGGCCAGACTCAGAGTTCGTGGCCATCGTGATGGGCGCTGCAAAAACGCAGCACCAATTTAGTTTCCGCATCAGCATCCCATCCAAATTCCCTGTTCGGTCCTGCGGAAGTCTGTGGGGCGCGCCATACCCTTGTCATCGCGGACAAGGAGGCGAAGAAACATGCAGACTTGGTTGGATTGGTACGTAGGTGGTGCGAGTTGTTGCCTTAGGGATTTGTGCAGCCGTCACCCGAAAGCGCTGGATACGGTCGACGCTGAATCACGCCGCCGTGCTCTTTCGGATAATGCGGCTGCTGTCCGGCTAATCATCGAGGGTGAACCGCGCCGGGATTGCCGGAGGCTCCCCCTCTTGAGAGTAAGGAGCCATCATGACGAAACGGAACGGCAATACCTATTCACCTGAAGTGCGCGAGCGCGCGGTTCGAATGGTTCTGGAACATCGAGGCGAGTATGCTTCGGAATGGGAAGCGATCAATTCGATCGCCTCGAAGATCGGCTGCACCGGCGAGACGCTTCGCGGTTGGGTGCGCCGTGCTGAGCGCGATGCAGGCATGCGCCCTGGGCCGACGAGCGCGGAGCTGTCGCGGATCAAGGAGCTTGAACGGGAGGTTCGCGAGCTTCGTCAGGCC
>NZ_JAGL01000036.1 GCF_000526635.1 Aminobacter sp. J41
GCAGCGGTGACGCCCACCGGCTGGCGGATGACGGTGATGCGCTTGTCGGCCTGCGGGGCGGGAATGGTGTCGCCGTAGACGCGCTTGGCTTCCTCGGCGAACCACTCGACGAAGGAGGCGGCGTACATGATCTCGCCGCGGGCTTCCGCCACCGGCTTGCCCTGCTCGCTGGTGAGGATCACCGCAAGGTCATCGGCGTGCTCGACCATCAGGTCGAACCACTTGCGCAGGATCGCCGAACGCTCCTTGGCCGGGCGCTTTGCCCACGGGCGGAAGGCGGCGGCGGCTTGCGAAATCGCTTCCTCGACCTCTTCGGCCGAGAGCGACGGCACGCGGGCGATCAGCTCGCCGGTCGCCGGATTGGTCACGTCCACCGTCTTGCCCGAGCGGGCCTCGACCCACTCGCCATTGACGAGGCACTTGTCGCTGAGAAGGCCGGGATCTTTCAAAGGCAGCATGTCTGTCTCGCTACAAAAGAAAAAGAAGGCAGCCGCGTTCAGCGGCTGCGGTACTGCTCGGCAAGCTGGGTGACGGCGCGCATGAAGACGCCGACGTCGGAGCCGACAGCGATGAACTGCGCCCCGTCCTCGCGCGCCTCGGCAACGTGCTCGGGCGTGCCCAGGAGGATGCCCGGCGCCTTGCCGGCGGCGCGGATCTTTCGCGTCGTCTCGCGGATCACCTTGCGCACTTTCGGGTGCGTCGGCTGGCCGCGATAGCCCATGTCGGCGGAAAGGTCCGCCGGGCCGATGAAAAGGCCGTCGATGCGCTCGATCTTCAAAATCTCGTCGAGGTTCTCGACCGACTTCACGCTCTCGACCTGCAGAAGAATGCAGATCTCGTCATTGGCGCTGGCAAGATACTGCGAGCGGCGGCCGAAATCGGAGGCGCGAGCAAGGGCGGCACCCACGCCGCGCTTGCCTTCCGGCGCGTAGAGGCAGGCGCGCACGGCCTGCTCGGCCTGGTCGGCGGTGTCGATCATCGGCACCAGCACCGTCTGGAAGCCGATGTCGAGCACCTGCTTCAGCATCCAGTCTTCGCCGGCAACGACGCGCACGACAGGATGCGCCGTGCCGCCCTGGGCAGCACGCAGCTGGTCGCGCAGCATCGCCATGTCGTTCGGCGCGTGCTCGCCGTCGAACAGCAGCCAGTCAAAACCTGCCCTGGCGCTGATTTCGGCGGTCTCGGCCGAGGTGAGCCCCTGCCAGAAGCCGGTCAGCACCTCGCCGCGCTTCAGCGCCGCGCGAAACTCGTTCACCGGTGCGCGGGTCGCGTTCTCAGAGGAAGTCACAGCGCACCTCACCGAACGGGCCGTAGTCGGCAACGAAGCGGCTGCCATGCGGCGCCTCGACCGGGCGGATGAACGAGCCGGACAAGACGATGTCGCCGGCCGACAGCTTGCCGCCATAGTTGGCGATGCGCGCCGCCAGCCAGATGATGCCGGTGACCGGATCGTCGAGCACACCGGCGCCAAGGCCGGTTTCCTCGACGATGCCGTCGCGCTTGAGGATGCAGCCCATCCAGCGCAGGTCCGTCTTCGACGCATCGAACCGGCCTTCGCCAAGCACGATGCCGCCATTGGCGGCGTTGTCGGAGATGGTGTCGGTGACCTTGCGGATCGCGCCGGTCGCCGGGTCCTTGCGGATGATGCGGGTGTCGAGGAGTTCGAGCGCCGGCGCGACATAGTCGGTTGCGGCGAGCACGTCCTCGCGGGTGAGGTTCGCGCCCTCGAGGTCGCCCTTCAGGATGAAGGCGATCTCGGCCTCGACGCGCGGCTGGATGAAGCGGTCCGCCGGGATCGACGCGCCGTTGGCAAACAGCATGTCGTCGTAGAGCACGCCCGAATCCGGGGTCGTGATCTGCAGCGCCTCCTGCATGGCGCGGGAGGTCAGCCCGATCTTCCAGCCGATGCGGCGGAAGCCGGCTGCGTCACGCGCAGCCAGCATCGCGTCCTGGACGGCATAGGCATCGTCGAGGTCCATCTGCGGGAAACGCTGGGAGAGCAGTCCGATCTGCTTGCCGGACTTCTCGGCCTCGAACAGGGCGAGGCCGCATTCCCGGTGGTCCTGGGGTGTCATGCCGGTCATCAGATTACTCCGCAGCCATACGGTATTCGACGTGGCGCTGCTCGCCGAGCTGCGCGCGAAGGCGCGCAACCGCACCCGGCAGCTCGTGGCGGTCGCAGACCGCGAAGACGTAGCGATCCGGGCGCAGGATGTAGAACTTCTGCTTCGGGGCCTTCAGCAGCATGTCGCGGAAGACGCCGTCGAGGTCATCCAGCACCAGCGTGTCCGGATGCGCGCTCCAGCCGACCTTGCCGCGGCGCGAGCGATTGATCTGCACGATCGTGCCGATCGACTGCAGGTAGGCGCGGTCCGGGGCCGACAGTTGCGCCGCCGGGTCCTCGTTGATGCCGATGACGGCGAAGCCCTTGCCGATCGCATCGTCGAGCAGCATCGGCCTGTCCTCGACATCGGCCACCTTCGGCTGCACCATCATGCGGCCGACCAGCAACTTGCCGCCCGAATTGGAGTGGTCGACGATGCCCTTCTCGTAAAACGGCATCGGCTTGAACTTCATCTGCAGCACGTAGTCGCGCAGGGCCGGCAGGCGATGGACGCACCAGAAGAACGCCTTGCGGAAGTACTCGGTGAAGTAGCTGTAGGGCGCGTAGAACTTTCCGATGCCGGTGGCGAACTTCACCATCTGCTCGGCGTGGTGCTGGCGCTCCTGCTCGTAGCTGTCGAGGATCTTGGCGTCAGCCTTGCCCTGGACGACCATGGCGAGCTTCCACGACAGGTTCATCACGTCGCGCAGGCCGGAGTTGAGGCCCTGGCCGAAGAACGGCGGCTGCAGGTGGGCGGCGTCGCCCGCGATGAAGATGCGGCCCTTGCGGAAGGATTCGGCAATGCGCGAGTGGTGCGTGTAGATGCGCGCGCGGATGATGTCCGGCTTCTCGTCCGGCCCGAGGCGCTTGCGCAGCAGGCGCGCGATCTCTTCCGGGTTCGACATCTTCTCGTCGGTGTCCTCGGGACGCAGACGGAACTCGAAGCGGCGGTGACCGTAGGGCAGATCGATGACGATGTAGGGATTCTTAGGATCGCAGTAGATCGCCGAATAGGGCTCGAAGCGGTCGTCGTTCCTGAGGTCGACGACGAGCCAGCGCCACGGGTGGGTGTCGCCGAGCAGTTTGATGTTGAGGCCCTTGCGCACGGTCGACTTGCCGCCGTCGCAGCCGACGACGTAGGGCGCGCGCATGACCCTGGTGCCTTCGGCGGTCTTGACGTTGAGGGTCACGCCCTCGTCGTCCTGGCTGAAGGTCTCGACCTCATGGCCGGTCAGCACCTTGACGTGCGAGAAGCGCGCGAGGCCCGAGCGGATCACCTTCTCCGACAGCGGCTGGATGAACAGGTTGCGGCGCGGCCAGCCGAACGGCTTTGCCTTCGGCCCCACCTCGGCGAACATCTTGCCGTTGGAGTGGTGGTAGCGCAGCAGCGTGTTCTGGATCATGTCCTTGAGCAGCGGCTCGGCGAGACCCGTGGTCTGGAAGGCGCGCAGCGCCTCGTCGTCCATGCCGACCGCGCGCGGATAGTCGATGATGTCCGGCTCGCGCTCAAGAATCAGCGTCCGCACCCCGTAGGTGCCGAGCAGGTTGCCGAGGGTGGAACCGGCAGGGCCGCCACCGACGATGATGACGTCCGCGTCGAATTGAGGTTGCTGGGCCATGATGTCTCTCCCGATAGCGCGAGCTTGGCTCGAAATTCGATGTCCGTCTTATGATAAACGTAATCTCGAAATGCAATAATGAATATCGCAACTCACATACAAAACGGCCGCCCACATGGGGCGGCCGCTGCGTCATCCGGGTAGGATGTTAATAAGTTCGCTGGCGCGTCTTACTTGGAGACGATGCCGGCCTTCTCGGCCAGCGGGCCCCACAGCGAGACCGCGTCGTCGACGCGCTGCTGCAGCGCCGCGCCGTCGCCGCCGACCTTGGTGTAGCCGTTGGTGTCGAGATACTTGACGACGCGCTCGGAAGTCAGAGCCTCGTTCACGCCGGCATTGATCTCGTTGACGATCTCGTCCGGGGTCTGGCTCTGGACGAACACGCCCCACCAGGCGATAGCGCGCAGGCCGTCGACGCCGGCCTCGGCGAAGGTCGGGGCTTCCGGCATCAGCGGCGACTTGTAGTCGACCGCGAGCACGTTCATCGTGCCCTTGGCGACTTCACCGGCCGCGGCGCCGACGCCGAACACGCCGAGCTGGACTTCGCCAGCGGCCATCGCCTGGATGACCGGGCTCACGCCCTTGAAGTGCACGATCTTGATGTCGATGCCGGCGACCGACTTGAGCAGCTCGCCCGCAAGGTGCGGAGAGGAAGCCGGGCCGAAGGTGCCGAGCGCGAGGCTCTCGTTCTTGGCGCGCTCGACGAGCTCGGACATCGTCTTGATGCCGGTGTTGGAGCCGGCCAGGAACGCCAGCGGCCACTCGCCGACGGTGACGACCGGGCGCAGGTCTTCCTTCAGATTGTACGGCAGGCTCGGCATGGTGACCTCGTTGAGGGCAATGCCGATGTCGTTGAACAGGATCTGCGTGCCGTCCGGCTTGGAGCGGGCAACGGCCTGCGTTGCGATCACGCCGCCGGCGCCCGGCTTGTTCTCGACCACGACGGCCGAACCCCAGCGGGTCTGCAGCTCCTCGGCGACGAGGCGCGCGATCGCATCGGTGGTGCCGCCGGCCGCGAACGGCACGACGATGGTGACCGGGCCGCTCGGATACTTGTCCTGCGCAGCGGCCGAACCGGCAAGGGCGGTCAGTGCGAGGGCGGCACCCATGAGTGCGCGGCGGGTGAAAGAAAGGCTCTGAATCAAGACGACTCCTCCAAGTTGTCTCCTCATTTTGTGATTAACATGTTCTCACAAAAAGAGAGAGGTCGAGGGCAATTACGCGAGCCGGACCCCAAAGGCAAGAGATCTTGCCGTTTGTGACCGAAAGTTGATATGGAAATTGTCGCAATTTGGTGCGGGGGAAGGAATGCCAGGGAAGAACAAGGCCATGGAAAAGGCTGTCAGCGCCAATTCGACGGCGGATCGCGCCATCGAGATTCTGCTCGCCTTCGACGCGGCGCATCCGGTGTGGACGCCGACGGAGCTGGCGAAGCATCTCAACATGCCGCGCTCGACGATCTACCGCTATTTCAACAGCCTCAAGCATTACGGCCTCATCATCGAGGACCGCGACGGCGGCTTCCAGCTGTCGGCGAAGGTCGTCGAGCTGGCGCGCGTCGCCAAGAGCACCACGACGGTGATGCGCATTGCGCGGCCCTGGCTGGAACGCTTGTCGGAAAAGTTCGGCGAATTCACGTCGCTGCGCGAGCTGATCGGGCCGGAGCTGGTCCCCGTGGACCGCATCGACTGCCGCCATCACGTGCGCATTCCTTACCTGCGCAACACCACGCTGCCTTGGCCGGCGACCGCCGGCGCCAAGGTGATGCTCGCCTTCGCTTCGCCGAAGGAGCTGGAGGAGATGTTCAAGCTGTTCACGCCTGTCGCCTACACGCCGAACACGATCACCGAAAAAAGCCTGCTCGAGAAGGAACTGGAGCGCGTGCGCCGGCAGGGCTATGCGGTGTCGAACGAGGAGCGCGACGAGGGCGTGAGCGGCGTCGCCGCGCCGATCTTCTCGGGCGGAAGGCTCGCCTACTGCATCGCGCTAGGCGGCCCCGCCTTCCGCTTCGTCGGCAACAATCTCGCGCAGATGACCGACGAGATCACAGAGGCCTGCGAGGCAATCACCGCTGACCTGACAAAGTACGAGTTGTAGGTAAGGAGGGGGCCGGCGGCGCCCCTGCCCGTTCTTATCCTCGACCTCAGGCCCGGCCGGCGGCTTCGATGACGCGCTTGGTGGCCTCAAGTCCCATCCGCGCGCGTTCAACCGGGCTGACGGTCTGCGCCAGCTCGCGCTTCGGCACCTCGACGCTGAGCGGTGTGCCGTCAGGAATGGCGCGGACGATCCCGGCAAGGTCGATCGCGCCTTCGCCCGGGAACAGCCGCGCATTGCGCGCGACGTAAATCAGCCCCTCGTCGGACGGATCATAATCGGCAAGCCCGTCGCACATCTGCACATAGTGGATGTGCGACGCCGGGATCGTCGCAATATCCTCGAGCCGCGACTTCGAGCGGTCGAAGTGGAGGCCGTCGATCAGGACGCCGCCATTCTCCTGGCCCGCCGCCAGCACGATGTCGCGCGCATCCGGCAGCGCCTTGACGCCCGTCCACGGCATGAATTCGAGGTCGCAGGTGAGGTTGTAGCCCTTCGCCAGCTCGCAGAGCTTGGCAAAGGTGTCGGTGAGGCGCGCCTTGTCGCTGTCATCGCCGGCGACCAGCACGTTCCTCGCGCCAAGCGCCGCGCCACGCTCGAAGAACGGCGCAAACGTGTTCACGTCCGTACCTTCCTTCAGCCGCGCGATTTCGATGTCGGAGACGTAGATGCCGGTGCCGGAAAGCAGCGCCTTCGCTTCGGCCAGCAGCGCGTCGTCGGTCAGCAGCGGATAGGGCTCCTCACCTTGCGCCGCGGCCGGCAGCAACCTGAGGCCAACGCAATCGTAGCCGGTCTCGGCCGCGATGCGGATCGCCTCGAGCGGGCCGACATCGAAGACGGTGAGGAAGGAAAGGCTGATCGGATGGGGCATGATTTCAGTCCTGAAGCTTGTTGGCCAGATGCTGCGCGATTCGCCAGCCAAAGACGATGGCCGGGCCGATCGTCGTGCCGGGGCCGGGATAGGTGCCGCGGAACAGCGACGTCATGTCGTTGCCACAGGCATAGAGGCCCTCGATCGGGGAGCCTGCCTCGGAAAGCACCTGGCCGTTGGCGTTGCAGGTAAGACCCGCACTGCAGGCAAGGTCCAGCGGCTGCACCTTGAGCGCATAGAACGGCGCCGCTTCGATTGGCTTCATGCACGGATTGGGCTTCACCTCGGCATCGCCGTTGAAGCGGTTCATCACGCTGGTGCCGCGGCCATATTCGAGGTCCTCGCCCGTAACGGCATAGCCGTTGTGGCGCTCGACGGTGTCCTGCAGGTTCGCCGCGTCGACGCCGATCTTCTGCGCGAGTTCCGCGAGCGTCGCGCCCTTCGTCACATAACCCTTCTTCAGGAAGTAGCCGAGTTTCTTCGCGCCCGGGAAGACCAGGCCGAGGCCATATTTGCGGATGAACGCGTCGTCGACGACGAGCCAGGCCTCCTTGAGCCCTGCCCGGATCATGCCCATGCAGAAGTCGTGATAGCTGTCGGACTCGTTGACGAAGCGGCGCCCGTCAGGGCCGACGGCGATCAGGCCCGGCTTGGCGCGGTCGAGGATGATGTGCGGCCACACCGCATCGGTGCCGTCCTCGCGCTTCATGATCGAGCACGGCATCCACAGCGCAGGGCTGTCATGGCCATCATCGAGCCTTGCGCCGGCGGATTTGACCGCGATCGAAATGCCGTCGCCGGTATTGGGCTCCGGCGCCTGCGAGCGCATGGCGACTTCCTTCGGAAACAGCTTTTGGCGCAGCTCGCGGTTCCAGGCGACGCCGCCGGTGGCCAGCACCACGCCGCGGCGGGCGCGGATGGTGCGCGTTCCTTCAGGCGTCGACACCTGCGCGCCCACGACCTTGCCGTCCTCGATGATGAGTTCCTTGAGCGGGGCGTTGAACAGAACCGGCACGTTGCGCTGGCGCAGGCTGTAGTACAGCCGCGCCACCAGCGCGTTGCCCATCAAAAGCCGCGTGCCGCGCGGATATTTCAGGCGATCGGCGAAATAGCGCAGGACGACGGAGAGCGTGACCTTGAGGTTCTGCAGGCTGGAGAACGGGTTGAGCAGCGAGGCGACCTCGCCGCGTCCGACCATCATGCCGCCAAGGCCCATGAAGACACGGTGCGGCGGGCGCACGCGCCGGAACTCGTCTCCGAGCAGACGGCCGTCGAACATGTCGGGCACCAGCGCGCGGCCGCCATAGGCTGCGCCCGGGTGGCCGCCGAGATAGTCGGGATGCGCCTGCGCGGCGGTGAACTTCACCTCGCTCTCGCGTTCGAGCATGTCGACCGCGGCGCGGCCGGATGCCAGGAAAGCCGCGCGCAGTTCGTCGCCGCCGCGATTGCCGACCACCGACTTCAGGAAGGCGTCGGCATCCTCGACACGGTCCGGCACGCCGGCGCGCTCGCTCTGGCTGGTGCCGGGGATCCAGGTGGTGCCGCCGGAGGTTGCGGTCGTGCCGCCGACCATGTCGGACTTCTCGCACAACAGCACGTCGAGGCCGTTGATCGCGCCCGTCAGCGCCGCGGTCATACCTCCCGCTCCGGCACCGAATACGAGCAGGTCCACCTCTTCTACCGCGCGGCTCTGGCTGGTCATGAATGTCTCCGGAATGCAAATGGTCGCTCATCCTTTTCACAAAACGGAATGACATTCAACATTGGGATCTATTTCTGCAGGGCCGGCGAGTGGAGGAAATAACTCGCGGTGCGTGCACCTGCAGGTCTCATCCTGGCCCGCCGGCGGAGGGTCGCTGTTCCGGAATGGATCTTCGGGTCAAGCCCGAAGATGACGAAGACGGGGACGGGTTCGCACAACGGGCAGGCCGGGTCGCACATCCTCGTTGGCAAACAGCCGGGCCGTGCACCGTCGTCGGAAGGTCGGTGCGGCCTAATCGTTGAGAGCTACATCTCAACCTTCGTCATCCTCGGGCTTGACCCGAGGATCCATGCCGGAACGCTGGTGATACGCACGGCGAGGTGCAACGGACACGGGTCCGCCACATCGCAAACCCTCCCCCTCAAGTCAGCACCATCGCGCCGCCCGACACTCTCCCTCTGAACCGCCCCGGCGCCGGACGCATCCTCTATCGCGCCTGCCGGCAGCATCCGGCCGCCGTGAATACAGAAAGCGCCGTTCCTGTGCACACGCAGGAAAAATTCACGCACCTTTTCCTGTTGGATTGACGTTCCTGTATACAGCCTGTATCTCCAACTCAGTTGGAGGAAGTTTCGTTGACCACGCTCGTTCTCATTCCCGGCCTCGTCTCCGATGCCATTGTCTGGCAGGCGGTGGCGGAGGCCGCGCCGCTGCCGGCGCATCACGCAGATGTCACCCGCGACGATTCCATCACCGCGATGGCCGAAAGAGTGCTGTCGGAGACGGACGGCGAGCTGATCGTCGTTGGCCATTCGATGGGCGGGCGCGTTGCGCTGGAAATGGCGCGGATAGCCCCGGGCCGCGTGCGCGGGCTGGTACTGGCGAACACCGGCCATGGCCCCAAGCGCGAGGCGGAACTGCCCAAGCGCTACGAGATGATCGCGCTCGGCCACCAGGATATGGGCGAGCTTGCCGATGTTTGGCTGCCGCCAATGATGCATCCGGAGCGCAGCGGCAATGATCCGCAGCTGGTGGCGCGGCTGAAGGAAATGGTGTTGCGCGCGGGCCCCGAGGTTCACGAGCGCCAGATCCGCGCCCTGATCGGCCGCCCGAACGCCACCGCTTACCTTCCCGAAATCCGCTGCCCGATCCTCTTGCTCACCGGCCGCCAGGACGGCTGGAGCCCGGTCGCGCAGCACCAGGAAATCGCCGACGCGGTTCCCGACGCGGAACTCGCGATCATCGAGGATGCCGGCCATTTCGCGCCGGTGGAACAGCCAGAGGCGGTCACCTCCCGGATCGTCGAATGGCTCCAACGCAGGTTTGGATACTGAAATGGCTAACCAGAGCATTCCGGATACTCCCCTGTTCGACCGCAACGGCTCGATCAGGGGCTACAGGATCAACAAGATGGCCATGTCGCTTGGCCAGGCGGCCAATCGCGAGGCCTTCAAGGCCGACGAGGAAGCCTATCTCGACCGCTTCGGGCTGACCGAAGAGGAAAAGAAAGCCGTCATGTCGCGCGACTGGCACGAAATGGTCCGTCTCGGCGGCAATCTGTTCTTCATCCTGAAGATCTCGGCCATCGACCCGACGCCAATCACCCGGATCGGCGCGGCGCAGGCCGGCATGAGCCACGAAGATTTCCTCTACCATCGCCTCGGAAAGCGCGCAGCACATGGCTAAGATCATTGGCGGGCTGGGCACCAGCCACGTTCCCTCCATCGGCGTGGCCCTCGACAAGGGCCTGTGCGACACCCCCGACTGGAAGCCCTTCTTCGACGGCTACGAGGCCGGCAAGGAGTGGGTCAGGGAAGCAAAGCCGGACATCGCCGTCGTCGTCTTCAACGACCATGGCAACACCTTCTTCCTCGACCGCGTGCCGACCTTCGCGGTTGGCGTCGCCGACAGCTACAACCCGGCCGATGAGGGCTGGGGCCCGCGCGCGATCCCGCCCTTCGAGGGCGCGACCGAATTCGCCTGGCACTTCGTCGACAAGCTGGTTGAGCGCCATTTCGACCCGCTGGTCTGCCGCGAAATCGAAGTCGACCATGGCATGCAGGTGCCGATGGAGCTGTTCTTCGGCCGCCCGGAAAAGTGGCCGGTGAAGGTGGTGCCGATCTGGGTCAACACGATCCAGTACCCGATCCCGACGCCGCAGCGCTGCTGGGACATGGGCAAGGTGCTGCGCGAGGCAATCGAGTCATGGCCGACCGACGAGCGCGTCGTCATCCTCGGCACGGGCGGCCTGTCGCACCAGCTGCAGGGCGCGCGCGCCGGCTTCATCAACCAGGACGCCGACCGCGCCTGGCTCGACGGCATTGCCGCCAATCCAGAGCACTACCGCAACATGACCCGCGAGGACTATGTCGAGCAGTTCGGCTCGGAAGGCGCGGAGCTCATCATGTGGCTCGTCATGCGCGCGGCGATGAACGAGAAGGTCGACCTCGTGCACAAGCACTATTACGCGCCCGCCTCGATGACCGGCGCGGGCATGGTCGTCCTCGAAAACGCGGCGTAAGACGATGTTCGTGCTGATGCGATGCCTGCACAAGGCAGGACAGGACGCCGCCCGCGACGAGCATCGCCCGGCGCACCGCGCCTGGGTCGCCTCCGGCGGCAAAGGGCTCGTCTCGGTGCTGGTCGGCTCGGCGATCCTCACCGAGAGCGGCGAGACGGCCGGCAATTTCGGCATCCTCGAGGCGCGTTCGCTCGAGGATGCCCGCAAGTTCGCCGAGGGCGACGCCTTCAACCTTGCCGGCATCGTCGAGACGATCGAGCTCACCCCGCTCCCCGACACCTTCCAGGCGCACCGGATCACCGATCCGATGTCGCCGCGGCTGGAGATGGCGGGCTAAGCGCGGCGCCGGGATCCTCCCCTGCGGAGCGGGGGAGGTGCCGCTGAAAGCGGCGGAGGGGGCTGATGCGCTCACCGCCTCAGAAAAGGCTTCTGGCCTCAAATACGGAGGTGAGCGGAACACGCCCCCTCCACCAAGCTTCGCATGGTCCCCCTCCCCCATAAATGGGGGAGTGTCCGGGCGCTGCAGAGGCGGCGGCGACGCGCTTGCATCCACAGGTTCCGGCATGGATCCTCGGGTCAAGCCCGAGGATCCATGCCGGAACGGCAAAGCATCGCGGCGGTGCAGAGAGAGGCAGATAGAGAATGATCACGCCCCGTCCCGCCGGACATATCGAGGACAGGATCCGGTTCCCCTCCCGCCCCGCTTTCCCTGGA
This sequence comes from Aminobacter sp. J41, assembly GCF_000526635.1. Lineage (GTDB taxonomy): Bacteria > Pseudomonadota > Alphaproteobacteria > Rhizobiales > Rhizobiaceae > Aerobium. Next base: position 11,626 of record NZ_JAGL01000036.1, read on the forward strand.
CGGCCCGGGGCGGGATCACAAGAAGGGTGCCCGAGGCGAAGCCCCCCGGTCCCTGCCATCGAACAGGTGATCCTCCCGGAACAAAATTGTTCCAGCCCGGTTTGTACGGCAGGCACGCTCCTCCATTCTCCCTGAACGTGCCTTGCGGCGGTTTTCCACCTCCCCCCGCCGATTACTTCCTTAGCAACTTGGCCAGGCCCCGCGCCTGGCCTTTTTCGTTCAGGCCTTTCCCCCGGTTCCTCGCTGTCGCGGGGTGATTCCGCGCGCGGGCTTAGCATCATCATCATCATCCGCGCTTCCCAAGGGTCAGCAACGGCCAGATCTGACGCAGCGGCAGGACAGAGCCGCGCGGCCCGCCCCATAAGAAATGCGTATGTTACATTTTGAAATGCTGGTTGGACCCACCCAAAAGCAGCCGCTTGCTCTTGCCAGCACTTCTGGTCCGGGTTCTTCTTTCGCCGATCGGGATAAGCTGTTTACGCGTTCCGAGGGAGGGGCCCGAGTGATGGTCACCTGGGCAAGGGTAAGGCGCCGCGCGCGAGAGGTGGAATCATCCCGGGCTAGGAAAGGGAGACTCCAGCTTCCTGCTCGCTCCGGCAGCGTCTTGCCCTGCATGTACGCAAGGAGGAGCACGCATGTTTCCGAAAATGATTACCGCAGCGATGATGGCGGCAAGCTTGCTGGCTGCGCCGGCTGCACTGGCGAAAGAACTCAAGCTCGCTGACTTCCAGCCGCCGACCCACTTCGCGCTCGAGCGCGTCTACAAGCCGATGGGCGACGCGATTTCCGCCGCCACCAACGGTGAAGTGACAATCAAGGCCTATATGGGCGGCGAACTCGGGCCTGGCCCGGCCGAGCAGTACAACCGCGCCGTCGACGGCGTCGCCGACATCGTTTTCGCGCTGCCGGGCTACACTGCCTCGACGTTCCCGATGACGCTGCTCAGCGAGCTGCCGGGCGTGATCGATCCGATCAACGACATCGAGCGCATCATCGAGACGCAGGAGATGCTCGATCCCGAGTACCGCCGCGTCAAGCTGCTCGCGCTGTGGAACAACCAGCCGGGCGTGCTGTTCACCGCCAGCAAGCCGATCCGCAAGCTCGAGGACCTCAAGGGCCTGAAGATCCGCGTGCCGTCGCGCAATGCCGGCCTCGTGCTCGAGGCCTGGGGCGGCTCGCCGGTGTCGATGCCGGCGACCGAGATCTACAACGCCATGCAGACGGGCGTCATCGACGGCGCGATGATCGACATGTCGGCCCTGACCGCGTTCCGCCTGGCGGAAGTGACCAAATACGTCACCGTCGGCATGGACACCGCGACCTCGCAGTTCTTCCTGGTGATGAACCGCGACAGCTTCAACGAGCTGACTGAAGACCAGCAGAAGGCGGTTCTCGAGGCCGGCAAGGATGCGGCCCGCAACGGCCACGCCGCCTGGGTCGAGGTCTCGGACAAGGCACAGGAAGAGTTCGTCGGCATGGAAGGCAAGGAACTTATCAGCCTCTCCGACGAGGAGGTCGCCAAGTTCAATGCCGCGTCCGAGCCGGTGATCGAGAAGGTCATCGCCGAGGTCGAGGCAACGGGAGTGCCGGCGCGCGCCTATGTCGAAGCGCTGAAGAATGACTGATCTTCCTCCGGCAACGGAAAGGAAGCAGGGTCTTGCCCACTCGACCCCGGTCGAGTGGGCGGTACGCTCCCTGACCTCCCTTTCGGCGGTCGCGCTGGCGATCGTCCTGGTGATGACCTTCGTCGGCGTCATCACACGCTATGTCTTTAACGCGCCGATCCTCGGCAGCAACGAGGTGATCCAGCTCGTCTCCATTCCTCTGGTGATGCTGGCGCTCGCCGCCACCGCGCAGCGCGACGAGCATGTGCGAGTCGACGTCTTCGACGAGCATATCGGCAGATGGGGCCGCTTCCTCGGCGACATCTTCTCGCGCGCCGTCGGCGTGTACCTGATGTACCTGCTGACCTGGCGCTCCTGGGTCAAGCTCGGCGAGGCGCTCGAATACAATGACCTGTCCAACATGCTGCGGCTGCCGTTCTGGCCCTTCTACGGGCTGATGGCGCTGGGCTCGGCGGCCTACGCCGTCATCCTGGCCCTGCAGATCATCGACCTTTTCAGAACAGGAGCCCGCGGCCGTGACTGATTTCTCGATCGGGCTTCTCGGCATCGGCGCGATGTTCGTGCTGCTCATCCTGCGCATGCCCGTCGGCATGGCGATGCTCGCCGTCGGCTTCTTCGGCACATGGATGCTGAACGGCTTCCGCTCGGCCAACGCGCTGATGGTCACCGAAGCCTTCTCGCACGTTTCCAACTACAACCTCACCGTCATTCCGCTGTTCATCCTGATGGGCAACATCGCCTCGGTCGCCGGCTTCAGCCGCGGCCTCTACGAGGCGGCCTTCGCCTGGGTCGGGCGGGCGCCCGGCGGTCTCGCTTCCGCGTCGGTGCTCGGCTGCGCCGCCTTCTCGGCCGTCAGCGGCTCGTCGGTGGCAACGGCCGTGACGATCGGCAAGGTCGCGCTGCCGGAGATGGAGCGCTTCAACTATTCGCGCGGCCTTGCGACAGGCGCGGTCGCCGCCGGCGGCACGCTCGGCTTCCTGATCCCGCCCTCGACCGGCTTCGTGATCTACGCGATCCTGACCGAGCAGAGCATCGGCCAGCTGTTCATGTCGGGCATCCTGCCGGGCCTGCTGCTCACCGCGCTGTTCATCGCGACGGTGACGATCATCTCGCTGCGCAATCCGGAGGCGGGTCCGCGCGGCGCCTACATCCCGTTCAGCGAGAAGATGGCCGCGGGCCTTCGCGCCGCGCCGCTGCTTGGCGTCATCATCATCTCAATCGGCGGCATCTATCTTGGCGTCTTCACGCCGGTTGAGGCAGCCGGCATCGGCGCCGGCCTCGTCCTCATCATGGCGCTGTTCACCGGCAAGCTGAACTGGTCGACCGGCTCCAAGGCGGTCGGCGATACGGTCCGCACCACGGCGATGCTGTTCCTCATCATCATCGGCGCGGCGGTGCTCAACCCGTTCCTGTCGATGACGCAGCTGCCCGCGCGCCTTGGCGAGGCCATGACGACGATGGGCCTCGGGCCCTACGGCGTCCTGTTCCTGATCGTCGTCGCCTACCTGATCCTCGGCATGTTCATGGACGGTCTGGCGATGCTCGTCGTCACAGTGCCGATCTTCTACCCGATCATGATGCAGATGGGCTTCGACCCGATCTGGTTCGGCGTGGTTGCGGTCATCATGATCGAGATGGGCATGATCACGCCGCCGGTCGGCATGAACGTGTTCGTGGTCAAGGGCATCGCCAGGGATGTGCCGATGTCGACGATCTTCAAGGGCGTGCTGCCGTTCTGGTTCGCGATGGCGGTGTGCCTGTTCCTGATCGTCATCTTCCCGCAGATCGCCCTCGTCATCCCGCAAGCGATGTTCTGAAGGCGACGAGTCGAACGCTTGGGGCGCGGCGGCTGGAAGGCTGCCGCGCCTTTTCTTCGGGCTTAACCCGACGGCTGCGAGTTCGGATCATTGCTGCCGATGTCGGGCAGCATGCCGGTGCCGGGCGTTGCATCCGGGTTGTTGAGTTTCGGGTCGCTCGTCACCGGCAGGTGGTGGCCGGCGGCTTTCGCTTCCTCAGTGTCGCCGAAGACGTGGCCGACGTCGTCAAAGCTGTTGGCGGCAAAGGCGAACAGGAAGGTCAGCGGCTTGTCGCCATCATTGACGATGCGGTGGCGCGCATTGCCGAGGATGAAGACGATCTGGCTCGCCTCGACCCTTGTCGTCTCGCCTTCCACCTCGAACCTGCCATTTCCCGACAGCACGATGCAGGTCTCGGCCTGCGGGTGGCTGTGCAGCGGCAGCTCCTCGCCGGGGTCGAGCGCCGCCATGCCGAGGGTGATTTCGGCGCTTTCGGTGCGACCGGCCGACAGCAGCAATTTCAGCCGCGAGCGGTGCTCGCCCGGCCAGTCTTCCCACAACTCTTCTCTTGGATCGATCAGCAAGGTCACGGCAGTTCTCCCTTCCCGCCAACAACCCGCGAGACACGGCGTCCGTTCCGTCCCGCTCCGCCGCGCCGGCACGCCCGAAACCTGACCTGAAAACGTGAGCGGACGAGAGGGGAACATTCCCGTCCGCATCCGGTTAGTCGACGCCCCTGCAGTCTGGCCTGCTCAGGCACATATCACCCGCCAGATGTGGAGAATGAGATGATCCCGCGCGACCCGAACCGCCTGCACCCCGACCCCGACCTCGAGGACATCGACACCGATCCCGACCTGCCGGATCCGGAACTCGAGGGCCCGGACCTCGAACAGCCCGATTGGGACGATCTCCAGGGTGTCGAGGGCGAGGTTCTGCCCGACAGCCTGCCTGAGAACGGCGACTTCCGCTATGACGAGGACGAGGAAGCCACCGAGCCGCTGGAAGAAGACGACGACAACCCCTACCAGGACAGCGACGAAGCTCTGCCCGACGACGACGAGGAAGCGGCGATCGGTAGGGGATTGCTTGGGGGAGAGTGAGGGGCTGAGTGCCTAGTCTCGGGTTTGTGCACGCCGCTCACAAGGATCCCGGGCGTGTGGCGAATGCCACGCACACCACCGGAGAGGTTCAGGTATGGACCCTCGGGTCAGGCCCGAGGGTGACGAGGGGAGTGATGGTGACGGCAATCGCCCGCCCCGCGTACTCCGCAAACGTTACTCGCGCTTGCCCGTGTCTCCCCGCCTCTCCGCTTCGTCATGCCACGGCTTGACCGTGGCATCCAGGCCGGAACGTTGACCTCAAGCCAGCGGATCAGGACGCGGGGAAGCCGCGCCGGCTGAATGGGTACGTACCTGCTATAGGAGAACCTGGTGCCGAGTGCCGGGTCTGAACGGCGCTAAATCTCCGCGCCCTGCTCCCGCAGCACGCGTTGAAGCGTTGCGACGTCGCCGTCGCTGGTGGCGGCGAGTGCCGCGGAAATGCCCGCCGCGTGGCCGGTCGCAAAGGCGGTGCCCATGACGCGCACGGAGCCGTAAGCCTTCGCGTCCGCGCCGATGACGCGGCCGGCAAGGCGCAGATTGTCCACCTCGGCCGCCTCAATGGCGCCGGCGCGGATGTCGAAAAAACCTTCGCCGCCAACGTCGATAAAGCGGGCGCGGCCGGGCGCTTCGTGCACCTCCATCGGCCAGCTGCCGCGCGCGATCGCGTCCGCATGTCGGCGGCCTTCGAGCACGTCGGCTTCGCTCACATCGACGCGGGAAAACGGCCGGCGCGTCTCGCGAATGCCGAGCTGCGGCCCGGTCGCCACCAGATAGGCGTCCTCGAAGCCGGGATGGCGGCGCAGCACCTGAAGATTCTCCCAGGCAAGCTCGCGCGCCTCGAACTCGGCCTCGGTCAGGCTCTTGCCCGTAATGCCGTCGGTCTCGAGGTCGATCGCCATCCACCAGGTGTCGCCGGTGATCGGCAGCGTCACCAGGACGCCGCCGTCGGCGCGCAGGATCGGCCGACGCGCGGTCCTGTTGTGCTCGGCTATCAGCTGCGCCATCACCGCGCGGTCGAGCACGGTTCCGGGTTTTACCCCGCCGATGCGCACCGGAAGCGAGGCCGCCTGCACGGCCTTCGCGTCGCCGCCCCCCTGGCTGAGCGGCACGCCGGCGAGCGTTGCCAGCGTCGCCTCGCCGCTTGCATCGACGAACGCCTTCGCCTCGACGGTGGTCACGCCGGCATGGTCGACGAGGTCCACGCTGCGGATGCGCCCGTCCTCGACGGCAGCGCCCATCAGCCGCGTGTGCAGCCTCACCTCAACGCCCGCCTTGCGTGCCAGCCGGTCGAAGCCGAGCTTGGTTGCCTCGGGATCGAGCATCACCACCCAGTAGCCGCTCTTCGAGACGATCGGCGCGGTCTCGGCGCCGATCCGCTTGAGCTCCCGCAACAAATCCTCGGCAACGCCCATCACCGAGCGGCGCTGTTCCTGCCCGCGCAGATAGAAGCCGCAATAGGCGAGCACCTGCGCGTTGGTCGCCGCTCCGCCCATGAAGCCGTAGCGTTCGACCAGCAGCGTGCGCGCGCCAAGGCGCGCTGCGCCCACCGCCGCCGCAAGTCCGCCCGCGCCGGCTCCGGCGACAACGACATCATAGGTCTCGGTCTTCCTGGTCATTCACTTTCCAATCCGTTTTGCAAGTGTCGGGCAGCTGGCGGCGGCGCCCCCTCACAGCACGCCCATGTGGCGGCCAAGCAGGCCCATCTGCGCCTTCGACATCTCCGGCCCGGTCTGGATCTTTAGCCCCGATTCCTTTGCCGCCTCGAGGAAGGGCGTCACCTCCGGCGAGGTCACCGCGTCGGTGACGAGCGCGGTTTCCTTCAGCGCCGCGATGTGCAGCCGGCCGAGCGGCAGCGGATCGTTCGGGCGCATGCCGAGCGGCGTCGCGTTGGCAACAAGATCGTAAGCGCCGATGTCGCCGCAGGTGGTGGTGATCTCGACGGAGGGAAACGCCTCGCGCAGCCTGTCGGCAAAACGGTCGCCGCGCTGCCAGTCGAGCTCGGAGATGGCGAGCGCGGCCACCCCTTCCTCGCACAGCGCATGCGCGATCGCGCTGCCTGCCGCGCCGGCCCCGATCACCAGCGCGTGCTTGCCCTTCGGCTCGAAACCGTTGGCGCGGATCGCAGCGACATAGCCCAGCCCGTCGACCATGTCGGCAACGAGCCGGCTGTCCGGTTCGCGGCGCACGACATTGGCCGCCCCCAGCCATTTCGCACGCGGCGAGACCTCGTCGGCAAGCTCAGCGATCGCCTGCTTGTGCGGGATGGTGACGACGAAGCCGTCGAGGTTGTCCCAGCCGCGAACCGTTTCGACGAAGGTGGCTACGGCCTCGGGCGCGATCTCCATCGGGATCATGGCCCGCTCGGCGCCCGCCTCGGCAAAGGCGCGATTGAAATAGTCCGGCGATTTGACCTGCGCGATCGGCTGCCCGATCATCGCCACCAGGCGCGTCTTTGCCGTGATCATGCCGCTCTGCTCCTCTGGGGTCGCGCCGTGACGGCCCGGACCCCGCGCCTGCTATTTGCGCCATTCCCCCTGCGCCGCCAATACGATATGAACGGCCCGGCATAAGCCGAAGTTATACGAATGGCGAGTGCCAAATGGGGGGAAACATGCCGCGGCCAAAGCTCAAGGAACGCCAGATCGAGGTTTTTCGCACGGTGATGGCGACCGGCTCGCTGACGGCGGCGGCGCAGCAGCTCGGCGTTTCCCAGCCGAGCCTGTCCATGACCATCCGCCGCTTCGAGGACGAGCTGCAAACCAAGCTGTTCGAGCGCATCGGCGGGCGCCTGGTGCCGACCGAGGAAGCAAAACTCATCTTCGTCGAGGTCGACCGCGTCTACGGCCAGTTCGACCGGCTGTCGGATGCGATCCACGCGATCGCGCGCGGCGACAGTTCGGTGTTCCGCTTCGGCACCACCCCCTCGATCGGCATGCGCCTCGTGCCCAAGGCGCTGAAAAAGCTGAGGGACGATCATCCCGCGCGCGTCTTTTACTGCGATTTCCTGCCGCAAAAGGACATCCAGGATTATCTGCTGTTCGGTCAGGGCTCGTGCGTGACCAGCATCGCGCCGGCCGAAGACCCCAACCTCGACTGCACGGTGATTGCCAGCGGCGGGCTGCACGTCGTCGTGCCAAAGGATCACCGCCTTGCGCGCCGCGACGTGATCGCGCCCGGCGACCTCGACGGCGAGGTGCTGATCTCCTACGGGCCCGACACCACCCACGGCCGCTATATAGACGCAACTTATGCCCGCGCCGGCGCGGAGCGGAAGACGCATGTCTTCATCCATTTCGTCGAGACGGCCCTGTCCTTCGTGTCGGAAGATATCGGCATCGCCATCCTCGACCCGTTCTCGGTGCTCGACTGCGAGCGCTTCGGCCTCGTCGCCATCCCGCTGGAAAACAGCGTCGAAGTCCCGGCCTATCTCTACTGGTCGAAATTCCGCCCCCGCCCGAAGGCGACCGACGAGCTCGCCGCCGCCCTGACGGAAATCGCACGGCAGAACGGGATGAGGCTGGAGGGATAGCGCGGATCATCCTGAGCCAGGGCATGTCTTTCGTCACGCCGGCCCGGCAGCCAGGCACTCCCGCCTCATCCGCCGAGACTTGCAGAAATACTGTTACCCCCACCCCTAACCCTTCCCCACAAGGGGGAGGGGAAGTTGGAGACGTCAGGCCTCCGGGTTGGCGCGCGTCGTGCGCACCGGTCGAAACTGAGTTTGCACGCGACTAAACGAGGCGCGTTCACGCCTCGGTTCGGTCCCGGAACTTTCTGACACGCGCGCGGCCTGAATGGGCGCGGTCTACCCCCACCCCTAACCCCTCCCCACAAGGGGGAGGGGAATGTTGGCAGCACGAGACGTACTTTACGCGCCCCTGTCTCTTTACGCGTCCCTGTGTCCCTGTCTCTTTTCACGTCCCTGTCACAGGCGTCCTGCCTGCACAGGCTTCGAGGTTCCCGTAATCCCCCTCCCCCTTGTGGGGAGGGGTTAGGGGTGGGGGTACTATATCTTCACTCGGATAATACACGGGAGCAGAGCTCAACAGGCGCGAGGCGCCCCTTCATCCTCCAATCGAGAGCATCCGCCGGGCGTTCCGAAGACCAAACCCAAGAAAAGGCACAAAAAAATCGCCGGTGCATGAGGCGACCGGCGATGACTGAACGTCGTTTGGGCGGCCACCAGACCAGAGCCGGCAGCTCGCCCAACGTCTATATCGAAGCCCTGAAGCGGCGTCGGCGGAAGGTGTCTCTACGCCCTTCCGAGCCGCGTTCCGCCCTCCCCGATCGCCGCGGCGGCGACCTGTGCGGGCGTTTCGTCCAGGATGCGCATGAACTTGGCGAATGACTGGAACGACTGGCGCGCGCGCTCGAGCGGATAGTCGCCCTTCAGCGCCAGCTGGCAGGCGCGGTAGGCCGTGTCGTAGACCGGTCCGCGCCGGTGAACCGGCCAGTTGTCCAGGAAGGACAGCGCCTCATCGAGCGAGGCAATTTCCTCGGCTGTCACATCCTCGGCTTTCACGAAAACAGGCATGTCGAACATGCGTCCGCTCATCGTATCCTCCTCCGATGTTACAGGAACCTGGCAGCAAATCTTCGCTTGCTCGTGACCTCACGATAGGGATGCGGAAGTGGCCGAAACAAGGCGACCGGACCTTCCACCACATCAACTTCACGCGGGGGGCCAAAAGTTGATCGGCCGGGCGTCGCCGCCCCGCCTCATATTCAACCTGTGCTTGAAAGAATGCAGCGCCGCCCCCGCGCGGCGTGCAGCATGATCAGCTGGCAAGCCTCGCGGGCATGCCAGTTTCCTCGGGCTGGCCAAGCCCTTCGGGCAGGCCGAGCGATGCCGTCAGCCGGGCAAGCTTGGCCGGGTCGATGTTGCCAGCCTCAAGATCCTCGACTTCCGAGACGGCAAGCCCCGAAGTCGTTGAAAGGTCCTCGATCGAGTATCCGTAGGCGTCACGCAGTGCCGTGATGACATTCGCCCCCGAATTGAGGGCGGCCGTAATGGCTTCGATTATTTCGCCCATACGTAGTCCTCTCTTCTGTTGGAATGGCTTTAATGAAACGCCGGCAGAATGCGGCAGCCAGTGGGCGTTATTTGGGCGCCGCTGTCACAAATTTCAAGGCTGTGGAAAGCGGTTCAGGAGGCGCATGATCCCGGCCAGGAATTGTCCCTACTGCCCCACCCCTCGCAAAATACACGGCACCAGTACCGGCTCGGCGGGGGCTTCGCGGCGGTCCATCAGGTCGAAGACGGTGTTGAGCATCGCCGTCGTGTCCTGTTCGACCATGCCGACATTGCCCGGAAGAAGCGCCGCGAAGGGGTCGTAGTCGAAGCAGCCGTAGCGGAACTGGAACGGCTCGTCGCCCAGGCTGCGGTACCAGCGCACAACGCCTTCGAGCGAAATGGTCGAGTTGACGAACATGCCGAGCTTGTCGAACTTCGGCAGCGAACGAAGCGCCTGCTCGGCGCGGTCGGCGGAATAGCCCGGCACCAGCACCTGGCTGTCCGGCACCTCGATGCCGCGCGCCAGATGCGCGTCGCGAAAACCCTTGAGGCGCGCGGAGGTGTTGTGGTCGGTGACGCGGCCGCCGACAAACCAGAGCGGGCCATCGAGGCCAAGATCGGCCTTGCAGCGGTCGAGCAGGATTTCGGTGAGCTGATAGGCGCCGGTGTAGTTGTCCGAGATCACGGAAGGGGCGGCGAAACCCGGCAGGTCGAGGTTGAAGGACTGCACGCCGGCCGCCTGGCAAAGCGCCGTCAGCTTGTCGGGGTCGGTGGCGCCCGTCGCAATCAGGCACTCGGCCTGGAAGGAGATCAGCTCCTTGGCGGCTTCGACCTCGAGCGCGGGCTCGCGCTGGGTACAGGTGATGACCGGAAACAGGCCCCTTGCGCGCGCCAGCGCCTCGAACTTTTCCGCGATCGCACCAAAATAGCGGTTGTCGTATTTCGGCACGATCATGCCGACGATGTTGGAGCGCGCGCGGCGGAGCAGGCTTGCCTGCGCATTGGCGGCATAGCCTTCCTGTTCGGCGATCTGCAGGATCTTGTCGGCGAGCCGCTGGCTGATGCGGCGCTTCTGCCACGACCCATTGAGCACGGAGCTGACGGCGCTTGCCGACGTGTCGGCAAGCCGGGCGATGTCATAGATCGTCGTCCGCCGTGCGGCGTCCGGCTGCTTCCTGCGCATCCCGTACCTTCTGTGCGAATCCTCCAAAGCGAACTTGACAGTAAATCGGGGCAGTGACAACTTTGCTCCATCGATTGAGCAAGGTTGCGCAATCGGTGGTGCAACCAAACGCGCACGAGATGTGCACAAACAACAGGGTGCACGAACAATGGGAGGTGCGGCGCATCCTTTCGGATGGGGGACCCCACGAATGGGGAACTGTCGGAAGGCCGCGGCTGCATAAGAACAATTCGTCTGAAGGCCGTCGCGGGTGCGACGCGCATTGACGGAGGAGATGAGATGAAACGCTTTACCCTTGCCGGCACGGCCCTTGCCGCTGCCCTGATGTCGTCCACCGCGTTCGCGCAGGAGGCCGCGACCGTCGCCTTCCTGATGCCCGACCAGGCCTCGACCCGCTACGAGGAGCATGACTGGCCCGGCTTCGAGGCCGCGATGAAGGAGCTGTGCGCCGAGTGCACGCTGATCTACCAGAACGCGAACGCTGACGTTGCCCTGCAGCAGCAGCAGTTCAACTCGGTGATCGCGCAGGGCGCCAAGGTCATCGTGCTCGACCCGGTCGACTCGGCCGCCGCCGCCGCGCTGGTGGAGATCGCCAAGGCGCAGGACGTCAAGGTCATCGCCTATGACCGTCCGATCCCGGCAACCCCTGCCGACTTCTACGTCTCCTTTGACAATGAGGGCATCGGCTACGCCATCGCCAAGTCGCTCGTCGACCACATGAAGGCCTCGGGCATCGCCGACGGCTCGGGCGTGCTCGAGATCAACGGCTCGCCGACCGACGCCGCTGCCGGCCTGATCCGCGACGGTATCCACCGCGCGCTCGACGAGTCGGCCTACGAGAAGCTCGCCGAGTACGACACGCCGGACTGGGCTCCGCCGAAGGCGCAGGAGTGGACCGCTGGCCAGATCACCCGCTTCGGCGACAAGATCACCGGCATTGTTGCCGCCAATGACGGCACCGCGGGCGGTGCGATCGCCGCGCTGAAGGCCGCCGGCGTCAACCCGCTGCCGCCGGTCACCGGCAACGACGCGACGATCGCTGCTCTCCAGCTGATCATCGCCGGCGACCAGTACAACACCATCTCCAAGCCGTCCGAGATCGTCGCCAAGGCCGCGGCCGAGGTCGCCGTCACGTTCCTCAAGGGCGAGACCCCGACCCCGGAGACGACGCTTTACGACACCCCGTCGAAGCTGTTCGTGCCGGCAGTCGTCACCCGCGAGAACATCAAGGAGCTGATCTTCGACGCGGGCATCCAGACCGCCGACGAGGTCTGCACGGCTGAGTACGCCGACGCCTGCAAGGAACTCGGCATCACCAACTAAGCCGATCCCCGGCGTGGCCCCGCCGGGGCCACGTGCCGCCCTGGCCCGCACGGTTCGTCCCCGCTAAGGGCGGAACGGGACGGGGCGGCAAGCAGGCGGCCGCGCGGCCGTCCGGCCCCTGAAAAGGCACCCACGCTCATGATCGACCGCCCTCCCCGGCTCCGCAACGGACCGGGGAGTGGCCGCGCACCCGCATGACGCTTGCGAAAAATCGCTGAGGCGGGCGGTGCGGCAACAATGATATTCTGCCGGTGCTGCCGGAAGATCGGCAGCCCGAAACAGGCTCCCTCCCCGCCCGCGGGACTTTTCCCGGGGCAGCCAGGGGGCAAGGCGCGAGAAGGCAAGAGCGCGATGGGCGCGCTCAAAACCCTTTCGGCGCGCCGGTCCACTCAGCGCAGGTGCAGCCCGCGCTGTGGTTCTTCCGCAGCGGCCAGCCGCCCGCGGAACCAGCGAGGATGGTACAAGATGGCAGAAGGCCAGAGAAAGACGGCAAAGGGAGAGCTCCTCCTCAGCCTTCGCAATGTCTCCAAGCAGTTCGGCGCCGTGACGGCGCTGTCGGACATCGAACTCGACGTCCATGCCGGCGAAGTGGTGGCACTTGTCGGCGACAACGGCGCGGGCAAGTCGACGCTGGTGAAGATCCTCGCCGGCGTGCACCAGCCGACCTCCGGCACGATCGAATTTCTCGGCCAGAAGGTGACGCTGTCCGACCCCGGCAAGGCGCTGGAAATGGGCATCGCCACCGTGTTCCAGGATCTTGCGCTCTGCGAGAACCTCGACGTCGTCGCCAACCTGTTCCTCGGCCACGAGCTCAACCCGTGGCGGCTCGACGAACTGCAGATGGAAGTGCGCGCCTGGACGCTGCTGCAGGAGCTCGCCGCGCGCATCCCGTCAGTGCGCGAGCCGATCGCCTCGCTGTCGGGCGGCCAGCGCCAGACGGTGGCGATTGCCCGCTCGCTGCTCCTCGACCCCAAGATCATCATGCTCGACGAGCCGACGGCGGCGCTCGGCGTTGCCCAGACTGCGGAAGTGCTCAACCTCATCGAGCGCGTGCGCGACCGCGGCCACGGCGTCATCCTGATCTCGCACAACATGGAAGACGTGCGCGCCGTTGCCGACCGCATCGTCGTGCTGCGGCTTGGCCGCAACAACGGCGTCTTCACCCCGGCGGACTCGCATGAGGACCTGATCGCCGCCATTACCGGCGCGAGCGACAATTCGGTGTCGCGCCGCGCCGCCCGCAAGATGGAATCGCTGGGAGAATGACCATGGACCAGGCGAACAAGACCAGCGCTCCGGCAGCTCAGCTCGACCGCGCCGACACGCGCGTGCGCCACGACGAGGGCATCGGCGGCTGGCTGCGCAGCTTCTACGATCGCGTCCGCTCCGGCGACCTCGGCATGATCCCGGTGATCGTCGGCCTGCTGCTGATCTCGGCCGTGTTCAGCACGCTGAACCCGGTGTTCCTCGCGCCCAACAACCTCACCAACATGCTGTTTGACGCGGCGGCCGTTGGCCTCATCGCGCTCGGCATCGTCTTCGTGCTGCTGCTCGGCGAAATCGACCTGTCGATCGGCTCGATGAGCGGCCTTGCCTCGGCGCTTCTCGGCGTCATGTGGGTCCAGTTCGGCTATCCGGTGCCGGTGGCGATCGCCGGCGCCATTGCCGCCGGCGCCATCATGGGCCTGATCTACGGCTTCCTGCGCAACCGCTTCGAGATGCCGAGCTTCGTCGCGACGCTTGCGGGCCTGCTGGCCCTGCTTGGCATGCAGCTCTACATCCTCGGGCCCACAGGCTCGATCAACCTGCCCTTCACCTCCGGCATGGTGCGCTTTGGCCAGATCTACATCATGCCGATGTGGTTCTCCTATGCGCTCGCCGTGCTGCCGGGCCTGCTGATGATCTGGACCGGCCACCGCACCCGCCAGCAGCGCGCCGCCGCGAACCTTTCCTCGACCTCGATGAGCGTCGTCATCCTCAAGGCGGTGCTGCTGTCTGCCGCGCTCCTGTTCGCCGTCTGGTATCTCGGCAAGGGCCGCGGCGTGCCGTGGATGTTCGGCGTGTTCGTCGCCTTCGTGGTGGTGATGGACTACGCGCTGCGCCGCACCAAGTGGGGCCGCTCGCTGTTTGCCGTTGGCGGCAACGCGGAAGCCGCCCGCCGCTCGGGCATCAACGTCAAGCGCGTGCGGCTCACCGCCTTCGTCGTCTGCTCGTCCTTTGCCGCGCTCGGCGGCGTGTTCGCTGCTTCGCGCCTGGCCTCGTCCAGCCAGCAGGCAGGCACCGGCGACGTCAACCTCAACGCCATCGCGGCGGCGGTCATCGGCGGCACCTCGCTGTTCGGCGGACGCGGCTCGGCATGGTCGGCGCTGCTCGGCGTCCTTGTCATCCAGGCCATCTCCAACGGCCTGACGTTGCTCAATCTCAGCTCGTCGCTGCGATACATGATCACCGGCGCGGTGCTTGCCATCGCCGTGATCGTCGACTCGCTGGCTCGCCGCTCGCGCGCAAGCCATGGCCGGGCCTGATACCTACCCAAGGGACTGAAACGACATGACCAACAAGCTTGAAGGAAAGACTGCCGCCATTACCGGCGCAGCCTCCGGCATCGGCCTCGCCTGCACGAAGATCCTGATCGAGAACGGCGCGACCGTCGTTCTCATCGACCGCAACGAGGAACAGCTCGCCAAGGTCTGCGCCGAGTTCGGCGACAAGGCAAAGCCGCTCGTCGTCGACCTGCTCGACGGTGCGCAGGTCTCGGCGATGCCTGAGAAGATCGAAGCGCTGGTCGGCCCGCTCGACATCTTCCACGCCAATGCCGGCGCCTATGTCGGCGGCGCGGCGGCGGAAGGCAATCCGGACCAGTGGGACCGGATGCTCAACCTCAACATCAACGCCGCCTTCCGCTGCGTGAACGCGGTGCTGCCCGGCATGATCGAGCGCAAGACCGGCGACATCTTGTTCACCAGCTCCGTCGCCGGCGTCGTGCCGGTCGTGTGGGAGCCGGTCTACACGGCCTCGAAGTTCGCGGTGCAGGCGTTCCTGCACGCCACGCGCCGCCAGGTCTCGCAGCACGGCATCCGCATGGGCGCGGTGCTGCCGGGTCCGGTAGTCACCGCCCTCATCGACGACTGGCCGAAGGCCAAGCTCGAGGAGGCGCTGGCCAATGGCTCGCTGATGCAGGCGAACGAGGTGGCCGAGGCCGTCCTTTTCATGCTGACGCGCCCGCGCAACGTCGTCATCCGCGACCTCGTGATCCTTCCCAACAGCGTCGACCTCTGATCCCAGAGGCCGCCGCGGAAACTGCCGAAAGCGCACCATGACCAGCAGCACCCAGATGAGCCAGCAAACCACGAACCGTGTCGTCATCGGCGTCGACGTCGGCACCGGCAGCGCCCGCGCCGGCGTGTTCAGCCTCAGCGGCGAGCTGCTGGGCAGCGCGAAGAAGGACATCTCGCTGTTCCGCGCGCCGGGCAGCATGGTCGAGCAGTCGAGCGCCGAGATCTGGGACGCGGTGGCTTACTCGGTTCGCGAGGCGATGCGCCTTGCGGGTGCCGCGCCCGAACAGGTCGCCGGCATCGGCTTCGACGCCACCTGCTCGCTGGTGGTGATCGGCGCGGACGGCAAGGGCCTGCCCGTCGGTGACGCCGACAAGCCCGAGCGCGACATCATCGTCTGGATGGACCACCGCGCTACCGAACAGGCGGAGCGCATCAACGCCACGGGCCACGAGGTGCTGCGCTATGTCGGCGGCATCATCTCGCCCGAGATGGAAATGCCGAAGCTCTTGTGGCTCAAGGAAAACCGGCCCGACACCTTCAACGGCGCGAAATACTTCTTCGACCTCACCGATTACCTGACCTGGAAGGCGAGCGGCAGCCTTGCGCGCTCGTCCTGCACCGTCACCTGCAAATGGAACTACATCGAGCACGAAGGACGCTGGGACCTTGGGTATCTCCGCCTCATCGGCCTCGGCGAGCTTGCGGATGATCTGTCGCGCATTGGCGAGACCATCGTCACGCCCGGCGAGGCGCTGGCCGACGGCCTGACCGCCGAAGCCGCCGACAAGCTCGGTCTCCTCCCCGGAACGCCGGTCGCGGCTGGACTGATCGACGCCCATGCCGGCGGCATCGGCACGGTGGGCGTGACGGGCGACGCCACCGAAAACCTCGCCTATGTCTTCGGCACTTCCTCCTGCACCATGACGACGACGGCCGAGCCCGCCTTTGTTCCGGGCGTGTGGGGGCCGTACCATTCGGCAATGGTGCCGGATCGCTGGCTCAACGAAGGCGGCCAGTCGGCGGCCGGCGCCGCGATCGACCATTTGCTGCGCCTCCACCCGGCTTACGCCGAAACGAAGGCGCAGGCGGAGAAAGAGGGCAAGCCGCTCAACGCCTGGCTCGGCGACAAGGCAATCGAGGCGGCGAACGGCTCGCTGTCCGGCGTCATCGATCTGGTGAAGGGCCTGCACGTCGTCCCGGAGTTCCTCGGCAACCGTGCCCCGCATGCCGATCCGCATGCACGCGCCGTCATTGCCGGCATCGGCATGGAGGACGATGCGGCGAGCCTCGTTGCGCTTTACGTTGCCGGCCTGTTCGGCCTTGGCTATGGCCTTCGCCAGATCATCGACGTGCAGGCCTCGCAGGGCGTCGAAATCCAGCGCATCGTCGTCAGCGGCGGCGCGGCGCAGTCGGCCCTGGTGCGGCAGGTGATCGCCGACACGACGGCAAAGCCGGTGCTTGCCGTGCGCTCGCAGGAGCCGGTGCTGGCGGGATCCGCCATCCTCGGCGCGGTTGCCGGCAAATGTTTTGACAACATCGCCGCCGCCATGCGGGCGATGACGGCGCTCGACGTCGAAATCACGCCTGCCTCAGGCGACATCGCCGCCCGCCACTACCTGCGCTACGACGCCTTCCAGAAGCTCCAGGCGCTCGGCCGCGAAATCAGGACGGTGTGAGCGGGCACTTTCGGCAAGAGGAAGGATCAACTGCCGAGCATGAGCGACGTAGGTCTCTCTCTTGCCAGAACAGAATCCGCCATCGTCAACGATCCCGCCTTCTGACGCCCCCTCCACCATGCTGCGCATGGTCCCCCTCCCCCATGAATGGGGGAGGATCCGGGTGGATTGACCTCAGAGTGTTATCGGCACTGACGCTGTTTCCCAGTTGCGCATCGTGGCTTCACCGCCCGTGCCCTCATTGTCCGCTGCGCACCGCAATCATTACCCGTGACACACCACGATCCATGAAAGGCACGACGTCGGATCCTCCCCCGCAACGCGGGGGAGGTGACGCCGAAGGCGGCGGAGGGGGCTCGTGGAGTGCCGCCTGTGGAGATGTGCGCAGAAAACAAAACTTCCGAGATGCTCCGCTCTGTCACGCCCCCTCCACCATGCTGCGCATGGTCCCCCTCCCTCATAAATGGGGGAGGAACCGGGCCCAGGGCTCTCAATGACGTTGCTCTTGGTGACGTCCCCGGACGTGGTGTAGCTGGGTAGCGCGGCGGTCATCGGCGCTTTCCGGTAGGGTCTGGTTGCGAGACCAACCCCTTTCCGGAAGGAACACCGATGACCGACGACATGATGAACCTGCGCGCGCTGGTGGAGAAGNCCCCCGACGCCGATCTCCTGCGCGAGATGATCGGCTTTGCCGCCGAGCGGTTGATGGAGATGGAGGTGGGTGCGGCCACCGGCGCCGCTTATGGCGAGAAGAACCCGCTTCGTCTGGCCCAGCGCAACGGCTATCGCGACCGGGACT